>DASXFV010000091.1:0-65551 GCA_036489445.1 Steroidobacteraceae bacterium | reverse complement strand
GTCAACGCCTGGGTGAAGGAGTTGCCCAAGTCGCTGTCGATGATGCTTTCGTTCAAGCCCAGGCGTGCGGCGGCGTCCCGGTCCACGATGAGATCGGTCTGCAGGCCGCCGGGCTGCAGGTCAGTGTCCACGTCCGTCACTTCCGGCACATCCTGCAGCGCAACCTTCAGTTTCTGGGACCAGTCGCGCAGCTCAGTAAGATTATCGCCCAGTAGTGTGTACTGGTACTCGGAATTGGCCGCGCGGCCGCCACCGCCGTTGCCCAGATCCTGCACGGCCTGCAGGAAGGTCCTGACGCCGTCGACTTTGTCGAGCTTGGGACGCAGTCGCGCGATCACCTGGTCAGCGGATGCCTTGCGCTGGGAGAGAGGTTTGAGGGTGACATTGAACTGGGCGCTGGCGTTGCCGCCGAAGCCGCCACCGCCCACCGCCCCGGCAACGCTGTCCACTGCGGGATCCTGCTGGATGATTTTCGTGACCTGCTGCAGCTTGCGCTTGATCATCGCGAAGGACGCCATGGGGTCCCCACGCATGCCGCCTTGCAGCTGGCCGGTGTCCTGCTGGGGGAAGAAGCCGGCAGGTATCGCCGTGTACAGGTAGACGTTCAGCACTATTGTCGCCAGCAGCGACAGCATCACCAGGAGCGGATGATCGAGAGCGAATCCCAGCGTGCGCTCATAGCCCTGGCGCAAGGACTCGAACGAGGAACTGAAACCGCGTGCGAAGGCATTGGGCTTCTTGTGGCGGTCGTGCCCCAGGAGGCGCGCGCACATCATGGGTGTCGTGGTCAGGGAGATCACCAGCGAGATCAGGATCGCCACTGACAGCGTGACCGAGAATTCCGTGAACAGGCGGCCGATGATGCCGCCGAGGAACTGGAATGGCAGGAATACCGCGACCAGTGACAGGCTCATGGAAATGACGGTGAAACCGACCTCACGTGCGCCCACCAGGGCGGCCTGCATGGGCTTCATGCCGTTCTCGATGTGGCGGGTGATGTTTTCCATCACCACGATGGCATCGTCCACCACAAATCCTGTGGCGATGGTCATGGACATCAAGGAGAAGTTATCCAGGCTGAACCCGGCCAGGTACATGATGCCGAAGGTGCCCAGCAACGAGACGGGCACGACGACCGCCGGAATCAGCGCCGCGCGGACACTGTTCAGGAAAATATAGACGACCAGGATGACCATCAGCACCGCAATGACCAAGGTCTGCTCGACCTGGTGCAGGGAGCCGCGAATAGTGATGGAGCGGTCCTGGATGATCTCCATGTCGATCTTCTGATCGATGTCGGCCTTGAGCTCCGGCAGTTCCTTTTTCACCGCGTCGACCACGGCGATGATATTGGCGCCCGGCTGCTGGTACACCTGGACGGTGACCGCGGCCTTGCCATTGTAAATTCCATAGGTGCGCCGGTTCTCCGTGGCACCATCCTCCTTGTCCAATACCTGCGCCACATCCTTCAGGCGGATGAAGCCGCCATTGCGGCTGGCGATGATCAGGTCCCGGTACTGGTCAGCGGTGCGCGCATTGTCATTGGTATAGATCTGGTAATGCCGGCCCTTCGAGTCGATGGCCCCCTTGGGCGCGTTGGCGTTGGCATTGGAGATGGCGGCTGCGACATCCTGCAGGCCGATGCCGTACTTGGACAGTGACAGCGGATTGATCTCGACCCGCACCGCAGGCAGGGCACTGCCATTGATGTTGACGGTGCCCACATCGTTGATCTGCGACAGGCGCTGGGAGATCACCGCGTCCGCCGCGTCGTAGATCTGGCCCTGTGTCAGGACATCCGACGTCAGCGCCAGGGTCAGGATCGGCGACTGCGAGCTGTTGACCTTCCGATACGACGGATTGCGGGTCAGGGCAGAGGGCAGGTCCGCGTGCGCCGCTTCGATCGCGGCCTGCACGTCCCGGGCGGCGCCGTCGATGTCCCGGTCGATACCAAAAGTCAGCTGGATATTGGTGCTGCCGACATTGCTGGTGGAGGTCATGTCATCCACGTCCGCGATGGCGCCCAGGTGCCGTTCCAGCGGCGTGGCTACGGTCGCCGCCATCACCTCCGGACTGGCGCCCGGCAGATTGGCGGAGACGAAGACGGCGGGGACGTCAATTTTCGGCAGCGGCGCAATCGGCAGAAGATTGAATGCGGTACCGCCAGCCAGCGCCACCCCGAAAGTCAACAGGATGGTGGCCACCGGTCGGGCGATGAATGGCGCGGAGATGTTCACGTCGGCTGGTCTACCAGAGTCCCCTGCGTATCGCCGGCCTCGGATCTGCGGCTCAGGCGCTTGGCGATCCGATCAAAGGCCAGGTAGATGACCGGCGTCGTGAACAGGGTCAGCACCTGGCTGACCAGCAGGCCGCCGACAATGGTCACGCCCAGCGGATGCCGCAGCTCCGAGCCCGTGCCGGTGCCGAACATGAGGGGCAATGCGCCGAATATGGCGGCGACCGTCGTCATCAGGATAGGCCTGAAGCGCAGCAGACAGGCCTGGTAGATGGCGGCCCGCGGATCCATGCCCTGATTGCGTTCCGCGTCGATCGCGAAGTCGATCATCAGGATCGCGTTCTTCTTGACGATGCCGATCAGCAGAATGATGCCGATCAGCGCAATGATCGTCAGCTCGTCGCCGAAGACGATCAGCGCCAGCAGCGCGCCGATGCCTGCCGATGGCAGCGTCGACAGGATGGTGACCGGGTGGATGAAGCTCTCGTACAGCACACCCAGCACGATATACATGACCAGCACCGCGGCCAGCAGCAGCAGCAGTTCATTGGACAGGTTGTTGCGGAACGCGAGGGCCGCACCTTCAAAGGTCGTGGACACGCTCGTCGGCATCCCCAGCGACTGCTCCACCTTCTCGATCGCATCTACTGCGGAGCCGAGGGAGGCACCCGGAGCCAGATTGAACGAGACTGTGGCCGCAGGGAATTGCGCCAGGTGATTGATCAGCAGCGGCTTCGCCTCCATGGTCACCTTGGCGAGCGCCGAGAGGGGAATCTGGCCCCCCGCGGCCGATGGCACGTACAGGGATTGGATGGAGTCAGTGGAGGCGTAGGCCTTGGGGTCAGCCTCGATGATGACACGGTACTGGTTGGACTGCGTGAAGATGGTGGACACGATGCGCTGACCGAAGGCGTCGTATAGCGCGTTGTCCACCGTACCCACGCTCACGCCCAGCCGCGCCGCCGTATCGCGGTCGATGGTGATGAACGCCGCCAGCCCATTGTCCTCCAGGTTGCTGACCACATCGGACAGCTCGGGCCGCTCGCGCAGCGCCGACACGAGCTTGGGTGTCCAGGTGCCCAGAGTGTCGGCGCTGGCGCTCTCGAGTATGAACTGGTACTGCGTGCGGCTGACGGTGTTGTCCAGGGAGAGGTCCTGCGAGGGCTGCATGTACAGGGTGATGCCCGGCACACTTGCGGTTTCCTGCTGCAGGCGATGGATCACATCGAGGACGGTGGCGCTGCGCTCATCGCGCGGCTTGAGGTTGATCAGGAAGCGACCGCTGTTGAGTGTGACGTTGTTGCCGTCCACACCGATGAATGACGAAAGGCTCTGGACATCCGGGTCCTTGAGCACTGCGGCGGCCAGCGCCTGCTGGCGATCGGCCATGGCGTCATAGGAGATCGACTCCGTCGCCACCGATACGCCCTGGATGAGGCCGGTGTCCTGATCGGGGAAGAAGCCCTTGGGAATCAGGATGTACAAACCCGCGGTGACGACCAGCGTGGCCACCGCAACGTACAAGGTCAGACGCTGATGTTCCAGCACCCAGGTGAGCCGGTGTCCATACCAGACGATGGTGGAGTCCAACCACTTCGAACGATCCACGTGATGGGGGTCGCCCGCATCGCGCTGCTTGAGCAGCAAGGCACACAGCATCGGGACCAGGGTCAGCGACACGACCGCGGAAATGATGATGGTCACGGCGAGGGTCACCGCAAACTCGCGGAACAGGCGCCCGACCACATCCTGCATGAACAGCAGCGGAATGAGCACGGCCAGCAGCGAGACGGTCAGCGAGATGATCGTGAAGCCGATCTGGCCGGCGCCCTTGAGCGCCGCATCCAGCGGCGGTTCTCCCGCCTCGATGTAGCGTGAGATGTTCTCGATCATCACGATGGCATCATCGACGACGAAGCCGGTGGCAATGGTCAGGGCCATCAACGACAGGTTGTTGAGGCTATAGCCTGCCAGGTACATCACCGCGAACGTGCCGATCAGGGACAAGGGGACGGAGAGGCTGGGAATCAAGGTGGCCCGCAGATCGCGCAGGAACAGGAAGATGACCAACACCACGAGCATCACGGCCAGGATCATCTCGAACTGCACATCCTTGATGGACGCGCGGATCGTGGTCGTGCGGTCGGTGAGCACCCGGACGTCCACGCCTGCAGGCAGTGTCGCCTTCAGCGCAGGCAGCATTGCCTGGATCTCATCGACCACATCGACGACATTGGCGCCGGGTTGGCGCTGCACATTGATGATGAGAGCCGGGGTGGTGTTCATCCAGGCGCCGAG
The DNA here is from genome assembly GCA_036489445.1 of Steroidobacteraceae bacterium. Classification (GTDB taxonomy): domain Bacteria; phylum Pseudomonadota; class Gammaproteobacteria; order Steroidobacterales; family Steroidobacteraceae; genus DAIDKA01. Next base: position 61,017 of record DASXFV010000091.1, on the reverse strand, counting down.
CTTGGTGTTCTCGGGAGCCTCGATGAGCGTGGCCACATCCTTGAGCCGCACGGGCGCACCATTGCGGTACGCGATGACGATCTCGGCGTACTCCTTGGCACTTCTGAGCTGATCGTTGGTATTGATGGTGTAGGCGCGCGACGGTCCGTCGAATGTCCCCTTGGGGCCATTCTGGTTGGCGACGCTGATCGTGGTGCGCAGGTCATCCAGGTTCAGCCCGTAGGCTGCGAGGGCGCGGGGATTGACCACGGCGCGCACGGCCGGACGCTGGCCACCGCTGATGCTGACCACGCCCACACCCTTCACCTGCGAGAGCTTCTCGGCGATGCGCACGTCCGCCATGTCCTCCACCTGTGTCAGCGGCATCACCTCGGAGGTCACGCCGAGGGTCAGCACCGGTGCATCGGCGGGGTTGACCTTGGCGTAGATGGGGGGCGCGGGCAGGTCCTGGGGCAGCAGGTTCTGGGCGCCACTAATGGCGGCCTGAACCTCCTGCTCGGCGATATCGATCGCCAGTGCCAGATTGAACTGCATGGTGATGACCGAAGCACCAGCGGAGCTGGTGGAGGACATCTGGTTGAGACCCGGCATCTGTCCGAACTGCTTTTCCAGCGGCGCGGTGATCGCCGAGGTCATGACCTCGGGACTGGCGCCCGGATAGAAGGTCTGCACCTGGATAGTCGGATACGAGACTTCCGGCAATGCCGCCAGGGGCAACTCGGTGTAGCCGAGCATACCCACGATCAGGATGGCGACCATCAGCAGCGTGGTGGCCACCGGCCGCAGGACGAATATGCGTGAGGGATTCATGTTCTGGCCCGTTGAATTGCCACCCTCACGCGCCGCCGGGAGGGCCGCCGGGAGGTCTGCCGCCGCCAGGAGGTCTGAAGCCACCTCTGCGGCGGAAGCGGGCGCCAGGGCCTTTGGGCTCGTTCTTGCGTTCGGCCTCGGCCTGAACGCGCGCCTTGGCAACCTCGGCAGCCGTGGCCTCCGGCAGCTGCACCGCGGCGCCTTCGCGCAGGCGGTCGCCGCCGTCGGTCACCACGACATCATTGGGTTCGATGCCGGATTTGACCGCCTGGGTCTCCCCATCGACCACGCCCAGCACCACCGGGCGCACGGAGACGGTGTTGTTGGGGTTCACCAGGTACACGAAGGCACTTTGCACACCGTTGGGGGCGCCACGGCGTATTGCCGCCCCCGGCACGATGATCTGATTCTTGAGCGTCGTGACAATCAGGGAGACATTGACGAACTGTCCAGGAAACAAGGCCCCATCGGAGTTGTCGAAATCAGCCCGCAGCTTCAGGGTGCCGGTGGTGGTATCGATCAGGTTGTCCGTAGTCGCCAGCTTGCCTTCCGCCAGCGGTTCCAGGTTGGCGCGCCCGCTGGCCTCGACGACCAGGGACACCCCGGCTTTGATCTGGCGCATGATGTCCGGGACGTTGTCCTCCGGCACGGTGAACAGCACCGAAATGGGATGCAGCTGCGTGACGACGACGATGCCGTTGGCATCCCCGGGGGTCACATAGTTGCCCGGATCCACCTGCCGCAGACCGACCCTTCCGTCGACGGGGGAGTCGATCTCCGTGTAGGCCAGATTCAGTTCCGCGGTCTTCACCTGAGCCTTGTCGGAGGCCACGGTCCCTACGTCCTGACCCACGGTGGCGCGCTGCGTATCGACCTGCTGCTGCGAGACGGAGTCCTGTTTGATCAGGTCCTCATAGCGCTTCATGTCCAGCTGCGCATCGGCCAGTGAGGCCTCATCACGCGCCAACGTCGCCTTGGCTTGTGCCAGGGCGGCCTGGTAGGGCCGGGGGTCGACGACGGCGAGCAGTTCGCCCTTCTTGACCATCTGGCCTTCCTTGAAATTGACCTTCTGCATGATGCCTGTGACCAGCGTCTTCACGGTCACAGTCGTCAGCGGGGTCACGGTGCCCAGGCCGGGAATGCGCACGGTGATATCCCCGGTGCGCACGGTAGCCACGGAAACCGCCACGGCATTGTCGCGATTGAAGAAGGCTGGACGCACATTGGCCGCGTTCTGCTCCTTGGTCCGGTGCAGGAACCAGGCGCCGCCGCCGATCACCACGATCACAATGATGATCAGCAGCCGATAGCGACGCAGGAAGGCCCATGGCGCACTAGAGGAGACCCCGGTCTCCGGTTCAATTTTATTCAGCACATGTTCCCCGCAAGTCGAAAAATCTTCCGGCAGATAGGTGGCCGGTGCACGCAACGCGGACGTGTTGTTGCCAACTCAAGTGGCCGGGTGAATCTTCAGTTTTCTCGTACTCGTTTGACACCCGGACTGGAATTCGGTTTCAGCTCCAGAGGCCGCCCACGCTCATTACAGCAAGCCTCGAGGAAGCGCAGATTAGCATGCAGGATGTCATGGGTTGCGTAACAGAATGTTCGGGATTAACGAACTGCTGCCCCGAGGTCACCGGTTGCACCGGGCAGTGCTGAAGCGCAGGTGCGGGTGCATGGGTCGTACCCGATTCGTACCCGATTTATGCTCTTGCGTCCTAGCCGCGCCGGCCCCGATCCCCGGCCAGATCAAATCGGGACTTGCCCGGCGGAGCCACCAACAATGAGGCCCAGCCGTCCGGCGCCCGGGGCGGATGCCACAGCAGGGTCTGCGGATCCAGCCGGGCCAGCTGCCGGGAGCCGGACCAGGCGGCCCCGTCCGTGACATGCAGTCCTTCAAACGGGCCATAGGCACAGGAGGCCAGGCCCGCATTGTTCTCGAAATAGATGACCACCGGATCCAGGGATTCGGCGCGCGTGAACTCGGCGTCGCGCAGCAGCCAGCGGGACATCCAGGTGGCCACGGCATCATTACCCGCACCACGGCACAGCATGCTGCCGATGAGGCGGAAGAACTCCCCCGGCTCGATGCTCTCCGCCGATCCCTGTCCGGGAGAATAGAACCTCAGTCGCAACATGTTCCGCCTTGGGTCCTCAGGAGCCGATCCGTTCAGCCGGCCTGCCTGGCTCGATAGAAATTCCCGGAGCGCACCTTCACGGGTACGGCTCCGGCGTCGAAGCTGACGCCACTGGGATCGCCCCCGGCGGCCACGACTGCCATCTGCTGCAGCAGCATGCGTCGCACCATCATGATACCGCGATCGGAGCTGACCAGATGCTCGTCGGAATGCAGCGTGATCGGGCCCTGGCCGGCCTGGGCCTCATAATCCCCGGGTGTATTGCGGTGTTCCGCCTCGGTCATCTGACCCCAGGTCTTGCCATTGAAGAGCATGCTGCGAAAGGGTGCATCCTGGGGCACCCTGGCCACCATGGCCTGCACGTAGTGCGTGTCGTCGACCGGCACGACCCAGGAAATGCCGGCAGCGGGGCCTGCCTTCAGGGTCACATCAGGCACGCTCATGATGTTCGGCATCAGCCAGGAGGACACCCGGTCCACGTCGCGCCCGTCCGGCAGTTGCCGTACCGCGGAGTAGCACACACCGGAGTCGGTTTCGAAGAAATCAACCTGCGGCATCACAGCGAATTGCGAGACAAACTGCACGGTGCTGAAGGTGGAATGCAGGACTTGCACGTGAAACGGGTCCATCACATTGTCATTCATATGCAGCCAGCTGTAAGGCACGACCTGCAGCGAATCATCACCCGTGGCGCCGAATCCACCGTAGCAGCGCCACATTGTTTCGCCGGGGCCCAAGGTTTCGAGATTATCGAATGCCGGCAGCACCGGGCGCTTCTGCGGCGGTCCGAGGTAGGCGAAGACCAGCCCATAGCGCTCCTGCACGGGGTACCAGGGCTGGCGCGCACTCTCGCGGTGCCGGCCATGGTCCGGCTCGCAGGGCTGATCCAGGCACTTACCCTCCACATCGAACAGCCAGCCGTGGTAACAGCAGCGGATGCCGTCCTGCTCAACCCGCCCGTAGTACAAGGATGTTCCCCGATGCATGCAGCGCGGATAGAGCAGTCCCGCGCGGCCCTTGCGGTCACGGAACAGCACCAGGTCCTCCCCCAGGATCCGTACCTTACGCGGCACTGACTTGACGCTCTCCGCCAGCGCGACCGGTTGCCAATAACGACGCAGCAGTTCCCCGCAAGGTGTGCCCGGACCCACCGCCGCAAGTGTGGCGTCGAAGTGGGCCGGCGGCCGCCGGTACGCGCTCCCCGTACTATCCGTTGACATGAGTTCCCCCCTCAATCGTGCCGGCAGGATTGCACCTCATGAGCTTGGACCGCCGGGCCCGCAGGTGGCAAGTGTTCAGCGCTGCCGCGCAGGTTGCGGATGCAGGATGCGGTGGAGCTGTTCCTGGAGGCGCTTCTCGGACACCGGGACCAGGGTGCGCAGCTCCTGCGCATACAGCGAGACGCGAAATTCCTCGAGCATCCAGCGCAGCTGGCGCAACGCCGGCACGGCCGGCAGCGGCACGTCGCGTTCGCTGATGAGCCGGTACTGTTCTGCGAAGGGCCGGATGCGCGCGGCGAGCGCGCCGTCGCGCTCCGGGTGGGTGCTGATCCGCGTTGCCCGGCGCGCAATGCCCTTCAGGTAGCGCGGCAGCTGGTTGAACCAGGGCTGCGCAGGCGTTACCGGGAAGGTGTCTTCGAAGAGCGCGCTCAGCTGCGCGCGCATCTGGGCGATCGCGGCGTCGAACCCCGCGCCTTTGAGGGCATCCAATGCCGCGCGCGCGGCCCGTCGCTCCTCGAGAATGCTGCGCAGGGTGCCGATGACGCGCGTGGTGATGGTATCCAGCTGTGCGCCTCGTGCATCCAGGCGCTGGGCAAAGGCGTGGGCATCCCGGGGCAGCTCATGGTCGGGGTCAAGGAAACACTCCTGGAAAATGCGCTCGGCACATGCATCGGCCAAGGGACGGGAGAGAGCAAGGCCCTGTGCCAACAACACCAGCGCATGCTCATCGGCGATGCGCCGGGCGGTATGCCGTGCCAATTGTGGCAGCGCCAGCACGGCGAGGCGCGTCAGCCCGGCACGTGTCAGATCCTCAGCCTGCGCGCGGCTGAGGGCCTCAACCAGGGTCACGGCAGTGCCGGTATCGCGCAACGCGGGCCAGACTTGGAAGCTGACACCGGAGCGCTGCACCGGGCGCATCTCGGGGAGTGCCCCGAAGTCCCAGCCGCGGTAGCTGTGCGGTGGCAGTCCCGAATGGCGTCCCATGCCACGGACCTGGCGGCGCAATTTCCCCAGGTCGCGGCCTGCGGCCAACTCCTGTCCGGCGAGGTAGTGCGTTGCCTCAGCCGTGGCAGTGCTGTCGAGCACCCGGACATTCAACCGCAGATGATCGGGCAGCACCGCCGCGGCGAGGTCAGCGGCCGGTACCGGGGCACCGGCGCGGGCCGTAATCCAGGCGGCCAGCCAGGTGTGAAACGGCGGCAGCGGACCGGTGGTCACCGAATCCAGTGCCAGTCGCGCGTGGTCGGTCACGGGCACGATCTGGCGCCGGATGGCCTTGGGCAGCGAGCGCAGCAGTTCGGCGATCTTTTCCTGGCGCGCGCCGGGCACCAGCCACGCCAGCTGCTCGGCGTCCAGTTCCTCCAGCAACTGTTCGGGCACGTTGAGGGTGATGCCGTCGGCGGCAGCGCCGGGTTCAAAGACGTAGGTGAGCGGCAGTTCATTGCCGGCAATATTCATGGTCGGCGGAAACTGTTCACCGCCGGCTTCAGGTGCTTCGCGACGGCACAGGTCGGACAGGCTCATGTGCAGGGCTTCGGGATTCGCGCGGGCGGCCTCCCGCCACCAGCTCTCAAAGCCAGCCACGGAGTTCACCTGCGTGGGGATGCGCCGCGCGTAGAACTGGGCTTGTGCGGCTTCGTCCACCAGGATGTCGCGACGACGGATCCGGGCTTCCAGCCCCTCGACGTAGGCCTTCAGGTCGCGATTGGCCGCGACGAATGGGGCATTGATGCTGCTGCGGCCGGCGACCAGCGCCTCCTGGACAAAGATTTCATGCGCCGCCAACGGCGCGACCGCCCCATAGCTGATGCGCCGGGCGCTGGCCAGCTGCAGGCCATACAGGGTGACGGACTCGTAGGCGCTGACCTGGCCACGCGAGCTGACCCAGTGCGGATCGGAATATTCGCGGCGCAGCAGGTGCCCGGCGACGCCTTCGATCCAGCCGGGCTGCACCGCGCCGACCATGCGGGCATACAGTCGGGTGGTCTCCAGCAGCTGTGCGGCGACCACCCATTTGGGCGGCTTGGCCGCCAGCGGTGTGCCCGGTGCGATGACGAACCGCGTGCCGCGCGTGCCCAGGAATTCGCGCTTCTCATCGAGCGTACCGATCGACCCCAGCAGACCGGACAAGATGGCGCGGTGCAGGTCCGCAGGCGTGGCAGACGCCTGGTTGCGCTTCAGGTCCAGATCCGCCGCAGCGGCGCCGAGCTGGGAGTGAAGCTCCTGCCACTCGCGCATCCGCACAAAGGACAGGAAATTCTCGCGGCACCATTTGCGCAGGGCGGAGCCGCCGAGGTCCGCCGCCTGCTCGCGAAATCGCTGCCACAGATTCAGGACCGTCACAAAATCCGAGCGCGGATCGGCATAGCTCGCGTGCGCGGCATCGGCTTGGCTCTGGGACTCGGCAGGCCGCTCCCGGGGATCCTGAGCGGCCAGGAAGGCGGTGACGATCAGCATCTCGGACAGGCAGCGCAGCCGGGCGGCGGCCAGCAGCATCCGACCCAGCTTCGGATCACAGGGGAGTGAGGCGATGCGGCGTCCGAGGGGGGTGATCTGGCGCCGGTCATCCATCGCGCCCAGTTCCTGCAGCTGGCGCACGCCGTCATTGATCTGCCGGGTGTCGGGCGCGTCCAGAAACGGAAACTCCTCCGGATCGCCCAGTCCCGAGGCTGCCATCTGCAGCAACACGCTGGCCAGATGAGTGCGCAGGATTTCGGGCGGGGTGAACTCCTCACGCGCCACGAAGTCTGGTTCCGAATAAAGCCGGATGCAGATTCCCGGCGCCTCGCGCCCGCAGCGCCCGCGCCGCTGGTTGGCACTGGCCTGGGAAACCGGTTCCAGGGACAACCTCTGGACCTTGGTGCGGACGCTATAACGGCTGATGCGCGCCAGGCCGCTGTCGATGACATGGCGCACCTGGGGCACGGTCAACGAGGTCTCGGCCACATTGGTCGCCAGGATGACCCGGCGTGTGGTATGTGCCGCGAAAATCCGCTCCTGCTGCTGCGCGGTAAGGCGCGCGAACAGCGGCATGACCTCCAGGCGCGGGAACTGGGCCCGCTGCAGGGCGAGCGCCGCCTCGCGGATGTGCTTCTCACCCGGCAGGAACACCAGAATGTCGCCCTGTGGCGCCAGGTCCGCGGCGGCCAGCTCGCGTACCGCCTCGACAATACCCTCCGGCAACGACAGCTCCGCGGCGTCCTCGTCCGGTGCCGCGAGCGGCCGGTAACGCACTTGCACCGGATGGCTGCTGCCCTCCACATCGATGACGGGCGCGCCGCCGAAGTATTCCCGCAGGCGCTCGGTATCGATGGTTGCCGAGGTGACGATGACCCGCAGGTCCGGCCGCCGGGCGCAGAGCCGCTTCACCGACCCCAGCAGCAGGTCCACATTGAGGCTGCGTTCATGCGCCTCATCGATGATCAGCGTGTCGTAGGCCGCCAGGTCAGCATCAAAAGTCAGTTGGCGCAGCAGGATGCCGTCGGTCATGAGCTTGATCCGGCACTGCGGCCCGGTGCGGTCATCGAAGCGGACCTGGCAGCCCACCGCGGCGCCTACTCGAGTGCCGAGTTCGGCGGCGATCCGGTTGGCGAGCGCGCGGGCGGCAATGCGCCGGGGCTGGGTGTGGCCGATCATGCCGTGCGTCCCGCGTCCGGCCGCCAGGCACAGCTTGGGCAGCTGGGTAGACTTGCCGGAGCCGGTTGCGCCACAGACGATGAGGATCGGATGACGGGTGAGCGCGGCTACGATATCCGCCGCATGCGCGCTGATCGGCAGCTGGGGGTCCAGCGCCAGGCTCAGGGCGTAGCCCGGAGCTGTCGGGAGTGGAATCGGCGGTGGACGTTGCATAAGGCGCGGATTCTGGCCGAACATGAGAGCCTTGTGGGAGCAGCGCACGCCTGACGGCGCAGGAGAGGCTCATGGATCGGCAAACGACTCGTCCTACCCCGACCGGCTGGCCGCGGCTGTCTGCCTCGCTGGCTTATCAGGATCCGGCCCGCGCCATTGACTGGCTGGTGGTCGCCTTCGGGTTCGCCGTGCGAATCAAGGTGCCGGACGATGCCGGCGGGATCCGCCATTCCGAGCTGCTGTTCGGGGACGCATTGATCATGGTCGCCGGAGAGCGCACGGAGGGGCCGCTCCGGGTCCGTTCCCCCAAGTCCCTGGAGGGCGCCATGACCCAGGCGTTGTTCATCTATGTCGATGACATCGAGGCGCACTACACCCAGGCATTGGCCTGCGGCGCGGTCGTGGCGCGGGACCTTGCGACCACCGATTACGGCGCCGACTACTGGAGTGACCGCGGTTACAGCGTGCTGGATCCGGAGGGACACAGCTGGCATTTCGCCCAACGATTACGGGATCCCACCGGTGGCTGACGGGCGCGATTGCCGTTGCGGCCGCCGCTGGCCCATGTCATAAAAGCCCGCTGCTTATTCAGGTGCCATGAGGGGGATCCATGTCGACGAATTCCAATGACCGCAGTCGCCTGCGCGGCAGGGCACCTGCGGTCCTGCTGGGCCTGATCCTGGTAGCAGGGGGCATCTCGGTGCCGGCGTTCGCGCATCATTCCTTTGCGCTGTTCGATCATCAGAACCGCATCACGGTCACCGGCACAGTGCTCAAGTTCGAGTGGACCAATCCGCATGTGTTCATCCAGCTCGAGGTGCCCGATGGCACCACGACCAAGCACTACACGGTCGAGTGCGCCAGTCCCAATGTGCTGACGCGCGTCGGCTGGAAATTCAACGACATCAGGCAGGGCGACAAAGTGACACTGCTCATCAATCCGCTGCGCAGCGGTCAGCCCGGCGGAATGCTGGAAAAGGCCACGCTTGCCGATGGGCGTGCCTTGAGCGACGGCAATCCGCCGGCCGGCGTCTTTCCCCGGTCCTGAGGGGCAACCAGCATGTATTTGCGCAATACGGGCCGACAGATCGGCATTGTAATGGTGGCGTCGCTGTGCGCATGGGCCAGTGCCCAGGCGGGTGATGTCGAGAAGTCGCCCGGCAGCAGCAGTGCGGCCCCGGTGGACTTTACCGGCGACTGGCAGCGCTATCCGGGCATGAGGCGCGGCGGGCCGCCGCCTGACCCAGCCACGCTGCCCCCGCCCGCCGGCAAGATGATGCTCAAACCCGCGTACCAGGGTCCCTATGATGCCAAGCGCGCGAAGGAGCGTGAGTCCGATGCCAAGGGTGAGCCGATTGCGGGTAGCGGCGTGGACTGCCTGCCCTATGGCATGCCGGAGATGATGTCGGCGATCTATCCGCTGGAGATCCTGCAGACCCGGGGGCAGGTGACCATCATTGCGGAGGCGTTTTCCCAGGTGCGCCGCATCTACATTGGCAAGACGCAGTCGAAGATCGGCGAGGTGGCGCCCGGCTATTACGGCCACTCGGTGGCACATTGGGAAGGTACGACGCTGGTGGTGGATACGATCGGGGTGAAGGAGTCGGTGCTGGGCCATAGCGAAATGCCGCACAGCGACCAGATGCGGATCACCGAACGGTTCCGCCTGGTGACGCCCGACATCCTGCATGACCAGATCACGGTGGCCGATCCCGTGACCCTGGAGCAGCCCTGGACGTTCACCTTTGCCTACAAGCGCATCCCCAATTACGAAATGCTCGAGTACGTGTGCGAGAACAACCACGAGTACATCGATGATCAGGGCGTGACGCACCTGCGGTTGCAGGACAACAAGTGAGGATCGAGTCATGAACGCAGCGCTGAAACCTGACTTTACCGCCCGTACCCTGGCCTACATGGGACAGAAGCACGGCCTGTTGATTAATAACGAATGGGTTGAGCCGCGCGCCGGTGGCCGCATCGAGGTGCTGAACCCGGCTACAGGCAAGGTCCTGGGCCATGCCGCCGCGGGCGGCGCGGAGGATATCGACCTCGCCGTGCGGGCGGCGCGCAATGCATTTGAGAACGGCCCCTGGCCGAACATGCCGCCGATCGAGCGTGCCAAGCTGCTGTGGAAGCTGGCGGGTCTGATCGAGCAGGCGGCGGACGAAATCGGGCACGTGCTGAGCCTGGATAACGGCATGCCGTTTGGCATGGCCAAGTTTGCCGGTGCCCTGGGGACGGCCAATGGCCTGCGCTATGCCGCCGGCTGGAGTGGCAAGGTGCACGGCGAGGTGCCGGAGTTGGCCGAGCCCAACAAGCTCGCCTACACCCTGCACGAACCGATCGGGGTGGTGGGCTGCATCACGCCCTGGAATTTCCCCTTCGCGATGGAAGCAGACAAGATTGCCGCCGTAGTGGCGGCCGGCTGCACCATGGTGCTGAAGCCTGCGGAACTCACCCCGTTTGGCGCACTGCTCCTGGGACGGCTGGTGCTCGAGGCCGGCATCCCTGCGGGCGTGGTCAACATCGTCACCGGCTATGGTGATCCGGCGGGCAAGGCGCTGGTGGAACATCCGGATGTCGACAAGATCGCCTTTACGGGCTCGACGGCGACAGGCAAATGGATCGTGCAGGCCGCCGCTGGCACGCTCAAGCGCGTGACCCTGGAACTGGGCGGCAAGTCCCCGACCTTCATTTTCCCGGACGCGGACATGGCGCGTGCCGTGCCCGGCGCCGCCATGGCGGTGTTCGCCAACTCAGGCCAGATCTGCGTGGCGGGCTCGCGGCTATACATCCATAAGAAGGTTTTCGACCAGGTGGTTGCCGGGATCAGCGGCATGGCCAAATCGCTGAAGGTCGGCCCCGGTCTTGAGCCGGACTCGCACTTGGGTCCCCTGGTTTCCCAGGGGCAACTGGATCGTGTGACCGGTTACATCGAGTCCGGCCGCAGCGAGGGTGCGGAAGTGGTGACCGGCGGCCAGCGCCAGGGCAGCGAGGGGTATTTCGTTCAGCCCACGGTGCTGGCGCAGACCAGCCGCAGCATGAAAGTGGTGCGCGAGGAGATTTTCGGGCCGGTCATCTGTGCCATGCCCATCGACGATGACGACCTGGACCGCATTGCGCGCGTGGCCAACGACACCACCTACGGTCTGTCGGCCTACATCTGGACCCGTGATGTGGGCATCGTCCACAAGCTGGCGCGCAAGATCCGCGCCGGCACGGTGCAGGTGAACGGCGGTACGGGGCTGGATCCGGCGGTGCCCTTTGGCGGCTACAAGCAGTCCGGCTGGGGCCGTGAGCATGGCCGCGCCGGCATTGAAAGCATGCTGGAGACCAAGGCCATCGGGATCACGCTTTAAGGGCGGTCAGGCCGTGGTCCTGCCGCGACCCACCCGCAGATCGCAGCTCATGGCCAGGGCGTCTTCGAGGCCCTGGTAATACCCGCGCATCACCGCGCCGGCCTGATAGCCCAGGGCTTCGTAGAAGCGCCGCGCGCGTGCATTGTTGGCGCGCAATTCCAGGCCCAGGACAAACGTTCCAGCCACCAGAGCGCTGTCGTGCAACCAGTTCATGAGGTGCCGTCCCAGGCCGCGGCGTTGATAGGGCGTATCCACGGCCAGCAGATTCAGATGGGCGTGATCGTCGCCGAACTGCATGATGGCGAAGGCCGCCAGCGGCTGGGCGAATGGGTGCGGTAAGCGCGCCGTCAGGACCACGCTATCGGTGCGCTTGATGTGGCAGAGTACACGATCCGCCCGCCATGCCGGCGGCAAGCCGGTCTCGATCAGGCGTCGTGAGAGGGCGGCGATGGACACCGCGTCGCGGGGCGAGGCCAGTTCGAAACGATAGCCGTCCATGTGCGCTGCTAGAATACCACCAAGGGACCGATAGGCATGTCAGGTATGAATGTGGATTCGCCGCGAGGGGCTCTTCAGGCGAAGGTCCACCCGCACGTCAGCATTGTCATCCCGGTATACAACGAGGAGGCCAACCTTCCGCTGCTGTTTACCCGGCTCTACGCCACCCTCGATCAGCTGGCCTGCAGCTGGGAATGCGTGTTCGTGGACGATGGCAGCAAGGATCGCTCCGTGGCCTTGCTGCGCGCGCAGTACCAGCACCGGCCGCTGCATACCCGGGTCATCGTGTTCCGCCGCAATTTCGGCCAGCATGCGGCGATCCTGGCCGGGTTCGAGGCCGCACAGGGCGATGTGGTCATCACCCTGGATGCCGACCTGCAGAATCCGCCCGAGGAGATTCCGCGCCTGCTGGCAGCTGCCGATGCGGGCCATGACTATGTGGGCACCATCCGCCTCGGGCGCCAGGATCATTGGGCACGCACGTTCCTGTCGCGACGCATCAACGCGCTGCGTGAGCGCATGACGCCAATCAGGATCACGGACCAGGGATGCATGCTGCGCGCGTACTCGCGCCATGTGATCGACGCCGTCAATGCCTCGCATGAAGTGAACACGTTCATTCCGGCACTGGCGTATATGTTTGCGCACAACCCGGTGGAAATCGAGGTCCGGCATGAGGCACGTCATGCCGGCGAGTCAAAATATTCGTTCTACAAACTGATCCGGCTGAATTTCGACCTGATGACCGGCTTCACCGTGGTGCCGCTGCAACTGTTTTCCATGCTCGGCATGAGCATTTCCGGTATCTCCGTGGTGCTGTTTCTTTATCTGCTCTGGGATCGCATCGTGCACGGTCCGGACGTGCAGGGTGTGTTTACCCTGTTCGCCATTGTGTTCTTTCTGCTGGGCCTCGCGCTGTTTGGTATCGGCCTGATCGGCGAATATGTGGGTCGCACCTACGAGCAGGTCCGTGGGCGGCCGCGCTATCTGATCGCGGCGGTGCTGGCGCCCGGCCAGGAACCGGATCCCGAGCCCCTGCGGGCGCTCGAAGCGCCGCGTGTTTAGCGCTGTCGTATTCGCCTACAGCGAGGTCGGTCAACGCTGTTTGCAGCTGCTGCTGGAGCAGGGGGTGCAGGTGCCCCTGGTGTTTACGCACGAGGACCAGGCCGGCGAACGGCGCTGGTTCGGCAGTGTCGCGGAGCTGGCAGCGGCTCGTGGGGTCCGCGTGGTGACCCCGCAGCAGCCCGCGGCTCCCGAGTGGCTGGACGAAATCCGTGGCCTGGCACCGGACTACATTCTCGCGTTCTACTACCGCTCCATGCTGCCGCCGCGGCTGCTGGGGCTGGCACGCTGGGGCGCACTCAACATGCATGGTTCGCTGCTGCCCCGCTACCGGGGCCGCGCGCCGGTCAACTGGGCGATTGCCAACGGCGAAACCCAAACCGGGGCCACGCTGCATTACATGGTGGCGCTGCCGGATGCCGGACCCATTGTCGGGCAGGAGGCCGTGGCCATCGGTCCCAACGATCACGCCCTGGCGGTGTCCATGGCGGTCGCGGCCGCGGCCGCCCGCGTGCTCAGCGCAGCGCTGCCCGGCATGGCGGCAGGCCCGCCGCCGGGCCGGCCCATGGATCTGGCGGCCGGCTCGTACTTCGGTGGCCGCGACCCTGAGGACGGGCGCATCCATCCGGACTGGCCGGGATGGCGGGTACACGCCATGATTCGCGCCGTGGCGCCGCCGTTCCCCGGGGCTTTCCTCGAGGTCGACGGCCGGCGCGTGGTGTTCGCCAGCTCGCGGCTCACCACCGAGCCGGCTCGCCACCCGACGCTGGCGCCGTGCCTGTACGCCAGTGCCGGTCAGCTCTTTATGGAGTGCCGTGACGGAGTACGGCTGCTGATAGGCAACGTGCTCATCGACGGCATGGGCCTCGACGGACGCGAGTTTCAAGCGCGCTTCGGCACCCAGCCGTGGCGCTTCAATTTCACCGCCCGCGATTGATAAGGAACCTGATCATGAAGAAGCTGCTCATCCTGGGGGTCAATGGTTTCATTGGCCACCATCTGAGTGAAGCGGTCATCCGCGAAACGGACTGGGACGTATACGGAATGGACCTGGACTCCGACCGGCTGGCCAATGTTCTGGACCATCCGCGGTTCCACTTCTTCGAAGGTGACATCACCATCAATCGGGAGTGGGTGGAGTATCACATCCGCAAGTGCGACACGGTGCTGCCATTGGTGGCCATCGCCACGCCTGCCACTTACATCTCAGACCCGCTGCGGGTCTTTGAGCTGGATTTCGAGGCGAACCTGCCGCTGATCCGCCAATGCGTCAAGCATCGCAAGCGGGTGGTTTTCCCTTCGACCTCCGAGGTCTACGGCATGTCCCCGGAAGCCGAATTCCATCCCTACGAATCACCGCTGGTGCTGGGGCCCGTGCCCAAATCGCGCTGGATCTACTCGTGCAGCAAGCAGCTGCTCGATCGGGTGATCTGGTCCTACGGCCAGGAAGGCAAGCTGGATCACACGCTGTTCCGACCCTTCAACTGGATCGGACCGGGCCTGGATCGCATGATGACGCCCAAGGAGGGCAGCTCGCGCGTGCTCACCCAGTTCCTGGGGAACATCGTGCGCAGTGAGGACATCAAGCTGGTCGACGGTGGCGCGCAGCGGCGCTGCTTCTCCTATATTTCCGAAGGCATCAACTGCCTCCTGAAGATCATCGCCAACAAGGACGGCGTGGCCTCCGGCAAGATCTACAACATCGGCAACCCCAGGAACGATCTGTCCATCCGCGAGCTCGCCGAGCTGATGTTGTCCACCGCGCGCTCCATCCCCGAGTATGCGGAATTCGCCCGGCCCGTGAAGCTGGTCGAGGTCACGGCAGAGAAGTACTACGGCGCGGGCTACCAGGACGTGCGCGCCCGCCGCCCCTGGATCGACAACACGGTGCAGGAGCTGGGCTGGAAGCCGGATGTCGACATGCCCACTGCCCTGCGGCGGGTGTTCGATTCGTACAAGGCGAATCTCAAGGATGCCCGCGCCCTGGTGGAAGCGCCCTGATCTGCCATGCAGACACGTCGCATCGCCTTGAAGGTTGACGTCGACACCTTGCGCGGCACCCTGGAAGGGGTGCCGCGGCTGATGAAAGTCCTGCACGAATCGCAGGTGGGCGCGAGCTTTTACTTCAGCGTGGGTCCCGACCATACGGGACGGGCGCTCAAGCGCGTGTTCCGGCGCGGATTCCTCGGCAAGGTCCGCCGCACCAGCGTGGTGGAGCACTACGGGATCCGGACGCTGCTCTACGGCACGCTGCTGCCCGGACCGCGTATCGGCGCCAAGGGCGGTGAGGTCATGCGGGCGGTGCGCGCCGCTGGCTTCGAGGTAGGCGTTCATTGCCATGACCACGTGCGCTGGCAGGATGGCGTGGCGCACGCCGATGCCGCCTGGACGCGCCGCGAATTCGTGCGGGCCATGGAGGCCTTTGAAGGCGTGTTCGGCACGGCGCCGCGGGCGCATGCGGCCGCCGGCTGGCAGATCAACGCGCAGGTGTTGGATCTGGAGCACGAGTTCGGTCTGGATTACGCCAGTGACTCCCGTGGTACGGGGCCGTTCTGGCCGACCATGGCCGGGGTGCAGGGCCGCTGCGTGCAGTTGCCCACGACGCTGCCCACGCTCGATGAATTGATCGGCGTGGACGGCCGCGACGCCCAGGGGGCCGCGGAGGAGATCCTGCGGCAATCGCGCACCGGCGGCACCGATACGCATGTCTTCACGCTGCACGCTGAACTGGAGGGGCAGAGGCTGTTTGCCCAGTTTGAATTTCTGCTGCGCGCCTGGCGCGAGGCGGGCCTGCAGCTCAGCTCCCTGCACGACTACCACCTCAGCCTCGATGGCCGCTCCATCGCCCGCCATGAACTGGTGTGGGGCGAAGTGCCCGGCCGGTCCGGAACACTGGCTGCGCAGGGGACGGCGCCATGAGCCAGGCTATCGAGAGTCTGCAGGGCAAGAGCCTGCGGCGCTGGCTGTGGGTGCTGCTGGGCGCGTTCCTCCTGGTCTGGTTGATCAGCCTCGGCCACCGCGCCTTGTACAACGAGGATGAGGGGCGCTATGCGGAAATTCCCCGCGAGATGCTGGCGAGCGGGGATTGGGTGATCCCGCGACTGAACGGTCTGGTGTACATCGAAAAGCCGCCGTTGCAGTACTGGGCCACCGCAATCAGCGAGGCGGTGTTCGGCCACAATGACTGGGCGGCGCGGCTGTACAACGGCCTGTGTGGCCTGGCGACGGTATATGCCATCTGCGCGATGATCCGGCGTGAATGGGGTGCAGTGGCCGCCGTGCGCGCCGCGATCATGCTGAGCAGTTCGTTGCTGTTTGTCCTGCTGGGGCATCAGCTGCTCCTGGACATGAGTCTGACGCTCTACATGACGCTGACGTTCGTCGGTTTCTGCAACGCGCAGCGCAGTGCACGCTGGCGCTGGTGGATGCTGCTGAGCTGGGCGGGAATATCCGGCGCCTTCCTTACCAAAGGCCTGATCGCCGGTGTGCTGCCCCTGTTCACGCTGATCGTGTACTGCGTGTTGCAGCGGGATCTGACACCGTGGCGGCGGCTGCTGCTGGTGCGCGGCGCCGCATTGTTCGCGGTCCTGTGTCTGCCGTGGCTGATCCTGATCCAGATGCGGTTACCCCAGTTCTTCCAGTTCTTCTTCATCCGTGAGCATTTCCTGCGCTATCTGACAAAAATCGAGCATCGCTACCAGCCGTGGTGGTTCTTCATCCCGGTGCTGATCGCAGGGGTGCTGCCGTGGGTGTTGCCGGCGCTGCGCGCGCTGTGCGTGGACTGGCGCGCGAGCGTTCCACGGCCGCAGTTCGACCTGCGACGCTTCGCCTGGGTCTGGTGCGCCGTGGTGTTCGGGTTTTTTTCCGTTTCCGACTCCAAGCTGATTCCGTACATTCTGCCGATGTTTCCGGCCCTGGCGCTGCTGATGGCGACGGGTCCGACGCCGCGTCTGAACCGCGATCTGCGCGCCACCGGAATCGGGATGCTGCTGCTGGGCGTGCTGCTGCTGGCCGGCGCGGTACTGCTGCCCCGGATCCTGCACGAGCCACATCTCTACCATCCGCTGCGCGTGCCGTACTTTCTGGGCATTCGACCGGTGCTGGTGATCATGGGACTGTGCAGCATCGGTGGCGGTGTCGCGGCCTGGCGGGCGCGTCCCGATGGCATCCGGCCCACCCTCGCAGTCGGGGTGGGCGGCTTCGCCACCTGGGCGGCTGCGCTGTGGGCGGCGGTGGTGCTGGCGCCCGTCTACTCCGGTGCTACGCTCTACGATCAGCTCCCGCAGGCGCTGCGGCAGGGTGTACCCGTGTACAGCGTGCGCACGTATGATCAGAGCCTGACTTTCTATTTGCGACACCCGGTGACACTGGTTGAATATCGTGGCGAACTGGATTTCGGTGAGACACTTGAGCCCGCCAGGTCGATCGCCACTCTGGGAGCCTTCGCGCCCGTTTGGCGCGCCAGTGCACAGGCTCTGGCCGTGGTGGAGCGGCCGACCTACCAGCAGATGCAGCAGCAGGGGTTCTCCATGGTGATCCGGGCAAGCTCACCGGCCAGGTTGATTGTGAGTCGGCGATGACCTGGCTGACCTGGTGCTTGTTGCTGGGGGGCGTCTTGCTGAACGCCTGCGCTCAGTTGTTGTTGAAGGCGGCAACGCGGCGCAGCGGTGAACTGATCGCAGACTCCGGCCACGTGTCCTGGTCCGGGGTCCTACACCTGCTGGCCGCCACCCCGCTATGGGTGGGCCTGGCCTGTTATGGGATCAGTGTGATCGTGTGGCTCGGCGCGCTGTCGCGTGTGCCGGTGAGTGTGGCCTATCCGATGCTGTCCATCGGCTACGTAGTGAATGCGTTCGCGGCGGCAATGTTGTTTGGTGAGGCATTGAGCCTGCAGAAGTTGGCTGGCATTGGGCTGATCTGCGCCGGTGTTTTGACGCTCGCAAGGATGCAGCATTCATGAGCGCGCAGCAGCCGGAATTCCTGCCGATGACCCGCCCCAGTGTTGACGAGGAGACCATCCAGGGGGTCTGCGAGGTGCTGCGCTCCGGTTGGATCACCTCAGGTCCCCAGGTAAAAGCCTTCGAGGCAAAGTTAAGCGATTTCTTTGGCGGCCGTGCGGTGCGTGCTTTCAATTCCGGCACTTGCACCATGGAGATCGGGCTGCGTATTGCCGGGGTCGGTCCCGGGCATGAGGTCATCACCACGCCGCTGTCATGGGTGGCGACCAGCAATGTGATCCTCGCCGTCGGGGCCATGCCACGCTTTGTCGATATCGATCCGCTGACCCGCAACATCGATCTGACGCGCATTGAGGCGGCGATCACACCTGCCACGCGCGCGCTGCTGCCGGTGGACCTGGCCGGATTGCCGGTGGACCGGGACGCCCTGTATGCCCTGGCGCGCGGGCACGGCCTGCGCGTCGTCGAGGACGCTGCCCAGTCCATGGGTGCCAAGTTCGCGGGGCGAGCGATTGGCTCGATGGGCGACCTGGTGTCGATCAGCTTCCACCCGAACAAGAACATTACGTCCATCGAGGGCGGCTGCCTGGTACTCAATGACGAACGCGAGGCACGGCTGGCGGAGCAGTATCGCCTCCAGGGCGTGGTGCGCAGTGGCTTTGACGGTATGGAAGTCGAGCTGCCCGGCGGCAAGTACAATCTGACGGACGTCGCGGCACGCGTCGGGTTGGGGCAGCTGCCGAGCCTGGCGCAATTCAATGCGCGCCGTGTCGAATTGGCGCGCCGCTACTTTACGGAGCTTGCTGCCCAGGGCGCCGGCAGTTTCGGTCTGCAGCTGCCCCTAGCGGATTTTAACAACTGCAACTGGCACATGTTCCAGGTCGTGCTTCCCGAGGAACGCCTGAGGCTCACTCGCGCACAGGTCATGGAGCAACTGCATGCCGCGGGGATTGGTACCGGCGTGCATTATCCGGCGATACATCTGTTCGCGTTGTACCGGCGCCTGGGTCACAAGCCCGGGGACTATCCCATCGCGGAACGCATCAGCCGCAACATCCTCACGCTGCCGCTGTTCCCCGCCATGCGCGATAGCGATGTGACGCGGGTGGCCGGGACGTTGATGCGGGTGCTGCGGGCTGCGGCGCGCTAATGCAGCGTCGGCTGCGTTAGTGCCGCCGCGGCTTGAGCAGGTAGTCGTAGCGATCGGCGGAATGCACCCGCACCTGCGAGGTCTGCTCGCCGCGGGTGAGCGTCAGGGGTATCTCAGCACCAGCGGGCCCGAGGCTCCACACCTTGCGGAACATATCGGCAAGTCCTGCCACGCCGAGTCCCGCCACGGCGGTGACTTCATCGTTGACCCGGACTCCGGCGCGATGCGCCGGCCCGTCCTGTGCCAGGGCGCCGACGACCAGGCGCCCATGCTGCTCGGTGGCATACATGCCCAGCCAAGGGCGGGGCGTATCCAGGGGACGGCCGGCGCGCAGCATGTCGTCGAGAATCGGGTCCAGCAGATCGACCGGCACAAACAGGTTCGCATCAAAGGTCTCATCGCTGGTGGATTCCTCCACCAACAGTGAGCCCACGCCGAGCAGGCGCCCGTCGGTACCCACCAGCGCCGTGCCGCCCCACTGCGGGTGCGCAGGGGCGGTGAAAATCGCATCGTCCAGCAGGTATTCCCAGTGACCGGCGAATTCCCGGCGCGCCGTGACCCGCACGTTCAGCGAATGGGCCAGACCGCCGTGTCCGATGACGATGGCATTGGCGCCGACTTCGAGGCCGCGCGAGGACCCGCGCTGCAGGACCGGCACGCGCAGGTCACCCAGCGGCAGCACCAGCCCGAATCCTGAAGTCTGGTCATAGCCTGCGACATGGCCGGGTACGGCACGGCCGTTGTGGGTGGACAGCCATACGGTGCTCGCCTCGGTGATCAGGTAACCGATGGTGAGCACCATGCCGTCATCACCGATGACCACGCCGCTGCCGATGCGTTCGGTGCCGAGCAGCGGCGCCGTGAAGGCCCCTTCCGGGATCTCCGCATGCACCATGACAACCGACTGCAGCGCCGAATGCAGGTCGAACGGTACCTGCTCTGGCTGCGGTTGCAGAGCAGCAGGAAATGTCCAGTTCTTGGATACTGTCATGCGTACGACAAATCTATCAGGCTCGGAACCGCGCCGAAACTACCCCAGCGTGGATCTTTGACGTGTCGCCGATTTGCGCCGCACCAACTCGATGTGGAGGCGCACATTTTGCCCTGACACTGCCGCTATAATCGACGCCGAATCAGGTTGACATCCACCTGTTACCGAACGGAGCAAGACATTGAATCGCCGCTTGGCTGGACCGCGCAGGGCAATCCGTGCCGATATCTTGGCCCACACCCTGACCGATACCCTGGGGTTGCCGCTCCTGGCCACCCTGGCATTGGGGTTGTGCTGCGCCAACGCTTCGGCGCAGACGCCCGCGGGCAAGGCACCGGCCCTGACCTCGGGGCTGGATCTGGCGGCGATGGACCATTCGGTGC
The DNA here is from genome assembly GCA_036489445.1 of Steroidobacteraceae bacterium. Lineage (GTDB taxonomy): Bacteria > Pseudomonadota > Gammaproteobacteria > Steroidobacterales > Steroidobacteraceae > DAIDKA01. Next base: position 40,596 of record DASXFV010000091.1, on the reverse strand, counting down.
GGGTCCAGGACGATGTGTTCGACTATGCCAACGGCCATTGGCTGAAGGTCACGCCCATCCCGGATGATCGCGCCAGTGTCTCGATTGCTTCGGAATTGCTCGAAAAGAGCCTGGATGAGCTGCGTGGCCTGATCGAGGCTGCCGCCCAGGACACCTCGGCGCCGGCCAATTCCGAACCGCGCAAGATCGGCGACCTGTATGCCAGTTTCATGGATGAGGCGGCGGTGCAGAAGGCCGGACTGGGCAGTCTCAAGGCGGAGCTGGCGCGCATCGATGCCCTGAAATCCAAGGACGAACTGCCCGCGCTGTTCGCACACCTGAATCGGATTGGGGTTTCCACACCCTATGGCGTGAGTGTCGGCCCGGATGCCCGCGACACCACGCGCAATGCCGCCGGAGTCGACCAGGACGGTCTGGGGATGCCGGATCGTGACTACTACATCAAGGATGATGATCCGCGGCTGGTCGAGATACGCGGTCGGTACGTCCAGGTGGTCGAAAAACTGCTGGCGCTGGCCGGACAGCCCGATGCTGCGGCACAGGCCAAGGTGGTTCTGGCGCTCGAGACCCGCATCGCCAAGGCGCAGTGGCCCCGCACCGAGCTGCGCGATCCAGTCAAGACCTATAACAAGATCGCCCTCACGGGGCTGGACCAGGCCACGCCCGGCTACCCCTGGCGCGCCTACCTGGCCGATGTGGGCATTGCCGGCAAGACCGATTACGTGATTGTCGGGGAGCCCAGTTACTTCAAGGCCTTCGGCGCGCTGGTGAGCTCCGAGCCGCTGTCCGCCTGGCGCAGCTACTTGCGCTGGCGGGTGATCAGCGATTTCGCGCCCTTCCTGCCCAAGGACTTCGTGGCTGCGAATTTCGAGTTCTTCGGTACGGCATTGCGTGGCACGGTGTCGAATCGACCGCGTTGGAAGCGTGGCATTGCCCTGGTCGAAGGTGGCATTGGCGAGGGCTTGGGAAAACTGTATGTGGCGAAATACTTTCCGCCTGCCACCAAGGCGCGCATGGAACAACTGGTCGACACCCTGCTGGCGGCCTATCGCCAGGATGTGATGTCCCTGGATTGGATGGGGCCGGCAACCAAGAAGCAGGCTCTGGACAAGCTGGCCCATCTGCACCGCAAGATCGGCTATCCGGATCGGTGGCGCGACTACAGCGGGTTGATCATCCGACGTGATGATCTCATCGGCAATGTCATTCGCGCCAATGAGTGGGAGTTTGCCTACCAGCTGGGCAAGCTGGGCAAACCCGTCGATCGTGACGAGTGGTTGATGACGCCGCAGACCATCAATGCCTATTACCGCCCGGATCTCAACGAAATCGTCTTCCCCGCCGCCTTTCTGCAGCCGCCGAATTTCGATCCGAAGGCGGATGACGCCGCCAACTACGGTGCCATCGGCGCCGTCATCGGACATGAGATGAGCCATGGGTTTGACGACGAGGGGAGTCAGTATGATGCCAGCGGGAATCTGCGCGACTGGTGGACCAAGCAGGACCATGCACGCTTCGCGGCCAAGACTTCGGCCCTGGTCGCACAATATTCCGCCTTCGAAGCGCTGCCCGGCTATCACGTCAATGGTCAGCTGACGCTCGGTGAGAACATCGCCGACAATTCCGGACTGGCTGTTGCCTACAAGGCCTACCGCCTGACCCTGCACGGGCACGAGGCGCCCGTCATCGACGGCTACACGGGTGACCAGCGGTTTTTACTGGCGTACGCGCAGGTGTGGGCGGGCAAGGTGCGCGAAAAGCAGAGCATCGTCTATCTGAAGACCGATCCGCACTCACCCTATGCCGCGCGCGGCTCACTGCCGCTGCGTAACCAGGACGCCTTCTATAAGGCCTTTGCTGTCAAACCGGGCGACAAGATGTATCTACCGCCCGCCAAGCGCGTACATATCTGGTGAGTCCCGAGCCTATCGCTGCCGCGCTGCCCGATCCCTTCCTATGGTTGGAGGACATCACCGGCGCGCGCGCGCTGGAGTGGGTGCAGCGGGAGAATGAACGCTCCTTGCAACGTCTTACTGCCGACGCGCGCTACGCGCCGGCGTACCGTGATTCATTGGCCATATTGGAGGACCGCAGCCGCATTCCCTACGGCGCCCTGCGCGGCGGCCAGGTCTACAATTTCTGGCAGGACCAGGAGCATATCCGCGGGTTGTGGCGCCGTACCCCTCTGGCTTCATACGAAACCGCGACGCCCGCATGGGAGACGCTGCTGGATCTGGACGCGCTGGCCGCGGCGGAGGGGCGCAACTGGGTGTATCAAGGTGTCGAATGCCAGGCTGACAATGGTCCGCGCTGCCTGATCAACCTGTCCGATGGTGGGGAGGATGCCAAGGTCGTGCGCGAGTTCGACCAGCGCACCTGCAGCTTCGTACCCGACGGTTTCGTGCTGCCGAAAGCCAAGTCCGATGTCACGTGGCAGGATGCGGACACCTTGCTGGTCGCCACGGACTTTGGGGATGATTCACTCACGCAGTCCGGTTACCCGTACATCGTGCGCGAGTGGCGCCGGGGTCAGCCGCTGCACCAGGCGCGCGAGATCTATCGGGGTGATGCCCAGGACGTGCTGGTCAGTCCGGGTCGCCTGGAGGGTGCGCGGGGCGAGTCACTGCTGGTCATCGCCCGCCTGCGGACGTTCTTCAGCACCGACTACCTGCGGGTGAATGACGGCGGCGTCGAGCCCAGGGTCGAACCCATGACCGTGCCGCCCAAGGTGGAACTGCAGGGCATCAGCGATGGCGAATTACTGTTCCGGATCCGTCAGGATTGGCAGATCGCCGGGCAGTCCTATCGGACCGGTTCGCTGCTGTCCATGCCCCTGTCGGCCGTGACTTCGCCGGACCCGCCCATCCGCACGGTGCTGGTCCCGGGACCTCGAGACTCGATCGAACAGGTCGCCGTCACCCACAGTGGCGTGCTCGTGGCGCTTTATTCCAACGTCAAGGGCCGGTTGTTGCGCCTGGTATTTGCGGACGGGGTCTGGACGTCAACGGATATCGCCTTACCCGGGAACGGCTCGGTGGGAATTGCCACCGCCGACCCGCACAGCGACACTGCCTTTGTCACCTATGAGAACTTCCTGCAGCCCGCCACGCTGTACCAGGTCGCGGTGCATAGCGGGCAGACGGGCCCGGTGAAAAGCCTGGCGCAGAAGTTTGCCGCCGAGGGGTGCACGGTTGAACAGCTCACGGCCACTTCCAGGGACGGAACCCAGGTGCCGTTCTTTGTGGTGTTCCCCAAGGGGTTCGTGGCCCACGCCGGCGCACCGACCCTGTTATACGGCTATGGCGGATTCGATGTGTCCCTGCTGCCCAGCTATCTGGGCACGACCGGGAAACTGTGGCTGGAGCGCGGGGGAGTCTATGTGCTGGCCAATGTTCGCGGCGGGGGCGAGTTTGGTCCGGCCTGGCACGAAGCCGGACTGAAGACCCGGCGGCAGGTGGTCTATGACGACTTCATCGCCGTGGCCGAGGAGTTGATTGCGCGCGGCATCACTTCGAGCCGGCGCTTGGGTATCGAGGGCGGATCCAATGGCGGCCTGCTCATGGGCGTCATGCTGACCCAGCGACCGGAGCTGTTTCGCGCCGCAGTCGTGCAGGTGCCGCTGCTCGACATGCTGCGCTTTGACAAATTGCTGGCCGGTGCATCCTGGGTGGACGAGTACGGTTCCCCGCAGCTGCCGCAGGAGCGCGCCTGGCTGGAAAGGATGTCGCCGTACCACAATCTGCATTTCCGCAAGGATTATCCGGAAGTCTTCATCCTGACCTCCACCAAGGATGATCGCGTGCACCCAGGGCATGCGCGCAAGTACGCGGCCAAGCTGGCCTCGCTGCACATGCCGTTCCTGTATTACGAGAACACCGCGGGGGGACATTCGGCGGCGGCAGATCTGCGTGAACGCGCCCGACGCCTGGCGCTGGAGTTCGTCTATCTGTCGCAGCGGCTCATTGATTGAGATGAACACTGCCCGCCATGCAGCGTTCGGGGCCCTCCTGGTGTGCGGGTGGCTGGCGCCCGCGATGGCGATATCAGCCGACGCACTGATCGGCTTTGATGCGGCTGGCAGCAGCGCTGAGTTGGCGGTGGAAAAGCAACTGGATGCGGGCATTGATGCTGCGGACCTGCGAACCTGGCTGCGGGATCTGGCTGCTGCGCCCAATAACGTCGGCTCGCCGCATGACCGTCGCAATGCGGAAAAGATCCGCGCCATGCTCGCGTCCTGGGGCTGGGACGCACGCATTGAAACCTTCCGGGTGCTGTACCCGACGCCAGTGGCCGAGCGGGTGGAGTTGCTGGGTTCCGCGCACCATGTCGCGCAGCTCATCGAGCCGCCGATTCCCGGCGATCCGGGCAGCGCAGTCCCCGGAGCCCTGCCGGCATACAACGTCTACGGTGCCGACGGTGACGTCACGGCCGCTGTCGTTTATGTGAACTTCGGCATGGACGCGGATTATCAGGAGTTGGCGCGGCGCGGAATCAGTGTGAGCGGCAAGATCGTGCTGGCACGGTATGGCAACGGCTGGCGCGGCCTTAAGGTCAAACTGGCAGCCGCACAGGGTGCCGTTGGCTGCCTGTTGTATTCAGATCCCCATGAGGATGGCTATGCCGCCGGCGACGCCTATCCCCAAGGCGGTTGGCGCCCGGCGCATGGCATCCAACGTGGCTCGGTCGCGGATATACCCATTTTCCCGGGCGATCCCCTGACCCCTGGTGTGGGCGCGACCGCCACGGCGACGCGCCTGCCGATCAAGGACGCCCCCACGCTGATGAAGATCCCGGTGCTGCCGATCTCCTGGGCGGATGCGCAGCCCATACTCGCAGCCCTCGATGGCCCGGTGGCACCGGCCGCCTGGCGCGGCTCGCTGCCGATCACCTATCACGTGGGTCCGGGCAGGGCGCAAGTCCACCTGCTCGTGAAATCGGACTGGAGCCTGAAGCCGATCTACGATGTCATTGCCACCATCAAGGGCGCGGACTTCCCGGATGAGTGGGTGATCCGGGGCAACCATCACGATGGCTGGGTGGAAGGCGCGTGGGATCCGCTGGCCGGAGCCGTCGCCGAGCTTGCCGAGGCACGTGCGATCGGCGGCCTGCTGAAAACCGGCTGGCGACCCCGGCGCACCCTGGTGTATGCGAGCTGGGATGGCGAGGAGCCGGGTCTGCTGGGCTCCACAGAGTGGGCGGAGACTCATGCACAGGAGCTGCAGGCCAAGGCGGTGCTGTATCTGAATTCCGATGAGAACTCGCGCGGCTTTCTGGGCGCAGGGGGCAGCGACTCGCTGCAGCATCTGCTGAACCAGGTGGCTGCCGCGGTCACGGACCCGGAGGCCGGAGTCAGCGTGCAGGCCCGCCTGCGCGCACGAACCCTCACCGAGGCCCTGAATGGCGGGGGTGACGCCGACGCGCGTGCCGCGGTGGATGCCGCCGCCGGGGGCGGCGATCTGCTGCTGGAAGCTTTGGGATCCGGGTCGGACTTCACCCCCTTTCTGCAGCATCTGGGGATCACCACACTGTCGGTGGAGTACGGCGGTGAGGCGGATCAGGCCGGGGTCTATCACTCCCGCTACGACACATTCGATCACTATGTGCGCTTTGGCGATCCGGACTTCAGATACGGCGTCGCGCTGGCCCAGACCAATGGCCGCTTGATGCTACGCGTGGCCGATGCGCTGCTGCTGCCGCAGCAGGCAGGCAGCGTCGCGCAGCGAATTGACGGCTATGTCCGTCAACTGCACACGCTCGCGGATGCGCGGCGCAAATACGCTGCGGACCTGGATTCCCTGATTGCCTCGCGTCTGTTTGAGATTGCCAGTGATCCGCAGCGTCCGCTGCTGGCCCCAAAGGGGCAGCCGCCGGTTCCCTACCTGGATCTTGCCCCGTTGGACAATGCGGTGCTGCAGTTGACGGCATCGGCGCGGGCGTTTGACGCGGCCTACGCGGCGCAGCTTGCCACGGATGCCCCGATTTCCAAGGCGCGCGCGCAGTCCGTCAATGCGCTGCTGCGGGGCCTGGAGCAGTCCCTGACGGATCCGCGCGGGTTGCCAGGGCGCAGCTGGTATACCCATTTGATCTATGCGCCGGGACTGTTCACGGGCTATGGAGCCAAGACGCTGCCTGGCGTGCGCGAGGCGATCGAGCAGGGACAGTGGCAGACGGCCGAGGACTACGCGCGGCGCACCGCGGCCGCGTTGCTCCTCTACAATGATCAGCTGCAGCGGGCCACCGCTGTGCTGGACGCGGCAGGCTGAAGCTGAGGTTTGCCGGGTGGACTCGGCGGTCCGGGCCGGGTCAAAAGACCGTTGCCAGCGCTCGGCTGCCCATCATGACGCGTTGCACTACACTAGGGGCAATGTCATGACGGTTGCACCTCCATTTTCCCGCGCGCCTGATGCCCCGGCTCTGCCTGCGACACCCCTCCGGTTCATCGCCTTTTTTTTCGGGGAGTTCCGCTGGTGGTACCTGGGGATGGTCTTTTTTGAGACCGTCAATTCCACCTGCAGCATCCTGATTCCGTACGCCATGGCGCGTATCATCCGCGCCGTCAACGCCGGCCACGCCTCGGGTCCGATGCTGACCGGCCCTTTGCTGCACCCCTTGATGCTGTTCGTCGGTCTGGCGGTGGTCGAGGTGATTGCCAGTCGCGCCGGTGGGTATTGCCAGGTCACCGTCGGCCCGCGACAGCGGCACGCGGTCACCCGGGCGTTGTACGCCTATCTGCAGCACCACTCGCATCGCTATCTGCACAATGACTTCGCCGGTGCCCTGGCTCACCGGATCAGCGAGACATCGCTGGGCGTGTCCCAGACCGTGTGGGCGGTGATTTTCGATTTCTGGCCCATGGCGATCGTGTTTGCCGTCGCCACCGTTGTGCTCCGCTCCGCATCTCCCGGACTTGCCCTGTTCGTCGGCGCCTGGGCGGTGTGCTTCGTCGGTCTGTCATGGATGCTGGCGATGCGTGCGCGACCGTTCGCCGTGACCGCGGCGGCTGCGCGCAGTGACACGACCGGCAAGGTTGTCGATGCCGTCACCAACCTCACCAACACGCGCCTGTTTGCACGACTGCGCTTTGAGCGCGGCTATCTGCAGCGGCAGCTGCAACACGAGCTGGTCACCATCCAGCGTTCCAATCATTACTCCGAGCGCGTGCGCTGGTTCCAGTTCACCGCAGCGCTGATTCTGAAGATCGGCACGCTGGTCTATGCCCTCTCGCTGTGGAGTCGCGGCGTCATCACGGTCGCCGAATTCGTGATGGCGGTGGCCACCGCGCTGCTCATCATCAACGAGGCCCGCAATCTGAGCCGCCGGTTCCTGGATTTTTTTGAGTACATCGGCAATGTGACCAATGGTGTGCACACCATCATCCGGCCGCACGAGATCGTTGACTTGCCCGGGGCGCTGCCGGCCCATATCACGCGGGGTGCGATCGAGCTGCAGCATGTGAAATTCGCCTACCAGGGCGGGGCCACCGTATTCCATGATCTGTCGGTGCGGATACCGCCGGGCCAGCGGGTGGGGCTGGTGGGTTACTCCGGCTCTGGCAAGTCCACCTTTGTCAGCCTCATTCTGCGCCTGTACGAGCCCCAATCCGGCCGCGTGATGATCGATGGTACCGATATCCGGCAGATCACCCAGGAATCGCTGCATGCTCACCTGGGGCTCATTCCGCAGGATCCCAGCCTGTTTCACCGCAGTCTGATGGACAACATCCGCTACGGACGCCAGGGCGCGAGCGATGAGGAGGTGGTGGAGGCCGCCCGCAAGGCGCATGCGCATGAGTTCATCCAGCACGTGCCGGGAGGGTATGCGGCGTTGGTGGGCGAGCGCGGCATCAAGCTCTCCGGCGGTCAACGTCAAAGGATCGCCATTGCCCGGGTCGTGCTGAAGGATGCCCCGATTCTGATCCTGGATGAGGCGACCTCCAGTCTGGACTCCGTGACTGAACAGCGCATCCAGGAAACCCTGAGTGATCTGATGCGCGGTCGCACCGTACTGGTTGTCGCACACCGGCTATCCACCATCGCGCATCTGGAGCGGATTCTGGTGTTCGATGGCGGGCGCATTGTGGAGGATGGTTCGCACGCGCAACTGCTGGCCGCCGGTGGTCTCTACGAGACCTTGTGGACGCGCCAGGCCGGGGGCTTTTTGCCATACGACAGCGATTCGGTGGCAGAAGCGAACGATCTGGGGGGCGGTAACGGCCAATCGGCACGCTATTCCCCTATAATTCCCTCATGAGCAAGCCTGATCCACGTACCGCGCCGTTTGGCAGCGTGTTTACGGACCTGATGGCCGTCGCCACCTATCAGGGCGGCGCTTGGTCTGCGTTTGAGCTTAAGCCCACCAGCGCCCTGTCGCTGCATCCGGCCGCGCATGCGCTGCACTACTGCAGCTCGTGCTTCGAGGGCTTCAAGGCGTATCGGCGCACCGATGGGGGCATCCATCTCTTCCGCATGGATCGCCATATAGAAAGGCTGCGACAGAGTGCGCGCCTGTTGGTGCTGCCCGAGCCGGAGGCGAACCTGGTACGCAGCATGGTGCTGGCGCTGGTGGATCGCAGCCGTGGCGAGGTGCCCGAGTCCCCGGGCTCCCTGTACCTGCGCCCGCTGCTGTTCGGCACGACGCCTAATATCGGCGCGGCGGCGACGCCGGCCGACCAGGCGACGCTGGTGGTGATGGCAAGCCCCGTCTGGGACTACTTTGCCGGTGGCATCAAGCCGCTGCGTATTCTCATGGAACCGGCGCTGCGGTCAGCACCACACCTGGGAGTGGTCAAGACCGGCGGTAATTATGCGGCGGCCCTCGGGCCGACACTGGCGGCGCGGCGCCAGCACAAGGCTGATCAGGTGCTGTTCTGCCCGAACGGAGAGGTACAGGAGACCGGAGCCGCCAACTTTCTGCTGCTGCGTGATCGGCAGATCCTGACGCGCAGCCTGGACTCCACCTTTCTGCATGGTGTCACGCGTGATTCGCTGCTCACCATGGCTCGGGATATGGGCTACACGGTGCAGGAGCGCATCGTCACCGTGGCAGAGACCTTGGAATGGGCCACGACGGGCGAAGCTGCCTTGTCCGGTACGGCAGCCGTGCTGGCAGGAGTCGGCACCCTGATCTGGCAGGAGCGCGAGGTGCGCGTCGCGGATGGGGGCGTCGGGCCCGTGACGCAGGCATTGCGCGCGGCGCTGGTCGAGGTGCAACGCGGGGTGGTGCCGGACCGGTTCGGATGGCTCACCCCGGTGTAAGCCATGAGCGGGATATCGCGATTGCATGTCCCGCATCCTCCGGCACGGCCGGGTCAGAGACCTGACTTCAGCTATCTGCAGATCTCCCCAGCCGGCGCATTGGCGCGACCTGATGTCACAGCGGCGCTGACCCATACCGAGAGTCTCGCAACCGGCATGGTCCGGGTGCTGAATGAGAGCCACCTGGCCGTGGGTCCGTGGAACCCGCACCTGGAGCCTGCGGAACTGCAGGTCGGCCTGCGGCACATGCTGCTGACGCGGCTGTTCGACCAGCGCATGCAGAACATCCAGCGGCAAGGCAGGATTTCCTTCTATGTGCGCTGCCTGGGCGAGGAGGCGGTCTGCGTGGCCCAGCCGATGGCGCTGCGCCCGGATGACATGCTGTTTCCGGCCTATCGCAATCAGGGACTGCATGTGGCGCGCGGCCACAGCATTGTCGAGCTGATGTGCCAGTGCCTGTCGAACACCCGTGACATGTGCAAGGGCCGCCAGATGCCCGTCATGTATCACTGGGCAGCGGGCAACATCTTCTCCATTTCCGGAAATCTCGCCACCCAGTATCCGCAGGCCGTGGGCTGGGCGATGGCCGCGGCCCTCAAGGGCGAGGATCGCATCGCTGCGGCCTGGATTGGTGAGGGCAGCAGCGCGGAAGCGGATTTCCACCATGCCATGACTTTCGCGGCAGTGTACCGGGCGCCGGTGATTCTCAACATCGTCAACAACCAGTGGGCGATCTCCAGTTTTCAGGGCTTTGCCGGGGGCGAACAGCGCAGTTTCGCCGCCCGCGGTCCCGGCTATGGCAATCTTTTTCGAGCCCAAGCGGATCTACAGCGGCCCCTTTGACGGGGAACCGGCCAAGGCCGCGGTGCCCTGGAGTACGCATCCCCGGGGGGATGTCCCGGCGGGCCACTATGGCGTTCCGTTGTCCCGCGCTGAAATCGTCCGATCCGGCACCCAGGTGAGCGTCGTGGCCTACGGCACGATGGTGCATGTGGCGCAGGCGGCGGTGGCCCGCAGCGGTGTGGATGCCGAGATCATCGACCTGCGTACGCTCTCGCCGCTGGACACCGCGACATTGTGCGGATCGGTGAATCGCACCGGCCGCTGCGTCATCGTGCACGAAGCCACGCGATTCAGCGGCTTCGGGGCAGAGCTGTCCGCCACCGTCCAGGAGGCGTGCTTCTGGAATCTGCTGGCGCCGATCGAGCGCGTGACGGGGTGGGACACGCCGTACCCGCACGCATTTGAATGGGAGTACTTCCCGGGGCCGAAGCGTATCGCGGCCGCGATTGCGCGGGTGATGGAGGGCGCATGAGCCGCTATGTGTTCAAGCTTCCGGATCTGGGAGAGGGCGCAGTCGATGCGGAAATCCTCGCCTGGCGGGTGGCTGCGGGTGAGGAAGTCAAGGAGGATGAGCCGCTGGTGGAGGTGCTGACGCAGAAGGCGACCATTGAGGTGCCCGCCCCGGTTGCTGGACGCGTCCTGAGCACCACCGGCACACCAGGGCAGCGCGTGGCGGTGGGCGCCGAGCTGGCGGTGTTTGAGACCGACAGTGCCGCACCCCCGCCACCCAAGCCGCACTCGGATGAGGCGGTGCCGCGCCGGGTGGCCACATCCCCCGCCATCCGGCGCCGCGCCCGCGAGGCGGGCATCGATCTGACGACCATCCCCGGCACGGGTCCGCACGGGCGCATCGTTCTACAGGACCTGGAAGCGCAACTGGGGTCCAGCGCCGGGGGTGCGCGGCCGGCGACAGACTCAATGCCCGAGGTGCAGGAGATTCCGGTGACGGGCCTGCGCCGGCTGATCGCCGAGCAGGTCACCGCCAGTGCCCGCAACATCCCGCACTTCTCCTATGTGGAGGAGGTGGATGTCACGGCGCTGGAGTCGCTGCGCGCAAAGCTCAATGTCACCGCAGAGGCTGGCACCGCAGCGCTGACTTATCTGCCTTTCATTGTGCGGGGGTTGATCCGCGCGCTCGCCCGTCATCCACAATGCAATGCGCACTTCGATGCCTCGCGACAGATGCTGCTGCAATACGCGGCTGTGCACCTGGGCATCGCAGTGCAGACCCCACAGGGACTGAAGGTGCCCGTGATCAAGGATGCGCAGCATCTGTCGCTACAGGAAATCGCCGCCGAGATTCGTCGTCTGAGTTCGGCGGCGCGCGACGGTCGCGCACGGCCGCAGGAGCTCAGCGGCTCCACCATCACCGTGACCAGCCTGGGGAAGCTCGGAGGCATCGCCTCCACGCCGATCATCAATCAGCCGGAGCTCGCCATCATCGGCGTCAATCGCGCCGTGGAGCGGCCGGTGGTGCATGGTGGCGTCATCTGCATCCGTCGGATGATGAACCTGTCCTCAAGTTTCGATCATCGGTTCATCGATGGCTTTGATGCCGCCGGCTTGATCCAGACTCTGCGCGAGGGGCTGGAACAGCCGGCGCTGCTTTTCATGTGAGACGCCCGTCAGTCCGCGAAGCCCAGTCCCCAGCCGCCGTCGATTGTGATCTGCTGACCGGTGATGTAGGAGGAACCGGGGGAGGCGAGGAACAGTGCCAATCCCTTCAGATCATCGGGAAATCCCACCCGGTGCATGGGGATGAACTTGCCGACGATCGCCTGGGTTTCCGGCCGCTTGGCATGACCGCCGCCGATATTGGTGACAATGAACCCCGGCGCGATGGCATTGACGGTGATGCCATAGGCGGCAAGTTCCAGCGCCACGGACTGCGTGAGATGGAAGGCGCCAGCCTTGGCCGCCATGTAGGCGGAGCCGATGGCCGGTTCAACCTTGGTGGCGGCAAGTGAGGTCGTGACGATGATTCTGCCCGAGCGCCGCGGGCGCATGTGCCGGGCCGCGGCGCGCATCGTGGCGAACACGCCGTTGAGATTGACATCGATGACGCGGTTCCAGCGCTCGTCGGTGTAGTTCTCCAGAGCGCCCTCGGGCACGCGCTTGCGATCGCTGCCCACCCAGCCATCGACAAAGCCGACCCCGGAATCCACGCCGGCATTGGCGAAGACCACATCGAGGCGACCATAGAGTCTGGCCGCCTCATCAATGGCCGCATCCAGGGCGGGGTGATCCGTGACATTCACCGTGGCACCGCGCACGTCATGCCCGGCTGCACTCAGGCGCGCCGTGTGTACGGCGATCTGGGCGGCATCCAGATCCAGGATGGTGACCCGTGCACCGTTTTCCGCCAGCGCTTCGGCGTACGCGAGACCGAGGCCACTGGCGCCTCCTGTGACCACCACGCCGTAACCACGCACCGCGAACAATTCGGAAATCTGCATTGCCATGACCTCTTCTGGACCCTTCGAGCGGGCGTCGCATATTACAATGGCGCGTGAAATGCTGGCCCTGCATTACGTTTTTGCTGCAACGCCTGATGCGACAGGCCGGTACCGCGGTGGGTGCCGGGATGGTGGCGGGCATCGCCAGCTTGCTCGCCTGCCCCGTGCAGGCTGCCAGCCAGGGGCCCGCCACGGAACTTTCGCCGGATCTGCGGCCAATTCTGCTGCTGCAGCCGCCCGAGGGCCCATTGCTGCTGGTGCATCTGCAGCTGGGGCACTGGATTGCTGCACCTGTCATCCGCCGCGATGGCGAGGCGCGCCGCGTGCCGCTGCCGGCCCCCTGGCGTACTTCGGAAGCAGACCGTGGCTTCAGCCAGGCGCTGTTGATGCAGCTGTCCCATGTCGCGGCGAACTGGCCCTGGCGGACCCTGGTTGTGAGCAGCTCAGAGCCGGAAAGCGATAGCCAGCTGCAGACCCTGGTGGGACAGGATGCCGTTGTCGCGGTGGTGCGTGACGAGCTGGTGGACCTGGGGGGCAGGGTGGAATTCCATGCGACGATGGACCTGACCACGGTACGGGCGATCGCGACGACGCATGAAACCCGAACGACCACCCAGGTGCAGTACTTCGGGCGGTCCCTGCTCGCGGACAGCGCCATGCCGCGCCGCAGCCGGGCGCGTTTCGTCATGGATGGCCCGCTGGACGAGCAGGTGAGCACCGCGGCGACCGACCTGAGTCAATTTCTGGCGACGATTGTGGCACGCGTCTCGGTACCCGATAGCCTGCGCCCGCACAATCCCACCCTGGGAGAGCTCGGTGTGCGTGCGACATGCGGCGCCTGCCGCGCTTCGGATCCGGTGGTGTATCAACAGCCCGGCCGGATCTGGGTTCGGGTCGGCAAGTCCCCCGGAAGCATCCTTGCATTGCCGCTACAATCACCCCGTCCGAACCGGGGCTCAGCACCGGGTAGCCATGCCGGTCGGACGGATCGCCCTCAGGCAGGACCTTAGGATCCTCAGGATAATGAGTTTGGAACCCAAGGAATTCCGCGAGGTCGTCGGCTTGTACGCAACGGGCGTGACGATCATTGTTGCGGAGGTTCACGGGCAGGTGCATGCAATGACCGCCAATTCAGTGACCTCGGTATCCCTGGATCCTTTGTTGATGCTGTTCTGTCCGTCCCGCAAAGCACGCATTGCGCAGGATCTGCCGGGCCTGACCCGCTTTACCATCAACATTCTGCGCCAGGACCAACAGGCCCTCTCGACATATTTTGCGGGTGGTTGGAAGGACTCGGCACTGCCGCCGTTCCGGTTCGTCGAGAGTATGGCGGGTCCGCGGCTGGAAGGCGCCCTGGCATCCATCGGCTGCCGTACCCGCAGTATCACTGAAGCCGGCGATCACTATGTGATCCTCGGCGAGGTGATCTGCATGCACAAAGGCATCACACCGCATCAACCGCTGCTGTTCGTTTCAGGCAAGTATCGCCGTGTGGATTTCAGCGAAGGGGTGGCGGCACCCGATCTGGCGGACGTGGAGGATGAGCCGCCACATATCTTCTACCATCATTGAGAGTCGCGGCCGCCGGCGATTCGCCAACCCCATTCGCGCATCCAGCCCAGACCCGCCAGCGTTCCAGCAGTCGGGTGATATTCGGCGCCCACCCAGCCCGCGTACCCGCTGGCGCGAATCGTGTCGAATATCCCATTGAAGTCCAGGCCGCCGGTGCCCGGCTCATGCCGTCCCGGGTTGTCCGCGAACTGCACATGACGGATGCGCGGCAAGTGGCGCGTGAATGCCTGTGCAGGATCCAGTCCCAGCATGGCTGCGTGATAGATGTCAAATTGCAGGCCCACCCGAGGATCGGTGCGGTCGAGGATCTGCGCGGCCAATTCGAAATCCGGCACGCAGTAGCCGGGCGCGTTGACGGGATTGATCACTTCGAGCAGGGGCCGCGCGCCCACGCGGCCGAGAATCTGGGCAGCCAGTGCGAGATTGTCCGCCAGTTGCAGTAACGCCTGCGGCTGGTCCGCAGCGGTCGTGCGGCCGGCCAGTACATTGACCTGTGTGGTCCCCAGAGCCTGTGCGTATTCGGCAGCGCGTTCCAGTTCGGAGCGGAACAACGCCGCGCGATCCGGCAGGCTCGCGGTACCGAAAGTGCGCGCATCCGCTCCCAGCGGAGCGTTGATCAGGATCACCTGCGTTCCAGCCGCGCGTGCCGCGTTTGTCAGCGCGACAGCCGAATGCTCGTAGGGAACCTGGATTTCCACTGTCGGAAATCCGGCCGCGCGCGCGGCCGCGAAGCGCTCAAGCAGCGGCAATTCCCTGAAAAGCAGGCTGATATTGGCGGACAGTCCCAACATCCCGTGCACCTCCCCGGCGCTGTCGCCGGCCGGGGACAATGTAAACAATCGTGAGGCGGTCACGTTAGTATGTTTACAAATCTATGAGGTGCACGATGCGTTACGCAAAAATTCTTGCCTTGATTCCGGCCCTGCTGCTGTGCTGCGCACCGACGCTGTCGCAGGCGGCTTTCGGCATCGGGGTCTCCGTGAATATTGCGCCCCCGGAACTTCCCGTCTATGTACAACCGCCACTGCCGGCACCCGGCTATCTGTGGACTCCGGGCTACTGGGCTTGGGATGGCATGGATTACTACTGGGTGCCCGGCACCTGGGTGGAGCCGCCCGCCAGTGATATGTTGTGGACGCCGGGTTACTGGGGCTGGAACGACGGACTGTATGTCTGGAACCAGGGATATTGGGGTCCCCAGGTTGGCTTCTACGGTGGCGTCAACTACGGCTTCGGTTATACCGGTCAGGGCTACCAGGGCGGTTATTGGCATGGTGGTGCATTCTTCTACAACCGCTCGGTGGCGAACTTCGGACATGTGAACATCGTCAATGTCTACAACACGCCGGTGCGACAAGTGACGGTGTCGCATGTGAGTTTCAATGGCGGCGCGGGTGGCGTGCAGCGGCAACCCACTCAGGCCGAACGCAGGGCGATGAGCGCACATCACGCCGGCCCCACCGCCCTGCAGCGACAACAGCAGCAGCGTGCGGCAAGCATGCCCGCCATGCACCGGGGGCAGAATGGGGGCCACCCGCAGATCCTGACCACGCAACGCGCGGGCGACTTTGCCCATGCGGGTCCTGGCGCGGTCAATCACGGGGCGGTCAATCATCATGCCGCCGCGCCCGAAGTGCGCGGCCCGGCTATGCGTGCTGAACCCGCCAACCGATCCCAGGTGCGTGAGGACGGTGCCCCACCGCAGCATGGTGCTGCGGCGACGCGTGGCCCGGGCGGCCAGCCGCACCAGCAGGCACCGCATCCCAAGAGTGCGCATGAGAAGGCACCACGTGCGCAAGGTGAACACGAGCCGGAGCGGCGCGCCCCGGAGGAGCAGCACGATCGCTAATCCGGCCCGGTTTCCGGTCTGACATTGGCCCGCACTGCGCAAGCGAAAACCCGCCGCGCCCGTCCGCTCACCAAGCGTCACGCGAGGGCGGGGCGGGTGCGGCTCTGGCGGGCAGTGCGCCGCGCGCCCGGGCTGTTGCAGCTGCTGATCGGGCTCATCGTCCTGGCAGGGGCGGCGCTGGTCGTCAATGGCGTCTACCAGGTCCTGCGCAAGCCAACGGAGCTCTTCTTTCCGGTCAGCGGTGCACTTAACAAAATGCCCGAGGAGACCTGGCGGCGTTATGGCCCGATCTTTCGGGAACATGCCACGGCGGTGACGACCGCGCCGTTCCTGGCTGCTCTGGCGCAGGTGGAGGCCTCCGGCAATCCGGTGGCGCGCACCTACTGGCGCTGGTCCTGGCGGCCGCATTTCTTCGAGCTGTACCGACCCGCTTCCAGCGCAGTAGGGATGTACCAGATCACTGACGGCACCTTCGCCGCGGCGCGGCATCTTTGCATCCATGACCACCATGTGGTGCGCGAGGGGGCTTGGAACGATATCCATGCCTGCTGGATGAACGATCTGTATTTCCGGGTGATTCCCAGCCATGCCGTGGAACTGGTATCGGCGTATCTGACGGCCAATACCGATGACCTGCTGGCACGGTATCGCCGCAGCCATGTGACGTTGCAGCAACGCCAGCAGTTGGCTACGGTGATCCATCTGTGCGGCGCGGGGGCGGCGGCGGGGTATGTGCGCCGCGGCCTGCGTACCGCCCCCGGGGAGCACTGCGGCGATCAGGATGTGGCGGCCTACCTTGGACGGGTACAGGCCATGACCCGGCTGTTCAGCCGCCTGCAGCTGCAGGATTCCGCATCATAGGGCCTTTGTCTCGTCAACCGGCTGCGGTGCTGGTACCCGTGATAATCTGCGCCGCTGACGATGACACCGGAAAGGCCTGGAATGGCCAAGGGACCCGTCCATGAACAATACCGACCCGCGTCAAACCATCCTCAGATCGCCCATGGGCGTGTTGCAGATCATCGTGGTGTTCATCGCGGTGGGTCTGAACGCCCTGGACGGATTCGATGTGATGTCCATCAGCTTCGCCTCTAACGGGATTCTCAGAGAATGGCACATCACGAAGGCGGTGCTGGGCGCGGTGCTGTCAATGGAACTGATCGGCATGGCGGTGGGCTCCGTCGTCCTGGGGGGCGTCGCCGACCGTATCGGCCGCCGCCCGACCGTGCTGGGCTGCCTGATCCTGATGACGGTGGGCATGCTCATGGCAACCCATGCGGTCGGGGTCTATGACCTGTCGGTTTGGCGGGTGGTGACCGGACTGGGAATCGGCGGCGTACTGGCCTCTGTGAATGCCATCACGGCAGAGTTTGCCAATGCCCGGCGTCGCGACGCGTGCGTGTCCTTCATGTCCATCGGTTACCCCCTTGGCGCGGTTTTCGGGGGCGTCATCGTCAGTCAGCTGTTGAAAACCTACGACTGGCGTTCGGTGTTCTATTTTGGCGCGGCGTTCACCGCTACGCTGATTCCGCTGGTGTGGTTCCTGGTACCCGAATCGGTTCACTGGCTGGCGCGCAAACAGCCCGCTGGCGCGCTGACCAAGATCAATCGCGCCATGAAGCGCATGGGATATGCGGCCATCGACAGCCTGCCACCGCAGGTGCTCAATGTCGCGAAGGGCTCCATTGCGGACATCTTTGCGCCCGCGCTCCTTGGCACCACGGTCATTCTCACGCTCGCGTACTTCTTCCATGTCACCACGTTCTATTTCATCCTCAAATGGGTGCCCAACATCATCCATACCATGGGTTTCCCGGATTCTTCCGCCGCGGGCGTGCTGACCTGGGCGAATGTCGGGGGGGCGGCGGGCGGGGCTTTGTTTGGTGTGCTCACACAGAAACTGCCGCTGAAGCCCCTCACCATCGTGACCATGGTCCTGGCCACGGTCGGCGTGATCCTTTTTGGTCACAGCCCGGCGAACCTCAATCGGCTGGCGCTGCTGTGCGCCGGTGCGGGGTTCTTCGGTAATGCCGGCATCGTCGGCATGTATGCGATTTTCGCGCGCGCATTTCCCACCCACGTGCGCGCGTTCGGTACCGGTTGGGCAATCGGCGTCGGTCGCGGTGGCGCGGCCCTTGCGCCCTGGGTGGCGGGTCTGCTGTTCCAGGCCGGTCATCCCGTGCCCGTCGTGGCCACTGTGATGGCGATGGGGTCGCTGGTTGCCGCCTTCGCGCTGCTGTTCCTGAAAATGCGCCCCGATGAGACCAGCCCGCAGAGCGAGCCTGCTTCGGACACCGGGGCCCTGGGGGGTCTGTCCAGCGCCTCGGCTATATAAGTCCGCGCGCCGGCAGCGCCGGCACGCAGGTTCCTGAATGCTGTACCTGGCGCTCCTGCCGGTCCTGATCTGGCTGTACCTGATGCTGGCGCGCGGGGGTTTTTGGCGCGTTGGCCGCTTGCTGTCCACGGACGCAGCGGTGCCCGGTGCGGCCGATCGGGTGGTGGCGGTCATCCCCGCACGCAATGAGGCATCGGTGGTGGGCCTGGCGGTGCAGTCACTGCTGGCGCAGCACTACGCCGGCGAACTGCACATCGTCGTGGTGGATGATGCCAGCAGCGATGGGACCGCGGATGTGGTGGGGGCCGTTGCTGCGCAGGCGGGGGCAGTGGAGCGGGTCACAGTGCTGCGGGGGTCCGGACCCGAGCCCGGCTGGAGCGGCAAGGTCTGCGCCATGGCCCGCGGGGTGGCGACTGCGGCCTTGCGGCAACCGGACTACCTGTTGTTCACCGACGCGGACATTCACCACGAGCCGGATCATGTCGCGCGGCTGGTCGCCAACGCCCAGCGGCTGGACGCCGATCTACTCTCCTTCATGGTACAGCTCACCGTGAGCAACGCCGCTGAACGCTGGCTGATCCCGGCCTTTGTATTCTTTTTTCTGAAGCTCTACCCGCCGGCCTGGATTGCCCGCCGCGGCGCGGCCACTGCGGGCGCTGCGGGTGGCTGTATGCTGGTACGCCCGGCTGCCCTGGAGCGCAGTGGTGGCCTGGAAGCCATCCACTCCCAGATCATCGATGACTGCGCGCTGGCGCGCTCCATCAAACGAGCGGGCGGGCGGGTCTGTCTGGGACTCACTCGGCGGGCGCGCAGCCTGCGCCCGTATGGCTCCGTGGCCGAGATCGGTCGGATGATTTCACGCACCGCTTTCAATCAGCTGGGACATTCCTGGCTGCTGCTGCTGGGCACCCTCGTGGGACTGGTGGCGACCTACCTGCTGCCTCCAGTGCTGTTGTTCAGCGGCAGCCCGACAGGCATCGTGGGCGGAGCCTGCGCCTGGGCGCTCATGAGCCTGTGCTACCGGCCCATGGTGCGTTTCTACGGCTTGAATGCATGGTGGGCGCTGACTTTGCCGGCCGCCGCGGCCTACTACGCCGGGGCCACCGTGTATTCAGCCTGGCAGTACCAGATCGGACGCGGCGGCCAATGGAAGGGCCGGGCGCAGGACTCGCAGGGGTGAGCCTCGCCCTAGTGGTGGTGCCCGTGATCACCGTGAACATGGCCATGCTCCAGTTCCTCGCTGCTGGCGTCACGCACGTCGGTGATCTCGATGTCGAAGTTCAGGTTCTTGCCCGCCAACGGATGGTTGGCATCGATGGTGACCGTGTCGCCCAACACCTGGGTGACGGTGACCTCGCGCGGACCTTCCTGGGTCTGCGCGTGCAGTTTCATGCCCACATAGAGCTTCGCAATCCCCTTGAGCTGGCGGCGTGGCAGGCGCTGGACCATGGCTGCGTCGCGCTCGCCATAGCCGTCCTGGGGCGTGACTTTTACACTCAGCTTGTCGCCGGCGACCTTGCCCGTCAGCTCACGCTCGAGCCCTACCACCAGATTGCCATGACCGTGCAGGTAGGCTAGAGGTTCGCCGCCATCGGAGCTGTCAATGACTTCTCCGGCATCGTCCTTGAGGGTGTAATGGAGTGTGACGACGGAGTCTTTCTGGATACTCATGAATGTAAAGTCCATAGGCAGGGGCGCTGCCTCAATGCGGTGCAATCGCCGTGTAATGAGTTTTGCAGTGTAGCGAAATACGCCAAATTGCGGGAGTCTCGGCCAATAGGCCAGGAATGCGGCTAGGCAGCGGTGCTACTGCCTGTAAAAATGGCGGCACTTTTAAGACCCACGCCGGTCGCAACGAGATTCATGCAAGCCAATCCCCTGCTGCAACCCAGCACTCTGCCGTACCAGCTCCCCCCATTTGATCGGCTCGACAACCAGCACTACCAGGAAGCCTTCACGCAGGGAATGAGGGCGCAGCTGCGCGAGGTGGCGGTCATCACGGGTCAGGAGGCTGCCGCCTCCTTTGACAACACCATTGTGGCGCTGGAGCGTAGCGGGGAGTTGCTGGATCGGGCGACGGCGGTGTTCTTTAACCTGATCGCCGCCAACACCAACGATGTCATGCAGCAATTCGAGTCCGCCCTCGCGCCGCAGTTGGCGGCGCACGAGGATGCGATCCTGCTTGATTCGAAGCTGTTCGCACGCGTGAGTGCCCTGTACGAGCGGCGCACGGAACTGGGGCTGGAACCGGAGGCGGTGCAGCTGCTGGGGCGGTATCACACGCAGTTCGTGCGCGCCGGGGCGCGGCTGAGCGATGCCGAGAAAACCCGCCTCAAGGCCATCAACGCGCAGATTTCCAGCCTGACCACGCAGTTCAAGCAGAATGTGCTGAAGGCGACCACGGATGGCGCCGTGGTGGTCGACAGCGCCGCGGAGCTGGCGGGGTTGGCCACCGAACAGATCGGCGCGGCCGCGCAGGCCGCCGCCGCACGCGGGCTGGTCGGCAAATGGTTGATCACCCTGCACAACACGACCGTTCAGCCGCTGCTCGCACAGCTGTCGAACCGCCCCTTGCGGGAGCGTCTGTTCAAGACCTCTGCGGGTCGCGGCCGCAGCGGTGCGGCGGACAACACCCTGCTCGTCCAACAGCTGGTGGCGCTGCGTGCGCAGCGCGCTGCGCTGCTGGGATACGGCAATCATGCCGCCTATCAGCTGGAGGACGAATCGGCAGGCAACCCCGCTGCCGTGCGGCGCATTCTGACAGACCTGGTCCCGGCCGCCCTGGCGCGGGCCCGCGAGGATGCCAGGGACCTGCAGCAACTGATCGAGGCGCATGCCCGGGTGGAAGGCTTCGAGCCGTTCCGACTGCAGGCCTGGGACTGGCCGTTCTACGCCGAGCGGCTGCGCAAAGTGCGATTCGATTTTGATCGTGCACAGGTAGCGCCGTATTTTGAGCTGAACAGGGTGCTGCAGGACGGTGTGTTCTATTCCGCGCACGAGCTGTATGGCCTGACGTTCAAAGAGCGTCCGGAGCTACCGGTCTACCACCCTGACGTGCGGGTGTTCGAGGTGTTTGATGTCGACGGGACGCCGTTGGCGCTGTTCCTGGCGGACTACTTTGCACGTGAGACCAAGCAGGGCGGCGCCTGGATGAGCAATTTCGTGCGCCAGGCGCGACTGTTGGGGTTGAGACCCGTGGTGGTCAACAATCTGAACGTCCCGAAGCCCCAGGCAGGACAACCCGCGCTGCTGACTTTCGAGGAAGTCACGACGCTGTTCCACGAGTTTGGACACGCGCTGCATGGCATGCTGTCGGACGTGCACTACCCGCTGCTGCAGGGAACCAATGTGCCACGCGACTTCGTGGAATTTCCCTCACAGTTCAACGAAATGTGGGCGCGAGATCCAAAGGTCCTGGCAAATTTCGCGCGCCACTATCGAAGCGGGGAGCCCATGCCCGAGGCGCTGCGTAGCAAGGTGCTGGCGGCGCAGACATTCGATCAGGGTTACGCCACGACTGAGTACCTGGCCGCCGCCCTGATCGATCAGGCCTGGCATGAACTGGCCCTCCCGGAGGCACAGCAGGTCGCCGATCCGCAGGCGTTCGAGGCAGAGGTGCTCGCGCGCCATGGCATGGACCCGGCGCTGGTCCCGCCCCGCTATCACACCTGTTACTTTGCCCACGTGTTTTCCGGCGGCTACTCGGCCGGCTACTACGCCTACATCTGGAGCGAAGTTCTGGCCCGCGATGCGGGGCAGTGGTTTACCGCCCGCGGCGGGCTGGGCCGGAGCAATGGCGACACGCTACGCGACAAGGTCTTGTCCCGGGGACGCAGCCTCGATCCGCAGGCCATGTTCATCGACTTCTATGGGCGAGCGCCGGACGTCGCACCACTCGTCGCCTATCGCGGACTCTGACCGGACCTGAGGCCGGGCGGGACTGGTAGCATGTGCGGCCGGCGCGCATGCGCTGCCTGGAGCCGGACGCCTTGCAAAACTTGTTGATTCTTCCCATCGCTGCGGCCACCTGTGTGGCCACCATGCTCGGCGGCTGGGTGGGGATCTCCATGCGCGACCGACTGCACCTGGTCCTGGCGTTCAGTGCCGGCGCGGTCATCGGCGTGGCCTTTTTCGACCTGCTGCCGGAAGCCGTGGAACTGGGGGGCGCCAGTGCAACGCCGCCCGTGCTGGCGCCGCGGGTAATCCTGGCCATCGCGGGGCTGGGCTTCCTGCTGTACATGCTGCTGGACCGTTCGCTGCCCGGACATTCCAGTGACCCGCGGGGTCATACCAATCCGCGACGCGGCTGGGCGGCCGCGGCGAGCTTCTCGATCCACAGTTTCCTGGACGGTTTCGCCATCGGTGTCGCCTTCCAGGCCAGTCGTGCGGTGGGCATTGCGGTAGCGGTGGCGGTGCTGGCGCACGATTTTTCTGACGGTCTGAATACGGTCAGCGTGGTGTTGCGCAATGGGGGTGATCGTCGGGGCGCATTCAGATGGCTGGTAGTCGATGCGGTGGCGCCTGTGGTGGGCGCCCTGACCAGCATGGCGCTGACCATACCCACTCAGGGGCTGGCTACGGTGCTGGCGCTGTTCTCGGGATTTTTCCTGTACGTCGGCGGCAGCGATCTGCTTCCCGAAAGCCACCATGCCCATCCGCGTCTGCTGACCACCTTCGCGACAGTCGCCGGGGCCGTTTGCCTGTATGTCGTGGCGCAGGTTGCCGGCTGATAGGGCCCGGGCAGGCGACCTGACCCGGACCCCATCTTTGCACTACGGCTTGATGAATTTCAGTGCGAATTCATCCGTGTGACCGCGGACCGAGGCATCGCGCACCGGGGCGGTGTGCGGATCATTCGGGTTGTGTGCGGCGTCGCTGCTGCCCGCCAGCCTGAAGCCTGCGGCTTCCACTTCGGTTTTGACCGCTTCCGGATCAATCCGATGCATGGTGCTGGTGTCACTGGTCCCGCTGCCCGCCGCGGCTACGTGGTCAATGACGACGAAGACGCCGTGGTGTTTGAGGATAGAAAACACATGCTTGTTGAAGGCCGCGATGTTCGCGGTAGGCCCATTGTGCATGTCGTGGTAGTTATCCGAGGTCCACACCAGATCCACCTGGGGGACGCCCGGCGGGTCCGAGTCCAGCGCCGCCAGCGTCAGCACGCTGATGTTTCCGTAATGCGGATCCTTGGCGAGGGCTTCCAGCGGCGATGCCATGGCCATGGCCATGGCCGGCGCACTGCTGCCCGGTCGCCGGGGCCGCGGCGGAAACCCCAGCGCATAGATATGGCCCTTGGGACCCACGGTGAGGCTGAGTACACGGGTAAAGTAGCCGCCGCCGGGCAGCAGCTCGACGATCTGTTCGCCGGGTTTTATGCCGGCGAAGGCCAGCATTTCCGCAGGCTTGCGCGCGGCGTCCCGGTCGGTATCCGCACTGGGTCGCGAAGGGTCTGCGACTGCCGCCGCGATCGGTTTCGGAATCTTCTCGGCCGCTGCCGCAGTACCGAACAATGGCGCAGCCATGAGCGCTGCGGCCACGAACAAAGATGCACGCATGATGATCCCCCTGTGAGACAAAGTGGCGGTCATCATAGGCCGGGTACCCGTGCCGTACCATCACAGCCGCGCTGCGGCGGGATTCAGGAGCGTTCCAGGGGAGGCTATTCCCGCCGCTGGCGGGCTGCAGTCACCTGGCGGGCGATGCGGGCGCGCACCGCGACCAGTGCCGGATCCGTGGCGTTGATCAGCGCCGTGACAATGGAACATCGGATGGCGTGGTCGCCGCCCGCGGCAGCCTGTAGATACCACGACGCGGCAGCCGCGCATTGACCGTGCTGTGCCAGCACCGCGGCGTAATTGAATTGGCCCCGAAAATATCCCGCTTTCGCGGCGCGTTCATACCACAGCACCGCGTGTGCAGGATTCCGTCCGCAGCCCCAGCCTTCCTCCAGACAGCGGCCCAGCAGATTCATCGCGCGGCTGTGACCCTGGCGGGCCGCGCGCCGATACCAGTAGACGGCGAGCCTGCGATCGCAGGCTACCCCGCGGCCGTCGAACAACATATTGCCGAAATTGTATTCACCCCAGTCGTGACCGCGCTGCGCCGCTAACCGGTACTGCGCGGCCGCGCGCGAGGCATCGGCCGGCGTGCCCCAGCCGTTTTCCAGGCAGCGACCCACCATGTTCATGGCCTCGGCATCGCCTTGAGCGGCCGCCCGGGTAAACCATGCCAGAGCAGCCCGCGCGTCGGTCACGACGCCCGTCCCGTCCAACAGCATCCGCCCCAGGCGCAGCTGTGCGGCGGCCAATCCGCAATCCGCCGCGCTCCTGATCCACACGGCCGCCTGCGCCGGGTCACCGCTGAGGATTTCCTGCAGTTCCCGATAGCTCAACTGCTGCAAGCGCAGCATGCGCAGCTGGCTGGCCTCCGCGGCATAGGCCCGGCTGAGTTGCTCGTCAGTCAGGGCCACGCGATCAGAGCTCCGCCCAGCGCCGGATCAGATTGTGATAGCAGCCTGTCAGGCGCAGCAGACTGGACGCATCGGCCCCCTGGGCGGTGAGCTCGCGAATCGACGTATCCATCTCGTAGAGCAGGGTGCGTGCACGCTCGTCGCGCACCATGCTTTGGATCCAGAAGAACGCCGCCTCCCGCACACCACGGGTCACCGGCTGCACGCGATGCAGACTGGCGGCGGGATACACCACCAGGTCCCCGGCGGCAAGCTTGACCGAGTGCGCCCCATACAGATCGTCGATGACGAGTTCTCCGCCCTCGTAGTCCTGGGGTGCGCTCAGGAACAGGGTTGCGGAAACATCCGTGCGCAACCGGTGCGGCGTGCCGGGGACCTGCCGCACGGCATTGTCCACGTGAGCGCCAAAGCCCATGCCGGGCTCATAGCGATTGAACAGGGGCGGATACACGTGATGCGGCAGAGTCGCGCCGATAAAGGTCGCATTGCGCTCCAGTGCCCGCAGAACGATGTCCCCCGCTGCCTGCGCCGCAGGATCGGACTGCGGCACTTGCAGATTCTCCTTCACCCCGGCTGAGCGGTAGCCCGCGGTCAGCCGCCCATCACCCCAAGTGGCTCCTGCCAGACGCGCCCGCACGGCCTGCACTTCCTCGGCCGTGAGCACCGCGGTGATCGGCAGCAGCATGAGGCTCAGAGGTTCACGTTGACGGACAGGGTGGCACTGCGGCCGGCGCCCGGTATCACGTGATTTTCCGCCGGGCTCGTGTAGTAGGGCGCGGCGTAGTAGTACCGGTTGAACAGGTTCAAGCCGTTCAACTGCAAGCTGACGTTAGGCGAGATCTTGTACGACACCATGGCATTCCAGACCACATAGCCCGGCACGCGGGCGGTTTCGCCACTGTCTGCGAAGCGCTGGCCCAGCCAGTTGGCACCCCCACCGATCTCGATTCCGTAGGGCAGGTAATACTCGGTCCACAGGTTCAGTCCGTTATGCGCGACGTTGGGCATTTCCTTACCCACGTAGGCCGGGGTGCCGGAGGAGACGGTTTTGCCATCGAGCAGACTGTAGCCTGCGAACAGTTCCCAGTTGCGCGTGAGATGGCCCGTGGCCTGCAGCTCCATGCCATCCACCCGCTGATCACCATCGAGAATGGTGAGGGTGGGATTATCCGGATCATTGGTCTGGGCATTGTTGACCTGGGTGCGGAACACCGCGGCGGACAGCATCAGCCCTCCGCCCAGGAGCGACTCCTTCGCGCCGGTCTCGTAGCTCGTAGCCTTGACCGGTCCGAGATTGGCCGTCTTGGTCGTGAGGGTGAGCGCTTCGGCCGAAGGGTCGAACGATGTCCCATAGGCGATGTAGTAGGTCTGATCCGCCGTGGGTTTGAATTCGAAAGCGGCGCGCGGGCTGCCGACATTGTCAATGTGGGTCAGATCCAGTATCGCCCCGCTGGTCACCGTGAGCTGATGGTAATCAGCCGAGAATCGATCATAGCGGGCGCTCGCCAGCAGATCGAAGTACTGATTGAAACCGATGGTGTCGGTGACATAGAAGGAATCGGACCGCGCGAGGGTGTCCTGGCGTGACGTCACGGGCAGGATGCCCGGCATGGGTTCGATGGGATTGGGGTTCAGCAACGAAGTTTCCGGCACCCACATGTTATTGGTATTGAAGGGATTGTTGTAGCGGTCCAGGTCCGATGTCTGGCGGGCGACTTCCAGACCCGTCATGAATGCATGAGTGATCGGCCCGGTGCTGAAGTGCGCCGTGAGGTCGACCTGCTCCGTCAGGTTGGTCTGAACGCCAGAGCTTCCCGGCTCATCGCGCCCGACCAGGATGTCACTGAAAGGCATCGTTGCCGTAGGCACGGCGCTGCCGAAATTCGGCATGGCGCTTTGATAGTCGAACTGGTAATGCGCGTAGCGCAGCGTGTCCGCGATCGATAGGTTGTCACTGAAATCGTGCTTGTAGCGCACCGTGGCGATGTCATCCAGAGTGGTGTTGACGTCACTGACCAGGCCGTAATCGTTGCTGCGCGGGACGGGTGCCGGTGCGCCATCGACGAATGGAATGCCGCCGTCCGGAACATTGTTCTCCTGCTGGTGCAGATAGGTGAGCGTCAGCGTGTCCTGTTCGCCGATGCCGAAAGCCAGGGCCGGGGCGATGCCCCAGCGGCGGTTCTTGACGAAATCGCGCCCGGCTGCCTCAGAGGACTCGCCCATGACGTTCAGACGGAAAGCGGCCGCGGTGGCGAACGGGAAGTTGAAGTCTCCGGTGGTACGGATCAGATCGTTGGTGCCGATCATCGAGGCCAGGTTGGCCAGCGGGGTGAGCAGCGGAGCCTTGGTCACCTGGTTGATTGCACCGCCCGTGGATCCGCGGCCGAACAGTACGGCGGAGGGCCCTTCCAGGACTTCCACCGCATCGGCGTCGAAGATGTCGCGGGTATAGACGGCCGCATCGCGGATGCCATCGATGAAAAAATCATTGAAGGCAGAGAAGCCGCGGATATTCACGGTGTCCCCGCGCGCGGCGCCTTCCCCGGCGTTCAGCGTGATGCCGGGGACATTGCGCAGCGCATCCTCCAGCCGGGTCGAACCCTGGGAGGCGATCAGATCGCTGCTGACCACCGTGACGCTCTGCGGGGTGTTCAAGGCCGTGTCGCCCAGCTTGTCGCGCAGCAAGGAACGCACCCCGGTCACCGTGACCTGGGCGAGATTCTCATCTCCGTCTGCATCGGTGTCATTCGCGCTGGCCCCATTCGCGGCGGTGTCGACGGCATTGGCGGCATGGACCACCGTGCCGAGGACGGTGGAGGCGCACAGCCCCGCGGCGCCGAGGTACCGGTGCAGTGCGGCGCCGGGTTTGGGATGCTGTTTGGCGACAATTCCGTCTTCGGTCGTACGCATTCGGGGCACCTTTTAGTTACTGCATTACGTAAGGCGAATGATAATGATTCTCATGTGTACGTCAATCGAAATCTGACGACCAAGTGTCACAGCGCCGCCGGGAGGCAACCGCCCGAGGGTTGAGGCACACTGCGAAACGTTTTTTTAAGGCGAGAGCGCAGCGCGCATGAAGATCTATTCCTGGAACGTCAATGGCATCCGTGCCGTGGTCAAGAAGGGCACATTCCAGAAGTTCATCGCCGAGCATCAACCGGATGTTCTGTGTCTGCAGGAGACCAAGGCGGAACGCCACCAGGTGGAGGTCGAGGTGCCCGGTTACCACGAATTCTGGAATTCGGCCGTGAAGAAGGGCTATTCAGGGACTGCCATTTTCTCGCGTCAGCAGCCCCTCACGGTGGTGAACGGGTTCCCGCACCAGCTGGCCAGTCAGTACGCCTTCGCGGATGAACTGGAACGCGACAGCTCCGAGGAAGGCCGCCTCATCGCGGCGGAGTACCCGGACTTTTATGTGGTAACGGTGTACACCCCCAACGCCAAGGATGATCTGAGCCGCATCACGCTGCGGCACAAGGCCTGGGATCCGGCCTTCCTCGCGTATTGCCGGGAACTGCAGCAGCGCAAGCCCGTCGTGTTCTGCGGCGATCTGAATGTCGCCCATACCGAACTGGACCTGGCCAATCCGAAACCGAATCGGGGCAAGAAAGGGTTCACCGACGAGGAGCGGGAGGGCTTTCAGAACTTCGTGGATGCCGGCTTCGTGGACACGTTCCGGAAGTTCAAACAGGGCAACGGCTATTACACCTGGTGGAGCCATTTCGCCAATTCCCGGGCGCGAAATGTCGGATGGAGAATCGACTACGTGCTGGTGTCGCAGTCAATCAGCGAGCGGGTGACGAGTGCGCAGATCCATCCAGAGGTCATGGGCAGCGATCACTGCCCGGTCAGTATCCAGCTGCAGCTCCCGGCCTGAGCCAGGCCGGGAGCGCCAAAGCTGCTCAGCCGACCGGCTTGCCGGCCGCAATGTCCTGAACGATTGCCAGCGTCTTCTCAACGTTTTCCGCCGGGCTCACGCCACCGACGGTCGCTGCGATCTTGCCGTCCTTGGTGATGATGAACGTGGTGCGCTCCGCGAACTTATGATCCAGATCGATGCCGCGGGAATCCTTCATCCCCGGACGGCCATCCATGACCTTGAGGTCATAATTCTTCGCGATGGCGCCATCCGCATCCGAGGCCACCGGCAGCTTGCCTGCACAGTATTGCGGATCGGATGAGAAGGCATTCAGAGTCGAGATCTTATCCAGCGACACCCCGATCACCGTGGCGCCGGCGCTATGGAACTTGTCCATGTCCTGCGCAAACGTATGCGCCTGGATGTTACAGCCACCGGTAAAGGCCCCCGGATAGAAGTACACCACCACCGGACCCTTCTTCAGCGCCTTGGTCAGGTTGTAGGTGAATTCCTTGCCCGCCAGTGAGGCCTTGGCAGTGAACGTCGGTGCGGCGGTGCCCACGGGCAGCGCGGCCAGGGCCTGAGCGCTTACGGCGCAGGAAATCAGACCAGCCAACAACAAGCGATTCATGGTTTCTCCCCTCGAATTGATCAAATGGAAGTGGATGATGCGCCATCCGGCGCGCCTGGTGAAGGTCTAGCACCGGCGGTCCGTTGAGCCCTGCGCAGCCACTGCAGCAGGCCTGTGCAGTAGACGATGTAATAACCCGCGGTCAGGAACAGGATTCCAAGAGTCAGCGGACTGTTGCCGAAATTTTGCGCTGTCCCGGAGCCTGCGGCGCTGGTCGCGCTGAAGCCCAGCACCAAACGGTACAGAATGCGCCCGATGAACAGCGCCGTGACGGCAATCCCGATATAAAGGTGCGGTGTATAGAAGTAGCCCTGCGGCGTGGCTTCAAACGCCGTATGCCGCAGTGCAAACCAGCCCACCGCGACGCCTACGACCAGGCCGCTCACGAGGTAGGCCACGGCGACCGGCCGCAGTCCATAGCGGAACGATATGACAGACACCACCACACAGACCAGCGCGAAAAACGCCATGCGCAATATCTGCCGACCGGCGGTCAGGACCTGGCGCCCGATGGTGCGCCGCACGCGCCGGTAAACGCCAAAGGCGACGATCGCGGTCACCGCGGCGATTTGGGGCAATTTACTGGCATCTATCATGCAACCTCCCGTTGGTGCGGGCCATTATGCGCAAAATCACCGCTTGCCGGCAGGCATTGCGATGTGGCGTTCCGGCCGTTAGCCTTGCCGGCCGACTGGCTGAGTAGCGCCTGAAGCATGCTGAATTTTACCGCTGTCACCCTGCGGCGCGGACCGCGGATATTGTTCGCCGACGCCAGTTTCGGCCTGTTTCGTGGCGAAAAGGTCGGCATCACGGGTGAAAATGGCAGCGGCAAATCCAGCCTGCTGAGCCTGGTGCGGGGACAACTGCACCCGGATACCGGCAGCTTTGAGATGCCGCAAGGGCTGGCCGTGGCGCATGTTTCCCAGGAACTGATGGCTACCGATCAGGCGGCGATCGAGTTCATTTTGGATGGGGATCCGGAACTGCGCGCCCTGGAGCGGGCGATCGCTGCCGCCGAAGCGTCCGATGACGGCGCGCGGATCGGCGAGCTGCATGGACGGTATGCAGCGGTGGGTGGCTACGATGCCCGCAGCCGCGCCGGGCGCCTCCTGCATGGCCTTGGATTTACCCCTGCAGATGAATCCCGGCCGGTGCGGGCGTTCTCGGGGGGGTGGCGGGTGCGCCTGAATGTGGCTCAGGCCCTGATGTGCCGCTCCGACCTGTTGCTGCTGGATGAGCCCACCAATCACCTGGACCTGGATGCCATTTTGTGGCTGGAGCGCTGGCTGATCGACTACCCCGGTACGCTGCTGCTGATCGCGCACGATCGCGAGTTCCTGGACCGCATCGTGAATCGAGTGGTCAATATCGAGCATGGCCGGGCACGGGCGTACCGCGGCAATTACTCGGCCTTTGAAGAACAGCGCGCCGCGGAACTGGCGGAGCAATCGGCGCTGTTCACCCGGCAGCAGCAGCAGATCCGTCACATGGAGTCGTTCGTCGAGCGCTTCCGGGCGCAGGCGACCAAGGCCCGCCAGGCGCAAAGTCGCCTCAAAGCGCTGGAGCGAATGCAGCGCATCGCCCCTGCGCATGTGGATTCACCGTTTGAGTTTGAATTTCGGCAACCGGACAAGCTACCGCGTCCGCTGCTGGCACTGGAGAACCAGTCGGCCGGCTACGGGGAACGCGTCCTGCTGGAGCGGGTGGGGCTGACCATCGCCCCAGGTGATCGGATCGCGCTGCTGGGACGCAACGGGGCCGGCAAGTCGACCCTCATGAAATTGCTCGCGGGGGAACTTCCCGCCCGCTCCGGAACGCGCACCGAGGCGCGCGATCTGGCACTGGGTTATTTCGCGCAGCACCAGCTGGAGCAGCTGGCAGTGGATGACTCACCGCTGGGCAATCTCAAACACCTGGCAGGTCCGCTGGCGATGCGCGCCACCGAGCAGGAGTTGCGGGATTTTCTGGCGGGATTCGGTTTCGCGGGTGAACGCGTGTTCGAGCCCGTGGCGCCCTTCTCCGGTGGCGAGAAGGCGCGCCTGATGCTGGCGATCGTCATCTTCCGCAGACCGAACCTGCTGCTGCTGGATGAACCGACCAACCACCTGGACCTGGAAATGCGCCAGGCATTGGCAGTGGCGCTGCAGGATTACGCGGGTGCCGTCGTCGTCGTGTCCCATGACCGCCACTTGCTGCGCACCGTGGCGGACCAGTTCTACGTGGTGCAGGGTGGGCGCATGCAGCCCTTTGACGGCGATCTGGAGGATTACGCGCAGTGGCTGGCGCAGGCCAGCGCCTCCACCTCGCAGTCCACCACGGAATCACAGGGCGACTCCGCGGACGCGCGGCGCCAACGCCGACGCGAGGAGGCGCAGCGTCGCGCGGCATTGAATCCGCTCAAGACGCAACTGGTGAAGCTGGAATTGGAACTGGATGCCCTGGCCCGGGAAACGCAGCGGGTTCAGGCCGCACTGGCGGCACCGGATCTCTACACCGACGCCGCCAAGGCGCGGTTGCGCGAGCTGTTGGACGCGCAGACCCGGCTCGCGCGCGATACCCAGCGCGTTGAGGCGGCATGGTTGACGGGTAGCGAGGAACTCGAGGCGCTGCAGCAGTCCTTGATGGCGGCCATGGAGTAGGGAGGCCGCTTCAGGGCAGCAGGCCCTGGTACCCCATCAACGTTGCGATGCCCAGCACGGTGTAGATGGCCGCGGCCACCATCCGCACCAGTTTCAGCGGAATCCAGCGCACCGCGCGATCGGCAAACACGACGGTTGCCACATTCACGATCATCATGCCCAGTGTGGTGCCCGCCACCACCTGTACCAACTCGTGGTAACGGGCCGCGAGGGCCACCGCCACCACCTGGGTCTTGTCGCCCATCTCGGCGAGGAAGAATGTCACGACGGTGAAGACGAATACTCCGTGGGCGCTGCGGCTGTCGAGATCATTGTCCAGCTTGTCGGGAATCAGGGCCCAGATGGCGACGGCAATAAAGGACACGCCCAACACCCAGCGCAGGATTCGCGGGGTGATCAGGTTGCCCACCCACTCTCCGAACCAGCAGGCGAGCAGGTGATTGCACAGCGTCGCCACAAAAATGCCCGCGATGATGGGCCATGGCCGCCGCAGGCGCGAGGCCAGGATCAGGCTCAGGAGCTGAGTTTTGTCCCCCAATTCGCCGACGGCAACTGAGGCGGTGGAGACGAGAAAGGCTTCCATCAGGCCCGCTGCGCGATCAGCTGCGCAGACAAGCGCGCTGCGAGCTCAAGACTGGTAATTGGCGCTGCCGCGGGGTGCCACTGAGTCCGTCAGCACGGTGCGGAAGACCCGGTCCCAGAACGAGGTCGTGACGCCGAAATTGCCGGACCGGGTTGCATAGTGGTGCTGGGAATGGCGTCTGGATGCCAGGATGAGGCGTTTGGCAATCATGCGGGGCCTACGGAAGTGAATGGCATGGTGCACGATGCCATACCAGAAAAACCCCGCCATCACGCCTATGGTCAAACCACTCGCCATGTTGAATGAGCCCAGCGCCCACGCTGGCAGAAACACGAAACCGAGAATGACACTCAGGCTCAGCCAGGTGGGGGTGCCGACAAAGGCCAGCGGCGCCTCATGATGGGCATCATGCATCGCCGCGAATACCGGGATCCGATGCAGGACGAAGCGGTGCAGAATGTATTCAAAGAACGTCCATGCCAGGGCACCTGCCGCCGCGGCGGATAGCCAGATGGAGTTCTCGAGGGCGCTGTTGCGCCAGCCGGCCATTACGGCGGCTGCCGTCAGCACCGCGGCATAGATTACGTAGTCGGCGTAGTAGCCTGTCTTGCTCAAGCGCATCCGCTGCCTCTCTTTAGCAATGGCGTCAAACCGGACACGGGAAGGAACCTCAAGCTGCGGGCGCCAAGATACCGCAGGATGAGCCGGTTGTGTGCACGGATTACCCCGCCTCGCGGCCTAATTCCCGACGAATGGCCTCCTCGCGCGCATCATCAATCACCTGCAGTACCCCCTCGGCATCCACAGCCGACATATTCCGCGCGAACAGGCCGGTCAGCTGGCTATCGGCGTGCAGTTCGCCCTGCTCAAACAATGACCACATTTCGCGCGCGTATTCCGTGGTCAGCAACTCCGGCGCGAAGCGGCCAAGCGTGTCGCGCAGATTATTCACGTCACGTTGTAGCATTGCCAGGGCACCGTTGTTGCCAGCAGCGTTTACGACCTGCGGCAGGTCGATGATGACAGGCCCGTCCTGCCCGACCAGGACGTTGAATTCGGACAGATCGCCATGGATCAGCCCGATAGCCAGCATGCGCACGACCTGGCGCATCAGGAAGGCATGATATTCGAGTGCGGTTTCACGGGACAGATCGACCTCACTCAGCCGCGGCGCAGGGTCCCCTGAGGCGTCGGTCACCATCTCCATCAGCAATACATCATTGAAATAGCCGAACGGCTTGGGCACGCGGACATCGGCTGCAACAAGTTGATACAAGGCGTCCACTTCCGCGTTCTTCCAAGCGGCTTCCTGTTCCTTGCGACCGAAGCGGCTGCGCTTGCCCATGGCGCGCGCCTGACGGCTGCCGCGAATCTTGCGGCCCTCCTGGTAGGTCGCGCGCTTTTGGAAGCTGCGCTGACCCATGTCGCGATAGACCTTTGCGCATAGCATATGTTCCCCGGAGCGCACCACATAGACCGTGGCTTCTTTGCCGCTTTTCAGGGAACGCAGGACTTCATCTATCACCCCATCGTCGATGAGGGGTTGCAGGCCGCTGGGCGTCTTCAAGGTATTCCGCATGCGCGGAACGCATGTCCGCACCAGTCAAACGGGGCATCCTACCTGAAGGCGTTCCACGAGGTGTCCGCCGCAGTGTCCGCAAGAGTGTCCGCGGACAGTTCCCAGTCTACGGCCTGCCAGAAAAAATCAAGTATAAACATCAAGTTATCCATATCCTGGTGGTTGGCACGGTGATTGCTCTTCTGCTGTGCGCCTGGGGAATCCGGGCGCACCTCAAGGATAAAGGCGAGGGACGGCATGCGGCGAGGATGGGGGGCATGGGTGCTGGCGGGGCTGATGGGCCTGCTTGCGGCACCCGTGGCAACGGCCAACGATTTGTTACAGCTGTATCACCTGGCCCAGAGCCACGACGCCACGCTGCAGGCAGCCCTGGCGCAGCGCGATGCCGCCATTGAGGCCAAGCCCCAGGCCCTGGCCCTGTTGCTGCCGCAGGTGAGCGCCAACGCCTCCGCCGAACGGGAGCGTCTCGGTGAGCAACTGATCGGGCCACAGACGCTAGCGAGCACGACCATCACGGGTTGCCAGATCGCCGCAGGGGCGGCAACCCAGGTCTGTTTCGGGGATGGCCATGGCTATGGGTTGAACCTGTCGCAGACCCTGTGGAGTTTTCAGTCCTTCAGCCAGTTGCGCGAGGCAAGCTCGCTGGCCGCGGAGGCCGAGGCCAATCTCCTGGCGGCGCAGCAATCACTGATGCTGCGGGTGGCGCAGGCCTACTTTGGTGTTCTGTCGGCGCATGACGCCCTGGTGACCAACCAGGGCGCGCGGCAGTCCTACAGCGTGCTGCTGAACCAGGCCCGGGGCCGCCAGCAAACCGGCGTCGGGCCGCGCAGCGACTCCGAACAGGCCCAGGCGTACTACGATGCAACCGCGCAGTCCGTCATTGACTCGCAGAACGCGTTGGACGACGCCGAGCTGCTGCTGAGCGAGGTGAGCGGGGCGCCAGCCGCCATGGTTGCGGCGCTGCGCGACCCCATTCCGCTGGAATCCCCGGACCCCGCCTCTGTGGATGACTGGGTCACTGCGGCTCTCAAGGACAATCCCCTGGTGAGGGCCGCGCAACTGCAGGTCGATGCCACCGATCGGGACATCGATGTGCAGCATGGTAAGGCACTGCCTTCGGTGGTGCTGGCCGCGGGTCGCAGCCGCGGCTATGGCGACCTCACCATTGGCGGCAACTCGGCGGACGATGAGATCGGCGTATCGGTGACCTGGCCGCTATTTCAAGGTGGTGCGGTGGCCTCCCAGGTGCGCCAGTCGCGGGCGCTGTGGAAACAGGCGTTGGCGCAGTACGCCGGCGCGCAGCGGGACGCGGAGCGCTTGACTCGTTCGTCCTATCGCGACGTAGTGACCGGCATTTCACGCATTGCCGCGGCGCGCCGCAGCGAGGATTCGTACGCAGTAGCCGTGGAGGCCGGCAAGCGCAATCTGGAATTTGCGCTCGGCACAGGCGCCGAGCAAAACCTGCTTTTCATGCAGAACAATTACTTCGTCGCGCAGCTGCTCTACAGCCAGACGCGCTACGATTATCTGACCGCACTCCTGACCCTCAAGCAGCAGGCGGGCCGCTTGTCCGAAGCCGATCTGGCGGCCATCGATGTGCTGCTGGTCGAGCACGCCCCGTAACGCCCCATCTGACGCCATCCCAAATGTCCAAATTCAAAGATTATGATTCCGACAGCGCCGAGACGCTGCGGATGCGAGACACGGCCGGGCAGGATCGCGAGCTCGCACCGCCGCCAGCGTGGCGACGTCACCGACGTCTGATCATCGTCGCACTGGCTGGCGGCGCGGCGCTCGTGGTGCTCGCGGTGTGGTTGCTGCGCTTCAGCGGCATCAACAGCTCGGTGGATCGATCGCGCCTCACGATTGCGACCGTTGAGCGCGGACTGTTTGTGCGCGATGTGGCGGCCGACGGCCAGGTGGTCGCGGCGTCCAGTCCGACGCTCTATGCCATCGAGACCGGAATCATTTCCCTGCGCGTCCATGCCGGCGATGCGGTCAAGAAAGGTCAGGTGCTGGCGGTCATCGACAGTCCCGATCTGACGGCGAAGTTGTCACAGGAGCAGGCATCGCTGGAAAGCATGCGGGTCGACTGGCAGCGTGCCCAGCTCGATGCGGCCAGCAAGCTGCGCGAGCTGTCGGATAAGTTCGAACAGGCCAAGGTCGATCGGACCACCGCGCAGCGCGAGTCGGATCGCAGCGCCAAGGCCTATGAACTGGGTGCTTATACCGAACTGCAGGCGCTCCAGGCCAAGGATGGCCTGGAGAAGGCCGACTTCGCGTTCCGGCAGGCGCAGGCGGATTATGCGGCGGCGCCGCGGCAGACCCAATTTGATGTCAGCAGCAAGCGGGCGCTCTTTGATCGGCAGCAGTTGGTGGTGAGCGATTTGCGCCGGCAGGTCGCCGCCCTGCAAGTCCAGTCACCGGTCGATGGCCGCGTCGGTCAGGTCCAGGTCGCCGAGCGTGCGAGCGTTGCCAAGGATGCGCCGCTCCTCACCGTCATTGATCTGTCGCAGCTGGAAGTGGAGATCAAGGTGCCCGAGAGTCTGGCCCGCGACCTGCAGCCCGGGATGTCGGCCACGTTGGAAGGCGATGGCCGCCAGTGGCAGGCCACTCTGAGCGGCGTATCCCCCGAAGTGGTCGCCGGCGAGGTGACGGCGCGACTGCGCTTCACCGGTACCCAGCCGGTGGGTTTGCGGCAGAGCCAGCGCCTGGCCGTGCGGATCCTCATCGACAAACGCGACAATGTTCTCACCGTCGAGCGCGGCAGCTTCGTCGATCAGGACGCAGGCTTTGCCTATGTGGTCCGCGACGGCGTGGCCCAGCGGCTCCCGGTGCGCCTGGGCGCACAGAGCGTGCAGAAGGTGGAAATTCTGAATGGCCTGAACATCGGCGATGAGGTCGTCGTGTCGGGTTCCGATGCATTCAATGGCGCCGACCGCGTCATCGTCACTCACTAGGGGATACGGAGAAACGTATGTTGAAGATGACTCATCTGTCCAAGGTCTATCGCACCGAAGTGGTGGAGACCTACGCACTGCGGGATTTCTCCATCCATGTGAAGGAGGGCGAGTTCGTCGCCGTGACCGGTCCTTCGGGCTCTGGCAAGACCACCTTCCTGACGATCGCGGGTCTGCTGGAAGAGTTCACGGGAGGGCAATACCAGCTGGATGGCGCGGATGTCCAGGGGCTCAACGACAACCAGCGCTCGCGGCTGCGCAACCAGAAAATCGGCTTCATCTTCCAGTCCTTCAACCTGATTCCTGATCTGAATGTGTTCGACAATGTGGATGTGCCGTTGCGCTATCGCCGGCTGCCCGGCGCCGAGCGTCGCAAGCGCATCAACGAGGCGCTGGAGCGCGTCGGTCTCTCGGCCCGCGCCAAGCACTACCCCGCCGAGCTGTCCGGTGGACAGCAGCAGCGTGTGGCCATTGCACGGGCTCTGGCCGGGGGCCCAAGACTGCTGCTGGCCGATGAGCCCACGGGAAACCTCGATACCCAGATGGCCCGCGGGGTCATGCAGTTACTCGAGGAACTGCATCGCGACGGGGCCACCATCGTCATGGTGACTCATGACCCGGAGCTGGCCGCCCGCGCCCAGCGCGAGGTGCGCATTGTGGACGGTCAGGTCATCGATCTGGCTGCGCAGACACGGCTGGTCGAGAGCCCACCTGCACAGCCGGCGGCGTAAGACGCCCCGTCCCGATGTTGGGGTACTACGTCGGCATGGCGGTGCGCAACATGCGGCGCAATGTCGTGCTGACGGCGCTGATGATCATGGCCGTCAGCGTCGGCATTGGTGCGTCCATGACGCTGCTGACGGCGCTGCGTGCCATGTCGGCGGATCCGATTCCGGCGAAATCCGACCGGCTGTTCTCGGTGCGCCTCGACAACTGGGGACCGGATGTGCCGAACAATGCCCTGTTGAGCGATCTGCTCAGTTATCCCGATGCAATGGCCTTCATGCGTGCACATCGAGGCGTCCGGCAGTCGCTGATGTATGAGACCCAGTTCAGCGTGACGCCGCCCGGGAGCAGCGATGCCATTGCGTTGGCCGCCACGGCGCGCGCCGTCTACTCGGACTTCTTTCAGATGTTCGATGTGCCATTTGCCGCCGGAACACGTTGGTCGCGCATCGACGACGCCGATCATGCCAACGTCATCGTTCTTGGCGCGAGGATCGCAGCCAGACTGTTCCCCAGCGGGGATGCCCTCGGCAGAACCCTCACTCTGGGCAACCAGGACTACCGGATCATCGGGGTACTGGCTCCCTGGCGGTTCCAGCCGCGCGTGTACGACCTTACCCCCGGCATATACCAGGAAACCGAAGACGTCTTCCTGCCGCTCACCACGGCGGTAGATCACAGGCTGGGCACCTATGGGGGTATCTACTGCAACAAACCGGTCTCCTCCGATTTTGAAAGAATGAGCCGCTCGGAGTGCCGCTGGGTGCAGTTCTGGGTGGAGCTTGCCAGCTCTGCCCAGCGACGGTCCTATCTGCAGTTCCTGAATAACTACTCCAGGGAGCAGAACCGTACCGGGCGCTTCCACTGGCCCCCGAGGGTTTCCCTGCTCAATGTCAATGAGACACTCCAGGCCGAGCACATCATTCCCGGCGGAGTGCGGATTGCAACGGTCGCGGCGTTTGGATTTCTGATCGTCTGTCTGGTCAATGCAACGGGTCTGATGCTGGCAAAGCTCAGCAGTCGCCTGGCTGAATTCAGTGTGCGGCGCGCACTCGGGGCCAGGCGCAGCCAGATTTTCGCCCAATGCCTTGCCGAGGCCGCCGCAGTGGGCGTGGGCGGTGGAATGCTGGGCGTGGGTCTGCTGGTGCTGGGACTGGCCTTCGAACGAGTCGTCCTGCGGGAGGATTATGCCCGCCTCATCAGGTTGGACTCCAATGCCGTGGTCACTGCGTTGGGTCTGGCGCTGGTCACGGTGATCTTCGCGGCGCTGTACCCGGCCTGGCACACCAGCCGCCTCGCGCCCGCCTGGAAGCTGAAGGCGGAGTAGCCATGGATCTGCTGCCCATTCTGCGATCCCTCGCGCGCCGCAAGACCGGAGCGATCCTGATCGCGCTGCAGGTGGCACTCACGGTGGCCATCCTGTCCAACTCCATTGCAGTGGTGCAACAACGACTGCAGCACATGCGGCGTCCGACCGGGCTGGATGAGGCCGATATCTTCACGATGGGCAATCAGTTCGCCGGCGCGACGGCTGATCTGTCGTCCCGCATTCAGGCGGATCTGGCACAGCTGCGGGCGATCCCCGGTGTGGTGGATGCCGTCGCAGGCCAGAGCTTTCCGCTGCGCGGCTATGGGGGCTCCACGGGTGTGAAGCGGACGTCAGATCCCAAGGCCACCAGCTTCAACGCCGCCGAATATGCGACTTCGGAACGCGTCCTCGACACCTGGGGTCTGAGGCTCATCTCCGGCCGGAATTTCACCCGCACCGAGATTCGCGAGCGCCAGCTCGGGAGGGATTGGACCGCTCCGCCGGTGGCCATCGTGAGCCAGGCGCTGGCGCGGGCACTGTTCCCGCAAGGCGATGCGCTGGGACGCGAGATCTACATTGCCGGGACCGCGCCGACCCGTATCGTCGGCATTGTCGCGCATGCCCAGTCGCCCTGGGCCGCGCATGAGTCGGTGGGTTTCCCCGCGGAGTACTCCGTCCTGGAGCCGCTGCAGTGGGTGTCCACCAACGTCTCGTACGTGGTGCGCACACGGCCCGGCCTCAGCGCCGTGCTGCTGCCCGTGGCGCAGCAGCAGCTGTATGCCCTGAGCCATGCGCGCGTCATCAGCGAAGCGCAGACATTCGCAGACACCCGGGCGGATCAGTACCGCGACGACCGTTCGCTTGGGCTCATTCTCGCCGTGGTCTGCGCACTGCTGCTGACGGTGACGGCGTTCGGCATCATCGCCCTGACCACGTATTGGGTGGCGCAGCGGCAGCGTCAGATCGGTATGCGCCGGGCGCTGGGGGCGCGGCGCATCAACATCATTCAGTACTTTCATACCGAGAATCTGCTGATTGCAGGTGTCGGCGCGGCGATCGGCGTGGCCCTCGCGGTGGCGGCCAATCTGTGGTTGGCGACGTCTTTGGAGATGGGCCGCATGGGCGTGGGCTACATCTGTCTGGGTGCGATGATTGTCGTGGCCCTGAGTCAGGTCGCCGTGACCTGGCCTGCTTTGCGGGCCGCCTCCCTGCCGCCGGCGGCTGCGATCCGTGGTCAATAGCAGTGCTGTAAGGCTGCACTGCTCACCATGAGTGGGTACTACTTCAATCTGGGTATCCGCTGCCTGCGGCGCAATGTGGCCCTGACCGCGTTGATCATTGCTGCGGTGGGTGTCGGCATTGGGGCCACGATGACGGTCTTCACCGTGCTCCTGGCCATGTCCGGTGATCCGATACCGGCAATGTCTTCGCAA
The DNA here is from genome assembly GCA_036489445.1 of Steroidobacteraceae bacterium. Classification (GTDB taxonomy): domain Bacteria; phylum Pseudomonadota; class Gammaproteobacteria; order Steroidobacterales; family Steroidobacteraceae; genus DAIDKA01. The sequence continues at coordinate 96 of DASXFV010000091.1, read as the reverse complement.
TTGTTCACGCCGCAGATCGATGTGTGGGGACCTTCAGCGCGGCGCATGGGAGCCAGCGCTGATTCGCAATTGCCCGCCGGCCTCGCCTACCACGAC
>DASXFV010000072.1:0-19074 GCA_036489445.1 Steroidobacteraceae bacterium | reverse complement strand
TGCCGGGCCAGTGATAACGCTGCAGCCTGTCGATGACAGTGGAGTCAAAACGTGGTTCGGGTTTGGCATAGCGCCTGGCGTACAGCGCAGCGTAATGCGCCACCAGCAGCGGCACGTCCTCGATGCGCTCGCGCAGGGGCGGGACACGGATTTCGATGGTATTGATCCGGTACAGCAGATCCTGACGGAAGCGTGCCGGATCGCGCAGCTCCTCCGGGCGCAGATTGGTTGCGCAGATGACGCGGGCATCAACCCTGATCGGCCGGTCCGACCCGAGGCGGGAGACCATCATGGTCTCCAGCACCCCGAGCAGTTTAGCCTGCATGTGCAGGCTCAGATTGCCGATCTCATCCAGGAACAGCGTGCCACCGCTGGCGGTTTCGAATCTGCCGGCGCGATCCTCGCGCGCATCGGTGAAGGCGCCCTTGCGATGGCCGAAAAGTTCCGACTCGAACAGCGATTCGGAGATCGCGCCCAGATCCACATTGACGAAGACACGGTCGCTGCGCAAAGACTGGCTGTGAATGGCGCGTGCGGCCAGTTCTTTGCCAGTGCCGTTTTCCCCGACGATCAGCACGCTGGCATCGGTGCGCGCCACTTTCGTGATGCTGGCCAGCATCTGCCGCAGGCCGGGGGCGGCGCCGACGATCCGGTCGAGCTCCTGGCCAATGTATTCGTTCAGGCTGCGCTGCTGGCGGCGCAGGCTCGCCACTTCCCGGTCGGCGTGCGCCAGTCGTGCGATTGAGGAGACCGTGGCGATGAGTTTGGCGTTGTCCCAGGGCTTGACCACGAAGTCCGTCGCGCCCTTGCGGATCGCATTGACGGCGGCCTCCACGCCGCCGTAGGCCGTGCATCCCTCGCGGGCAAGTGGACGGGTAAGGTGCCGGGTCCGAAGGGCTCGATCACCCTCGTCATGCGATTCGAGGTCAATCGTGGCGGACAGTACGTCGGATTCATCGACATTCCTGAGCAGGGTGCCAAGGGAATCGCGATTACCGAAGCCGATGTGACGTCGGGTAAGTTGAGCGCGAAGTTGAATTCGCTCGGCGTGCAGTTCCAGGGACCGATTTCGGGCAAGTCGATTGTCGGGCAGTGGATTGGCCAGGGACCTCAGGGGCCCGTCTCCACGCCGTTGACCCTGACGCGCGAGTAGCGCACGGCCCTCGGGAACGGTCCGGCCCGATCAATATGAAGGGGGGATGGTGACCTGGGTGATGGTCCGCGAGCCCAGTCTGGCGCCATCGCTGGGATCGTCGATGACCACATAGAAGCTCTTGGCGACGTGCCGGCGCGGGTCGGCGACAATCGGAACCAGGAGGCGGGTCTCCCGAGCGCCGCTGGGAATGAACTCTGTACGGGATTTAACCGGCACGAAGTCCTGTCCGGGCTTTGCCGTGCCGGATTCGGTCCACCAGTTGAAGCTGACATCGTTGCGATAACTTTCCCGGCGCCGCACCACGACGCCGGCAACCGGCTGCATGGGCTGTACGTCGACAACATCCGCCGCCAACTCAATACGGGCGCTGGAGGGACGTGCAACAACCGGGGCTTGCGCCGCTGCTGCTGCGGCGGCGACACGAGGTAGGTTGGCAGTGGCAGCCTGAGATTGAATTGCCGCAGGCGCCACGACTGGTGCGGTCCGCCGCGGAAGCGGCGGCGATGGGGTTGGCGGCGGAGCAGGTGGCGTCGTGGCGGGGGTATTGCTGCCCACCGTGGCAGGTGACGGGGTGGAGCTTGGGGCCCCGCCAGCAGCACGAATATTGTTCCACAAACCTGTGGCACTGGCACTGAGGCCTGCCGTTGCATGCGCCAGTTGATCCGGATTTTCCAGCGCCCACCAGCACAGCGCCGCAACCACTGCGATCACGCCGCCGGTCGCCCAGCCCACCACGCTGCTGCGCTGGGCGCGCGAGCCCATGATTGTAGGCAAAGGCGGCAATTGCGCCGTCTGCGATGGCAGCTGCAACTGATCGAGCCAGACCTGCATGTCGGCGGGCCGATGCTTGCGCTGGAATTGCAGCCCCGCTCGCAAGGCATTCCACTGCCGATGATTCAGTCCCGCCGGCCGCCGGGGCGAGAGGCGCGCGGCCCGCGCCTGCAAGGCGTTCTGGCCCTGAAAGGGATGCTTTCCTGTCAGCAGCGCATAGCTGACACAGGCCATGGCATAGATGTCGTCGCGCACATTCGCGGGGCCGCCTTGAAGCACCTCGCAGCTGGCGAAACTGGGTGTGGCCACAGCCGGCCGCGCCAGATCATCAAGGTCCGGTATCGTGGGTTCACGGCGTAGTCGATAGGATGCGCCGAAGTCCAGGACGCGGATCTCGCCCTGATCGGTAATGAAGATGTTTCCGGGATTGAGGTCGCCGTGGACGACGCCGCGTGAATGTGCATACGCCACCGCGCCTCCGGCTTGTCGAATGATGGCCAGCGCGTGAGGACGATAGAGAGGAGCGTAATTGTGGTTGGCGAGCACCCGACTCAGCGGCGCACCACTGAGCTGCTCCATGGTGAAAAAGGTCAAATCGCCATCGCGATCGAATTCGTGCACGCGAACAATATTCGGATGCGATAAGGACTGCAGGCGCTGAAATTCGCTGCGCAATTCCGCCAGCAGTTGCGGTCGTTGGACAACCTCGGTATGCAGCGCTTTGATTGCCACCCGTTGGCCGCCATCGCCGTGATCCAGACGAAACTCATCAATGGCCGCATATACTGTTCCCATGCCGCCATGCCCCAAAATTCCGCGTATGCGATAGCGGTTGCGCAGCACCTCGTTGACCACGAGCATGCGCGGTTGGGGTGGCTGACTCGGGGACGTCACTTTGGGTTGAACGACCGGGGCGACCGGGGCGACCGGGGCCGCTTGAGGGGCGGGGGCGAGGGCAGGGACGGCGCGCGGCGCGGGAGGCGGGGACTTCAGCGGAGGCTCGACTTGGACGGGTCGGGCACTTCCCAGCAACAGGGCCTGCACGTGCGTGTTCAGCCCGTGGAAGTCCTCGGCACTGATTCTGTGGCGGCGATAGTACTGATCCACCAGCGCCAGGAGTTCCCAGCCGGCATCGGCATTTGTGGTCAAGGAATCCGCGACACCGCGAAAGACCGTTTCCCAGCCGCATTCCCCGGCAGCGAGCTCGTCCAGCCACTCCTCGAAACTTCGGGTATTCCCCGCCGCAGTGGGTTGCGTTATTTCACCTTCAGCGTCCAGCTGCATCGCCAACATTATTGCCCACCCGGTATACGACGCAACCACGCGGCGTCGTCAATGCACTAATTCGGGGGATTGGACCGCTCCTGTTCCCCAAAAGTTTCCAACTGCGGGCCTGCAAAGTCAGGCTGTAGGTAGCCGCGTGGCCATGCTGACGCAGCTAAGCACAAGATGGACGTCCGGTAAGTGCCCGAGGCTGAGTAGGTGTTATCCGATAGTGCCGCGCTGCGGCATCATACCGCACAGACGCGAGCGGCCGCGTTCAATACGCCGACAAAATGCTCTCCCAGTGCATTCGCGGAATCGCGCCGGCGCAGAATGCCCAGTTCAATCCGGGCGGCTCGGCCACTCAGGCGCAGATAGCGAACCCCGGTACGCTTCAGATTGCGCACCGAGGAGGGAACCAGGGCCAAGCCCATACCGCAGGACACCAGCCCGATCACGGTCTGCATCTGGCGCGCGTTCTGCACGATACGCGGGACGAAGCCGGCGGATTGGCAGCGGCTGATGGTAAGGTCGTACAGACCGGGTGCAATGTCGCGGGGTGGGACGATGAAGCTCGCTTTGGATACGCTTCGCAGGTCGATGACCCCGCCTGGGGCAGCCGGATGATCCGACGGCACGGCCAGCATCAGCGCCTCGCTCAGGATGGCCTTGAACTGCAGGTCCGGTTCTTCAACCGGAGCCAATCCCAACCCCAGATCCAGGCGTCCGGCTCGCAACTCACGGATCTGGGCGTCCGTCGTCAGTTCGTGCAGCTGAACTTCGACCAGTGGGAATTGAGCCCGGAAACTCTTCAGGGCCGGCGGCAGTACGCCGTAGTCTGCAATGGACACAAAACCCACCGCAAGCATGCCCACATCGCCGCCATCGGCCTGCAATGCCTTATTGCGCGCACTTTCCAATCGCGCGAGCACGGCGCGGACCTCCTCGTAGAACACCTGGCCTGATGCCGTCAGCGACACGCCGCGGTTGGTCCGCACCAGCAATTGCGTACCGATTTCCACTTCCAGGCTTTTGATCTGGGTGGACAGGGGCGGTTGCGACACATGCAGCCGTTGAGCCGCGCGGGAGAAACTGCTTTCCTCCGCAATGGCTACAAAGTAGCGCAGCTGTCGAAGTTCCATTATTCGTATCGCATATAGTCATCAGACATACATAGTATTGTGACGTATACACGAATCGCAGCAAAATTCCCACCCACGCGAATCACCGCCCCACAACGAGTATCGCCCCATGCCTGTTTATCGCTCCCGCACCAGCACCGCCGGTCGCAATATGGCCGGAGCGCGCGCGCTATGGCGCGCGACAGGGATGCGGGACCAGGACTTCGAAAAACCCATCGTTGCGGTTGCCAATTCGTTCACGCAGTTCGTACCCGGGCACGTGCATCTCAAGGACCTGGGCCAGCTGGTGATCCAGGAGATCGAGCGCGCGGGGGGCGTGGGCAAGGAGTTCAATACCATTGCCGTGGATGACGGCATCGCAATGGGCCACGATGGCATGCTCTACAGTCTGCCGTCGCGCGACATCATCGCCGATAGTGTGGAGTACATGTGCAATGCCCATACGGCGGATGCGCTGGTGTGTATTTCCAACTGCGACAAGATCACCCCGGGCATGCTGATGGCCGCGTTGCGGCTGAACATTCCGGTGGTCTTTGTCTCCGGTGGTCCCATGGAGGCCGGCAAAACCAAGCTGGCCGGCAAGGACGTCGCGCTCGATCTCATTGATGCGATGGTGGCCGCTGCAGATGAGAAGGTGTCGGATGCCGATGTGTACCAGATCGAGCGCTCGGCCTGTCCCACGTGCGGCTCGTGCTCGGGAATGTTCACCGCCAATTCGATGAACTGCCTGACTGAAGCGCTGGGACTCTCCCTGCCGGGCAATGGCTCACTGGTGGCGACGCATGCGGATCGCGAGCAGCTCTTCCGTAGGGCGGGACGCACCATTGTGGAGCTGGCGCGGCGGTACTACGAGCAGGACGATTCGCGAGCACTGCCCCGACACATCGCCAGCAAGGCAGCGTTTGCCAATGCCATGTCGCTGGACATTGCCATGGGCGGATCCACCAACACAGTGCTGCACTTGTTGGCTGCTGCGCAGGAGGGCGGGATTGACTTTCAGATGAGTGACATCGATCGGTTGTCACGCCGGGTGCCGAACTTGTGCAAGGTGGCGCCGTCCAGCCACTACCACCTGGAGGATGTGCACCGTGCCGGGGGCGTGATGGCGATTCTTGGCGAGCTGGACCGCGCCAAGCTGCTGGATACCTCGGTTCCCACGGTGCATTCCAGCTCACTGGCCGATGCCCTGCAAAGCTGGGATGTGATGCGAACCCAGGACCCCGCGGTGCTGGAGTTTTTCCGCGCCGGTCCCGCCGGGGTTCCCACCCAGACTGCGTTCTCACAGCGTTGCCGGTATTCCGAGCTGGATACCGATCGAACCAACGGCTGTATCCGCAACCTTGCCGGTGCCTACAGCCACGACGGTGGTCTGGCCGTACTGTATGGGAATCTGGCCGAACGCGGCTGCATCGTCAAAACGGCCGGCGTGGACCAGAGTATTTTGCAGTTCCAGGGTCCTGCCGCGGTTCTGGAAAGTCAGGAGGAGGCGGTGGATGCCATCCTGCGCGGCCGGGTAAAGGCCGGGGATGTCGTCATCATCCGCTACGAAGGCCCGCGGGGTGGCCCGGGCATGCAGGAAATGCTCTATCCCACCAGCTATCTGAAATCCAGAGGCTTGGGGAAAGTCTGCGCGTTGATCACCGATGGTCGCTTTTCAGGCGGCACGGCTGGGCTATCGATCGGGCATGTGTCGCCGGAGGCAGCCGCAGGCGGTACCATCGGTCTGATTGAATCTGGCGACATCATCGAGATCGATATTCCGAATCGCAGCGTGCGTTGTGACCTGAGCGATCAGGAACTGCAGCGCCGCCGCGCTGCCCAAACTGCCAAGGGCTGGAATCCGGCGGTGCCGCGCAAGCGTCACGTATCCGCGGCGCTCAGGGCGTATGCAAAGCTCGTGACCAGCGCTGACAAGGGTGCGGTGCGCAACCTCGATCTGCTATCGGACTAGGTGCGGCGTATATTCGCGCATGCTTCTGAGCGCCTGTCCACATCGGCCGCCCTGTGATGCCTGCCCGCGCTATGGCGCCAGCGGTATCGCCGGGGCCGCGTGGCACACATTGCAGCAACTCGCCCGTGACCATGGGCTCCCTGAAATTGCCGTGCATTCCGGCGCATTGCTGGGGTTTCGCCACCGTGCGCGGCTGGCGATCCGGGGTCGGGTGGGGACACCGAAGATCGGGCTATTCGAAGCCAACACTCACCGCGTGGTGCACATCCCCAACTGCCGTGTGCAGCATCCGCTGATCAATGAGGTGGCGTCGATTGTGCGCGGCGCGCTGGCGCAGGCGCGGGTGACCTGCTACTCGGACCGGGCGCATCAGGGTCTCGCACGCTACCTGCAGGTCGTGGTGGAGCGGCGATCGAATACGGCACAGATTGTGCTGGTGGTGAATGACACGACCATGGCGCCCATGGCGCAGTGCCTGGAGCTTATCTGCCAGCGCCTGGGAGTGCGGCTGCACAGCCTGTGGTTGAACTTCAATACCCAGTCCAACAATGTGATCCTGGGGCCTGATTTCCACCACTATTGGGGTCCCACAAGTATCATTGAAGAGTTCGGCGGTGCAGCTGTGCATTATCCGCCGGGTGCGTTTGGACAAAGCAATCTTGAAGTCGCTCACCAGATCGTAGGCCACATCCGGGACCGGACGCCACCGGGCGCCCAGGTCACCGAGTTTTATGCCGGAGTGGGCGCCATCGGCTTGTCGTTGCTGGAGCAGGTCAGCCGGATCCGGCTCAACGAAGTGAACCCGCAATCACTGGCAGGTCTGCGTCAGGGTTTGGCGCAGTTGACGGCGCAGCAGCGCGGCAAAGTGGAAGTGGTGCCGGGGGCGGCCGGAGCGAGCGCTCATGCGGCCCAGGATTCACAGCTGGTCATTGTGGATCCGCCACGCAAGGGGCTGGATCCGCAGCTCACGCAGTGTCTGGCGGCGCAGCCACCGCAGTGGCTCCTGTATGTCAGCTGCGGGTTGGCTAGCCTCCTGAATGACGTGAACCTGTTGCTCGCGCATGGCACATTGAGATTGGTGGAACTGACAGCCTTCAACCTGCTGCCCTTCACTGAGCATGTGGAGACGGTCGCCAGGTTTGAGCGTGTAAAAAGTTAGTGAAAGCAGTAACATGCGACTGTAATGCAAAGTGAATCGAAGGTAGGATGTACGGTAGAGCGGTCTTGCCTTCACGCCGGTGTGCATGGCATCTGTGACAAGCCGTTAACGACCAGCCTCGAAGACGCCGAGGCGTTGCCGGCACTACGCATGGCTATGATTGATGCAGGCGTGGGGTGAACCGCCACTGATGCACTTTTATTGACCTGAATGGTCCAACATCGGTGCCGGTGGGACGCTGGCATAAACCCATGTTTAACTGAATTTCGATAGGGCCCGATCCAGTATGAATACACCGTTTTCAAGAGCTCCGGGCGCGGCTGCTGGCACCCTCGGCGGATCGCCCATGATGGCACCGCGCGCCGTGATCCAGCCTGGAGCGCCGAATGCCGAAATCCGCGCAGTCCAGGAGGCGGTGGCCAGTGCCTCGGCCTGGGTGGCGCCGCTGCGGCAGCAGTTTGCGCGTGTCATCGTGGGGCAGCAGCATCTGGTGGATCGTTTGATGATCGCCTTGCTGACCAACGGTCATATTTTGCTCGAAGGCGTGCCGGGTCTGGGCAAGACCCTGGCACTGAAGACCCTGGCGCAGGCTCTGGCGGTCAGCTTCCAGCGCATTCAGTTCACCCCTGACATGCTGCCGGCCGATGTCGTCGGTACCATGATCTACAATCCGCGCGACGGGTCCTTCCAGACCAAACACGGTCCCGTATTCGCAAACCTGATCCTGGCGGACGAAATCAACCGCGCCCCGGCCAAGGTTCAAAGCGCCCTGCTGGAGGCCATGCAGGAGCGGCAGGTGACCTTGGGCAGCGAAACGCATGTGCTGCCGGAACCCTTCATGGTGATGGCGACGCAGAACCCTGTGGAGCAGGAAGGCACCTACCCACTGCCCGAGGCGCAGCTGGACCGCTTCATGCTGAAAGTCATTCTCAATTATCCAACCCGGTCGCAGGAGCGTGCCATTCTGGATGCCATGGGGACGACGGCTCCTGATACGACTGTGGATACGGTCGTGGGTGGAGCGGAAATCATGGCGGCCCGTCACGTCGTCAACCACATTTACATCGATGACAAGGTGCGCGACTACATAGTCGATCTGGTCTTGGCGACCCGCGACCCGCGCGTCATCGGCAAGGACCTGGGCGGCTATATCCAGGCGGGAGCCTCACCGCGCGCAACGATTTGCTTGGGCCTGGGGGCACGCGCTAACGCCTTCCTGCATGGGCGCGGCTACGTCACGCCGCAGGACGTGAAGGACGTGGCGCTCGAGGTACTGCGACATCGGGTTGTGGTCAGCTATGAAGCGGAAGCCGAGGACATCTCCTCCGATCAAATCGTCGCGAAGATCCTGGAAAGCCTGCCGGTACCCTAGGCTGCGGCGCGGGTGACTGTCGGGCGGAAGCGTTCATGAACGAGGCTATAACACGCGACATCCTGCGCAAGGTGCGGCAGATAGAAATCCGCACCAACCGCGTCGTTGCCGACTCCCTCGCGGGGCACTATCACTCGGTGTTCAAGGGTCGGGGCATGGACTTCGATGAAGTCCGCGAATACGTCCCCGGGGATGAGGTTCGCACCATTGACTGGAATGTCACGGCGCGGGCGGGGCGTCCGTTCGTCAAGAAATTCGCCGAAGAGCGTGAGCTGACATTGTTGCTGCTCGTGGATGCGAGCGCCTCCGGGCATTTCGGATCCACTGCTCAGAGCAAACGCGACATCGCGGCGGAACTGGCCTGCGTGCTCGCACTGTCGGCCACGCGCAATAACGACAAGGTCGGACTGGTGCTCTTTACCGACCAGATCGAGTTGTATATTCCACCCAAGAAGGGTCGTCGGCACGTCCTGCGGGTGGTGCGGGAAATTCTCTTCTTCCAGCCCACCCGGCGGGGCACGGATGTCGCCCAGGCCCTGGAGTTCGCCAATCGCATGACGCAGCGACGGTCGGTGCTGTTTCTGGTCTCCGATTTTCAGACGCCGGGCATCACTCTGGAGTCGCGCACTCCGCTGCGCAGGGTCCTGAGTCAAACCGCGCGCCGGCACGACCTGGTGGCCGTCAGCATCCGTGATCCACGCGAGCAGACCCTGCCCGATGTGGGTACGGTCGTGCTGCAGGATGCGGAGACCGGAGAGGTGATGCAGGTCGACACGGGCAACCGGCGCACTCGCGAGCTGTTCGCAAGTGTGGCACAGAAGCGGCGCGACACACTGCTGCGCATGCTCAATGCAGAGGCCATCGACAGCCTGATGCTGAGCACCAGTGAGCCCTACCTGGGTTCGTTGATCAGTTTCTTCCGGCGGCGCGAGGCGCGTCATCCGTGACTGCGGCAAGCCCAGACATCCGCGACATCCGCCCCCCGTACCTGATCCCGCTGGACTGGCGGGTAGCGGCGCTGATTGGTGCAGGGGGGTTGCTGTTGCTGTTGCTGGCATGGTGGGCGTGGCGCTGGTACCGGGCGCGCCGCCCTCCGCTGACCCTTCTGGAGCGTACCCTGCGGCAACTTGAGGCGACCCGTGCGCTCATGCAGGCCGGGGACGCGCGGGCGTTTGCGGCGGCGGTCTCGGATGTGGTGCGAGCGTACGTGGAGGGGCGCTTCAAGGTGCTGGCGACACATCTGACGACCACGGAATTCCTGCGCGACTGCCTGGCACAGGTTGGATCCTCGCTGCAGGCCCATGAGCAGGCCCTGGGGGAGTTCCTGAACTATTGCGATCTGGCCAAATTCGCCCGCTGGTCGCTGGATGATGCGCAGATGCAGGAGATGCTGGCGAGCGCCCGGCGTTTTGTTGAAACCACCGCGGCGCCAAGCCCGCAGCCGCCTGCCATCAGTCCGGAAGTCATTGATGTCCCGCTTCGCCAATCCTGAGTACCTGTGGCTCCTGGCCCTACTGCCGCTGCTGCTCATCTGGCGCGGCCGTCGTGGGCCACTGCCCGCCATCGAGTACCCCAGCCTGGAACTGGTCCGCGACGTGGCACGGCGCACGCGCAGCCGCCTGGGCTCCGTTCTGGCAGGTTTGCCATTGCTGGGGCTGGCGCTCCTGATCATTGCCATCGCCCGTCCGCAGGAAGGAGCCAGTAACGCCACGGTTCATGCCAGCGGTGTCGACATCATGCTGCTGCTGGATGTATCCGGGTCGATGCAGTCACTGGATTTCAAACTGGAAGGTCAGCCTGCCAGTCGCCTGGATGTGGTGAAGTCGGTCGTGCGCAAGTTCATCGCCGCGCGGCCGGATGACCGCATCGGCCTCACTATTTTTGCGGGGCTGCCGTACCTGGTCAGCCCGGTGACTCTGGACCATGCATGGCTGCTGGATAACCTGGAGCGGGTGCAGATCGGTGACATCGAGGACGGTACGGCAATCGGTTCTGCCCTGGCCTCGGGCCTCAATCGCCTGCGCAACCAGACTGCGAAGTCGAAAATCATCATTCTGATGACGGATGGACAGAACAATTCCGGCCAGATCACCCCGATCACCGCGGCGGAGGCTGCCAAGGCCCTCGGCGTGAAGGTGTACACCATTGGCATCGGGGTGCGCGGCGAAGCGCCGATTCCGGTCACGGATGCCTTCGGTCGCAGGCGGATCGTGATGGAAAAGGTGGATGTGGACGAGGACACTCTGAACCGGATCGCCACGGCCACCGGTGCCCGATTCTATCGGGCGACCGATACGGACTCGCTGAATCGCATTTACATTGAGATCGATAAGCTGGAGAAGACCGCGTTCACTGTTCACAGCTTTGAGCGCTGGGAGGAACTGTTTCCGTGGCCAGCTCTCGCGGCGTTGGTCGTTCTGGGCGTGAGTCTGCTGTCCCGGCTCGTGCTGCGCAGACGGATTCCGGCATGACGCTGCTGACGCATATTGGCCAGCCGCTGTGGCTGCTCGCGGGCCTCGCCGCCGTGCCGGTATCGCTGTTGCTGTATTGGCGATTCGATCACCTGCAGCAGCGGCGCATGCGGGTGTTTTCACTGCCGCGCAATACTGACTCGGCGCTGTTCGGGGTGTCGCGGCCCCTGCTGTGGTTGAGACGTGTGCTGTGGTGTCTGGCGGTGCTGGCGATTTGCGTGGCACTGGCAAGGCCCCTGGGCTCCATGCGGCTGGAGCAGACCGAACGACGTGGGCTCGACATCCTGTTTGCGATAGACACCTCCCGTTCCATGCTGACACCGGATGTAAGGCCGGACCGGCTGACGCGGGCAAAGCTCGCGGTGGAGGACCTGCTGGAGCGGTTGAACGGCGATGCAGTGGGACTGGTGGCCTTTGCCGGTGAGGCGTCTTTGCAGGCGCCGGTGACAACTGACTACGACGCGTTCCGCGAGACGCTGGAGTCGCTGGATACGAAGACGGTGGCCTTGGGCGGTACGGACATTGCGGCTGCCATTCGTCTGAGCGTATCGACGCTGGCATTGCGCGGTGATACGCAGAAGGTGCTGGTACTGATTACCGACGGCGAGGACCTGGCCGGGGATGCATTGCTCGCGGCCCAGGCCGCGGCGAAGAAGGGCTTGGTGATCTTCACGGTGGGTGTTGGCACCGAGGCGGGCGAACTCATTCCCATTCCCGACGGTGCCGGGGGCACCCAGTTTGTCAAAGACCCGTCCGGCAATTTCGTCAAATCGCGCCTGGATTCCGCCATGCTCAAGCAGATCGCGGCGGTGACGGGGGGCGTGTATACGCCCCTGGGACCCCAGGGGCAGGGAGTCGTGAATCTGTATCAGCAGAAACTCAAGGATCTCGCGCAGCATCAGCATGCCGACCGGCAGGTCGCGGTCTACGCGGAACTGTTCCAATGGCCGCTCGGCGTGGCCATCGGACTTCTAATATTGGAATGGCTGCTCGGAGTGGGTGTCCGGCGTCGCGCGACGACCATGGTGTCGCGGGGCGCGCCGCTGATCGCCGTGCTGGCCCTGGGCGTGCTGGTCAGCATGGCGCCGCGCGCCTGGGCCTCCCCACTTACGGCACAGCAGGAGTATGAGCGCGGTCAATTCAGCCAGGCGCAGCGCGATTACACACAGAGCCTCAAGGCGGACCCCACGCAGCCACACCTGCGGTTCAATCTGGGGGCGGCAGCCTACAGGGCGGGGGATTTCGCGACGGCGGCTTCCGCCTTCGATGATTCGCTGAAGACCCAGGAGATACCGCTGCAGCAGAGCGCCTACTACAACCTGGGCAATGCACTGTTTCGCCAAGGGGAAAAAGGCGTTGCGACTGACCCGCAAACCACGATCAAGACATGGCAGCAGGCAATCGGCGCCTATGACACCGCATTGCAGCTGCGACCCGGCGATGCGGATGCGAAATTCAACCGTGATGTGGTGCAGAAGCGGCTGGACCAGCTCAAGCAGCAGCAAAAAAAGCAGAATCAGGGCGGCAAGAACAACCAGCAGAATAAGCAGAATCAGCAAGGCAAGCAGGGCCAGCAGGGCCAGCAGAACCAGCAGGGCCAACAGAACCAGCAGGGCCAGCAGAACCCGCAGAATCAGCAGGGACAGCAAGGTCAATCGGGGCAGCAGAACCAGCAGGGCCAACAGAACCCGCAGGGCCAACCCAATCCGCAGGGTGGCCAGAATCAGCAGAACCAGCAGCCGAATCGTCCGGATCAACAGGGCCCGCGGCCTGCCGGACCCACTCAAGCTGATTCGGCTCAGCAGCCCGGACAACGCCAACAGGCTCCAGCGGCCGTCCAGGACATTGGCAAGCCGGGACAGATGTCACGCGTTGAGGCGGAACAGTTGCTGGATTCGGCGAAGGGTGAGGAGCGGCACCTGGGCATCGGTGTCCTGAATGGCAAGCCTGTGAACCCCGGCACGCCGCTCAAGGATTGGTGAATGAGGCGCCAGCTTAAGGCATGGATTGCGATGCTGAGCATCCTGCTTGCATTGGGTGCCGCGTCGGTCAACGCCGCGAACCGGCTGTCTGTGACGCTGGATCCGCCGAGTTTTGCACTGGATGAGTCGGGGGAGCTTACGATCACCATTTCCGGGGATGAGGATGCAGTGCCGATCATCCCGCGTGTGTCCGGACTGGTGATCAATCCGGACGGGCAGTCCAGTTCCATCCAGCAGATCAACGGTGCTGTCACGGCTATCTTCGCCCGAACCTATCGTGTCACGGCCGATCACGAGGGCACGTTCACCATCCCGCCAATCCAGGTCGGCAATATCAGGACGCGGCCGGTGACGGTGCACGTGGGTGCCGCGGGCACCGGAAACACTGCAAATTCCGGCGGCGCTACAGCGGGCTCGGCCCGCGCCACCTCGGCCGACGTGGCGTCGGCCGTTCGTGCGGCCATGCCGATGATGAAGGTGATATTCCCCAAGTCGAATTTGTATGTGGGCGAACTGGTTCCCATCCAGATCAAGGCTTACTTCAAGGACGATGTGAGGGCGCACGTGGATGGGCCTTTGGCGGAGGCCGGTGATGCCTTTACATTGAGTGGACTGGACAAGGAGCCGACCCGGAGCGAGGAGGCGGTGGGGGGGGTGGGGTACATCGTGCTGACCTGGAACGCGGTGCTCGGAGCGCTCAAGAGCGGTGACTACCCGATCAGTCTGGAGCTACCGCTGACCCTGAATGTACAGCTTCCCGGCACCGATTCGGACATGGCCTCCAGGCTGCGCGCGCTGTTCGGCACGAATTCCCGGAGTGCTTTCATGGATGACTCGGATTTCGCCGGCCTCTTCGGCAGGGTGATCCAGAAAAGCATCACCTTGAAGCCGGATGCGAAACCGGTGACGGTGCTGCCCTTGCCGGTGGAAGGCCGGCCCGCGGATTTCTCCGGAGCAGTTGGCCAGTTCCAGGTCGCCTCTGATGTGACACCCGCCGCGGGCGTCGTGGGCGACCCGCTGACGTTCAAATTAACCGTCACGGGAAAGGGCAATTTGTCGCGGGTCAGTTCCGAGGGCCTGCACAACTCACCGCAATGGCGGGTCTATCGCTCCAATGCGAAGGTGACGGCCGATGATGACACCGGAGTGCAGGGCTTCAAGACGTTTTCCCAGCCGGTGGTGCCGCTTCAGGCCGGCCAGCTGACACTGCCGGGCCTGTCCTTCAGCTATTTTGATCCGGAAGCGAGCCGCTACGTGACGCGCGCAACCCAGCCTATCAGGGTGACGGTCAGCCCGGGCGCCGCGTCAGGCCAAGTCGCACCGACGCTTCAGGCCGCCGGCCCAAGCGGCAACGGGCAGAACGCCGCCGCTGATGCGCTAGTGCCTGATGTTGCAGTGCGCGGAGGCTACACGGCAACACTTGAGCCCCTGGTATGGCGACGTTGGTTTGTGGGCGCAGCGATCGCGCCGGTGGCGCTGATGCTGGCCGCTGTGATGCTGATCCGGCGTCATCAGCTGCGGGTCAGCGATCCTGCGCTGATGTTGCACGCGGCGCGCCTGGCAGCAGTCAAAATCAACCTCGAAACCATGTCCGCGGCCTTAAGTCGCGGTGATTCGCCGGCATTCTTTACCGCGGCACGGCACGCGCTGCAGGAAAGACTGGCTGATCTGTGGCAGGTGTCCGCGGATTCGGTGGATCAGGAGCTGCTGGGCGCAAGGTTGCCGCAGCAGTGCGCGGAACTACAGGCCATTTTCGCCATGGCGGAAAAGGCAACCTATGCTCGTGAAAGTCCGGGCGCGCAGGCGTTGCAGGACTGGCAGCGACGGGTGCTGGAGCAGATGGATCGCCTGGAGGCCATCCTATGAGGCGTATCAGCGCCAGTCTGCTGTTGCTGCTCGCCGCAGCCGCTGTGGTGTGGGCGCAAACGCCAATCGACACCGCCGAACATGCCAGCGCTGGGGGTGATTATCGCCAGGCGGTCCAAAGCTATGAGCAGGTCCTGGCACAACACGGCTATTCGGCCCCCGTGCTGTTCAATCTGGGCAACGCCTGGCTCAGAGAGGGCAAACCCGCGCCTGCCATCCTGGCGTATGAGCGGGCGCTGGTGTTGGCGCCTGGAAATCCGGCCATTGAGGCGAACCTTGCAGCGGCCCAGCAGCGTGCCGGGGTTACAGACGCTATGGCGGGGCCGTGGTTGGCGGCGGCGCGATACTTCAGCTTCGACACCTATGCTTGGGCGGCTCTGGTGGCGATTTGGGTGTTGTGCGGCGCCATTGTGCTGTTGTGCCTGAATGGGGCGGCGCGGCGCTTTGCACGACCTGTCATCGTGCTGGCCGCGGTGACGCTGTGCGCAAGTGCCGACGCTGCAGTGCTGTGCTGGTCGGATCTGTACCGTGCGGTGGTGCAGGAGCCGACCACCCTGCATCTGGCGCCGGCGGCATCCGCCGCGGTCAGCGGCACGCTGCAGGAGGGCGAGGTGGTATGGATCCAGGGTCGGTATGGCGGGTTCAACCTGGTGCGCACCGCCGAGGGCCATATGGGATGGGTCGCCACCAGTGCGGCAGTGCCGGTCCGGGTTGCCCACCTATGATTCAGGCAGACGATCCGCCCCCCGAGTTGGTCGAGGTCCCGTGGTCGGAACTGGCGCCCGATACTTTGCATGCGGTAATAGAATCCTTTGTGCTGCGTGAGGGTACGGACTACGGTGTGCAAGAGGTGTCGCTGGCATCGAAGGTCACGCAAGTCAGACGACAGTTGGAGCGCGGGGAGGCGCAAATCATGTTTGACCCGACTACAGAATCGGTGGATATCCGGGTGCCGGCCGGCCGCCGGTTGCGATGATAGGAGGCAAGTGGTGCGTCGTCGCGGCGCTGGTTTCATGGTCAGCAGCGGCTGCGCCGTACGCGAACGCGGCAGCGCCCGCATCGTCAGCCTTGCCGGCACAGCCGGGAATCGCCGAGGTTGAGATTACGGCTCCCGAGCCGCGTTATGTCGCGCCGACGCTTCGCGATCGCCTGGGCCGAATTTGGGCGCCCGTATATCTCAACGGTAAGGGGCCGTATCGGCTGGTTCTGGATACCGGTGCCAGCCATTCCGCAATCTATGACGGTCAGCGATCTGAAGATCTTCCAGATCTGGCACCTGACTCAGGAGCCGGCGATGATCATCGGTATCGACACACTGGGCCTGCTGGACATCCTGGTGATCGACTACCGGCGGATGGAATTGCAGATCCGGACACGACATAAGGGGACGTAAGTCTCCCTTGAGCGGCTGGCGGGAGGCAAATTGCTGGATTTGAGCCCTGGTTCGCGGTCGACCGGGGATTCGGTCGGCATCCTGACCACGTTATGGCCAAACTCCGCATCCTGGAAGTCCGGAAATTGCTGCTGCCCGTGGAGACGGTTGTGGATGCCGTCCTGGAGCTGGACCGCTCCCATGGCGGCACACTGGCCAGTGCCAAATTGCTGGAAGCGCGGGTGGAGACCGGAGCGGATCCAGGCTTGTCGCTGCTGATCACGAAGGGTGCGGGTGATTCCGCGGCCGCCATCCAGAAGCGCTACACGTTGCCCGCAATTGCCGCCGCCGCCATTCACTATTGTTTTCGGGCGCGCATTCCGCTGCCACGGCAGGCGACCAAAAGCATCGAAGTGGTCCCTGAAGGCTTCCAGCTGACGATCCAGACGCTCACCGAAGTCCCACGCCTGCATGGCGCGGCGCCGACGGTTTCACAGGTGGCCCAGGAGCCCCAGGGGCCCATTGTTGCCGCCGGGGACGCAGCGCTGGACGACCCAACCAGCAGCGAACCTGAGACTGCAGACGCATCTGAGACTGCAAGCGAAGTCGACACCCCGGCCACTGCCGCGGCCTGAGTCCAACTCAAGCCAACATAATCTGGGATTTAGCGTCCATCTGCTGGCTATGGGGTCAGGAAATAGTGCTTTTCGCTGTCCGAGGGTCAAGGCGTTCCGCATCCGAACCCGACCTGTGCCTACAATCGCGGGCCACGTTGAATCAAGAACAAGAATGAAGGAGTTCCGGTGTCTATACCTGGCACGCAGTGCGCTGACCCACGGGGCGCTGCGCTTGAACGGCGCTCCGGCCAGGATCGACGCACGCGGACCCTGCGCTCTTTGGCCAGCGGCAGTTCCATGCGGCGTCGGCATGGTCCCCGACGTGTTGCGGACGCCAGCCTCGCGGTGACCGACTGGTATGCGCCGCAGTGGCTGGCTGTCGGGCTGCTCATCCTCATTCTGTGTGTCACGGATGCCCTGATGACGCTGGCGCTGCTGGGACATGGCGCGCACGAGGTCAATCCGGTCATGAATGCGGTGCTGCAGGGGAGCGGGCGCACGTTCGCGGCCCTGAAATTTGGCCTGACCTCGGCCGGAGTGGTGGTGCTGATCATGCTGGCGCGGGTGCGCGCCTTCGGTCGACTACCGGTGAGCGCCCTGCTATACGGAGTGCTGGCCGGCTACGTGTGCCTGGTGACATATGAATTCACACTCCTGCGGGTCTTGGTGCCGGAGTATTTTTAGTCGACTTTGTGGGCCGTTATGAAACGGCCGTCCGCCCGCAAGCCCACGCAGACTTCCCGGCATGTGGATGCCCTCTACGGCCTCGAGCCGGTGTTCGAGCCCGGAGGCACTGACCGCGCACAAGAGCCAGGCGATGGCGCACCCGGCGGCACCGAGTTTCACAGCGTGCAGTGTCCGTATTGCGGCGAATCCTTTGACACGCTCATCGATTGCAGCGCCGGTTCTGCAACCTATGTCGAGGACTGTCAGATCTGCTGTCAGCCCATCGAGTTTCGCATCGAGGTCGATCACCACGGCGCGCTGGTGCGGCTGGCGGCCGTGCGCGGTGACTAGCGCCGCGTTGGAGCCAGTGGCCAATAGACCTCAGTGCGCCAGTCCGCAGGCTCCGGGTGCTGAGCCGGGTCCGTGACGTAGCATTCCCAGGGGGCACCCCTGATCTGAAAACCCTGCGCTTCGATCCAACGCTCGATGGCCGCATGGGTTTCGGGGAGCTGCGCGTAGGGGCCTGCATGGACGGCGAACGCAGCGGGGCCCGCCGGTAGCGTGCCTGGCTGCATCTGCCCTGATGCCGGTACCGGCGCGGCCACGGGCATGGCGGCCTCAACGGTCAACAGGCCGGCTCCCATGGAGATATAGCGCGCCAGCGGCCAGCCGGCGACGGGCAGGCCATTCGAGTGTCCGTGAGAGAAGAGCGTGCCGAAGCATTCCGCAAGCATGCTCGTAAGTTCGCTGCGTGCGATACGGCGGCGGATCAGCAGGATGGGCTGTTCCGGGTTTTCCTTAACAACAATCGTAAGCGGCATGACGGATGGCCTCTGCTGCGGGTTGGGTGGAACGTGAAACAGCCGCAGACACGGGCTGGCGCTCGCCACGACCTGCGCGTGGCGCGACCATGTGGCCCGGCTGCTCGGTGTCAGCGCTCGCGCCCGGTAGTCCCGCGGAGTAGCGCCGAATTGCCGGCGGAAGGCGCGCGTGAAAACTTCGTGGCTGCGAAAACCCGCGTTCGCGGCAATCGATCTGATCTGGCGCCGGCTCCTGAGCAGTTCGCAGGCCGCGCCCTCGAGCCGCAGTCGCAGCAGGTACCGCTTTGGTGTCTCCCCCAGGAGCACACGCAGCGCGCGGTGCAGGTGGAAGGCGGACCAGCCGGCTCGGGCGGCCAGCCTGTGCAGACTCCCCGGTTGACGGACCATGGACTGAACGACGCTCAGGAGTTCATGCTGGCGCATGGGGAAATCATAGACGTGGTGGTTTCAAGTGCTTGATCTTTC
>DASXFV010000051.1:0-41978 GCA_036489445.1 Steroidobacteraceae bacterium | reverse complement strand
CGTTGCGAGGTAGCGGACTTTCCGAGCATACCCGTGTAGTCATTCTTGAGGGCTGAGTAGCAGCTGCAGGCGGCCTTTTTCAAGCCGTCGGCGTCAAGCACCGTGAGCAACCCGCGGCTATACCGGATCAGATTGCGATTGCGCAGGGAGCCCGCCGCTCGAGTGACGCCCGCGCGGCGTACACCCAGCATGTAGGCCAGAAATTCGTGCGTAATAAAAAATTCCTCGGCGTGTGCCCGATCGCGCGTCATCAGCAACCAGCGCGCCAGCCGCGCCTCCACAAGATGGAAACGGGTGCACGCGGCAGTCTGTGCCAGTTGGGTGAGGGTGACGTACAGATAACGGTTCAGGCGTTGCTGCAGCGGTGGATTGCGCTTGAGGGCTGCCATAAACGCGACCGCCTCCATTCTCCAGGCTGTGCCGGCGCCCTGCACCAGGGCGCGCACAGGTGCCGTCTCGACGCCCAGTATCAAGGAGATCCCGACCATGCCCTCATCGCCCACCAGGCCGACTTCGAGTCCCGTGTGTCCGTCGAGGGGCGCGATCAGGGAAATGAAACTGCGGGTGGGGAAGAATACATAGCGCATGCGCTCCCCTGGTTTATAGAGCACTTCTGCCAACTGCAGCTCGATGGGTTCGAGCTGCTCCAGCAATTGGCGGCGAAGTGGCTGCGACAGTCCGGCAAGCAGATGATTTCCCATGGGGGATCGCGCCGAAGGCGGCACCCACAACTCTTCTGCTACCGGTACTCCATGAGCCATAGTGATGCTGACACACCTACGCAAGGTAGGCACTGTGCAGTGAAATCGGGCACCGATCCGTGCGCCACCGCGCTTACCCATCCTACGGGTGGGGTTGGTCCGGTTTGATGGTGACGGCCGGTGCTGCAACGGTTCCAGGTTGCGGGGGTGTATAGCGGTGGGCAACGAGGATCTGAGCCCCCAGCAAAATGATTGCGGAAATGATGAAGACGATGGTGCCGAGGTGGGTCTTGAGCGCCCGCCCTGCCACGGTGTCGATGCTCGCCGCCGGGGTCTGCATGACTGCAGCCTGCCGTGGTAACAGGGCAAGCAGGCGCAGGACCGCAGTCTCGGGGTTGGCCTGTCGCAAACTTGGATCGGTCAGCGTGTCGAGCGAGGAGGCCAGGCGCGAGGCGGCCGCTTCTGCGGGCAGGGCGGCGAGGGTTCCTGCCTCCTGCCAGGGATCCAGATTCATGCGTGCCAGAAGGGATACGACGGTCAAAGGCAGTCCGTTTCGATCCTCACCGATTGGTGTGAACAGGAACTTGTCGAATTCGGATCCGACGGAAGAGCTGGTGGTCGCTGAGATCATCTGGATCGCAATATCTGCCGACCGAAGGAGAATTGTCGGTACGCTGGCGCACCCTGGCGGGCGCCAGGGTCAGGCCGTGATGAGCGACGGCTGTTGCGGGCCAGCCTGCGGCAGCAGGCGATCACTCTCATTCTTGACCACGGCATAGCACTCGCAGCAAAGCTTCTCGAGTTTCGGCCGGTCTAGCACAGTAATGTTGCCGCGGGCATAACGGATGACGCCGAGCTTGTCCAGTTTGCCCGCTGCCTCGGTGACGCCTTCACGGCGCACGCCCAGCATGTTGGCAATGAGTTCCTGGGTCATAACCAGCTTATTGGATGTCAGCCGATCCAGCGAAAGCAGCAGCCAACGGCACAGCTGCTGATCGACAGAGTGGTGGCGATTACACACTGCGGTTTGAGCCATCTGCGTGATCAGGGCCTGCGTGTAGCGCAATAGCAGCAGTTGCATATCACCGCTGCGATGAAATTCATCCTTCAGATGCTGTCCGACGAGGCGATAGGCGAAGCCAGCGCTCTGCACGATGGCCCGGCTGGGCGTGGTTTCACCCCCCATGAACAGCGCGATTCCAATCAAGCCTTCATTGCCCACGACGGAAATCTCCGCCGAGGCGCCGTCCGCAAGCACGTACAACATGGAGACGATCGAATCGGTCGGGAAGTAGACGTGACGCAGCACCGCCCCGGACTCGTACAGCACCTGGCCCAGCCGCAGCGGTACGAGTTGCAAGTGCGGGAAGATTCGCTGCCGCTCCTCGGGTGAAAGCGCCGCAAGCAAGCGGTTTTGCTGCGGATCGTGGGCGGGCTCTGACATGGGGGTACCGGGGAGACCAACGGTGAGGGTGCTGCGTGGGCAGTATAGCCTCTTAATCGCCCACACGTACGGTAGCGCACAGACTTGGGCGAGCCAATCACGCAGGCTCTGAGTTCTGGTGGCAACCAAGCAGTGCGGCACCACCGTCACGCAGTAGAGATGCGCAATGAACGTTTTTCACTCACACCACATTCTCAGGCTGCGGCCAGCCGGAATTGCCGGCTTATTGATGCTCACGGCGTGTGCGTCAGTGCCACCGGCGCCCACGGCAAATCTACAGGCCGCGCAGCAAGCCATTGCGACGGCCGAGCGAGCCGACGCCGGCCGCTATGCGTCGGCCGAATTGGGCGAAGCGCGCTTTGAACTCACAGCCGCCAATACTGCCGTATCGCAACAGCACATGATCAGCGCGGAGCGCCTTGCGAATGAGTCACGTGTTGAGGCGGAACTGTCTTCCGCAAAGACAGCGTATGTCAAAGCCAAGGCAGTCAATGACGAGATGACGAACAGCACAGGCACCCTGATTCAGGAGATGCAGCGCAGTTCGGGAGACAAGCCATGAAGGTTACAAATAATGGCGGCTGCCGCGTGACACCGTTGATCGCGGTCACCGTAGCCTCGATTTTGCTCGCGGCTTGCGCAACGGTACCCGTCGAACCTGTCGGTGCCGCAGCAGCGCGGAATAACCTGACGCAACTGCAATCGGATCCGAACCTTGCGACTCGGGCGCCGCAGGCGGTTGCAGAGGCGGATGCGGCGGTGCGCGTGGCCGAACAGCCCGAAGAGGACAAGGACCTGGTTGCATACAGGGTCTACATGGCGGATCGAAAAGTCGAGGTCGCACGGGCGCAGGCGCAGACGCGCTTCGCAGAGGACCAGCGTGTGCTGATCACCGCACAGCGCGAGCAGGCCCGCCTTGACGCCCGCACGCGTGAAGCAAATGTCGCCGAAGGGCAGGTGGCTCAGGCCCGCGCCGAAGGCGCCGAACAGAAGGTGGCGGCGCAGCAGGCCCGGAGTGACGCGGACACCGCCCAGCAGGCCGCCGCAGCTGCCACCCAGCAAGCCGCTGCTTCCAGCCAGCAAGCCGCAGCTTCCAACCAGCAAGCCGCGGCTGCCAGTCAGCAAGCCGCGGAACTGCAGTTGCAGGTCGCCGCGCTGCAGGCAAAACCGACGGATCGTGGGCTGGTACTGACTTTGAGCGGAGTGTTGTTTGCCAATGGCAATGCGGATTTATCCCCAAGCGCCAGCGGTGGCAATCTGGACAAATTGGTGGCGTTCCTCAACAAATATCCGGACCGCACCGTTGCCATAGAAGGATATACGGATAACCGCGGTAATTCCGATTACAACCTCGGACTCTCGCAGCGGCGTGCCGACACCGTCAGAGCCTACCTGACAAATCAGGGCATCAGCGCCGTACGGGTCTCCTCAACCGGCAAAGGCGCCAGTGATCCAGTCGCCGGTAATGACACGGCATCGGGTCGACAGCAGAATCGTCGGGTCGAGGTCATTATCAGCGACCCACCTTCCACGTCGCGGTGAAGCAGCGACGTTTCAAATCGCCAGGCATTAGCGGCGCGCTGCGGCCAGCCTGAGTCGCGCGATCTCGTAGGCGCGCAGCTGTGCTGCAGCTAAGCTCAGCAAGGGGGCGGGCAAATTGCCCGCCCGGCGCAGCAGATCATCGAGGATGTGGTCCGCTTCAATGGGCCGACCGCCCTGCAGATCGCGGAACATCGAAGCCGTGAGGGCCGAGCCAGGCATCGTCAGCAAGGTAATCGAGCGTGCCTGCGATTCGGGGCTCGGTGAATAGCCGTTGAGCGCTGCGATGGAACCCGCCTCGCGCAGAATGGCGGCGGCATGCTCTGCGGCCCCCGCAGCCGCAATGTCACCAATGTTCGCCCGCATCAGGCAGGTGATGCCGGCCAGTGCGGCGATGAATGCCCACTTCTCCCACATCTCCTGCAGGATGTGGTCGCTGATGCGAAGGTTGAATCCGGCGTCTGCCAGCGCGGCAGCGGCCCGGCGGACCTCGCCGACCGCTGAGTCGCGTGAACCGAAAGTCAGATCGCGGGGTACACCGTAGTGGTGCAGATGACCCTCGGCATCGGGGGTCACCGAGATCATACATTGGCCTCCGAACACCGCCTTGCGCCCGAATCGCGCATCCAGCCGATCCAGATGGGCCATGCCATTCAGGAGTGGCAGGATGCGGCTGCTGCTGGCAAGCGCCGGCGCGATCGCTTGTAGCGCACTTTCCAGATCGTAGGCTTTGCAGCTCAACAGGATCAGATCGAATGTCGTGCGCAGCTGCTCGGCCGTGAGTGTGGGTGGATCCACCAAGTGGACGTCGCCGCAATCGCTGTGGATATGCAGGCCGGCCTGGCGCAGCTGCTGCGCACGACTCGAACGGACCAGAAAGGTCACGTCCCGGCCCGCAGCCAGCAGTTGTCCGCCGAAATAGCCGCCGATGCCGCCGGCACCCAATACAAGAATGCGCATCTCGGAAGCTCCTTTGAAAACAATAACGTACGTGCTCTCCGCCGCGATGATGCCATCGGATGTCGACAGCATTAGTGGTCTTTCGATTCTGGCAACATTCCTACGCCCTGCCAGCAAAGGCTAAGAACAACCACGGCGCTGGACGCTATAGCCTATGCGTTGCAACATTGGGAGGTTAGCCCCTTGCCTTGGGGCTGAGTTGAAGAGAGTCGCCAACATGCATGCACGATCTGTCCGTTTGATTCGAACCCTGGCCTATGCCTCCTTGCTCATGTTCGCCATGGGCGCCTGCGCGACGACCGTGACCGGTCCCGTCGTGGTACTGCCGAACAGCTATTATCTGCAGCCCGACAAAGCTGGACAGAGCAAGCTGGTGAAACACGACGGCAGCCGCCTGCTGCCTGGCACCATTGCGGCCTATGTCGTCTCCGGCCAGATCGTGGTGGGAGCCCTGGGCACAGCACCTGACGCCAAACACGCATACACCAATGATCTGGAGTTCACGGGTCATCCGGACACTCGGTACTTCATTCTCAACACTGCCACCGGCAAACTTGAAACCGATCTGGACGAGGCAACCTGGCGCAAGCAGCTGCAGACGCTCGGACTGCGTTCGGATCTGCACATCTATCCCCCATTGCCTTGGCAGAACTGAGGGCGTAGTCGCATTGCCGATTCCCAATAGTGTTGCCCGGACTGCGTAAAGCGCTGCGCGAGGCGGCCGATCCGCTCAAGGCGACGGCGATGCAGGCGTACATGAAATCTGTGATGCCGTATCACGGTGTGCCGGCGCCGCTGCTACGGCAGGTGTTCAGGACGGTGTTTGCGGACGTGCAATTTTCATCCGCGTTGCAATGGCAGACGCAGGTGCTGGATTTGTGGCATCAGGCACGATTTCGCGAAGAGCGGTACGCCGCGATGCATCTGGCTGGCCATAAACAGGCACAAGCGTTTCAGGCGCCATCCGCCCTGAACCTTTACGAGGAGTTGATTGTCACCGGAGCGTGGTGGGACTACGTGGACGATATTGCCTCACACCGCGTCGGACCGATCCTGCTGGATTACCCCGCGATCATGCGGCGCAGGATGCTGACCTGGAGCAGGTCAAAGGATCTGTGGAAACGCCGCACTTCGATCATCTGCCAGCTTGGCTTCAAGGCGCAGACGGATCTGGAACTGTTGTACGCCTGCATCGAGCCTTCGCTGGATTCGCGGGAATTTTTCCTGCGCAAGGCGATTGGCTGGGCGTTGCGGCAGTACGCGTGGACGAACCCTGCCGAGGTCAGAAGGTACGTCCGGGCGCACCGTGATCGGCTCAGTCCCCTCAGTCGCCGCGAGGCCTTGAAGAACATTGGCTCTTAGCGTCGGGGGCCTGCTGCTTGCGAATTCTTATCGATTTGGCCTGAAGCCTGGCGGCAGGGAAGGGGGTGCCGCAGCAGCACCGCCCGGCCTGCCCACCAACTTCATCTCTCCCTTCCAGGGAACATCCGCCTGCGAACGCCAGGCATTGATAAAAAGCGATTTGAACACCCAGCGGTCCCCGCGCTGGACGCACAGATCTTCACGGGTGCCGATGCCAAACAGGAAGTTGGTGCCGTAGTCGACGTTGAATTGCACGATCTGGAAGAAGCATTGCACCTTCACGCTTGCATCGGGCAGTCGCTCCATGATGTGGTGATTGAACAGATGCTGTCGACCGAACCACCAGTGCTGGCGATCATTCCACAGCGCGCGCATGTTTTGGAGAATTGCCGCATGGCCTTTGACGCGGCCCTGCCATAAGTGGTCGAACTGCGCATCCTCGGCGAATGCCGACAGCAGCTTTTCGGAATCCGCGAGGTCCAGGCCCCAGGCGTAGCGCGCGTACAGTTCAATGATTTCGGCGCGTTCGCCGGCGGATACCCGTGTCGGGGTAGCGGTAGTCATGCGTGCAGTTCCTTTTATCTTCTATCTGGATGAGGCGTGCGCGACCTTCTGCGACAGAAAATCGAATATTCCCCGTTCGGTCATCTGGCCGGCATTCGCCAGCTCCCCGCCCTTGGTCGAATAGAGGACCCGGTTGGTACGGCTGAGTACCACCACGGCAGGGATGCCTTTGGCGATGGGGTTTCCATAGCGGTTCGCGAGCTGCAGGTTCTTGTCGAAGTTGCCGACGTCAATTTTCACCACGTCGAATTTGCTGTCGATGAGGTGCTGGCTGCTGCCATGCATGGCCCTGTCCAGTGCGCGACAGTCCGGGCACCAGTTGGCACCGAAAACCAGCAGCACCCGCTTATGGTCGGTCTGCACCGATGCAATCGCATGCTGCACGTCGAGTGCCGCATTCGCCTGCTCGTCGTAGGGCAACGGCGCGGCATGTGCCAGCATCGCAGCCGCAGCGGCGGCGATCAGAAACAGAAACCTCTTCACGAATACTGCTCGCTATTTGGACAAACACTTTTGGCATCCCGCAGGGGACACCTGCGATTTTACGCCGAATTGCCATCCAAAGCCCAAACCGGGCACCGTTGCGGCACGTCACTGCGGTGCAAGCCACGGGAGCCGAGTAGAATCCGGCCGCTGACAAAGGTTAATCAGGTTCGAGGGGGAAAGCTCATGCGTCCAACAAGGTCTGTGCTGTTCATCGCCGCGGGGCTGTGCGCCGTTCTGGCCCAGAATGCCTGGTCGCAATCGGCGGCGGACTGCGAGCATCTCGCCAGTCTCAAACTGGCCGACACCACCCTCGCGGCCGCGGTGGTGGACGGGCCGCAGTTCACGCCGCCCGCCGCGCGGGCGCCACTGCCTGCGCAACTCCCCGCATTCTGCCGCGTGACGGGGGTCATCAAGCCGGCCGTGCGCTTCGAGGTCTGGTTGCCAATGAAGGACTGGAACGGAAAGTTCCAGGGCACCGGCAACGGTGGCTACAACGGTGCCATCATCTATAGCGCCTTGGCGGCGGGGCTGGTGAAGAATTATGCCACGGCCAATACGGACATGGGCCACGTTGCCACGACGCCGGATCCGGGCAGCTGGGCGCTGCATCATCCTGAACTGGTGGTTGATGAGGGTTACCGTGCGCAGCACGAGACGGCCGTGAAGGCCAAAGCCATCGTCCGGGCTTTTTACGGCAAGCATCCCAGCCGTTCCTACTTTGTGGGGTGCTCCTCCGGTGGCTGGGAGGCGCTCACCGAGGCACACCGCTACCCACAGGATTACGACGGCATTATCGCCGGGGCCCCAGCCTCCGACGTAGTGCATCTGCACGCCGGGCAGATCTGGGGCTACCTGGCTGCTCAGAAGATCGACCCGGCGAAGATCCCCCTGATCTCGGCGGCGGTACTGGCCAAATGCGATGCCCAGGACGGGGTCAAGGACGGCCTGATCTCCGATCCGCTGCGCTGCGACTTCCAGCCCGTCGAACTGGCGTGCAAGAGCGGTCAGGACCCGAATGCCTGTCTGACGCCTACCGAGGTAACCGGGCTGGAGCAGATCTACTCGGGCGCGCATTACGCCTCGGGCGCGCTGGTGTATCCCCCCTGGCCTCGCGGCATGGAGTTCGCGCTGCTCCAGGCCCGCAGCGAAGGGGTCGCGGCGCTCGGTGCAAGCACGTTCCGGGACATGGTGTTTGAGAATCCGCAGTGGGATTTCCATACCATCAGTTACGATCGGGACGTGAAGCTGGCGGACGCCAAGATTGGGGCCGTGATGAATGACGGCAGTACCGATCTCGCCAAATTCCGCCACGCCGGGGGCAAGCTCATCCTGTGGCACGGTTGGTCGGACCCCCTGATCTCGCCCCTGCATACCATTGCCTATTACAACAAGCTCGCTGCCCATTTTGCGGCCCCCCGTGCCTCTCAGGAGGCGGCGCTCGCCCAGGTAGCAGATTTCGCACGATTGTTTCTGGCGCCCGGCGTCATGCACTGCGGACGTGGACCCGGACCGGATACCTTTGACTCGCTCGGGGCACTGGAAGCGTGGGTCGAACACGGCAGGGCACCGGACAGCATGGTGGCCACGCACCAGACCCGAGGAACCGTCGACCGCACCCGCCCGCTGTGCGCCTACCCGAACAAGGCTCTTTACGACGGCAAGGGCGATATCAACACGGCAGCCAGTTTCAGCTGCCGCTAGCGCAGCCTCACCCGCTCTGGCGGCCGCGCACTCAGTTGCGTGGCCGCCTGGCCGCCGGTGTCGCGGCGCAGACCTCTTCGGTGATCTCGGTGCCCGATTGGCGGGTATAGTCCGCTTGCGCTGACCAGGGTTTGGTGAAGGTCTTGGGATCTTCGATCGTATAGCGCAGGTGCAGGTGCTTGCCGTCCGGGCTGAGCTCATACCGCTCAGTCAGGTGCAAGTTCTCGGAGTGCGGCAACCCGGCGTTGTCGAGCAGGGTGCTGTCATCAAAGCCCGCGGATTCGATGACCAGGGCGTCCCCATCCCAGTGGGCAACCGAATAGCCCAAGTAGTGCGGATCCATGTCCGTCGGCAGGGCCTCGTTCAGGTACGCGCGGCGTGGTAGCCGATTGATCTGATGCAGAAAGTAAATCGCTTTGTCGCGCTGCAATATCTCGAAGGGCTCATGCATCAGCATCAGCCGCGGCAGGCCCGGTGGCAGGCAGCGTGTGACCCCATCGTAGGTGTAGTCACCGTGTGCGGCCGCCTTGCGGTGTGCATCGTACAGGGCCTGGGCCTCAGCGTTGAGCGGCGGAGCGTCACCGTCCGTGGTTTTCACCGCTCCAATGTGACCTGCGAGCAACCAGACCCCGGTCAGATCCGGCGGGGCGGCGAGGGCGCTGGCGCCGGCAAGGGTAAGCGCCAGGGCTGACAACACCCCATACATCCTGCGTCCCCGGCAGCTCATTTCGCCACCGTCACGCCGTTAACGGGGGCGTTGCGATTGTTCTCTTCGCAAACGTATTCCTGCGGTCGGACATCCGGCCGCCAACGGTAGATGCGCCGGTAGCTATAGGGGTGCTCCAGGGTCACAGGATCTTCAACGGTCATGATGAGTTCGAGATCCGAACCCTTGTCGATTTTGGTGAAGCGCTCCACCACATGCTCCTGTGTGGAGTGACTGCTGCCCTCATCATCGATGAAGGTCCGATCATTCAGACCAATCGTGTCGACAACCAGGGTATTGCCCTCCCAGTGGCCGACCGAATCGCCCAGGAATGTCAGAGCGAGGTGCCTGGGGTGCGGCCGATCCAGGTAGATGCGCCGGATGTTGTGCGCCACTTCATGCAGGAAGGTGATCTGCCCCGGGGTCTGCACGATTTCGATGGGGTAGGGGCTCTCCATGAGGCGGGGCATGCCGTGGGGGAAGCATTGTGTGGAGGCATCCGCTTCCGGGTGGCCCGCGTTTTTGGCGCGGATCCGCTGCTCCAGAATGCGCATGTATTTGGGTTTCAACGGCGGGGGTACCCCGGGCTCCGGCCCCAGCAGATATTGATAACCCGTCAGCCACCACACACCTTCCAGGTTGTGCGGATCGGGGTTTCCGGGCGATGCGCCCTTCGGGGCGCCGGTGGCCCCTCGCAATGCCGGCGTCAGTGCCAGGGTCGGATCGCCACTGTTGTGGAGGGTGGCCGGCTGTGGGGCGCTTACCACGTTGGCCGCAAGGACCAGTCCGGCGATCGCAACCGAAGCGGTTATCAGGGTGCGCACGGCGTAGCTGTTGTTACTTTGCCCAAGTCAGCGGTTGACTGTACAACCTGAGGGAGACTGGCGGGTAGCCTGTGCCGGGCCCCCCCAAAGGGAGGAATCACCGCCATTGTTAACCGCGGAGCATGGGAACCGTGCTACATGCTTCGGCCGCCTTGAGCTGCTGGAATTGCTGGACTGCAGCTGTTGTAATCTCAACCGGCCTTTGCCACGAAGGGGGCCTATGGTGTTGGGCATGGTGGGCGATGTGGGGAAATGCAGTGGCTTGGCGCTGCTGGCCGCCGCTATGGCGCCATTCTGTGTCGCTGCCGCAACGCCCCAGCTGTCCGTTGCTGCACAGCAGCATATTCTGCAGCAGTACTGCCGGGTCTGTCATAACTACGACGACTATGCGGGTGGGGTCGAATTCGAGGTCTATGACCCCGGCAACGCCCATGAAAGTGCCGAACTGACCGAGCGAATGCTGAAGAAACTGCGCGCCGGAATGATGCCACCGGCCGGCAAGCCGCGTCCCGATTTTAAGACCGTTCAGGCACTCGCGAACTCGCTGGAAAGTGAGATCGACGCCCATGCCAAGCCGAACCTGGCGATGCCCAGGCTGCATCGTCTGAATCGTACGGAATACCAGAACGCGGTCCGGGACCTGCTGGGACTGGACATCGATGCGTCGCAAATGCTGCCGGCTGATGATGTGAGCCGGGGTTTTGACAACCAGGCCGGCACGCTGACGTTTTCCCCCGCGCTCCTGGATGCCTATCTGTCTGCGGCGGGACGCATCAGTCGCACCGCACTGGGGACGGCCACCGCCACCACCCAGGCCACCTATCGCGTGGCCGACGACACCACTCAGAACTACCACGTCGATGGCTTGCCGTTCGGGACGCGTGGCGGGTTGAGCGTCAAACATACTTTCCCGGCGAACGGCACCTACACCTTCAAGGTGTTCGCGGTGAACCTTGGCAACATGGGCAATTTCCGACCCTTTGGCGAGGTTCGCGGGGAACAGCTGCTGGTCTATGTGGATGACAAGCGTATCGCCCAGGTGGATTGGGACAAGGCGCTGGCCGTGACCCGCAACGTTGAGGATGAGTCCACGGGGCAGCTGCGGACGATTGATGTCACCCTGCCGGTGAAAGCGGGTCCGCACCGCATTGGCGTGACCTTCCTGGCGACCAACTTCGCCCCGGGACTGGACATGAACCATGCATTCGACCGCAGCACCATCGAGACCGGTGGGCTGCCGGGATTCACGTTCTACCCGCACATCGGCCGTCTGCGTGTGGATGGTCCCGCCCAAGCGACGGTGGCCACCGACTCACCCAGCCGCCGACGCATCATCACCTGCACACCCGAGGCAGGCACGCAGGAAAGTTGCGTCCGACAGATTGCGGCGGATCTGGCACGGCGGGCCTACCGCGGTCATTCCACCGACGAGGATGTGGACACGCTGGTCAAGTTCTTCAATATCGGCCAGCAAGGCGGCAGCTTCGATAGCGGCATTGAATCGATGGTCCAGCGAGTGTTGGTCGACCCGAAGTTCCTGTTCCGCGTGGAAACCGCGCCGACTCAATTGGCGGCCGGGACTGCCTATCGCATCAGTGGCCTGGACCTGGCGGCGCGCCTGTCGTTCTTCCTGTGGAGCAGCATTCCGGATGACGAACTGCTGCGCCTGGGCAGCTCTGGTGAGCTGGGCAAGGACGATGTGCTGCGGGCCCAGGTGCGACGCATGATGGCGGACCCTCGCGCCACCGCACTCACCACCAACTTCGCGGATCAATGGCTAGGCCTGCGCGCCCTGGCGACCCATGAGCCCGTTGTCGAGGAGTTCCCGGACTTCGACGACAACCTGCGTCAGGCGTTTCGGCGTGAAACCGAGATGTTTTTTGCCAGCATGGTCAATGAGAACCACAGCGTGCTGGATTTGCTGACGGCCCGCTATACCTTCGTCAATGAGCGTCTGGCTAAGTTCTATGGCATACCCGAAATACGCGGCAGCTATTTCCGGCGTATTGACCTGGACGACAGCCAGAGTGCGCGCTTCGGACTGCTGGGCAAGGGGGCCATCCTCACGATCACCGCTCAGCCGGGGCGTACCTCGCCGGTTGTGCGCGGCAACTGGGTGTTGAAGACCTTGCTGGGCACGGCCGCTCCGGATCCGCCGGCCGCGGTGCCCGCGCTGAAGCCCCATCCGGTGGATGCGGCCGGCAATGCGAGCCCGCCGTCACTGCGCGAACAGATGGAGCAGCATCATGTCAATCCGGTCTGTGCCAGCTGCCACAAGATCATGGAGCCAGTGGGTTTCGCCCTGGAGCCGTTCGACGCGGTAGGACATTGGCGCACCCTGGATGGCAATCATCCGATCGATGCACGCAGCCAACTGTATGACGGCACGCCGGTGGATGGCCCGGGCGGTGTGCGCGCCTTCCTGTTGCGGCATCAGGATCAATACCTGCGCAACGTGACTCAGGTGCTCATGACCTACGCTCTGGGCAGAGGCATCGAATACGACGATATGCCCATGGTGCGCAGCGTGCTGCGTACGGCGTCGCATGATGACTACCGGTTCAAGAGTCTGATCGAAGCGATTGTCATGAGCGATCTGTTCCGCATGAACGAGGCCCAAGGCGGCGGGCCCGCCACTTCACCGACCAGCACGGCCAATGAGACCAACATCCCGGCGCTGCGTGCCCTCAAGACCGGAAGCTGAAGGAGTCACGAATGTTTTTCCTAACCAATCGACGATTACCGCGACGCACGTTCCTGCGAGGTCTGGGCACGACGTTGGGGTTGCCGCTGCTGGAGTCGATGCTGCCCACCCGCGGCGCGTACGCGGTTCAGAAGCAAATCGTGCCCACCCGCTTCCTCGGTGCATTCGTTCCGCATGGCGTGGCGCCAGGACACTGGATCCCGCAGCAGAGCACACCGGGCTTTGCGTTTCCCTACGTGTATGAGCCCCTTGAGCCGTTCCGCAAGCATGTAGTGTTGACCAGCGGCATGTGGTCGAAGTCCTCGGAGAATCCTCCCGGGGTCACCGGAGCAGATCACTTCGTGGCAGCCGCATTTCTCACCGGCATGAAGCCCAAGAAGACGACCGGGGCTGACATCCAGGTCGGGACCTCGATCGATCAGGTGATTGCCACCCAGATCGGCCGGGACAACCTGCTGCCATCGCTACAGCTGGCTGTTGAGGACCCAGGTGCCAATTCCAGCAACTGTGGCGAAGGCTACAGCTGTGTGTACACCAATACGATCTCCTGGGAAACCCCCACGCGCCCGCTGCCGATGGAGATCAACCCGCAGACCCTGTTTGAACGGATGTTTGGCGATGGCAGCTCGCCGCAGATGCGTCAGGCGCGGCGTGAGCGTCAGGCCAGCATTCTGGACTCCGTGAATGGCAGTCTGCGCGATCTGCTCACGCAGGTGCCGCACGGCGATCGTGTGCGGTTGGAACAATATGCGGACGATGTTCGAGAGGTCGAGCGTCGGCTGACGATTGCCGCGCGGGCCTCTCTGGACGCGCCGAACATGGCCATGCCCTATGGTGTGCCCGAATCCTTCCATGAACATATCCAGGTGCAGTGGGATCTGCTGGCGCTCGCTTATCAGACGGACATTACGCGGGTGGCCACGATGCTGTTCGCGCGGGATCTGACCAGTCGCGTCTACCCCGAAAGCGGCACGACCATCAGTTTCCATGGCGGTTCGCATCATGCCGAGGATCCCGGTCAGATCGCGCTGTTCGCAAAAGTGAACCGCTACCACGTCCAGATGCTTGCCTATCTGGTGAAAAAGCTCGACTCCATTAAGGAGGGCGACGGCACCTTGCTGGATCATTCGCTGCTTCTGTATGGATCCAACATGGGTAACTCCAATCAGCACCTCCACTACGACACACCGGCAATACTGATAGGCGGCGCTTCCGGACGCCTCAAGGGCGACCGGCATCTGGCGTATGCGAGCCGCACCGTGCCGACCGGTAATCTGCTGCTCAGTATTCTGGGAATGTTTGATGTCAGGGCCGACAGCTTCGGGGACAGCACCGGCCCGCTCGCGAACATTTGAAGACGAGCATTCGTCTTACGGAATTTGTACAGAACTTAAGGGGGGGTTGAGATGAAAAGCGGAATAGCCTTGGGTCTTATCCTGGCGTTGGGCATAGGGGGCGGAACGGCCTCAGCGCATCATTCTTTCGCGATGTTTGATCAGGCTCAGAGCAAGACGCTGGTGGGTGTCGTGAAGCAGGTGCAGTGGACCAATCCGCACATCTGGGTGCAGGTGGTAACGAAGGATGAGAAGACCGGTGCGGCGGTTGAATGGTCGATCGAGGGCGGTAGCCCGAATGGGCTGTCCCGTCAGGGATGGCGGCGTAGCTCCATCAAGGAGGGCGATGCCATTGAGATCACGATCCATCCGCTCAAGGATGGCAGCAATGGCGGCAGCATGATGAAGGCCATGGTCAATGGTCAGGCTGTCGGCGGTCCGCGTTGAGATTGGCTGCTGCATGAAGCTGCTGCGGATTGCATTGCTCGCGAGTCTGCTGTCGATGCCCTGGCAGGGGCCAGCTGGGGCGCGTGCTGTGGCCGCTTTGGCCACTGATGCGGGGATCAAGGTGGCACCCGCCAGTGATGTCGCGGATGCCGTCATGCAGCGCGATGCCTCACGCCTGCAGGCCCTGCTGAAGGCACATGCGGACGTCAACGCCAGCCAGCCGGATGGCAGCACGGCGCTGCATTGGGCCGCCTATCAGGGTGATGCCCGGACGGCGGCGGGGCTCCTGGCCGCCGGGGCACATCCGGATGCGGTCACCGACACCGGGATGACGCCGCTGATGCTGGCGTGCCAGTCCGGTAACGCGCAGCTGGTCGGGGAGCTGCTGCATGCCGGTGCGGATGTGCATCAAACGCTCAGCGGTGGGGAGACGCCTCTGATGATGGCAGCGCGCACTGGCAGCGTACCGGTGCTGAAGCTGCTCCTGGCGCGCGGGGCGGCGGTGGACGCACGCGAAAAGAAACGCGGCACGACCGCTTTGATGTGGGCGGCGGCCAACGGCAACTCGGAGGCCGCGCACTTTCTGATCTCCAAGGGTGCGGATGTGAGCGCCCATTCGGCCACCACGGACCCGGGGCGCCGGCCCTACCTGGCCCAGACCGGCCGGGACCGCATTTCGGAGTTCGCCGGCGGGTATGGACTGGCGGGCCTGGTCGTCAAGCAAGCCACCGATTCGGCCCAGACGCGGCAGCTCGTGGTCAAGCAGATCGCGACGGCAAAGGCGGTACTGGCGGCGCACCCGCTGCCGAAACCGCCCCCGCCCAGCAGGAAGAAATGGGGTGGCTTGACGCCGCTTATTTTCGCCACCCGTCAGGGCGATCTCGCGACAGTCAAAGTGCTGCTCGCGGCGGGCGCGGACGTCAATGAAACCAGCGAGTTTGGCTGGACCGCACTGCTGGATGCGACGCAGAACAAATACTACAAGCTAGGCGAGTACCTGCTGCAGCAGGGGGCCAAGCCCAATATCGCCAATGAAGGCGGCTGGAACCCGCTCTACATCGCCACCGACAATCGCAATATCGAAGGTGGTGACTATCCGGTACGCAAACCGGACATGGATCACCTGGATTTCATCAAGGAATTGCTGGCGGCCGGGGCAAATCCCAACCTGCGGATGCACTCGAGTACGGAGACCCGCACCGTGTTTACCAACCAGTGGCTGGTGGAGAATGGTGCCACGCCGTTCCTGCGGGCGGCGCAGTCCGGTGACCTGGTGCTCATGAAATTGCTGCTTGCACATGGCGCGGATCCTTCGATCCCGACAGACTTCAATGTGACGCCGTTGATGGTGGCCAGTGGCATCGGCTGGGTGGAAGGTGTTACCTACGAGTGGTCACCGCAGGAGACGCTGGAGACCGTGAAATTCCTGCTGGACCACGGGGCAGACGTTAATGCGCAGGACACCGAGGATCTGCGCACAGCGTTGATGGGGGCGGCACACAAGGGCCGCAATGATGTCATTGAGCTGTTGGTCCAGCATGGCGCGGACCTGAGCCTTCACGACATTGGCAGCCGTGACACGGTGCATTCTCTGGCTGGAGTGTCGTGGCAAGCGATCGACTACGCCGATGGTCTGGTCCGCGTCGGTGTGCAGTCCTCCATACCCCATCCGGAAACCGCAGCCTTGCTGCGTCGGATGATGCAGGAGCGCGGACTGACTGTGCCTCCCCAAGGTCGCACGCTGGCCTCGATCTGTGTGACGGACCTGTGTAAGTAAGGCGCTGCCGGCAGCTACATCCGGTGAGTGTCCATGCAGACATTTTCCCGAAGTGCCATGCCCGGCATATGCTTCAGGGTCAGGCGGGTGGTCCACGGCGCGGTGTAGTAATCCGGGTCCGTGATGGTCACTGAGGCCCGAATGGTGCTCGGATCGCTCAGAGTGTAGCGCTCCTGCACTTGCAGTTTCTCGCCATGCGGCAGACCGGAGTAGTCCAGCCAGGTCAGATCGTTGAACGCGCTGCTGTCGATGACCAGCGTCTTGCCTTCAAAATGCGCAATGGAAGCGCCCAGGTAGGTGGGATCCGGGTCCTGATCCTCGCCGGGTGCCTTGTCCCAGTAGATGTTGCGGAAGGTGTGATTGGCCTCGTGCACAAAGTTCACATTGCGCGTGGTTTGCAGGATCAGGAACGGCAAAGGCGTATACAGCAGTCGCGGGACGCCATGCATCAGGCAGCTTGAGATCGGATCGATCTTGTGGTCGCCACTTTTCAGGGCGGCCTGACGTTTTTCGTATTCGGCTTTGCCCGCTGCATTCAGCGGCGGCGCTTTGCCCTCAGCGGTTCGCAGAGGTATGGCCGGTTTCGGATTGATCCACTTGCCTGTGAAATTGGGCGTCCCGGCGGGGGGTTGCTCAAAAAGCGGCGCGTTCTGGTCGGCGGGTGCGGCAAAGGCCGGTTTGCACACTGCCGGTGCGAGCGCCAGAACCACTGCGGCTGCAATTGCAGCGAGGGCGCCCATGGCCGGTGCCCGGAAGCCCCAGGAGTTGTTGCGGATCATCATTTGGCCACCGAGATGCCGTTCACGGGCGCATTACGATTGTTCTCTTCGCAGGAGTACTCGGCGATGCGCACGTCGCCACGCCAGGGGTACAGGCGCTCAGCCGTCCACGGCTTGGTGAAATGCTCCGGATCCTCGATGGTGATCAGGTTCCGGATCTCTACTCCACCGTAGCGATTGGTGAACTTCGTCAGATGTTCCGTGACCTTGAGCTGCAGACCATGCGACAACGATTCCTCATCGATCTGCGTGCGGTCATTGAAGTGGTCCGTCACGATGACCAGGGTATTGCCTTCCCAGTGCCCAACCGAGTACCCGAGGAACGTCCGTGGTGTGTCGGCTGGTGGTGCTTTTCCGTCCATGTGAATGAAGCGCACGTTGTGCGCCACTTCGTGCAGTACCGTGATCAGGCCCGGCGAATAGACAAACTCGATGGGGTAGGGCGAGGCCAGGAGTCGCGGGATCCCGTGTGGAAAGCACTGCGTTGGGGCATCGGCGATCGGCGTGCCGGCCTTTTCCATATCCAGGTGATGCTGGCGGCTGGCCGCCTCCAGCGGCGTCAGCGGCAACAGGCGGGCGGATTCACCCGGCGGCATGGGCTTATCGGTGATCGGCCGAAAGGTCCGGTCATAGCCCCGAGTCCACCAAACGCCGGAGAAATCCTGCGGATCCGTCGGAGCCGGATTCTTGTTCCACAGTGCCGCCGCGGCGGCGTTGCGCTTGTCCTGGGCCTCGGCTCTGGCTGCGGGGTCGCCGCCCTGCGGGGGAGGACCTTCCTGTGCAAAGGAGGCCGTCCAGAGGACCGCGAAACTGACTGCCAGCCATGCAGATCGACGCATGTTTTCCCCCCTTCAAAAGCGCGCCTCGAGTATACCGCAAGAAATCAGGCGATTACCGCGGTTGCTGGATCAACTGCGTGGCGGCAGGGATGCGGCCCAGGCGGCCGCCGCAATCATGTCATCCAGCGGAGCGCCCCGCGATGGGCGGCGCCCGACCCAGCCCCCTGCAGCTGCGCACCGTGGCAGATTGCGCAGGCGAGCGCGTTGCCTGAGCCCGAGGCCGTCAGCCGCCAGCCCTCAACATGGGTGCGCGGCACCCGAGCCCCGGCGGATGCCTCAGCAAGCCGTGTCGCTCAACCGGCACGAGCCCGGTCTTGTGTTGGCACCCGCGCGGTCGATGACTGCTGGATACAGTGGATCAATTCATCAGTCAATGTCACGTCGCCGAACAGAAATGCCATGTTTTCCAGCGTGGCATTGTGCGCGGCATCCGTCAGTGCCGCATTGGCATCGGCAACGAAGATGATCTTGTAGTTCATCTGCATGGCATCCCGGGCAGTGGATTCGCAGCAGCAGTTCGACAGAGTCCCGGAGATGATCAGGGTGTCGATCTGGTGGCCTTGCAGAATGTGGTGCAACGGGCTGGCGCCCGGCACAAAGGCACCGAAGCGAAACTTTTCGACCTTCTCATCGCCAGCCTCAACCTCCACGGTGGGCCACAATTGCCAGTAATGTGCACCGCGTGTGAACGCCTGGGTGAGTGTCGTGCCGCTCTCGCGACTGTGCAAGTGGGCGAACCAGTTCGACCAGCTGGCGCGGGAGTCCGAATCCACCGTCATGCGCAGGAAGAAGTTCTTCCCACCATGGGCGCGCACTGCGGCGCTGATCCGATTGACGTTCGGGACGATCTCGCGGGCGATGGGCACCTCGACTGGGGCGCCAGGCTCCATGAAGCCATTCTGCAGATCCACAATGATGTGTGCAGTGCGTCGCAGATCAAGCTGCTGGTAGGGATGCAATGTCCCGCGCTGCGCCTGGATCATTTTCAACACATCGGCGGAAAGGGCAATCTTGTGCATGGGGGTCTTCCGATGCCGGCCATAGGCAGTAAGCACGATTCTGTCACGCCGGGCAGCTGCGGCAAAGCGCCACAGCTGTAAAGCTCCCGTCCCGAGCGCGCGCTTGTTCTATCATGCGCGACGAGCAAAGCGCCTGGGTTGCGACGGAGGAGGGGACATCGATATGCCACAACGCTGGACGGACACTCTGGGAGGACGCACGTTCGTCATCGAAATGCGCACGCTGTTGCTGCTGGGTCTGGCGTGGGGATTCGCCTACTGGGACCGGATGTCGATCACCTTCCTGTCGCCGTTTATCGTTCCGGCTCTGCATCTCACCAATTTCGAATTATCGGCACTCCCCGCGGCTCTCGCGCTTACCTGGGCCATCGGCGCATACCTGATCGGCTTCTGGTCGGACCGCACTGGCGCCCGCAAGCCATTTCTGCTCGGTGCGCTGGTAGTGTTCTCAGTGTGTTCGGTGCTCTCCGGACTGGCCAACTCGTTCTGGACCTTGATCGCGGCTCGACTGGTGATGGGCGCCGTCGAAGGACCATTCCTGCCCATCTGCCTGGCCATACTGGCGGCGGTCACGGTTGAGAGGCGGCGTGGCTTGAACGCCGGGATTACCCAGAATTTCTTCGGTTCTGTCATCGGCACCACGCTTGCTCCCCTCGCACTGGTGCCCCTGGCGATCGCCTACTCATGGCATGTCGCGTTTTTTCTTTCGGGTGTGCCCGGCCTGATCCTGGCACTGCTGATCTGGTGGCTGGTGGACGAGCCCCCACGGGCCGCAGCGTTGTCTGTGGCGCAAACGGCAAAGGAGCCCTCCGGCTCGATCTGGGCCATGTTGGCGAATCGCAATATCGCGCTGTGTTGCGGCATCAGCATTCTGATGGTGGGCTCGCTGGTCATCGGGTCCATCTTTCTGCCGCAATACCTCACCAATGGACTAGGCCTGTCCCCGAAGATCATGGCGCGGATCATGGCCGTGCTCGGGTTCTGTCCAGCCGTAGGTGGGGTACTGGGCCCGTGGCTGTCAGACCGGTTTGGTCGCCGGCCCATCATGATTGGGTTCTGCGTGCTATTGGCGCTATGCCCCGTCGCGGTGCTGATGGTCCACGGGTCTGTGGTGATGATGACGACGCTGATGGCCGTCAGCTGGATTGGCGCAGGCTCATTTCCGCTGTTCATGGGCGTGGTGCCCGCCGAAACCTTGTCTTTTAGACGCGCCGCAACCGCAATGGGGCTCGTGATTGGCGTGGGTGAGATTGGCGGTGGCGTCTTGAGCCCGCTCGTGGCAGGCAAGCTGGCGGATCTTTTCAGCCTGGCAACGCCATTGATCTTCCAGGCGATCATACCGCTGCTTGCCGCCGTACTCGCACTGGGGCTGCGCGAGACCAATCCGCGATTCGCCATCAACGCGGTGGCGCAAAGCGCTTGATTCGCGCCGCGCGTCATTACCAGAATAATAGGCTCAAGCGGCAGGCATGACAGGGGACATCATGCCTGCCGGCAGCTTTGCAGAGCGGACGTTACTTGCCGTCGACCATGGCCTTCATGTTGGCCAGTGCGCCGGTGAAAGCCTTGGTGCGCCCATCGCGGTCCTTGGCCTTGGCGTCATCACTGGTGAGCGCCGCCTGGTCCCAGATCAGATTGTAGAGAATCTTGGAGTGACCTTTGCCATTCGGAACCACTTCCAGCGTCCCGTGATACAGGATGGTGGTGTTCGGCTGGGTGTAGGTATAGGAGTGTGCCGTCTTGGCCACCATGATTTCATCCACGCCCTTGGGACCAAAGGCCAAGTGACGGACCGTCCCGACGTCACCTGTGCCCGAAGTAAGGGTGCACGGCGCTTTCAACCATACGGCAATGTCGCAAAACCCGCCCACCTTCTTCCAGACCACGTCCACCGGCTGGTCAACGTCGATGTGCAGATTGACGACCGCATAATCCGCGGCCGACGCCTTGCCGGCGGACAGCGAGATTGCGAGCACAGCTGCGGCAATCAAGCCTGAGGATCTGATATTCATGAGCCCTCCATTCATTGTTTTGGGTTCCGCATCATGCCGGGTACCGCGGCGGGAGTCACTCCCGACGATCAGTCCAGGGGCGCCGACTTGAATTCGCAACGCTCGACGATCTGCTGCATGGCGGCTTCGAGTCTGCGGCGCTCATAGGGCTCCAGATGGCCAAAGAATTCCGCGTCATTGGCGTCGGCCAGCGCGGCCAGAAGGGGGACGATGGCACGTCCGCTGGCGGTCAGACTCAGTGACTGAAATAGTTGTCAATTCAACTATGACAGAGCACGTTCAGCTTCCGGCTGCGTCCCCCCAGCCCAGCCCCAGACTTTTTTGCAGTGCTACGTAATCCTGGGTGAGCTCCGCCAGCGCTTGCTGGTAACCCAGGTCGGCCTGGTTGCGCCGGGTATCGGCATCCAGCACATCGGTGGTGGCGGCCGTGCCGCCCCGCAGGCGGATTTCCGTCAGCCGATAGGACTCTTCGGCGGATGCCCGGGCGCGGCCAAGATCCGCCACCGCCTGGCGCTGCTGGCCATAGCGAGCCAGGAAAGTCTCCGCGTCTGCCAGTGCGTTCAGAACGGTCTGGCGATAGTGCGCTTCGGCTTCATCCCGTGCGGCATTGGCCTGGGCGACGCGCGCCCGATTGCGCCCGAAGTCCCACGGGGCCCACTGCAGCAAAGGGCCGGCCAGATAGGTGAAGTTACTGCCATCGAATAGATTTTGTGGCTGCAGGGCAGCAAAGCCGATGGTGCCCAGGAGGGTCACCTTCGGGAACTCCGCAGCGACACTTTGGCCGATGGCCGCCGTGTGCTGTGCCAGCTGGCGCTCCGCGATCCGGATATCGGGTCTACGCCGCAGCAGCGCGCCAGGATCGCCAATGTTGGTCGTGGCGGGCGGCGCGGGAACCGGACCGGCTTTGGCGAGTTCGGCATCCAAGGCACCGGGAACTTGGGCGGTGAGGGCAGACAGCCGGTTCAACTGTTCGGTGATCGAAGCCTTGAGGGGCGGCAACATCGCCCGCGTGGTATCCAGCTGATTGCCAACGCGTACGACGTCCAGGTCGGTCGCGGTGCCCCCGGCGCGGCGCACTTTCATCAGATCGACGAGGCGCGTTTCGATGTCGATGTTCTGCTGGATGAGCGCCAGCCGGGAGCGGGCATCGCACAGCTGGATGTAGGACTGGGCGACTTCGGCCGTCAGGCTGACGATGGCGTCGGCCACACTGGCCTCGGAAGCGTCGACAGTGGCGGCGGCACCTTCCACGGCGCGCCGGTTGCCACCAAAGAAATCCAGTTCCCAGCTGGCGTCAAAGCCGACCACATAAAGATTGAGGCTCCCGCCACTCGAACTGCTGGAACTGCCCGAGCCACCGGAGTCGGAGCCGCCGGAGCCACCCGACGTAGTGGAGCCGAGCAGCGAGGCGAGATTGGCGGTGCGCAGGTAGGCGGCAGTGCTGCCGGTGGTGGGCAGTCCTGTC
This sequence comes from Steroidobacteraceae bacterium, assembly GCA_036489445.1. Lineage (GTDB taxonomy): Bacteria > Pseudomonadota > Gammaproteobacteria > Steroidobacterales > Steroidobacteraceae > DAIDKA01. The sequence goes on along the minus strand of DASXFV010000051.1, from coordinate 19,315 downwards.
GCGGTCTGCTGCCGCAGGCTCGCGCGCGCCTCACGTACGCGTGCACGCGCCACGTCGACTCCCGGGTTGGATCCCAAGGTTTCGTCGATCAGATGGTTCAGCTCAGGGTCGCCCAGTGCGGTCCACCAGCGGGCTACCGGCTCCGCATTGGCAGTCGTGGAGTCGCCTCGTACGAAGGCCTTGGCGGGGGTAATGGCCGGTGCGCCGTGATAGTTGGGCCCGACAGCGCAGCCGGCAAGAATCAGCGCGATGCTGGCGAGGAGAATGGGATTCTTGGTGGATGACATGGCTTGGGGATTTCCGCGAAGCGCCGCGACTAGCGCGCCTGCATGACGGGTTGTTCGGGCTTGGGGGAACGCAGGATCAGCACCAACGGCATCATCACCAGGAGCGCCACCCCGAGCAGCCAGAAGCAGTCGGAGTAGGTCATGACCATGGCCTGTTGATGGATCTGTTGGGCAAGGGAGGCTATGGCCGCTTTGAGTCCATAAGCGGCGTCTCCGGACTGGGCGCTGAAGAAGGCTCCCTGCTGGGCCAGGTGGTCCTGGAGCTGCACCGAATTGGCGTTCACCGATTCACGGATGGCATCGGCGTGACCCTCGGTCCGCCGGTCGATGAACACACCCAGCAGGGCAAGACCCACGGAGCCACCCAGGTTGCGCGCCATGTTGAACAGGCCGGCGGCATCGGCCGTTTCCTTGCGGCTGACCGCGCCCACTGAAATCTGATTCAGTGGCATGAAGGAGAAGATCTGACCGATGCCCCGCAGCAGTTGGGAGGCGATGAAGTCGCTACCGCTGGATTGCGGGGTGAGGTGGATATCGATGAAGCAGCTCACGGCAAAGCACACCAGCCCGAAGCCGACCACCAGCTTCACATTCCCGAAACGCAGTATGCGTGGCAGCACGGGCATGAGTGCAAAGGCCGGGAGGCCTGAGAGCGCCAGGATCCAACCGGACTGGAAGGCGTTGTAACCGGCGACGCCGCTCAGGAACTGGGGCAGTACGTACAGGATGCTGTATAGGACCATGCCGATGGTGATCACGATCAGGATCACACCGGCATAAGTGAAGTTTTTGAGCAGCCGGAGCTTCAGGACGGGCTGTTTACTGGTGAACTGCGTGATCCCCAGGGTGGTAAGCCCCAGGAACGCGAATACGCTGAGCGTGCGGATCAAGTTGGAGTCGAACCACTGATCGCGCTGGCCTTCCTCGAGCACAATCGTCAGGCAGCTCAAGCCCACCGACATGCCAACGATGCCCAGCCAGTCGGCCTCCACCAGTTCGTGGATATTCGGCTTCTGGTATGGCACACCGATCAGCAGCAGGCTCACCAGGCCGATCGCCACCGGGATGTTGATGAAAAAACACCATTGCCAGCTGCCGTTCTCGGTCAGCCAGCCACCCATCACGGGGCCCATCAACGGGCCCAGCAGGACAATCAGTCCGAACATCGTCATACCAATGGGGATCTGGTGCTGCGGCAGGCGAGTGCGGACGATGGTCTGGGCGGTGGGAATCAGCGCGCCGCCGAAAAAGCCTTGCCCGACGCGACCAATCACCATGGTCGTCAGGTCGTGACTGGCCCCGCACATGATGGAGAAGGCGGTGAACAGGGTGGCGCAGGTCAGGAGCAGGCTGCGCATGCCCATCACCCGCGACAACCAGGCCGTCAGCGGAATCATCACCACCTCGCTCACCAGGTAACCGGTGGCGATCCAGGTGCCCTCGGTGCCCGTGGCGCCGATTTCTCCCTGGATCTGCGGCAGGGCAGAGTTGACGATGGAGATATCCAAAGTGGCGATGAGCGCACCGAGTGCGCCCGCGAAGACCGCGATCCAGTCCTGCGTAGTCGCGTTGGGCTCGGCGTGTGCCGCTTTGGCTGTGCTGGCCGGACTCATGGCTACTGACCGCCGGTGCGCGTATCGATGTCGACGCTGACCGACAGGCCGGGCAGCAGGCGTGGGGCAATATCCTTGGGGGGGTTCAGCTTGATGCGCACGGGCACGCGCTGCACGATCTTGATGAAATTGCCTGTGGCGTTCTCAGGTGGCAGCAACGCGAACTGCGAGCCGGTGCCGGGCGCGAAGCTGACGAGGACACCCGGGATTTCCTCATCACCGAGGGCGTCTACCTTCACGGTCGCCTTCTGGCCCACCTTCATGCGGCGCACCTGGGTTTCCTTGTAATTGGCGACCAGGTAGACGTCCTGCACCGGGACCACCGACATCAGTCGTGTACCAGGCTGCACATACTGACCCAGCTGGGCGGTCTTGTCCCCGACGCGGCCATCGATGCTGGCACGAACGATGGTGTCGTCCAGATTCAGATGAGCGGTATGGGCGGTGGCCTTGGCGGCCTCCAGCTGGGCGCGGACCTGGTTCATCTGGCTGCGCAGCGTGTCGAGCTGGCGTTCGGCCACTTTCACATTGGCCTGCGCGCCGAGCACCGCGGCGGCGGTCTGGTTACGCTCATTGACGGCCTGTGCATAGCGCTCGTCCGTCTCGACACCCTGATCCCGCAAACTCTTGTAACGATCCGCCTCGTCGCGAGCGAATTTGGCATTGGCGTGGGCGCCCACCAGCTGCGCCTCGGCCTGCTCGACCGTGGCCTGTCCCTGGGTGACCTGGTTCGCGGCGGCCTTGATGTCGGCGGCCCGTGCGTCGACCGTCGCGTCCTGCTGGTTGAGCACGGCCTTGTAGTTGCGCAAGTCGATCCGCACCAGGGGCTCACCCGCTTTGACAGTCTGGTTGTCGACGACATAGATCTGGTCGATATACCCGTTGACGCGCGGGGCCACGGTGACGGTGTCGGCGCGCAGATAGGCGTCATCCGTGGATTCGATATACCGGCCATACACCAGCCAGCGTATGCCGAAGCCAATTCCGACCATCGCCAGGACGCCCAGGACAATGAAGAGCACGGTGCGGATGCGCCGGTTGCCATCACCGTTGGTCGGGGTCGTTGCGGCAGATTGGGGGATTGCTGGGGATGGCGCGTCAGCCATAGGAGATCCTGTCAAAGTATTCCGTATGGCACATGTTGTCCGGCTGGAACTTTTGTGTCAAGTGGAATACATTTGGTCTATGGAGGATTTCCGATGCCCATGACCCGAATCAAGCGCCGCCATCCCGAAGATGGTGGTTATGCCAGGGGGGAAGAGACCCGCGCACGGATCATTACTACGGCTTTGCGTGTGTTCGGCGAAGCGGGGTTCAACGAGGCCTCGACCCGCCAGATCGCCGCGGACGCCGGCGTCAATCCGCCCGCTCTGCAGTACTACTTTGGCGGCAAGGAGGGCCTGCACCGCGCCTGTGCGCAGTTCATCATTGACCGGATGCTGAGCATCGTTTCACCGGCGCTGACACGGGCGCGGGAGATCAAGCGGCCGGCGCAGCGCGCTCAGGCCGTCGATGCGTTGTGCGCGCTGCTGGACGCGATGGCAGATGGACTGGTGGCCGCAGGCTCGGAGAGCTGGGGCCGGTTCATCATGCGCGGCAAAGCGGACGGCGCAGGTCCGGCGATGGGCATGCTGCGACAGAACATCGGCCAGCCCATCATGCAGGCGGTGGCACAGCTGATCGCCGTAGTGACCGACCGTGAGGTTGCGGACGAGATCACCCGCATCAAGGCGGCGGCAATACTGGGCCAGGTCACCACCTTTCACACAAATCGTGAGAGCACGATGGAAGCACTGAAATGGCCTGACTTCGATGCGCACCGCCTGCAGATGATCAAGACTGTCATCCGGGGACACACCCGGGCGATACTGGACGCAGGCCCGCACCGGGGCGCAGGTGCGCCGCGCCCCCGCGCGCGGGCGCCGGCGCGCGCACGACCGGGCGCGCGACTACGACCGCGGTCATCGGGAGAATCTTCATGAAGCTGTTTCGTCACGGTCCAAGAGGTCAGGAGATGCCGGGAATCCTGGATACGGAGGGGCGACGCCGCGACCTGTCCGAGGTCATTCCTGATATCGATCCGCAGCTGCTGGCCGCCGGATTGGGTGCACTGGCAGACGTGAGCGTAGCCAGTTTGCCGGAAGTCCCAGCCGTAGCTCGATTTGCAGAACCGGTGGGGTCGGTGGGCAAGTTTGTGTGCATCGGCCTGAACTACAAGGATCATGCGGCCGAAGCGAACATGAAGATCCCCGCCGAGCCCATCATCTTCATGAAGGCAACCTCAGCGATCATCGGACCAAACGATGAGGTGGTGATTCCGCCCACTTCGCAAAAATCCGACTGGGAGGTGGAGCTGGGAATCATCATCGGCCGGGAGGCGCGCTACGTGCCCCTGGAGAGGGCGCTGGACTACGTCGCCGGCGTGTGCGTCTGCAATGACCTGTCCGAGCGGCACTTCCAGACCGAACGCGGTGGGCAATGGGACAAGGGCAAGGGCTGCGACACCTTCGGTCCATTCGGTCCATACCTGGTCACCCTGGATGAAGCCGGGGATCTGGACAATCTGCATCTGTGGTTGGATATCAATGGCCGGCGCATGCAGGATGGCAATACCCGCGACATGATTTTCAATGTGCCCTTCCTGGTGCACTACGTCAGCCAGTTCATGAGCCTGCAGCCCGGCGACATCATCAGCACCGGGACGCCGGCCGGCGTGGGCATGGGCCGCAGTCCGCCGGTATTCCTGCAGGAGGGGGATGAGATCCATCTCGGGATCGATGGTCTGGGTGAGCAGCGCCAGAGTGTCAGGCGCTATCCGGCGGACTGATCAGCGGCGGACGTAGCGGCGCTCGCCGGATCCCGGATCGTACTGCACTTCCATTTCCTCGCCGCTGATCGGGTCGGCGAATCTCTCGTCGGTGGGCTGCCATTGGGCCCCCTGCGGTGGCGGCCCTTTGCGGTAGCGCCAGTTTTCAAAGGCGGTGCCCAGCAGGATCACGCTGCCGATGACCAGTATCTGGACACCCGGCGACCAGGCATGTCTGCTCAGCAGCCATAGCCCCAGCACTACCAGCAGCAGCGCAATGCTGAGCACCACCTTGCGCAGCATGATGCTTACGGCAGCGGGTCGATGATGACCGCAGTTCCATAGGCCACGACCTCGCTCATCGTCTGGCCCATTTCGGAGGAGTCAAAGCGCATCATCACGACTGCATTGGCCTGCATGAGTTGCGCGTTCTTGACCATGCGATCCACTGCATGGCGCCGCGCTTCCTCCAGCATCTGGGTGTACTCGATGATTTCGCCGCCGCCCAGCGAGCGCAGCCCCGCCATGATATTGCCTCCCAGTCCGCGGCTGCGAACCACGACGCCAAATACCTGACCCTTGGTCTCGCGGATCCGGTGCCCCGCGACATTCTCGGTGGTGACAACCAGCATGGTGCTCCTTGCCTCACAGTTCGATGGGCGTTGGCCCTCGTCCGTCATTGCGTCTTGAGCTCGAGTTTTTTGAAATCGGCAGGGACAGCGAATACGTCGGCACTGGCGCCATCGGTGGACACGGAGACCAGCTGCGATGACACGGTCATCAAAGCCACATCACCCGCGGGCACGGGAACGGGCGTTGTGGCCGGTGCTGGCTGTGCAGGAGGCGCATCGGCATCGTCTTTCTTCTTGTGGAACAGACCGCCGAGTTTGCCGGCAACGGCTCCCGCGAAGCCGCCGGGACCGGCCGAATCGTCGCTTTGGCTTGATTGGGTCTGCTGGGCCCTTGAATCCTTGCACTGGGCACCCCCCAATGCCAGCGTAAAGCTGCTCTTCACCGGGTAGCCCTTCATGCCCTGCAGCTTCTCTGCGACCTCGCCCCAGATCCCCTGGTACTGGCTGAAGAGAGCCTTTGCTCTTTGGGTCGCATCTTCCAGACCCGCCTGGTCAAGACCCATCTTCGCCGCGTAAGCGCTGTAGAATTGACGAGCTTCGGCGTTCTCAGAGAAGCCGGTGGACATCCACTGATCGAGAATGATTGCGACCTCGCAGATCGATCCGGACTCCTTGTCCTGGCAGGGCTGGGAAGCGGTGATGATCGCGCGCTCGGAATCATAGCCGGCGAACTGCGCCTTCTCTCCCGTCCTGCTGACGGAGACCTTGGCCGGCAGCCACTCGCACTTGGACTGATCTACGGCGGATGCCTGCCTGCGATCGGCATTGGAGTTCACCTGGTCCGACGCCTTTTGCAGCTGGGCACGCAGCTGCTCGAAGGTGGTTTCGGTGTATTCCTTTTTGTTCAGATTGAGATGGTAGATCTTGCCCTCATCGAGCCGCACGATATCAGCGCTGGGTCCCGCGGCGTTGCGCGCCAGAAAACCGACCAACTTTGACTGCATCTTCGTGTCGCTGTCGGTGCGCGACTTATCGCCGGAAATCGTGGTCTTGGAAGTGCCAGACATATTGGCCATTGCCATTGCGCCAACACCTTCAACCGAGGTGCTGCGCGTAATAGTGACATCTGCCCGTGCAGTTGCCGTGGCGAACCCGAAACCCCCGGCCAGAGCGGCAATGAGAGCGGTGTGCAGTGTCCACTTCTTCATGTCGATCCCCCCCCATTTTGGTAATGGTTCGTAACACAACATCATACCGCGAGCAAGACTCCGGCTGTCCGCAGGGATTCGCAAAAATTGTGCGGCGCGATGGACTAGCCGGATTCTTCGGCCGAACTCGCGTCGAAGGACAGGATGTCGCCAGGTTGACATTCGAGCACGCGGCACAGCGCATCAAGTGTCGAGAAACGTACGGCCCGGGCCTTGCCCGTCTTGAGTATGGAGAGATTGGCGATGGTCACACCGACTTGCTCGCTGAGCGCCGTCAGCGACATGTTTCGTTCGGTCAGAATCCGGTCGAGGCTCACGCGAATGGTCATGACGCGTTAAACCGTGAGCTCGGTTTCGTCACGCAGCTGCGTGCCTTGGCGGAACACCTCCGCCAGGATCAGCACCACGAATGTACCGCAAGTCAACTTCTATTTATCGATTTTCGATAAATGGAGGTTTAGCAGGAGCTTAGGCGCGGCAGGGAAGTGACCCAGCGGCCGAGGAAGTTGCTGCTGTAGATTGCGCAGCTGGTCCTCGAGGAGGCTGGCCAGGAATGAGGGATGATCTGCAAGCGTACTATGCGGCCCGCGCAAATGAATACGACAAGGTCTACGCGAAGCCGGAACGCCAAGCCGATCTGCGCGCAATGCAACGCTGGCTGCAGACGCTGCTCTGCGGACAGCGAGTCCTGGAAGTGGCCTGCGGTACGGGTTACTGGACGCAGTTCATCGAGCCGATCGCGAAGTGTGTAGTCGCGCTGGACGTCGCAGAAGAGGTGCTACGGATCGCCCGCGAGCGCGTGCCGGATGAACGAGTCAGATTCGTCGTCGGCGATGCCTATTGCATCCCACCCGCCCTCGGTTCCTTCAACGCTGCATTTGCCGGCTTCTGGTTCTCCCACATCCCGCGATCCCGGCAGCGCGAGTTCCTCCTGCACCTGAATGAGCGCTTGGAAACCGGGTCGCGCATAGTGCTTTTGGACAACCTTTACGTTGAGGGCAGCAGTACTGCCCTGTCCGAGCGGGATTGCGACGGGAACAGCTATCAGCTCCGGCCGCTCGCAGACGGGTCGGTGCACCGCGTGCTCAAAAACTTCCCGACCGAGCAGGACCTTCGAGCATTAGCGACCGGTAGCGGCAATGACCTGCATTTCACCCGATGGCAGTACTACTGGGGATTCGATTACGCGACACGTCGTTGACGGCTCATTGCGGGTAACATTGCGCAGACCGGCCCGCGTGTTCCAAAAGGGAGGGGGTGCCTTGAAATTCGTTTCGCTGATCTGGGCCGGAGTCCGGCGCAATCGCGGTCGCTCCATCCTCATTTTCGCGCAGGTGGTGATTGCTTTCACCCTGTTTGGTGTCCTGCAGGGGCTGAACGGCGCCATAAACCAAGCGGTTGCGGCGACGCACGCCGATCGACTGTACGTGGGCAGCCGCCTGCGACTCGGCTCCCCGTTGCCGATCGCCATCATGTCCACGGTGCAGAGCACCCCCGGGGTCATCGCGTCGACCTACCGGTTCGGGTTCGGCGCCACATGGCAGAAGCCGGACCAGCAGGTTACCGTGCTGGCCACCGACGTCGAGTCCTTCCTGTCCGTGTATCCCGAACTCGAGGTCGCGCCGGCGGCGCGGCAGGCGATAAAACAGGTGCAGGACGGTGCGATCGTCGGCGTCGAGACCATGGACAAGTACCACTGGAAAGTCGGGCAGCGCATTGCCCTTCAGGGGTTGGCGAAGAAAACCGGCAGCTCGGATTGGACTTTCGACATTGTCGGAACCTATGTGAGCTCCGATGACCCGAAGTCATCCACCACGCTACTGGTCAACTACCACTACTTCGATGAGTCCGTTGGCGCGCAGGCCGACACCATCGCCGTGGCAACGGTACGCATCGCCGATCCGACGCGTGCGCCGGACGTGGAAACGGCGATCGACAAGCGCTTCGCCAACTCTCCGAATGAGACGCTCACCCAATCCGAGCGCGAGGTGGCCCAGGCCAGCGTCTCCTCGCTCGGAGATCTCAATACCGTTGTTCATCGCGTCATAGGAGTTACGTTCTTTGTACTGTTGTTCGCGACAGGCGCGCTGATGATGCAGTCGCTTCGCGAACGAACGCCCGAGCTTGCCGTGCTGAAGACCATCGGGTTCTCCGACAGGCTCGTCATGATGCTGATCCTCGGCGAGACACTCGTGTTGTGTGTGGGCGCGGCGGCCCTGGGCCTGTGGTTCGCCTCACGCATCTTGCCCCTTGCGCGGTCCCTGATCGGCATCGGCTCAATTCCGCTGCAGGTCGTCCTTACAGGATTCGCATTTGCGGTGGTCCTGGCGCTCGCGGCGGGCGCGATTCCGGCCTGGCGCGGACAGCGGCTGCGTGTCGTTGACGCATTAGCCAATCGCTGACGGAGTATTTATGCGGGGATTCAGCCACTTTTTCGCTCTGACGGCCACTGCCCTGCGCAGCATCCCGCAGCGACTGGGCGCCGCACTGGTCACCGTCATCAGTATCGGTACCGTGGTCGGTGTGCTCGTTGCAATGCTGGCCCTGGGGCAGGGATTGGAATCCTTCTCGCAAACAGGGGTACGGGCAGACCGGGTCAGCATACTGTCAAACGGCGCCCAGACCTCCATGGACAGCGTGCTCGCCGTCGCCGACGTCGTCAAAATCATCGAGAAGCCGGGTATTCGTCGCGACAGCCAGGGCAGACCGCTGGCGTCGGGAATCATCACGCAGGTCATCGATGGCGTAACCCGCGGTAATCAGCACGGCAGTATCGGACTGTTTGCGGCCAACACCCGTTGGCACGAGATCTGGCCCGAGGTGCACCTGCTGGCAGGCCGTTACTTCCAGCCAGGTCTGCACGAACTGCTGGTCAGCGAAGTCATTCGCAAGCGCTTCAAGGGTGTGGACCTGGGTGATGAGATCAAAATTCATGGCAGCCCGTGGAAGATCGTTGGCGTAGTCAAGGGCAACGGCGGCTTCTTCGACGATGCGCTGGTCGCAGATTCCGCAACGCTGCTTTCAGCATTGCCGCAGGCCCCCTATTCCGCGGTCGCCGCCGTTCTGGAGACTCCCGCGAGTTTCGGTGTGCTAAAACAATCGATTACCTCCGATCCCACCCTGAAAGCGGAGGTGCTTACGGAATCTGAAGCCAATGAGACTGTCATCAAGAGCATGCGCAAAGTGCTCGACTTTGTCAGCTACTTCATCGGCGGTCTGATGGGGATCGGGGCGGTGTGCGGAGCTTTGAGCAGTCTTTACGCCGCCGTGACCGCCCGCACCACGGAGATCGCGACGTTGCGTGCCATAGGCTTCGGCGCAGGTCCGATCATCGGATCGGTGTTGGCCGAGGGCATGATTCTCGCCATCCCGCCAGCGCTCCTCGGCACTGCGGCTGCCTGGATACTGTTCAACGGTGACATGGTGGACGCCGGAGGCCTGACCTTTCAGATGATCGTCACGCCACGTCTTCTGGTGGTCAGCGTCTTCTGGGCGATCGGGATCGCCCTCATCGGGGGGCTGTTACCCGCAATCAGGGCCGCCTCGTTGCCCGTGGCCACGGCCCTGCGGAAAACCTGATCAGGCCGGCTGCTGTTCCTTCTGGGCCAGTTGCCGCAAGACCTGCTCGAACACCGCCACCGGCTGACCGCCTTCGATGAGATGCCGGTCATTGACGATGACCGCAGGGACGGCATTGATGTTCTGGCTGCGATAGAACTGTTCGCGTGCCCGCACGTCGGCGGCGTAGTCGTCGGACGCCAGAATCTCCTGGGCGCGTGCGGGATCCAGCCCGACCTGCGCGGCGATTCGGCACAGCTGGGTGTGTTCGCTCACGTCCACGCCATCGGTGAAGTACGCACTGAACAGTGCCTGTTTCAATTGCAGCTGTTTGCCCTCAATACCCGCCCAATGCAGCAGCCGATGGGCGTCGAAGGTGTTGAAGATCCGGGTGCGCTTGCCCATGTCGAAGCGGAACCCCAACTGCGCGCCACGGGCGCGGATCATCTCCTGACTCTGGGCAAATTGCTGGCGGGAAGAGCCGTACTTCTGCGCGATATGTTCGGCGATATCCTGGCCCCCGGGCTCCATATTGGGATTGAGTTCGAAAGGTTGGAAATGCAGGTCGGCAGCGACGACGTTGCGCAGATTGGCCAGCGCCGCCAGCAATGATTGCAAGCCGATCGCACACCACGGACAGGAGACATCCGATACAAAGTCGAGCTTCATCCTGGCGTTCATGAACTGCTCCCGTGAGGACTGGCTGGTCATTGAGGCGTTATACTCCGCCTCACGTGGTCCGCGGCGACCTTCGGGCCCAGGGCGGAAATGTAGCAGCTTGGGGGTGAAATGGGCGAGAGGGGATCAGGCTTGAACCTTGGGCCGGAGGATGAGGCGGTCCGCGTTTCGCGACGCGAATTCATCAAGCGGGTGATTGCCTCCGGCGCCGTGGCGTCCGCCGCCACTTACGTCTATGGGGGATTGTCCGGTTGCGCCAGACGGGGTGGCTCGGTCGTCGGCGGCGTGGAGCGGCTGATTTCCATCAATGTCAATGGACAGGTGCGGCGCGTGGACGTGCTGCCGCAGGAAACTCTCGCCATGACCCTGCGCTACAAGCTGGGTCTGACCGGCACCAAACTGGGCTGCGACCGTGGGGAATGCGGCGCCTGCACCGTGATGCTGAACGATATCACCCACAATTCCTGTTCGGTGCTGACGCATAGTGTGCGCGATCGCAGGGTGACTACCATTGAAGGTGTGCGCGGCCCGAACGGCGAGTTGCACCGGGTGCAGCAGGCCTTTATTGATGAGCTGTCACCGCAGTGCGGCTTCTGTACATCCGGACAGGTGGTCTCCGCCGTGGCGCTGCTGAAGCGCAATCCAAACCCCACACGCGATGAATGCCGGGCCGCACTGGCCGGCAATTTGTGCCGTTGCGGCGCCTACGACAATTACCTGAATGGTGTCATGCGTGCCTGTGGCACAGGTGCCGCATGACTTACAAACTGCTGGGACAGGATTTCACGCCCCCGGATGTCTTCGCCAAGGTTACAGGTACGGCCAAGTACGCCGAGGACTTCCGCGCCGATGGCATGGTGTTCTGTCGCATGCTGACCAGCCCGCTGCCCCATGCACGGGTGCGGGCCATCGATGCGACTGCGGCATTGGCTCTCCCCGGCGTACTCGGCGTGCTGCTGCCCAGCGAGGTGACGCCGGTCCAGGAGCCGGATCCTCCCATCCTCACCGATGAGCCACAGTACGTCGGTGCCCCCATCCTGGCGGTCGCAGCCGTGGACGAGACCACTGCGCAGGATGCGATCGATCTGATCAAGCTTGATCTGGAACCGCTGCCATTCGTCGTGGATCCGTTGCGCAGCTTGCATCCGGACGGCCCGGATGCCCGCGCGGATGGCAACAATGTGGGCGCGCAGGGCCTGAAGCTGCAATCGCTGAAGTGGACCCGCGAAGATTTCGAACGGGCGCGGCCCGGCACGCTGCCGCTGGGCAAGTCCGCCGAAGACTGGTCTTATGGCGATGTGGAAGCCGGGTTCGCTCAGTCCAAAGTCGTCTACGACGACAGTTTCGTGACGGCGAGCAATTCCCACCACAGCCTGGAACCGCGCACCACCTTTGCTTATTGGCAGAACGGCAAATGCTTCGTACACGGCTCCACCCAGAGCCAGTCCTTTGTCGTACCCGGCCTCGCGCAGTACATCGGTATCAAGCCCGATGAGCTGGTCTATATCTCCGAATTTTGCGGCGGTGGCTTCGGCTCCAAGGGCGCCGCCTTTCCCAGCATGGCCATCCCCGCGCTCATGGCCCGCAAGCTGAAACGCCCGGTCATGATGCGGGTCAGCCGCGCCGAGGAGTACTACATCGGCCACGCGCGTAACGGCTTCCAGGGACGCGTCAAGCTCGGTTTCGGTGCCGACGGGCGCCTGCTGGCTGCCGACCTGTACATCGTGCAGGAGAGCGGTGCGTACAACGGCTTCATAGACTTTCGCAATGCGGCGGATGCACTCTCGGTGGTATATCAGCCGCTCGCCATGCGCTGGCGTGGCATCCCTGTCTATACCAATACGCCCACGCGTTCCGCGCAGCGTGGGCCCGGCGAGAACCAGATCGCCTGCATACTGGAACCGCTCATGGATCGCGCGGCCCGCGACCTCAAGATCGACCGCCTGCAGCTGCGGAACATCAATGCGCCGCAAACCGGCTCGAAGGTCGGCTCGAACCGCCGCAACGTGACCAGTTCATACCTGCGTGATGCGCAGCAGAAAGGTGCGGCGCGCTTCGGCTGGACCGAGCGAGTGAGCCGCAGTGGTCAGCGCCACGGGTCCAAGGTGACCGGCATCGGTATTGGGCAGGCCTACCACCCCGCGGGCTTCAACGGCTTCGACGGCTTGGTACGTATTACTCCCGACGGCAAACTGCACATCCACACCGGTGTCGGCAATCTCGGCACCTTTTCCCATTCCGGCACGGCGCGCATCGCCGCCGAAGTACTGCAGTACGACTGGGAGAACTGCATCGTGGAGCGCGGCGATTCGCGCAAACACCTGCCGTGGAACATCGGCCAGTTCGGCAGCAACACCTCTTTCACCATGGCTCGGACCAACTATGTGGCCGCCATGGACGCCTTGACCAAGATGAAGGAGATCGCCGTCCGCGACCTGGGCGGCCACCCCGATGACTATGAAATCGACGGTACCCGCATCTTCGCCAAGGGGCACCCTCACCGCAGCATGACCTATGCCGCAGTGGCGCAGCGCGCCGTACAGCTGGCCGGTAAGTATGCAGGCTTCGAACTGCCGCATGACATCAATCCCATGACGCGAACGTCGGCCACCGCGCTCGCCGGCAGCGGTTTGATTGGCGTGGCCAAGGACACCCTGCCGGTGGGCGGGGAGACTGCGGCGTTCGCCTGCGCCTTCGCGGAAGTGGAGGTGGACCTGGAGACCGGCCAGCATCGCATCATCGACATCCTCAATGTCGGGGACTGCGGCACGGTGATTCATCCCATGGGTCTGGCCACGCAGCTCAAGGGCGCGACGGTGCAGGGCATCAGCATTGGCACTCTGGAGCACCTTATATTTGATCCGCAGAACGGCCTACCGGGGCATGTGGGGCTGTACCAGGCGCGGCCGGCCACTTATCTGGACGTACCGGGGCAGCTGAATGTCGACTGGGTGAACAAACCGGACCCCACCAGCCCGATGGGCACCAAGGGCATCGGCGAGCCGCCCTTGGGAGCCGCCGCCTCGGCCGTGATTTGCGCGATCTCGGATGCCTTGGGTGGTCATGTGTTCAACCGCACGCCGGTGAAGATCGACATGGTGTTGAACGTTGCGATGAATCAGCCGGCGGCACACTCGCCGCTGCAGGTGAACACGGACTAGCCATGAGCATGCACCGCGACATGATGCCCCACTTCGAGCTCTACCAGCCCGACAGCGTGCAGGGGGCGATCGATCTGGCTCGAGCCGTCGGCCCCGGCGCCTGGTTCCTGGCCGGCGGCAATGACTCCCTTGACTGGTTCAAGGACCGCAACAAGCGCCCGGCTGCCGTCATCGATCTGGCGGGCATCAAGGAGCTCTACGGCATCCGCGAGACCGCGACAGGACTCGAGATCGGGGCCCTGACCAAGTTGGCGGACATCGAGCAATCCGAGCCGGTACGTGCGCGATACTCGCTGCTGGCGACGGCCGCCGGACGCGTGGCCAGCCCACAGATCCGCAACAGCGGCACCCTCGGGGGGAATCTGTGCCAGGACGCACGCTGCTGGTACTACCGCTTCGGCGTCAGCTGTTACCGGGCGGGCGGCAATACCTGCTACGCCGACACGCCCCAGGGGATGAATCGCGAGCATTGCCTGTTTGGAGCCAGCCGTTGCGTCGCCGTCTCCCCCTCGGACACGGCCACGGCCTCCATGGCGCTCGACGCCCGCATGGTGATCCGCGGCTCCGGGGGCGAGCGAACCCTGGCCACGGAGCAGTTCTTCGTCGGGCCGGCCGATGACATCACGCGCATGACGGCCCTGCACCCAGGCGAAGTGCTGGTCGCGGTGCAATACCCCAAGGACTGGGCGGGCGCCCGGTTTTACTTTGAGAAGGTCGCCGACCGTAATTCGTGGGACTTCGCCCTGGTCAGCGTTGCTGCAGCCCTGGTCGTGGAGCACGGACTCATCACGCGCGCGCGGGTGGTCTGCGGCGCGGTCGAATGCGTGCCGCGCCGGTTGCCAGCGGTTGAACAGGCCGTGATCGGCCAGCCGCACAATGAGGCCACCGCCCAGCATGCCGGCCAGATCGCGGTCCACGGAGCCACACCTCTGAATTTCAACCGATTCAAAGTATCACTGATGGAGAATCTCGTGCGCCGCGCGCTGCGGCCCGAGGGGGCCTGAGAGCCACTCATACCGAGGTCGCAAGCAATGGAAATCTTCCGCATGGGTCATGACGTTTGGGGCCGCCCCGTTCTCGAGGGCGTCTCCTGGCACCTGATCTGGGTTGCCGTAGGCCTCGGTGCCGCGGTGATCATCGGGCACGCCATCTACCGCACCCTGCGCCCCCGGAGCGCCTGAGCATGGCCGTCGCTGCAGACCGGATGGCTGAAATTCCGGCGCGTTCTGATCGTGTGTTGCGGCACGCCGGCGTGGATCGGCTGTTCCATTGGCTCACGGCAGTCTGCGTCCTGACGCTGATGGCCACGGGGCTGCTCCCGCACATGGGGGTGCAGTTCGCTTGGGTCGGCATTCACTGGATCACCGGGCTCGCGCTGGTGGCTCTGGTGATCTTTCATCTGCTGCGTTCCGTCGTTTGGCGGCGTTTGCGCAGCATGTGGTTCAGCATCGCAGAATTGCGCGCGCACCAGGTCGGCAAGTATTCAGTTGCGCAGAAACTGATGCATCACGCCATGACGGTCATGGTGCTGTGCGCGGTAATCACCGGCGTATTGATGCTGAAGAAGATCAGGACACCCCTGCTGGTGCGCGATCCGTACCTGTTCGGCGCGGACACCTGGGGCGTCATCTACGTCGTGCACGGCCTGGCGGCCCTCAGCGCCGTCACGCTGGTGATCGTGCATGTGTACTTTGGGCTCATCCCTGATAACCGCATGTACCTGCGTGCCATGATCACCGGCTGGATGTCCCGCGGCGAGCAGCGCGCCCGCGTCGCCGGCATCCGCGCAGGCCAGAAGCACCTCACGTGACGGAACAACACGCGCAGCTGGCCCGCCGCATCGACATCATCGAACGCGGCTATGAATACCTGCTGGCCTTCGCCGCACAAGGCCGCAGGAGCGACGCGGGAAGCGAGGTGCGCAGCACGCTGCTGGGGATGCACGATGCCCTGGAGGGACTGGAGCGTTTCCTCACCGCAACCATCAATGTCGAGGGCGGCGCGCAGCGCCACGACGCCAGCGCTTTCATTGATGCAGTCCGCGACGATGCTCTCAAAGCCCGCGGCGCCCTTGCGTTCACTCTCAACTGCAGCACGATCGGTTCGCAGCTGATCGACAACCTGAACGCGTCCATCCACGTACGCGCGCTGCTGACCGACCTGTTCCTGGCCGATCAGGCACTGCGGCAGACTACGGTGTGATACTGATCAGTCGATCAGACGTTTCAATTTTTGACCGGTCTTCGAACTCAATTCTTTGGCGCTCAAAGTGCCATCGTGGTCGGTATCGGCGGCCGCGAATGCCTTCGCTCCGATCACTCCCTTGACCTCCCGCATGTCCAAAGTGCTGTCGGCATCCTTATTGAGCCGGTCGAACCGCGCGCTCGCCGCAGCCTTCACTTCTGCGAGGTCCAAAGTATGGTCGTTGTCCTTGTCGTACTTGGACACCACGGCGCTGGGGGTATCTGCGGAGACTATTTGCGGAGCGAGCAACATCCCCAGGAATGCGCAGAACGCGAGGGTAATAGAGACGGACGGTGTACGTGACATGTCGATGCTCCAGATGGAAGGGACACTTGGAGTGTCGATGCGATCGATCATGCTCCCACCCGTCGGATATGCAAGCTTGGGCGGGTTCTGGCGCACAGGCGGTCCTGTGCCGGTGTCGCCTGCGCAGACCGACCCAATTGTTCAGCCACATTAGATCGGGATTCCTTCCCTGTATTCCCTGCAAGGCCTCCGCTAGAGTCGCTCGCGTGCGCAGGACACTGCCACCGACCTATTGATCAGTAGTCCTGAGGGGGATACTTCGTGTTTGAACCAGCGGTGCGAGTCTCCTGTCTTTGTATTGCGGTGGCGTTGCTGGCGGGGTGTGGGCACGGTGCCCCAATTTCCGCGGCTGCGCCTCCCGCTCCCAAGGCTCAAAGGCGCTTCGCGGCCGTCGATGCAACGCGACTACTCGCTGCAAACGACCCGGCAAACGCCAACGAATGGATGTCCTACGGGCGTGATTATTCCGAGCAGCGCTTCAGCCCGTTGAAGCAAATCGGCGTCGATAATGTGGGTCAGCTGGGGCTGGCGTGGTATGGGGACTTCGACACGCGACGCGGGCAGGAGTCCACGCCGATTGTCGTCGACGGCGTCCTGTACGTGACGACCGCGTGGAGCAAGATCTACGCCTTTGACGCCAAATCTGGCCAACAGTTGTGGAAATTCGATCCCAAGGTGCCGGGTGAATGGGCGGTGAATGCCTGCTGTGATGTGGTCAACCGCGGCGTGGCGGTGTGGGACGGCAAGGTCTATATCGGTACGATTGACGGGCGCCTGATTGCGGTGGACGCCGCCACGGGCAAACCGGTGTGGGATGTCTACACCATCGATCACGGCAAGCCTTATGCCATCACCGGAGCCCCCCGTGTGGTGAAGGGCATGGTCCTCATCGGTAACGGCGGCGCAGAATTCAGTGTGCGCGGATATGTGTCCGCATATGACGCGCAAACCGGAAAGCTTCGCTGGCGCTTCTACATGGTTCCGGGTGCGCCTGGCACGGTGGACGGCGCGGCCTCGGACAAGGCGCTGGCGGAATTGGCGGCCAAGACCTGGGACGCGGGTGGGCAGTGGCCGACGAAGAGTGGCGGTGGCGGTACCCCGTGGGATGCCATGACCTATGACCCGAAACTCGACCTGCTGTACATCGGCGGTGGCAACGGCGGTCCGTGGCCTGCAAAAATCCGCAGTCCGGGCAAGGGCGACAATCTGTTCCTGTCGTCCATCGTCGCCCTGAAGCCCGAGACTGGCGAGTATGTCTGGCATTACCAGGAAGTGCAGCGGGACTCGTGGGACTACACTGCGACGTCCCAGATTACTGTGGCGGACCTGAATATCGCCGGTCAACAGCGTCACGTGGTCATGCAGGCACCGAAGGACGGATATTTCTATGTGCTCGACGCGGCGAGCGGTCAGCTGATCTCGGCCAAGCCCATCGTTCCCCTGAACTGGTCCCGCGGCATCGACATGAAAACCGGACGCCCGATCATGAACCCCGCGGCGCGTTACGACGTCACTGGCAAGGGTTTCATCCAGGTTCCGAACTTCGGCGGAGCGCACAGCTGGCATCCCATGTCCTACAGCCCGGAAACTGGGCTGGTCTACATCCCGACGATGGAGTCCAGTTATCCGTTCGTGATGGCTTATCAGAACGACAATCCGATGGGCCAGAAGCTGTATATCAGTTTCGCGAAGAGTGCCGAGATGCTGCGCAATCCGAAGGCGCTGCGCGTGAACGACGGTTTCCTGTTGGCATGGGACCCGGTCAATCAGAAGGAAGTCTGGCGCGTCCCGTACGGCCCTGGCGGCCGTGGCGGCGGGACGGTGGCTACCGCGGGCGGACTAGTCTTTGCCGGGGACTCACATGACGAGATCGCGGCCTATCGTGCCGACACCGGCCAGAAGCTGTGGAGTGCCCCAACCCAGACCGGCACGCTCGCCGGCGCAATGACCTATGGGGTGGACGGCGAGCAGTACGTCGCGGTCGTTGCCGGGTTCCGGCAGACCGGCAGCTACTGGGCACCCAACTATTCGCGCCTGCTGGTCTACAAGCTCGGTGGAACTGCCAAGCTGCCTGATGCGGTGCCGTTTCCAGCGCCTGTGCTCAATCCGCCGCCGCAGTTTGGCACCGCAGTGCAGATCAGTCATGGCGAGGAAATCTACGGGCGGTTCTGCAGCACCTGCCACGGCACCGACGGTTCAAGCCGCGGCATGTTCCCGGACCTGCGCTATGCGGGCGCCATTCAGAGCGCGGATGCCTTCAATGCCATTGTCATAGACGGGGCGCTTACGCCCAACGGCATGGTCTCTTTCGCGAAGGCGTTACAGCCGGGAGACGCGGAAGCCATTCGGGCTTACGTGGTGTCCTCCGCGATCGCTGCGAAAAACCGTCCGTCCGGACCGCCGCCGATTGCGCCACGCGGCCATAGCGATTGAGAGCGGGAATCATGAAGAACCTGTTAGTCATTGCGGCGGCCATTACCATTCTGTCCGCGGCGCAGCCCGCGGCCGCGGCATCTCACGATGGCAAGGATATTGGCAACGACCAGGATGGCAGGAACTGGCTCGCCTACGGGCGTACCTACAGTGAACAGCACGATAGCCCCCTGAAGCAGATCAACGCCGGGAACGTGAGTCGGCTCGGGCTGACCTGGTCGCTGGACCTGCCAGGCGTTCACAACGGCTTCACCGTGCCGCTCGAAGTGGACGGAGTGATCTATTTCACCGTCGATCAGAGTCTCGTGCATGCGGTCGATGCGCGCACCGGAAAACTGTTGTGGCGTTACGATCCCGAGGTTTACAAGGTCGCGGGAAAGAAATTCCGCCTCTCCTGGGGTCCTCGGGGCATCGCATATTGGAAAGACAAAATTTACGTGGCCACGCTG
>DASXFV010000094.1:0-4251 GCA_036489445.1 Steroidobacteraceae bacterium | reverse complement strand
AACCGGCGGCGGCGATCATGACCTTCGCCACGCAGATCTTGTTCTTCGGCGCAGCATGGTTGCTGGCGCGCCGCCTCATGTCCGCAAGCCTGGCATTGCTCGCGGTCGGCCTGTTGGTGGTAGTGCCCTCCTGGTACGGGTCACACAGTGTATTTGCCTATATTGAGGCCTTTTTGACGCCGCGCCAGTCCGCCGAAGCCTTCACACTGGCGGGACTGGCCGCAGCACTGAGTTCACGCCAGGTCCTGGCGGGCGTGTGCATGCTGGTGGCGATGCTCCTGCATCCCATTATTGCCGCCGCCGGGGTCACGGCGTGGATCATCTTAGGTCCGGGCCTGGCGCGGCCCCGGCTGAGTATCGCCATCGTCACAGTCCTGGCAGCGGCTTTCGTGGGCCTGTCAGCAAGCGGGATTGGACCCTTCAAGCACTTCGATGCCGCCTGGCTGACCGTACTGCAGGACCGGCTCGTCTATTTGTTTCCCACGGAATGGAGCGCAACCGAGTGGATCAGCACCGAGGTTCACGCCGCGGTTCTGGTGGTCGGCATTGCCTTCAGCCGCAACGACCCGGTTCGCCGGCTGTGTATCGCCGTATTGATCACCGCGGTGCTGGGAATGCTGTTCGCCCTCGTCGAAAGCGATGGACTGCACGTGGTGTTCGCTGCGCAGCTGCAGACCTGGCGCTGGTTGTGGCTGCTGGGAGTCATGGCAGCCCTGCTGCTGCCGGTGATCGCCATCGACTGCTGGCAATCCGGCGACCTCGGGCGCGCTGCGGCGCTCCTGATGCTGGGCGCCTTGTTGGTCCGGGTCGATGCCATAGCGGCCGTGCCGGCGTCGCTGGCCTGTGTAGTGGCACTGGGGTCTGCCAGGATTCGCAAGCCGGTACAGGCCAGGATTTTCCTGGTGGCCGCCGTCGCACTGCTGTTCCTGAGCCTGGTGGTGCTGGCGCAGGACCTTATCAAGGTATTGCCAGAGTTGCAGGCCATTCGCAGCCAATCGCTGCGCTACATGGTCCGGATTGGTGAGGCGCAGGCACTGACCTATGGGGGGTTGTTGCCTGCTGCAACGCTGTCACTGGTGTACTTCGGCATCCAGCGCGCAACCCGCCGCACCGCCATGTTGTTGGCCGGTCTCGGCGCGGTGCTGCTGCTGTCGATACTGCCCTACTCAGTGCTGACCTGGACGCACGCCAAGTTTCCGCAAGACCGGGTCCAGGCCTTTGCACCCTGGCGGGCGGCCATTCCCGAGAGTGCCGAGGTCCTATGGCCGGATCCGCCGCCCGCCGCCTGGTTTGAACTCGGACGCTCAAGCTATTGGTCGCTCTATCAAATGGCCGGTCTGGTATTTTCCCATGATGCGACCCTGCTCAGCACCCGTCGCGAGACGGCGGTCACTCCCATGCTGCCCAGGCTCGGTAGAATCTTGAGCACCGAACATCACTACGCGCTGACGCCACCGAAGAAAGAACCGTCACCGGCTGTCAACCCATGCGCCCTGCCGGACATCACGTTCTATGCCAGCTGGATCCAGCTCGGGCCTACACCCTATCCTGCCGTGGCGCCGGATCCAGCAAAGCCCCACGAAATGCTGTACCTGTATCGGTGCGGCGAAGTTCGGCACTGAATACCTATTTCTCACTCCATGTTCAAGCTCTGTGTTGAAGCGACCAAGTACGCTGCGGCCTCGGCCGTTGCCCTCGGCGCCGATTACGCCGTGCTGGTCGCCTTGACTCGCTTCGCCGGCTGGCACTACCTGTGGGCCAACTCGGTCTCGTTCCTGACCGGGGCCGTCATCGCCTATGTGCTATCGGTGCGATTCGTATTCAGTGCTCACCGGCTGCACAGCCGACAGCTGGAAATTACCAGTTTCGTCCTGATCGGACTGGTGGGCCTTGCAGTCAGTGAACTGGTGCTATTCGTCACCGTCGGACGGCTGGGTATCGACCTGCTCGTTGCCAAGGCCCTGGCAGCCGGTTGCTCCTTTATCGCCAATTTTGCGCTGCGCAGGCAGTTGCTGTTTCGCGCCGGAGCAGTACTGGCATGAGTCGCACGGCAGTCATCATTGGCGCAGGCCCCGCAGGCCTCACCGCAGCGTTCGAACTGCAGCGCGGTTCGGATGTGAGGCCGCTGGTGTTCGAGATGGGTGAGCAGGTTGGCGGCATCTCCCGGACCATCAATTACCGGGGCAACCGCATGGACCTGGGGGGCCACCGGTTCTTTTCCAAGTCCGACTGGGTCATGAACTGGTGGCAGTCGATGCTGCCCGTGGCTGCAACGGAGCAGGATGTGGGCGCTGACGCAGCCGCCCTGCGGCTTGCTTACCAGGGGTCGTCGCGGCAGTTCACGCCCGCCGCTCAGACGGATCAGAACAACGATGAAGTCCTGCTGGTGCGCAGCCGCCTGTCCCGCATCTTCTATCGGCGGCGGTTCTTCGACTATCCATTGAAATTGAATATGGCGACCCTGGCCAACCTGGGAGCGCCCTACACCGCCGCCATCGCTGCCAGCTACCTGGCCGCGCGCCTGAACCCGCGTCGCCCGGAGCGGACGCTGGAGGACTTCCTGGTCAACCGCTTCGGCGACACCTTGTACCGGACCTTCTTCAAGGACTACACGGAGAAGGTCTGGGGCGTGCCCTGCTCCGAGATTTCAGCCGAATGGGGCGCGCAGCGCATCAAGGGCCTGTCCATCAGCAAGGCGATTGCTCACGCTCTGAGCAAGCCCTTCCGGGGGCGCGACACCGCCCAGAAATCCACCGAAACCAGCCTGGTCGAACGCTTCCTGTACCCGAAGCTGGGGCCGGGTCAGATGTGGGAGCACGTGGCAGCACGCGTAATCGCGGCGGGCGGCGAAGTGCACCTGCGCCACAACGTCGTCGGCCTGCATCGGGATGGCCAGCAGATCACGGCAGCGGACGTCCGCGATGGGAACACCGGTGAGGTGCGCCGCGTGGCCTGCGACCAGTTGATCTCGACCATGCCGGTCAAGGATCTGGCCACGCTGCTGCAACCCGAAGATCCGCGGGTAATGAGCATCGCCTCGCAACTGCCCTACCGGGATTTCATCACCGCGGGCCTGCTGGTCCGCCGTATGCGCAGTGGCCATCGCGGTGGCGCCGCCAATGGCATGCCACCGGACAACTGGATCTATATCCAGGAACCGGATGTGAAACTCGGACGCCTGCAGGTCTTCAACAACTGGAGCCCCGCCCTGGTCGCCGACCCTTCGACCATCTGGCTGGGGCTGGAATACTTCTGTGCCGAGGGCGATGAGCTATGGAACATGGCGGATGGCGCCTTCCTGAACTTTGCAGCCGCCGAACTGGCGAAAATCGGGCTCATCGCAGCGGAGGATGTACTGGACGGCACTGTCGTCAGGGTGCCCAAGGCGTACCCGGCCTACTTTGGCGCCTACCACGAGATTGGCCAGGTGCGAGATTGGCTGAACACCTTCAGCAATCTCTACCCCGTCGGTCGCAATGGTATGCACCGTTACAACAACCAGGACCATTCCATGCTGGCAGCAAAGGCTGCGGTGGAGTGCATCACCAGCGGTAGTGCCGACAAATCCGCTCTCTGGGGTGTCAACGTGGAAGAGGAATACCACGAGACGGCGCGGAGGCCCGACTGAATTTCAGGGCTGCTCGTCTGCCAGTGTCGGGTTCCCCCCCTTGACGCGATACGTCACTTTGTGACTCGGATCCACGCCGAGCGTCGTCACGTGGTGACGAGGGTAAGTTAAACATCGGATCGATCACCGAAGGAACAATTCTTGATAATCAATGGGTTATAAAACTGGTGGTTTCTGGCACGAGCTTTGCTATTTCCCTCCCGACGGCGGCCCGCGCCGCGCACAGATCCCCCTAAAGTTCCAGGAGTCACTTGACCATGAAGACTATGCAGAAAGGTTTCACCCTTATCGAGTTGATGATCGTGGTCGCGATCATCGGCATCCTGGCGGCCATCGCCATTCCCGCCTATCAGACCTACACGATCCGCGCGCAGGTGTCGGAAGCCTCCTCGCTTGTCGGCGGTCTGGAAACCGCATTTGCCGAGAACTACGCGAACACGGGATCGGCTGCCGCATCCAACTCGGCCGTTGGCATCACCAGCGCGATTTCGGGTGCTTACATCAGCACCGTCGCGCTGACGACTGGCGGGCAGATCACCGTGACGTACGGAACCAATGCCAATCAGAAAATCCAGAACGACACGCTGATCTATAGCGCCTATCAGTCTCCCAATGGCGACATC
>DASXFV010000049.1:0-22371 GCA_036489445.1 Steroidobacteraceae bacterium | reverse complement strand
CGCCATCCCGCCGATCCAGCCTCCCGTGGAGTAGTCGATGGTCGGATAGCGCCCGGCCGCCACCACGCCGCCGGCGACAATGACGTTAGGTTGTGGAAGATGGACGTAGAGGTCACCGTCGGTGTGGGCTGCGGGCAGATGCCCGTAGCGCACGGGCTGACCCGAGAACTGCATGTCGGGGGTGCCGTTGACGAACGTTGTCGTCGGTAGGGCGGCAGCCGGTCGCGGTGGATACGTGTGGTGCTGCCATTCGACGGTGATCGGCGTACCCAGCCACAGCTTGGTATTGCGGTGGGCGATGATCTGCGCGTGTTGGGCCGCCAAGGCTTCGTTGGAACCGGTGTGGTTCCAATGCCAGTGGGTGTTGAACAGAACCTTTACCGGGCCGCCGTTGGGCAGTGCACCGAGGGCCGCCAGCAGTTCCCGCGTATAGAGTGCCGCGCCGCCGTCCACCAGCAGCATCCCCTGGGGTCCGCACAGCGCCAGTACGTTCCAGTCGCTGCAGGAGAGCAGGTACAGGCCATCCTCGAGGCGGGCGACAGACAGCTGCTCCAGCATCGGCCGGCCTGCTGCACCCACCGCGCCGGGCCAGGGCAGCATGGCGGTGGCCGCCGCCCCGAAGGTGGTATCCAGAAACCCGCGCCGTGTCATTCGCGCAGCTGGCATGGCTGTGCTACTGCTTGCGTTCCCGTGCAGGAACCATTTCCTGCGTAATATAGCCTGCGACATCGCGCAGGTCCTCGGGACGCAGTATCCCCTGAAAGGCCGGCATGTCCTTGCGACCGGTGGTCACAATTGTCGTCACCATGGCCGCCGTGAGGCTGGATTCCAGGCGCGCTCCTTCGCCGTGGCCACCCAAGCCACTGGGGCCGTGGCAGGGCTCACAGTTATGGCTGTAGACCTGCCGCCCGTGACCCAGATCTGCAGGACCACTGGGCGGGGGCGTGGCCGCCGCTGCATTGACCTGCAATGAGGCGGAGCCGGGCGGCAGCGGCCCCAGGGTGCCCGTCAGGGCAAATAACCACAGGCCATCCCCGTGTTTGCGCGGCGAATAGAACGATCCGGCGGCCATCACCGCCACGTATTCCGTGCCCTGATACTCGAATACCGTCGCGGGGGCATTGATCGGCGCGTCGGTCTGGAACTCCCACAGCGCCCGGCCGTTGCGGGTGTCGAAGGCCATGAATCGACCATCGCCCCGTCCCATGAACAGGAGTCCGCCGGCGGTGTTGACCGAGCCGCTGCCGCAGGCGTCGGTCCACTGCCTGCGCCACACCAGGCGATTGGTCGTCACGTCGACGGCGGCCACGATGCCGCGGCGCACCGCATCCACGCGACCGAATGCACCGCCGAGGAAGGGATCCCCGATGGACGGTATCTCGAATTTCTCGCCGATGCGCTGGGCGGCCCCCGCGCCGTCGTTGGCGCAGACAAATAATGTGTGTGCGGCGGGATCGTAGGAGCTGGGCGGCCAGTTGACGCCCCCCACGGGGGTGTAGACCACCGGCTTGTCAGCGAACGGCGTGAAGGTGCGACCGTCGTTGATGAGATCGTAGCCTTCGGGCGCGGCGTCCACCGCATGCGGCACGATGTCATCGCCGATGGGGATGGGTTGGGTGGGCGAGGTGTGCTGCGAGGCGTTCTGCATGACCGCGCGTTCCGGAATGCCGATCAGCGGCTTGCCATTGGTGCGGTCCAGAATGTACGCATAGCCGTCCTTGGAGACCTCGACCACGCCCTTGCGCGGCTGTCCGTGGATCACCACATCGAACAGCACCACCGGGTTCGGTGCCGAATAGTCCCAGATGTCATGATGGATCTCCTGGAAGTACCAGCGCAGCTTGCCCGTATGCGCATCCAGGGCAAGGATGCAGCCGCTGTACAGGTTGTCGCCCGCCCGGACGCCGCCGTTGAGATCGGGAGCGGGGTTGTCGGTGGAAAAAATGATGAGACCCTGTTCCGGGTCCACGGCCGGGGTCTGCCAGATCGACGCACCGCCGTACTTCCACAGGTCATTGTCCGCCGGCCAGGTCTCGTGACCCGGCTCTCCGGGACCCGGGATGGTGTAGAACCGCCACCGCAGGTGTCCCGTCCTGGCGTCGAATGCCTTGAGGACTCCCCGGCTCCCCATGTCCCCGCCGGCATGCCCCTGGATCACCATGCCCTCGTAGTACAGCGGGGCCGAGGTGATGCTATAGCCGCCGTCCTGGTGGGTTTCGCTCTGGACCGACCACACCACCTTGCCGGTACGCTGGTCCAAGGCCACCAGCCGGTTGTCGAGCTGCCCGACGTAGATCTTGCCGTCGCCCATCCCCAGACCGCGGCTGGTCCATCCGCAGCACACCAGCACTTTGGCAGGGTCCAGATGGGGCTGGTACTCCCACAGCACCTGACCGCTCTTCACGCTGACCGCAAAGACGTCATCGTTGCCCGCGATCGTGTAAATCGTGCCCTCATAGACCAATGGCTGGGCCTGCCCGGAGACCTTGTGATCCAATCCGGCGCCGCGCAGGGAGGCGCGCCAGACCGCCTTCAGACCCGCCACATTGTCCCGGTTGAGGGCAGTCAGACCCGAATGGCGCTGATTGAACAGATTACCGCCGTTGGTGAGCCAGTTTGCCGTCGGCGTCGCCAGCACCTGTTGCGCGGTCAACACAGGAACGGGGGTAATGGGATCCCCTTGCGCTGCCGCCGGTGGCGACTGCAGGGACCAGGGCAGCATTGCCGCCACCACCAGTGCCAGTCCGGAACTTTTCACTTCAACCCCCCCCAATTCGTCCACCCGGGCGAATTCTACCGCTTCGCATCATGCGCAGCGCGGGGATAGAGGGCGGCTAGCTAACGATCCGCAACCGGGGCCAGACCAGGGGCAGTCGGTGCGGCCAGGAACTCCTTTCGATGGCCCGTCACCTTGACCACGTAGTCGCGTGTTTCCTGCATGGGCAGGCCGGTGCGCAGGCGCTCGTACAGTTGCGCCGGTTGCTCGGCATTGATGGTGCTGAAGGCCGCGGTCCGGTCGCTGGCGAATACGCGGGTCACATTGTGCGGACCGGTGTTATAGGCGGCAATGACGCAGTAGTCGCGCGAGTTCTGATTGGTCACGGCGCTGAATTCGTCGTTATTGAGCACCGAGAGGTAAGCGACGCCGAGTTCTATATTGTGCTCCGGATCGAGCAGGTCAGCGGAGGTGGGTGTCTGGTCGGTGCCGGAGACGCGCCGCTCAGCCGCCCGGCCGCCGCTGGTGGGCACCAGCTGCATCAGGCCGTAGGCCGGCGCACCACTGACCGCGAAGGGGTTGAAATTGCTCTCAGTGCGCATGATTGCCAGCACCAGGGTCGGACTGACATGGTACTGGGCCGCGTACTTGTCCACGCTGGCGCGGTAATGCTCGGCGCCGCGGGCCTCGAAATTCTTCACCATATTGAGATTCACGAACCAGGCAATGCCGCCGCCCTCGTTCGCGGGAACGGGGCGGGACTTTGCGCGGTTGGCGAGTAGAAAGGTCGCGTAGGCCTCCGCCTCCTTGCGCGTGCCAATCGATCTGCCCTGGTTGTCGTGGATCAATCCGTACAGATAGGGGCGGTGCGCAGGATCCAGCGTCACCTCCTTGTCGGTGAAGAGATCGACGGTGGCCGGATCGCTGCCGGTGAGCAGGGCAGCAATGATGGCCGTGTGCAGACTCCCCTTCGGATCCTTCGGTTCGCGGGTTTCGACGGTCAGGATGCCATGATCGAAATCCGTGATGACGCGACTGTTGTAGCCTTGGGTGTATTTGACGTACACGGTGCGGTCAGCGACCTTCGCGCCCTGACCCCAGCGTTTCTGCGCGTTGGCGCGCAGTGTGGTGACTTCCTGCGCAAACTTCTGGCGCAGCTGTTCGAGCTGCGTCTGCAGTGTCCTGGTGTCCGAGGTGATGGCCTGCTTGTAGCCCGAATTATCCATGGGCTGACCATTGATCACTCGCGTGACATTCTGCTTCACGACGTGGGTGGTGGCGCAGCTGGCGCCCAGTGCGAGCGTGACGAGAAGAGCCACGGCTCGCGCGATGCGCGGCATGTTGGTTTGTTGGATTGGTGCGGAATTCAAAGCGCTCTTCGATAGCCGAGCAGGCCTTTTACGGCAAGAAAAGCGGTGGCGGCGACCGCCAGATAAGCACCCGCGCCCACGTGGATCCGACGCGTCATGACACCGCCGATTCTGGTGGCCAGCGAATTGGCAAAGTGGATGAGCTGCGAACCGGTGTCGCCCAAGGCGCCAGTGTCAGCAATCAGATCCTGGCTCAAGCCGTGGTAGAGGATCGCCCCGGACAGCACCATGAGCGCAAATGGCGCGACGCATCCCAGCCACGCGATCCTGCGTCTGGAGACCATGGGTGCGAGCGCGGCAAGATTCACGAGCGCGCACAGCGTGCCGAACAACAAGGCATCCAGCGTCGATCCATCAACACCGGTGACGATGCGCCTGGGAGCGTGCATCAGCGTGAGCACATGGTAGAAACGAAACTGCAACTGCACAAAACCCAGATCCGTGTTCAGCGAACTCATCAGGAACCAGCTGCAGGCCACGCAGGCCGCTGCCAGCGGTACGGTCCAGTCGGGGCGGCGAAGGTCAGCGGGATTGGCGTTCACGACAAGACCTTGGGCGTTGTGAAGTCATCGATTGAACACCAATTGGCGATGCCCTGCCAGCGAAGGAGCCTGCCTTGGCCAAATTTGCTTCAGTGCGATTTGCTATCCTCTTACGAACATCGGATTGTGCAGTGCCGCAGGAGGCTTGGCATGTCTGAGACGCAGTGGGCCCTTCACGGCCGCGAGTTCTCCAATTGCAACTGCGCCTACGGCTGCCCGTGCCAGTTCAACGCCTTGCCCACCCATGGCCACTGTCGCGCAGTGGTCGGCTTTGAGATCGACCGTGGCTGCCACGGTTCGACGCGGCTGGACGGTTTGCGTGTTGCCTTGATCCTGGATTTCCCAGCCGCCATCCATATGGGAAATGGCGAGGCCCTCGCCATCGTGGACCGGCGCGCGAACGAAGCCCAGCGCGCGGCGTTGCTGCGCATCCTGACCGGTCAGGACACCAAGCCCGGGGTCACGATTTTCAATGTATTCAGCTCCATGCTGTCGCGAACCCATGACCCGGTATTCGCCGAGATCGACTTTGCGGTGGACATCGAGCGCCGCCGGGCGCAGCTGCGGGTGCCGGGCTACCTCGAGTGCACAGGCGAACCGATCCTCAATCCAGTGACGGGCAATGAACATCGAATTCGCATCGAACCGGTGGGCGGATTCGAGTTCAAGGTGGCGGAGATGGGCCGGGCTGGAGCCGCACGACCGGACCGATCAGCTTCGACCTCGCAGACTCCTACGGCCAGTTCGCGGAGTTGCACCTCTGCCAGGACGGCATCATCAATTGAACACTGAGGCGGCGCTTGCGGCCTTGCTCAGGAAGGATCGGGCGATCGCGCTGGTGGCATTGATCACGCTGACCACCATCGCCTGGGCGCCAGTGCTGCTCCTGGCTCAATCCATGGCCCACATGGCGGCCATGCGCGGCATGACGGATATGCCTGGCATGACCGATATGCCGGGCATGCACGGTGATCCGCTCGGCATGATGAGTCGGGTATTCCGCCAGTGGAACGCCGGACACTTTCTGGCGATGCTGTCGATGTGGACCGTCATGATGATTGGCATGATGACGCCCTCCGTGGCGCCCATGATCCTGATCTATACCCGGATCGCGCGCTGCAATGCGGTCCTGCGGCCCTTTGCCTCCGCGTTCTGGTTTGCAGGTGGCTACCTGTTGTGCTGGACGGGGTTCTCGCTCCTGGCGACGCTCACGCAATGGGGCCTGGAGCAGTTGGCACTGCTGACGCCGATGATGGCCAGTGCCAGTCATGTGTTCGGCGGCTTGCTGTTGATCCTCGCGGGGATCTATCAGTGGCTGCCCATCAAGCAGGCCTGCCTGTCCCAGTGCCGCGCGCCGCTGACTTTTGTGATGAGCCATGGCGGATTTCGTGCGGACCCGGCCGGCTCGGTCAGGTTGGGTCTGCAGCATGGCCTGTACAGCATCGGCTGCTGCTGGACATTGATGGCCCTCCTGTTCGTGGGCGGCATCATGAATCTGTTGTGGATTGCCGCACTGATGATCTTCGTGCTGCTGGAAAAACTGCTGCCGGCATCACGCAACTTCGCCCGCATCAGCGGGCTGGGTGCCGCAACCCTGGGAATCGGGTACCTATTCTAGCTGTTTGGCGCCAGCGGGGCGGCGTCCAGCCCCAGTTCCACCAGGTGGGCCGCCAGTCGGTCTGTGCGTCCGTGCATCAGCAAAATGCGCTGGGCACGGCTCTGCTGGCAGGTGCTGACGAGCGCCGGCCAATCGGCGTGATCGGATACCACGAAGCCCATGTCATAACCGCGACGTCGGCTTTCCCCCTCCAGCAGCATCCACCCGGAGCAGAAGGCGCGGGCGCCAGCTCCCAGACCGCGCAACCAGGATGAACGGCTCATGGCCGGGGTCGCCATGATCAGCGCACCGCGCAGCGGGGCAGCGGAGGTTGCCGTTACCTGCACAGTGGGGACCATCTCGACGCCGGCGGTGCGATAGACCTCCACCAGGGTGCCGATCTCGCCATGCACATGCACTGGTTCGCGCGTGTGCTGCAGCATCTCGGCCAGCACGCGCTGCGCCTTTCCCAACGCATAGCAGAACAACACCGAGTTCCTGCCTCGTTCACGATTGATGTGCCACCAGCGCACGATATTGCCCACCACTGCCGCGGTGTCGGGCCAGATGAAGTGCGGCTGGCCGAAAGTGGCCTCACTGACAAACACATCGCATTCCAGGGGTTCAAAGGGCGCGCAGGTCGGGTCCGGCTGGCGCTTGTAGTCCCCGGAAACCACCCAGACCTCGCCGTCGAGCTCCAGGCGCACCTGTGCCGAGCCCAGAATGTGTCCCGCCGGATGCAGGGACACGGTGACCGGCCCCACAGTCACCGGTATGCCGTATTCCAAAGGGATCACACCGCGTGCGTCCTTGAGGCGCTTACGCGCAATGCCAAGACCGACCGCGGCCATGAATATGCGAACGCTGCCTTCCCGCAGATGATCGCCATGCGCATGAGTCACTACTGCGGTTTGCACAGGTTTGGCAGGATCAATATAGAAATCGCCCGCCGGGCAATACAATCCACGCTGGGTGGCGGTGATAAGGGGTGGGCGATCGGTCATGGAACTCCGGATACAGTGCGCTGCGGCCGTCATGATGATCCGGCCGGCGGCCTTCGATTACAACACACAGACCGCCGCCAGCAATCGCCTGCAGACCGCAGGCGAGGAGCAGACCGCGGACGCCGCGGAGCTCGCCATTGGCGAGTTCGACGCCGCCGTGGCGGCACTGCGCCAGGCGGAGGTGCGCGTGTGTGTGATCGTCGATGAGGCTGTGCCGCCGAAACCGGATGCCGTGTTTCCCAATAACTGGGTGAGCTGGCACGCCGATGGCACCGTGGTGTTGTATCCCCTGCAGGCCCCGAATCGGCGCCTGGAGCGGCGGCGCGGCATTCTGGAGGAGGTCGCCGACCAGTGTGGCTATCGCATCCGCCGAATCGTGGACCTGTCGCCCTTTGAGCTTCAGGGACGGTATCTGGAGGGGACCGGCTCGCTGGTACTGGATCATGGCGCACGCCGGGCCTTTGCCTGCCGTTCCAGCCGCACGGATGAGGGACTGGTGCGCAGCTGGGCCGATCAATTGGGCTATACGCCCGTGGTGTTCGACGCCGTGGATGCCGGGGGCGTGCCCTTCTATCACACCAATGTGATGCTGAGCATTGGTCACCGGGTCGCAGTCGTGGCCACCGAGTCGATTGCGCCCGCGGATCGGGAACGCGTGCTGAGCGCGCTGGCGAGCGGGTCGCGCGACATCATCGGGATTGACAGCAGCGCGGTAGCGCAGTTCGCGGGGAACATGCTGGAACTGGTCGGGGCAGGCGGGCGGGCCGTGTACGCGCTGTCAGCGCGTGCGGATCGCATATTGCCGGCAGCTACCCGGGCACGGCTTGCCGCCGGCACCGACCGGCTGCTGCCCATTGCCATTCCCACCATCGAACGGCTCGGCGGCGGCAGCGTGCGCTGCATGCTGGCTGAGGTATTCTCGCCGGCGTCATGGACCTGATGCCGCAATGAATCTCACCGCCGCACCGCTCCCCGCGCGCGTGTTCCGCAAGCTCGCGCCTGGTGGGTTTCAGTCCGGCGCTGATCTGGCCCGACAGCTGAGCGTCAGCCGCAATGCCATCTGGAAGGCGGTGGGTACGCTCAAGGAGCTGGGTGTAATGATCCATGCCGTGCGCAACCGGGGTTACCGGCTGGCGGTGCCCACCGCACCGCTGGATGCGCAGCGGATCCACGAAGGTCTGGATGCGCAGAGCCGGGCGCGGCTGCGACAGCTGGAGGTGGCCTGGGCGCTTGCCTCCACCAACACCACGCTCTTCGCCCACGCTGATCTGCCGCCAGGACACTGCGATGTGCTGCTGGCCGAGGTGCAAAGCGCCGGTCGTGGCCGCCGCGGCCGAACCTGGCTGGCCACCCCCGGCGGCGCGCTCTGCATGTCGCTGAGTTGGAGCTTTGCCCAGATGCCGCGCGACATGGGTGCACTGAGCCTGGTCGCGGGGGTCTGTGTGCTGCAGGCGCTGTCTGAACACATTCCGCAGGGCGTACTCGCCCGCACACCGCTGCAGCTGAAATGGCCCAATGACCTGATATGCGAGGCGCGCAAACTGGGCGGCATTCTGATCGACATGCGTGCCGAAGCCGGCGGCCCCAGTTACGTGGTCATTGGTATCGGCCTCAACGTGGCCCTGGACGAGCCGGCGCGAACCCGCATCACCAGCTCGGGCACGCAGCCCTGTGATCTGGTTTCCCTGCAGGTCTCACCGCTGCAGCGCAATCCCGTCGTGGCAAGCCTGATAGAGTGCCTGATCCGCGGTCTGACGCTGTTTGAGCTCGAGGGTCTGCACCCCTTCAGAGAGGCCTGGCAGAACGCCGATGCCTTGCGGAACAAGGCGGTGAACGTCACCACGGTGCAGGGTACGACCCGGGGTGTGGCGCGCGGCATCGACATGGACGGCGCCTTGCTGGTGCAGACCTCCGATGGACTGGTGCGCTTTGTGTCGGGAGAAGTCAGCGTGAGATCTGAATCATGAGGGACGGCCGGTGAGCGTGCTGCTGGTGGATATCGGCAATACCCGCATCAAGTGGTCAGTCCTGCGCGCAGAGAAGCTCGGACGCCAGAAAGCGCTGGAGCACGCGGGGCTCACCACGCGGGACCTGCAGCGCCAGGTGTTCGCCAGGGCGCGGGGCATCACCCGCGTCATTGCGGCCAGTGTGGCCGGAACCCGCCTGAACCGCATGATGGCGGCAACCTGTCGGCGCGAGACCGGCCTGGTCTGTGAGTTTGTCACTTCGGCCCGCAACGCCGCGGGGCTCACCACCCGCTATAAGGATCCGTGGCGCCTCGGCGTCGACCGGTTCATGGCCGTGATCGCCGCCTATCACATGGCCCGCGCGCGGGGCGCCTGTGTCGTGGATCTGGGTACCGCCATGACCATTGACCTGGTGGACGCCCTGGGCGTGCATTTGGGTGGCGCCATTATTCCCGGGCCGGAGCTGATGGTCGGCACGGTCCTGAAGAATACGGCCGGCATCGCCCGGCGGGCGGATGGGGCGGCAGCGATCAAGGGGCTGTTTGCGCAGGACACGCGCGGAGCGATTGGCCAGGGCGCGCGCTACGCGGCGGCCGCCATCGTGGATCGCGCCGTGGCCGAGGCGCACAAGGTGCTGCAGCGAACCCCGCTGGTGCTGCTCACGGGCGGCGCGGCCGTCCAGATCGAGCCCCTGTTACAGTGTTCCCATGTGAGCGTACCGGACCTGGTGCTGCGCGGCGTGGCGCTGCGCTCCGGACTGCCGGTCAAGTAACATTGAACTGCCAGCTCGATTGCCACTGATCACAAGGGCGAACGTTTGCGCGCACCGATCATCATTCTGGTTTTCGCCAATCTCGCCTTTGCAGCCTGGGCGCTGCTGGTCGATAGGCCGGTGAACTCGCCCGCGGCGCGTGATATCAGTCATCTCACGCGACTGGTCCTGGCTAGCGAACCCGCGCCGGGGACACCCGCCAACGCAGGTCGTACAGGCCCGCCCGGGCAGGCCGGAGGCACTGCGGCGACCAACCCTCACTGTGTGACAGTGGGACCCTTCGGCGATCTGGCCATCGCGGCGGCGGCCGCATCGCTGTTGCAGAGCCGTGGTTTCACGCCAACCCAGCGCGATGAGCCGGGGCAGGACCTGGTGGCCTACTGGGTCTATCTGGACAATGTGCCCTCCGAGACCGAAGCCAACAGGCTGCTGCAGAAGCTGCGCGCCAGCGGTCTGACGGATGCCCGCGTCATGCCGGTCACGACGGCGCAGGAGGCGCGGCGCGTCTCTGTCGGTCTGTTCTATGAAAAAGCAGGCGCCGAGCGGCGGGCCAGGCAGGTCAAGAGCTTGGGGTTGACCCCGATGCTCACTGAGCAGCACCAGTCCCAGGCCACCTACTGGGTGGATATCAACCTGACCTCGCCGGGGCAGAGTGTCTCCACCGAAGGACTGCTGCCGTCGGCCGCTGCAGGCGCGCATCTGGAGATCCGCGATTGCCCGGTGCCTGGCGGCGCGCCTGCGGCCAGCAGCGGGCCCGTCGCGCAGTCCAGCGCCTCGGTGCCAGGTAAACCACCCGCTGCGGGCAATAGCGGCAACCATTTGCCCGCGGTCGCGCCGCAGAAGTGAAGTCCGGCCAGCAGTCACCCGTCACGCCGCTCATCAACGGCGTGATCTATATCCTGATCGTGGTGGTCCTGGGTACCACCGGTTACGTGCTGGCCGGGTGGAACCTGTCCGATGCGTTCTACATGGTGATCATTACCCTGTTCACTGTGGGGTACGACGAAGTCCATCCCATCGTGTCACCGGCCATGCGCGCGCTGACCATCGGTCTGATCGTGCTGGGATGCACCGGCATGATCTATCTGACCGGCGCCATTATTCAGTTCCTGACCGCCACCCAGTTGCAGAACCTTCTTGGGCTCAAGCGTATGAAAAAAGAGATCGATCATTTGAAAGGCCATGTGATCGTATGCGGATTTGGCCGCATCGGGCGATTTCTGGCCCGCGACCTCACCGCGGCAGGTCAGGGATTTGTGGTCATCGAGCGGGAGGAGTCCCGCATTCAAAATGCCCGCGCCATGGGGTACCTGTGTGTGCAGGGTGAGGCCACCGATGAGCAAACCTTGAATGCTGCCGGCATCGCCCGCGCGCGCACCCTCGCCACCGTCCTCCCCGATGATGCCGCGAACGTGTTCATCACCTTGAGTGCGCGCAGTTTGAACAAGGACATCAGGATCATCGCGCGCGGCGAAGCCCCGACCACGGAGGGGAAACTGCTGCACGCCGGCGCGAATCAAGTGGTGTTGCCCGCGCATATCGGTGCCGAGCGTATCGTGGAAATGATCCTCTATCCCGACAGCGCCCGTATGATCCGCAGCGCCGAGGAGTTGCAGGGCTTCGGCCATAATCTGCACAATCTGGGGTTGAATCTGGTGGTGGTGACGGTCGCCGCCAGCAGCCGCTTCGCGCGCCTGACCGTTGAGGAGATCGAGCACCAGGCGGATGGCGCCTTTCTGATCGTGGCGATCAATCGCCGCGATGGCAGCACCATCCCCCGACCCGACCCAACTGTCCGGGTCAGTCCCGGCGACGGCGTCATCATCATCGAGCGCAGCGGTCGTGGCGGCGCCCAGGCGGCCTTCATGGGCAGCGAAACGCCCCCCTGAGACCGCAAGTACGAGTCTCGCGGCACCGCGGCGGCAGGCGCTAAAGCCCCGTTTATATATAATGTAGGTCCACCGAGGCCGGCTTAGCACAGTTGGTAGTGCACCTGATTTGTAATCAGGGGGTCACAGGTTCGAATCCTGTAGCCGGCACCATCTACTTCCAACGTCCACTGTCGTCCGGGCAGACTGCTCTGTACTCGCCATGCCTGCCAAGTGCTTTTCGGGGAGCGTCGGTAGTTCGGTCGCCATTTGAGTGGACGCCGCATGAACGCGCGCTGTGCCTGCTGCGCCGTGTCCGACTTGATGAGTTCCTGGCGGAGGTGTCTACCGATCGAATGGATCTGATGCAAGATCCTGATGTGGCTGCCTTTTTTGCCACGAATGAGTGCGGCACCGACGGACAGATGCGCCCCGCGCAAGCTGAATTGCCGTAACTATTTTTTCGTCCCGGCGATCCAGTGTGCGAGTCTCGAAATATCGTGCGCCCAAAATAGCTTCAGTCCACGCTTTTGGGCGTCGTCTAGATTGCGGAGCTTATAAACACCACTTAGAACCGCGCTGGGTACGACTTGGACAGTTCCAAAATCAATACGCCAGGCCTCTGCCTTGGCGGCGGCATCATTGTTGAGGCGCTTTACCGAATTGGTTGCGGAATTAGAGACCTTGCATTCGATGGCCATAACGCGGCCATCCCATAATCCCACAACGATGTCGGCTTTTCTTTTACCAAGAGTGCTTTCGCCACAGAACTCTCCGGGTCGCGGCCCATCCGACAAAACGTTGATGTCCCGCGGTGGTACCCGCGTCAATCCCGAGGCGGCCAATGCTACCTGAACCTCTTGCTCCTGCCGCTGCTTCTCCAGAGTGCGTCTGCTTGTCTCAAGCCGCCTCGTGGCCATCAATGCGGCGGACGCTAAGACCGCTGCGCCACGCTCGGCTTCGGTCGGCTCCCGCTTTTCAATGACCCAGGGGAACCGCCGACGGTCAAGCCCGTTCAGCACGACGTTCACGATGCTGCGAGCCATGGTTTCATCGTTCTTTAATCGTCCAGGCGTGAGCACAGCCTCCGCCACTGTCTTCAAGTCATCCTCGGAAATTGGAGGCCCTGCGAGATAACGCAACGCTTCTAGCAGGCTTGGGTCGGTCACAACTTCGATGAATTGCGTATCCAAATTACTCAGATCGACGGTCGATTCCAGTAACTCCTCGATAACTCCCTGGTACTCATCGAACGCTTCCAGGTAGTCTTCCAAGGGCTCCTCGATACGCCGCTTGCGAAATACTTCGATTGCTTTGAGGCTCTCCTGCGTCAATTCGTCGGACGTCCAGACCGGCGCATCGATCATTGTTAGCTCCGAGCGGAAAGAAGAAGTTCGGGCCCAGGCACAAATAGCCGTTCCATCTCGCCTGGTTCAAATTTTGTAAGACCCCCGGCATAAGTACGGCCGTCGACAATGCTGATGCTCGTCGATAGATGATCCACGAGAGCACGTAATTGAATCTCGCTGAGCTGTTCGCGTGGGTATAGGCCATGAGCGATGTTGATATGTCGTGCCGAGGCGATATTTCTGACAAATGCAGGCGGGCGACGGGCCATATATGTTGCAAGAATGGGCGCTGCGCTTCGTAGGCCCACGGACCACCACGCACGCCTGTGACTTGCTATGTACCCCTTGTCTCCGCCCCGTTTTCGCGCCGCGCGCAGAAATCTATCTACGGCGATCCGGTCCTCTCCTTCAAATTCGCTTAGGTCCGCTGGCAAGTCGACGACCCGACGCAAGCGACTTGAGTCATCTAATACTTTACCCGCCTGTATCAGTTCGCGCGCCTTGGTAATGCTCGGAAACATTACCCGTTCGGGAAGCCCAGTCGTGTGATCGCCTGCAATCCATAATCGGTTCGCTCCTGTTACTTGGCCACGATGCACTCGACACAGCTCACCCAATTCAACAAAGCCCTCGGGGCATTCGCGTGCCGCAAATGTAAGGCGGGACCACCGACGCTCAGCCTCTAGCCTCTCACGTCTGACGAGCCGACCTCCACTGAGGTCTTTCAAATCCTTTAGGCGTTTGACACGTCTTAACCTAACTGAAGCAGGCTTGCTGCCTACCCTAAAGAAAGTGATTGCGGCGGTACTTGCAGCGTCTGGAAACGGAGTCGCGGTGGGTTCAATTACGACGATCCCTTGGCCCCCTAACTTGCCAAGAAACAGATCCCGGAGTAGTTCTCCGTAGTTAACGTCTAGCCATTCCGCGGCCGTGATCAGCGCGCCAAAATCGCCTTTCCGTGCATTCAGAGCTGTCGCGAGAAAAAAGTAAACGTGCAGTCCTGCGAGCCGACTGGCCTCTAGCCCGAACTCGCATGCCTTTTGTGCCAACCACGCTTTCCATCTCGGCTCAATCATGTGGTGGCGCACATAAGGGGGATTTCCGACGAAGAGCGTGCGTCCCTTTCCGCTAACATCTGCGCGCCGATAATCACCGATAATGATCTTTGAGCGACCTGCAAATCCGCCGGCAGCAAGATTTGCCCTGGCAATCAGCGCTGCTAGCGGATCGATCTCCACGCCAATCAATTGGGCTTGAGGAAATGCGACCGCTGCTCGGACCAGGAATCGCGCCGAGCCCACTCCTGGATCGACAATGCGGTCTGGGGGTTCCTCCTCTTGTGCCCAAGCGACCATCGACTGAACGATGCCCGACGGGGTGTAGGTGGCGCCTAGATCTCTACGAGTCTTCGGTGTCCGGATTGCCGCAAAAATCTCTCCGAGGGGGTCCTCGTTAGCGCGAATGCGCTCCCGCAGCGCTGCTACGGTCTTAGATGAAAGGGTAGCCGCACCCGTAGCGAGGGATTCTTCTTCCGGTGACCAGCCTAGTATCGTCCGCGCCCCCAGTTGGATAGCCACCGATGCTAGGTCGGGCTCAGTCCACTCATGGGTGTCTATATCGGTCATAACGGCCGCGGACTCGTCGGTGCTGGTTGCTCCACGAACTCCTGCCCTAGCTTCTTTTCTATTCGAACCCGAACACCCGCGTCTTTCATCCAGTTACTTTACTGGATGGATCTACCTTTGTGTATCCGCTTGCTGCGTCGCCACGCAGGGACTTTGGGCCGTACAGCTCGTAAGTTTCTCAGAGCTGTATAAAAAAATATCATCTGTTTTTCAGTGAATAGGCCCATAACTTGGGGGCGACTTCCGGTGGCCAGCAATGCCACGATAGTGCACTGCCATCCAAAGAAGTTGTGGCGGAAGAATAGCTCACGGATATCGCCTATGCTAACTGCCGACAATGTGCTATCGATTCTTCAGACCTACCGCTGCCGCTACCGGCAATATTCTGATGGAGGCGAGGGGATGCTTTTGATTGATGCGCTATCACCAGCAGATGATCGAACTGTTGAGCGAGGCGAGGAGGAACTCCAGCAATTGGCAAGCTACATCGCCGCCGAGTTGCCGCGGCAACTCGTTTCAGAAACATTTCAGACGCAGTACACCTTTAGGCGCTGAACGGCGCCGGTGCCGCTTGGAATGCTGAAGACTTCTGATGTCTCAGTCAAGCAGCCGTGGGTGGGCGAGGATCAGCATGACCGCCGTTGTCCGCGCAAGATAGTCCGGGTCGTTGCCATAGCCCGCCTGATAGAGCGCCCACGCGTCTCGCGAGTGCGTGGCATTCATGCCGGCCTCGACCTTTGATGCGCCTGAGTTATATGCCATCAATGCGAGCGGCCAACTCTGGAAGCGGCGCCGTAGGTCCGAAAGCATGTGCATCGCAGCCCGGGTCTCTGCCTGGACGTCCAATCGCTCATCCCGCGCTGTGGAGACCTGCAGTCCGTAATTCCTGGCGGTGCGACCGATAAACATCCACAGGCCCGCACCCGGACCCCTGCGGGAGGGCAGGTTCTGATATCCGGATTCCGCAAGCGGCACGACCCGGAGTTCCGGCGGCAGCCCGGACTTCTTGAGCGCTGCCAGAACTCCAGGTTCGTAGCTGTGCATGCGGGCGATGCTGGAGTTAAGGAACTTACGCCCATCCGGTGTCCCCAGGAGCAAGTTGAGCTGCCTCAGGACGGCATCATTCGCTCTCAGCCCCCATGTCGAGGATCCCGGCGTCGCGGCCACGAGTTGCTCGGCGTCGGTGCGCGACAGACGTCGATCCTGTACGGGCGTTGCGATCACCACACTCAGGGCCATAAGAACGGCGACGGCAACCATACCGACACAGGCTGCGCCGGGCGCTTGCACCGTGCGGACGGGACGCTGGTAGGCAGCCTCCATTCGACGTCGGAGTGCGCAGGGGTGGCTGCTCGCCATGAATGAGCGCACCGCGGTCGGTCGGCTACCCAGTGCCGCCTCGGCCACGCGCAGCAGGCAGGCGCAATACGCGTGCACGCTGTGGTCCGGACGTCGTGCAAGGGCCTCATCGCAGGCGAACTCCTGCAACTCGAGCAATTGCTGAGCGAGCCAGCGCACGGCGGGATTGATGCCCAGCAGCATGCGGCCCAGCAGCGCCGCATAGAGGAATTGAGTATCTGCCTGGCGGTGATGTTGCCCTTCGTGTCTGAGTGCCAGGCGAACATCAGCGGGGCGCAATAGGAGTGCGGCTGGCAGCACGATGTAAGCCCGTCCTGGAACCCACGTTGCAAACGGCACCTGCTCGCTGTCGGAGACGAGGATGCGCACCGACCCGATGCTGCGCAGAGCATGCGCATCGCGGATCACCCGGCGTGTCGCGGCCACCTCCGATAAGAGAGGCAGCACAGTCAGCAACAGGCCGCTCGCGAACAGCACCAGAACCACAGTGGTGGCGGCCTGCACGGGCAGGGAGGCATGCTGCGCGTCGACTCCAATATCAATCCGGGCATCCGTCGAGACGGCGGCGCTCGCTGCGCGCATGGACGGCGCCGCCCAGATCTGGGCCTTGAGCGGGGTGAACCCGCTGCCGCCGTGCCACATCGCCAGGCATGGCAGCAGCACACTGGAGACGGCGAGTATCCGACCCATGGCCAGCAAATGACCGTGAGTCAATGGTCGCGGCAAGGCGCCGTTGAGTGCACGGATCCCAGCCAGTAACGCGGCGGCGCCTACCATCAGCAGGTTGACGTAAACGTAGCAGCTGACAATCGCGATCGCTGGGATACCGACTAAAGACACTCAATCTCCCTTTTTGCGCAGCAGCGCCCGAATCTCTCCCAGCTCATTCTCGGTCAGGCTTTTGCTATCGAGCAGATGCTGCACCAGAAGGCTCGGCGTATCGTCGAAAACCTGCTTCACCACGTGCTCGAGGCTCAGGGCCTGGTAGTCGCGCTTAGGCATGGCGGCGCAATACTGATGACCCCGTCCCACCTTTCGGCTGGTGACGAAGCCCTTCTGCTCAAGGATCCGAATAATGGTCGAGACGCTCGAATAGGCGAGCTCGCGTTCGGGCCTCAATTCGGCTTGCACCTGGGAAACCGTGCAGGAACCGAGTCGCCAGATGACATTCATCATCTCCAGTTCCGTTGCCGTCAGGGGCCTTCGCGGGGGTTCCTTCTGAGGTTTCACTTTCATGCGGGTTGCATTGTAACTAAAAACTTAGCTACAGTGTAACTAAGTTCTTAGTCAGATCAGTGAGAAGTCAATGGGAACGAGGTCAAGCGCAACCGAGCAACGGCGCAATAGCGCCATCGACGCCCTGCGTGGGCTGTCCATCCTCCTGGTTGTCGTGCATCACATCGGCATCCGCGTGCCGCTGTCGCAAACGCTGCTCGCGAGGGTCCTGCCGCACTGGCTGCTGCAGGGACTGAATTTCAACGGCGCCGAAGCGGTCATCATCTTCTTCGTCATTTCCGGTTTTCTCATCACCCGCCGGTCGCAGGAGCGCTGGGGAGACTTGCGCGACATTTCCGTAGGCGGCTTCTATCTGTTGCGGATGAGTCGCATCGTTCCGCTTCTGCTCTTCGTGGTCGCGGTGCTGAGCCTGTTCCACCTGCTGGGCGTACCGAGATTCGTGATCAACAAACCCGGTCAATCACTCGGGGGTGCGATGGCCTCGGCGCTTGGCCTGTACCTCAACCGGTACGAGGGTATCCACGGGTATCTGCCCGGCGGTTGGGATGTGATCTGGTCGCTGTCGATCGAGGAGGTGTTCTATCTGGCATTTCCCTTGAGTTGCCTGCTTCTGAGCCGCACGAGACTGCTGCTGCCCGCTCTTGGGTTGCTCGCCCTCTCGCTGCCCGTCACCCGCGCGACATTGACCGCGGGGGACAACGAGATCTGGCTGGAAAAGGCCTACCTGCCCGGCATGTCGGCGATCGCAGTGGGCGTGCTCGCGGCGCTACTCGTGCGCCGAATCCCGGCCGTCAGCCATCGCTTGGTAGTCGTGATGAGGTTGCTGGGATGGGCCGGAGTGTGCACGGTATTGTTTGCGGACACCTGGCTCTGGAGGCTCGTGCACCACGGTTATGGATTGTTTCTGGCGATTGCAGCCGCCTGTATCGTGATCAGTGCGCACTGGCATGAGACCGCAAAGATCGGTAAGGCGCCGATTCGGGGATTGCACTGGCTGCGTTCCTGCGGCCGCCTGAGCTACGAGATCTACCTGTCCCACGTGTTTTGTGTGTTCGGGGGGCTGGCGATCTTCAACTGGAGCGGCCCCGGCGGAGCTTGGCGCTTCCTCTGGTATCCCCCCATCCTGCTCGCGTGCTGGCTGCTCGGGTTTGTCCTATCCCATGGATTCACAGTTCCGATCGAGCGTCACCTGCGCCGACGATTTCGGTCAACGCCCATGGCCGTGCCCGCGCTGATATGCTCGCCCGGCCCGACTGTGCCATGATTTTCTGAACCGACCTTGCGAGGATGCGATGGACTACCAAAGCGGACCGCTGACGCTGACTCATGTATTCGACATTCGCATCGACTTCAAGGACCGATGGACCATCGGTCCCATCCATCCGGGTGGGCCCAGCCAGGGCTACACCTCGGTACTCAAGGGTGTGGTAGAAGGACCGCGCCTGCGGGGACGGGTTGTGGACGTCAGCGGCGCCGACTGGCCCGTCGTGCGTGCCGACGGCGTGGTGGAACTCAACGCCCACTACATGCTCGAAGCTGACGATGGCGCGCGCATCTACATTCAAAACCGCGGCTACGTATATGGTCCGCGGGCGGAGGGTGGCGGCCTGCCGGCGCGTCCGGGTTATTTTCGCTGCACCCCGTACTTTCGCGCGCCGCACGGACCGCACGAGTGGCTGAACCGAACGGTCGTCGTGGGCGGCGGCGAGCGGCATCCGGATCCCGCAGGAGATTACAGCCTGTTCCGCTACTGGGCAGTAGGCTGAAGTTCTGCCGTACAGGCGTATCATTCAACAAATATCCATCTTAAAGGGGAGATACCGATGACCCGAAACCGACTGGCCAGCGCCACCGGCGTGCTGATGGGAGTGGCGATGGTGTTGCGCTGCGCCGCGGTACTCGCCGCGGACCCCAGCCCCTGTGATCGCGAATGTCTTCACGGCGTCATGGATCAGTATCTTGCGGCGCTCGTGGCGCATGAGCCGAATCAGCTCAAGACCACCGCCGATGTGAAATTCACCGAAAACACCAATCGGATGAAGCTTGGCGACGGGCTGTGGCAGACGATCGGCTCACTCGGCACCTTCAAGCTGTACATCGAGGATCCGCAGACCCAGCAGGTCGCCTTCTACGGCACCGTCAAGGAGAACGGCGCGACGGCCCTGCTCGGGGTGCGACTGAAGCAACGGGCGCAGCGTCTGAGTGAAGTCGAAACCTTTGTGGTCCGCCAGGCCACCGGGGTCCATGGGACCTTCGACAATCTGACCACGGTGCCGCCCGAATGGGAACAGACCCTACCGGAAGGTGAGCGCAGCACCCGGGAGCAGTTGCGACATGATGCCAACCAGTACTTCAATGGCATCGTGCAGGGTAATGGCAAGATTGTGCCGTTCGCCGCAACCACCCTGCGCACCGAGAACGGCGCGCAGACCGCACCGACCGTCGCGACGGCCACGCGCCCCTCGATGAGCGCGGGGGCCCAGTTCGATACCCATATGTTCGACTACATCCACGAGATCACGAATCGACGCTTCCTGCTGATGGATCCCGAGCGTGGCCTGGTGTACGCGGTCGTCATGTTCCAACATCCCGGCAACATCAAACCGCAGATGAACGCGGTCACCGCGACCTCCGCCAGTGCGGCACCGCGCCCCTTCAGCCTCTCCTCATATCCGAACACCACCGAAATCATCGAGACCTTCCAGGTCCGCAGCGGCAAGATCCAGCGCATCTTCGCGTACGTCTC
Organism: Steroidobacteraceae bacterium; assembly: GCA_036489445.1. Classification (GTDB taxonomy): domain Bacteria; phylum Pseudomonadota; class Gammaproteobacteria; order Steroidobacterales; family Steroidobacteraceae; genus DAIDKA01. The sequence continues at coordinate 2,220 of DASXFV010000049.1, read as the reverse complement.
GCTCTTGCCGTACCGGCAATCGCCCGGGTGGTAACCGGAGTGAAAACTGCCCTACAACAACAAAGCTGCAGCCTACCTGTTTGAGAAGTGGCTTCCTCAGAGCGACGAACTGCCTGGCAATTTCCCGATCTTCTTCCACTGCGCCAATGTCGAATCAAATATTCCAGAAGAGGAAATGATTCCCGATGTCTAGCTCCCCATAGGGCAATTGGCGTAGCCAGCTGGCCGAGCGCCCTCAGGAATAGCGCGCTTTTCTTGGTGGGTTTTTGCTGGGGGACGACCTTTTTAAAGGTCCGCTCGAATGCTTTGCCAGTCTCATCGCCATTAAGTGGTTTCGCCGCTTTGTCTGGCATTAAGATCCCTTAGTGTATATACACCAGCCATAATGGCGCCACAACTACATATTGATGATATGGTTGAAAACGCCACAAAAATCCCAATATGTTGTGCTTAAACGGGGGCTTGTGGGTTCTGGCGGTAGGGGATTTCTGCCTTCAGAATGTGAAATATTCGTATATTCATGTACACGTTCTGTATATACACTTCCACTAGTGGTAGGGTTTCCTGCGGATGAAGATTGCGATATCCCACGGCATAGCCGCGAAGTTGCTAGAGAAACATCAGGTGACTCCTAAAGAGGTGCACCAATGTTTCGAAAACCGGAGCGGCGGCTTGCTTGAGGATACCCGCGAACAACATCGGACGGATCCGCCGACTCAATGGTTTATAGGAGAAACAAATAAAGGACGAAGACTGAAGATCGTTTTTGTGCAGCGCCAAACAGCGACCGGTCTGCAGGTGGACTTGCGCACGGCTTATGAGCCGAATGCAGAAGAGACGCGGATCTACGCGAAGTTTGGTTGATATTCAATGGAGATACGAGGAGATAGCTGCCATGCCTCAGGACGCCACAAATACAATTGATAATGGCTGGGAAAACGGGGAACTGGGTCGAGAGGAAAAACATGTGCGCCGCTCGACTGAGAGCCGCGAGCAGAGTTTGGACGGTGCGTTAGAACTTCAGCTGATTTCGATTCGGTTGCAGAAAGAGCTAATTGAGCAGTTGAAGTTCATTGGTGAATATCGCGGCGTGGGTTACCAGCCGTTAATTAGAGACATTCTGTGTCGATGGACTCGAACAGAAATGTTCGTGATTGCCGAAGAAATGAAGAAAGAACTACAGGCTAAAGAAGCAACGGCCGCTGCCAGAAAGCGGGCCTAGGTCCATGGCACTGCACGGCTGCACCGTGCAGTGCCTCATCTTCGTCTATGCTCGCGCACCAACTGTTTCATAGGTCGGGCGCTTACCGCTCACGCCTTTGCGGTCGACGATATATGCGATACGCTTCGCCCATGGGCATAAGCGCATGAACTTCCGGGATTGGATCATCCGCGGCCGCGAACTCGGCGCGAGTGATCTGCACGCCGAAGCCGGTAGCGCGCTCGCCTTCCGTATCCGCGGTGTATTGCAGTCCGCACCGGACATTGCCTCCGCTGCCGAGCTGACCCGGATCGCTCGTGAACTGCTGGGCGATGAAGGGTGGGGAGTGTTCCGCACACGCGGCTCGGCGGATGTCTCCCTCGACGTTGCCGGTACGCGCTGCCGGATCAACGTGTACAAGACGATCCGGGGTGTTGCCGTGGCCGTGCGGCTCCTGGCGCCGTCCATCAAGGATCTGAAATCCTGCAATCTGCATCCGGATCTGCATCGCCTGACCGAGGCGATGACGGGCCTGGTCGTGATCTCGGGGCCGACGGGATGCGGCAAATCAACGACGCTTGCCGCGCTCGTAGAGGACATCAACGCGACCCGGGCCTGCAATATCATCAGCCTCGAAAGCCCGCTCGAATATCTTTTTACCAACCGACGCTCGTTCATCCGGCAGCGCGAAGTGCCCACTCACTCGCCGAGTTTCGAACAGGCGATCACCGACGCGCTGCGCGAAAATCCCGATGTGCTGGTGATTGGCGAAATGCGTACTCCGGAGGTCATGCGCTTGACCCTGAACGCCGCCGAAACCGGGCACCTGGTCCTGGCCACGATGCACTCGGCGAGCTGCGCCGAGGCGCTCACCCGCCTCTGCATGTCATTTGCCCCGGAGATTCAGGGCAACATCCGTGCACAGGTTGCCGACTGCCTGGTCGGGGTCCTGTGCCAGCGATTGGATTTCTTGAGCGCGCAGCAGCTGCGTGTACCGCGATGCGAACTCCTCCTGACCA
>DASXFV010000032.1:0-1622 GCA_036489445.1 Steroidobacteraceae bacterium | reverse complement strand
TGCTGGACCAGGCCTTTCGGGCGCGCAAGCGCCAGGTGGGCGGCAGCTGGCGAATGGACGAGACGTACGTGCGGATCAGGGGGCAGTGGAAGTATCTGTATCGGGCCGTCGACAAGGCAGGGAACACAGTCGATTTCTTGCTGACCGCAAAGCGGGATCGCAAGGCAGCTTTGCGCTTCTTATGCAAGGCGGTCGGCCGTAATTGCTCACCTGGGTGATAGTCCGCGTGTCGGCAGGGGGTAGCATAGCTGGTGTTGCCACGAAATGATGGTTGACGCGGTCACGGGGGGCTCGATTCAAGCTCTGTGTGACGCAGTGCATGGACCTCAGCAAGCTGAGCCACGCGGAAAAGGATGACCTCATCCTGTCGCTGGTTGGGCAGTTGGAAGCGGCGCTGGCCCGCATCGGTGAACTTGAGAAGCGGCTTGCTGCGTTCGAGCGCCCGGCCAAGACGCCGGACAATTCCTCTCTGCCGCCGTCGAAGGGGCACAAGCCTGATCGTCCCAGCGGCAACAAGCCGCCGCGCAAGAGCCGCCCGGGGTTCGGTCGGACGCTGCACCCGAACCCGGATCGTGTGTTCGACGCCAAGCTGACCACCTGTCCGAAGTGCCAGGCGGCATTCCCGGAGACCTCCCAGACTCCGCAGCAAGTCTACGAACGCATCGAACTCCCGCCGATCAAGCCGGACGTGACGCGGGTGCGCCTGTTCGGCGGGCGCTGTGCCTGCTGCGGCGAGCGCGTGACCGCGGCCGCGCCGGCCGGGCTTGAACCCGGTTCGCCATTCGGTCAGTCGATCGCTGCCTTGGTGGTCTACCTGCACTACGCGCATGCCATCGGCATGGAACGGCTGGCCACGCTGATGGAGGAGATCTTCTCGCTCACCCTCAGCGAGGGTGCGATCAGCAACATGCTGGCCCGCGCGCGTGAACCGCTGCTGGTGGCAGCGGCAACGATCCGTGCGACGGTCCTCGCCAGTCCGGTGGTGTGTTCCGATGAGACCTCCGCGCGGGTGAGGGGCAAGAATTGGTGGGAATGGGTGTTCATCGGCAGTCTGGCCGTGCTGCACGTGATCCGCCCCAGCCGTGGCAAGGCCGTGGTTCAGGCTCTGTTCGGCGAGATCAGGCCGTTGGTCTGGGTATCCGACATGCTTGGCAGCCAACGTGGCCACGCCATCGAATGGCAGGTGTGTCTGGCGCATCTGCTGCGCGATGCGACCTACGCCATCGAATGCGGTGACACCGCCTTCAGCGCCGCATTCAAGCGACTGCTGCTGCGCGCGATCGCCATCGGGCGACGCCGGGACGCGTTGAAGGACATCACGCTGAAGCAATACCTTGCCGACCTGGATCGCCGGCTCAATCGCATCATGGCGGCCGTCCCGAGCGGCGAGCCGGGACGCAAGCTGCGCAAGCGCATCGCCGCAAACCGGGCGCACCTGTTCGTGTTCATCACCAATCGCGACGTGCCGTATACCAACAACGTCTCCGAGCGACATCTCCGCCCCAGCGTCATCTTCCGCAAGGTGACCAACGGATTCCGCTGCGAGTGGGGCGCCGAAACCTATGCCGCGTTCCGATCCCTCGTCAGCACAGCAAAGCTCAACCGCGCTTCGGTGCTTGATG
>DASXFV010000088.1:0-39817 GCA_036489445.1 Steroidobacteraceae bacterium | reverse complement strand
CCACCGGATCCTGATAGTGACTGAAGTCCCGATCGCGCTGGATCAAGCCAAAACCACGCGGCTGCTGGTCCATGAACCGATTGATCCGCAGCTCATGCGGATTGCTCAGGGGCCGCCACAGCCACTCGCCCGTCCCCGTCTGCGCCATAAACCCGTCGCTGTCGTGTACCTGTGGGCGATAGTCATCGAAACGGTGTCCCGACGGATCCACGCCAAACAGGAACATGGATGTGAGGGGAGCAATGCCCAGCTTCTGAATGCTCCGGCGCGGGTAGAGCGTACTGGTGACCTCCACCTGTGTGATGCGGCCCGGCGTTACCTTGAACTGGTAGGCGCCGGTGATGCTCTCGCTATCCAGCAGTGCATACAGCGTCAGCGTGCGCGCCTCCGGGTCCGTGGGGCGGACCAGCCAGAAATCAGTGAACCAGGGAAACTCCTCACCGCTCTTGGACGCCGTGTTGATGGCCAGCCCGCGCGCCGTCAGCCCGTAGACCTGGTTGCGTCCCAGGACCCGGAAGAAGGAGGCGCCGAGGAACACGATCACCTCATCCTTGTAGGTCGGTGTATGCAGGGGATAGTGGACGCGGAATCCGGCGTAACCCAGGTCCCGCGGCAGCTTGCCCGGCTGACGGACCACCTTGCCGAAGTCGAACCAGCTCGGATTGTAGGGAATCGGGTGCACGGCGCCGTCCACCACTTCGGAAATCGCCACGCGCCGATCAAAATTGAAGCCGCGATGGAAGAACTGCACCTCGTACAGCGATTGATTGCGCCATAGCGCATCGGCACGCCGGAAACGGATGGACTGGTACTGATCGTAGGTGAGGTGCGCTATGGCCGGCGGCAGCTTGGCCGAGCGGGGTTCATATGGTTTCTGCGAGCGCTGCTTGGCGAGTTCTTCAACATTGGCGAAGCCGAACCCCGTCTGCGCAGCACCCGCGGCCGGCGTCTGCGCTGCAGCCTGACTCTGTTCCGGCGGCGCACTGGTGGCGGTCGAACTGCCTTCGGCCGCGGCGAGGGTTCGGTCGATCATGGCTTGCAGCCGGTCCTGCGAGGGCGGAGCGCTACCCGCAGCAGGGGGGACGCGCGCGTGATCGCCCAGAACGTAGGCGCCCACGAGTGCCAACACCACAACCCCGCCGACCAACCAATGACGCACCTGCACTCGAATCTGTCCCCATGAAAAGGCGGAACTGCCGGGTGCGGCACAACCGCGCCCGGCAGTCAGTATATGTTACGACCACGGCGTATCACTGCACCGGCGTATCACTGCACCGCGCACCCCTGATCAGACGGACGGCAGGTCAGGCTCTACTACGGTTACGGTCTGGCGGCGAATCAGCGTGTTCTGTGCCTGCCAGCGCCGGGCCTCGTCCATCTCAACCAGGAACCGGACCTCGCCGCCGATCAGCATCGCCACCGGCAGCCCATCACGATACAGCACCCGATTCGAAGTTAACGCCGGCAGACGCGGGCCCGCAGTCAGCACACCGGTCAGGTTGAGTGGATCGACGCCTGACAAGGATACATCCTGATCGCCTACAGGTTTGCGGCGGATCTCGCGCAGGGCGCCCAACGCCTCGGGCAATGCGAACTGTTCGCCGGACAGGCCGGCGATGAAGCGTCCGCCACGGATCTCGCCGCGCGCTTCCAGCCGGCGCAGGCAGGCGACCAGTTCCCGCCAGGGGGGGAGCCAGTCTGCCTCCGCGCGCAGCAGCTGCCAGAAGACCACGCCCCAGCGCTTCAGCAGCGTGCGCACCACGTGCTCCGTGACCACCTCGCGCGCCGCCGGCGCCACCCGGCGCACCCAGGACCAACGCCCCGAATCCGCCATGCCGAACAGCGCCACCCGTCGGCGGCCGCGGGCTGATGCGCTGCGACGCCGATCCGCCGGCAGCAACAGCGCGCGCAGGCCCGCGAAGCTGTCGGAATTGGCCAGCCCCAGGGCCACCAGTTCGGCCAGCGCCTCCTCCACCTGCACGGGCAGCAGCCGCGTGCCGTCCACGAGTTCATCGAAGAAGCTCGCGCCGTGTCCGGTGAGCACCGCGGCCACTGCGGCAGCGCCGGAGCTGCACTGCGGCTTGGTCGGATTCATGGCCAAAGCCGACCACACTTTCAGGTTGCGGCGGGCCAGCAGCGAAATGGGGGTTGCCCGTACCGGGGACGCGACTCGCTGCGGGTCCTGTGAGCCATCACCGGCGATGCGCGCCGCGGCGCTGACGCGGGCCCAGACGTAGCGACCGGCCAGACATTGCTCATCCAGCCAGGCGGGCTCGTAGCCATTGATCCGTGCCGGAAGCACATCGCTCTCCCAAGCGCCGGCGGCCACCTCCGTGCCCTCCAGCTGATCCAGCACCGCAAGCATGGCATCCGGTCCCTGCATGCGCGCGCCAGGCGTGACGCGCTGCCAATCAAACAGGAACCGCATGAAGTCGCGCGTGCTGACCGGCTCGATCTGCTCGCGCAGGGTGCGAACCGTGTAACGGTGGATGCGCGCCAGCAGGCGCCGTTCACACCACTCCTCCTCCGCAGTGCTGCCAGTGAAACGGCCCCGCATCACCACGCCCTGGGTTTGCAGCCGCAGCAATGCGGCCTCGACCTCGTCCGACCGGACGCCGGGCAGTGTTGCCGTCAGCGTCGTCACCGTCACCGGGCCCAAGCCCTCGAGGCGGCTGTGCACAATTGCCCCCAGCGCGTCCTCCCGGGAGCAAGCCGGTGAATCAAGCGGGGCGTGCAGCGCCGCGCGCGGTGCAAAGACCGCCTCGGGAAACGCGGCGGCGAATTCGCACTGCCGTTCGCTGGCCAGCCAGAGGGCCGGCGTCACACCGTGCTGCGTGGCGGCGCCGCGCAACTGCACCGCCCGCGATTCTGCGACCAGCCCGTCCAGCAGCGGCCTCCACGATGGATGGTCGTCCACTTCCTGCGCAGTCAGATACCCCATACAGGCCAATGCGTCGTGCAGCTCATCGGCACTGCGTGCATCCGGCCATGCTTCCTCACGCACCTTGGCAATGGCCGCCGGGTCCAGGCGACCAATGTCCGCCGCAGTGTTCGGATCCAGCCATCGCCGGCTGATCACCGCCTGGGTGCGACGCTCTTCCAGCGGCGCATCGTCCAGGAAGGCATAGGGGCGGGCCGAGAGGACCTCCAGTGCAAGGGGGGAAGGCTCGGTGAGATCACGCGCCACCACCTGCAGCGTACCGTTTTCGATGCGTCGCAGAATCCCCAGCCACCCCTGGGCATCCATGGCCTCGTGCAGACAGTCAGCGATCGTCTGCTTGACCAGCGGGTGATCGGGAATCTCGATCTCGCCGGGCAGATTCTCGGCACATGCCACCTGGTCCGGAAACACCGCAGCCAGCAGATCCTCGGCATTCATGCGCACGATGGGCGGCGGGACCTTGCGACCGTTGCGGAACCGTGGCAGCGCCAACGCGATGCACGCCGCCCAGCGCCACCGGGTGGCGAACAGCGGCGCTGCGCATAGTGCCTGGGTCAGCAGCTGCAGGGCACTATTTGAATGCAGGTATTGCGCAACCTGCGCCAGTTCGAAGCTGTGTGCGGTGGTCAGGGACAGCACCAGCGCATCTTCGGTTGCCGCCGCCTGCAGCTCGAAATTGAACTGCCGGCAGAAGCGTTTGCGCAGTGCCAATCCCCAGGCGCGATTGATCCGGCTGCCAAAGGGCGCGTGCAGCAGCAACTGCATGCCGCCGGCCTCATCGAAGAAGCGCTCCAGGACCACCGTATCATGCGTCGGCAGACAACCCAGCGCCGCGTATGCAGCGCTCAGGTATTCAATCAATTGGTCGGCCGCGTCCGCCTCGATCCCGGCCGCCTGCATCAGCCACGTCCTGGGCCCCGTTGGCCCCTCCGACAGCCGCGCCGCAATCTCTCCACGCAGCCGCGAGACGGCGCAGGACAGTTCCCAGGTGCGTCCGGGCGCCTCGCCCAGCCAGAACGGCAGCGTCGGTGGCTGGCCTTTGGCGTCCTCCACCCGCACCGTGCCGCGTTCCACGCGCAGGATGCGGTACGAGGCATTACCCAATTGGAATATGTCCCCCGCGATGCTTTCGACGGCGAAATCCTCGTTGAGGGTACCGACGACCAGTGCCTCCGGTTCAAGCATGACCTGGTAATCCGCCGTGTCCGGAATAGCACCGCCGCTGGTCAGGGCGGTCAAGCGTGTACCGCGCCGGGCGCGCAGCTTGTGGTTGACGGCGTCATGATGCAGCAGCGCGCCGCGGCGCCCGCGACGGGTGCTGAAGCCCTCGCCCAACATCCGCACCACCGCAGCAAAGTCCGCCCGCGTCAGCTGCGCGAATGGCAGGGCGCGCCGCACCAGTGCATACAGTTCCGACTCCTCGTACTCGCGGCAGGCCACCTCAGCGGCGATCTGCTGGGCCAGGACATCCAGCGTGCCGCCCGGAATCCGCAGCACATCGAGCTGGCCGGCACGGACCGCCAGCAGCAAGGCGGTACATTCCACGAGTTCATCGCGCGACAGGGGAAACAGCCGGCCCTTGGACACCCCGCCGACGGCATGGCCTGACCGGCCCACGCGTTGCAGGAAGGCATTGATGGAACGCGGCGAGCCGATCTGGCACACCAGATCGACCTCACCGATGTCGATACCCAGTTCCAGCGAGGCGGTCGCCACCAGCACTTTCAGTTCACCATTGCGCAGACGCTGTTCGGCAAGGTGCCGGCGCTCCCGCGCCATGCTGCCGTGATGCGCCATCACCTGCTCGGCACCCAGCCGCATGGACAGCTGCCGCGCCAGCCGTTCAGTCATGCGCCGGGTGTTCACAAACACCAAGGTGGTGCGATGTTCGCCGGCCAACGCCGCGAGCCGGTCGTAAACCAGCGTCCAGGCATCCCCGGACATCACCGCCTCCAGCGGCACTCGCGGCACCTCCAGCTGCAGGTCGCGCAATCGCGCGTGGCCGGCATCGACGATCACGCAGTCCGGCTCCGGCCCGGTGGCATCGCTGGCCGAGCCGGTCAGGAACCGCGCCACCGCCGCGATGGGCGTCTGGGTCGCGGACAGGCCGATACGGGTCAGCTTGCCCGAGAGCGCGGCCAGACGTTCGAGTGAAATCGCGAGGTGGGCGCCGCGCTTGTTGCCGGCCAAGGCATGGATCTCATCCACGATCACCGTCCGGGTGGTGCTCAGCATCTGCCGGCCGGACTTCGACCCCAGCAGGATGTACAGCGACTCGGGTGTCGTGACGACGATATGGGGAGCCTGGCGACGCATCCGCGCACGCTCGGCCTGGGGCGTATCGCCCGTGCGCACCACGGTGCGAATGTCGACATCGCCCAGACCCAGCCGCGCGAGCTCCTCACGGATGCCGGCCAAGGGCGCGGCCAGATTGCTGTCGATATCGTTGGACAGGGCCTTCAGCGGCGACACGTAGACCACGCGGGTTTCAGCAGGCAAGGCGCCCGCCTGGCCTTCGCGCACCAGTTCATCCAGCGCTGCGAGGAAGGCGCTTAGCGTCTTGCCGGATCCGGTGGGCGCAGCGACCAGCACATTACGCCCCGCCTGGATGGCGGGCCACGCCTGCTCCTGCGCCGGCGTGGGCGCAGCGAACTTGCCGCGGAACCAGGCCGCGACCGCCGGATGAAAGTGATCCAGCGCACTCATGTGTCTTCAGCCCAGTCGCACGTCACTGATCTGGATGGTGGGCTGCTCGTTGCAGAAGTTCGGCAGATCCCCCATGACGGTCTCGGCATGAGGCATGAATGCCCCCTGGAAAGACTCCACCGAATCAAATTTCAATTGGGTCATCACCAGGTACTCGGCCTTGGAGCCCGGCGCCCCGCCGCTGCGGCCATGCTGCACCATCGCGCCCCGCAGCGCCGACCCCAGCAGCTTGCTGATCAGGGGTATGTGGGTTCCCAGGTAGTAGTCCATGTTGAACTTCAGCGAATCGGTGTTTCGATACAGGACATTCACGGTGATCATGCACAGTTCTCCTCGGTAAAATTCAATCGCGAGCGGCAAATTTCAGGACCACGCGCGCCAGTCCGTCGTAGTCACCATCAAAGTGATGACCGCCGGAGAGCTCAATGACGCCGGGGCTGCCTGCCGGCAAGTCGGCGCACAGTGAATCCTTGTCTCCGGAACCGAACACGCACAGGGTGGTCGCATGGGACATCCTCTGGTACTCCGGCAGGATCGGCAGACCGTCGGACGGTCCCACCCAGTCGGCCAGGTGGAACTCGAAAGCCGCATTGCGGCCCAGCCCCAGCAGCGTCGTCGTCAGGATCATGCGGCGCGCGGCCTGCGGCAGCCGGTTCACGGCGAAGGGCAGCACATCGGCGCCCTGCGAGTAGCCGATCAGCAGCACGCGGTGCCGGTTCCAGCTGGCGGCGTAATACACCATGGTCCGCTGCAGATCGTGGGCCAACCCTTGCGGCGTGCGCGCAGTCCAAAAGTACCGCAGCGTATCCCAGCCCACGACCGGTATGCCGTGCCCGGCCAGCGCGTGGGCCACGTCCTTGTCGACGCCCGCCCAGCCGCCATCGCCGGACAGAAACACGGCGAACACATCGTCGTTCCCGGTGCCGGTGGCCGGCACCTCCACCAGGGGCAAGTCCTTCAGGGTCAGCGGCGCGGCGGGCCGTGCCAGCCGTCCGGGCGCTGCCACCGTGTCCAGCGCTGCACGCAGCGGGGCGGACCATTGGTGCGGGTCAGCGAAATTGTGTTCAACGCCCGGGATCAAGGAGATCTGTGCGTTGCGGATCTGATGAATGAAAGCGGCCGCATCGGCGGCCGGGCAGACGGTATCTGCGCTGCCATGCACATCCACCCAGCGCAGGGCCAACTTGGGGTCCGGTAGCAGTTTCAAGCCGCGGCCATCGGGGCGCCGCAGGAAATGCACCCCCTCACCCTTGCAGAAGGGCTTGGGCGTTTCGTAGTCCGGGGTGAAACCCAGGGTTAGAATGCCGGCGAACAGGCCAGGGGGTGCCTGAGCTGCCGTGGCATAGGCCAAGGTGGCGCCGGCGGAGTAGCCCGCCAATACCGGAGTGATGTAGGTGGGGAGGCGATAGTAGGCCTGGACGTAATGACTGAGGTTCTCCAGATCTCCATCCGGAAAAAAGCATGCACTGTCTTCCTGGGTGAAGCTTGCCAGCAGTGCCGGCTCGTCAATGCCTAGCACCAGGGCGCCGTGAGACTGCAGAACTTTCGCCATCCTGTCGGTATCCAGCTGCCAACCTCCATCTCCGGACAGTAACAGGACGACTTCACGCACCGGACCGGCAGGCTGATAGATGCTGACGGACTTGAAGCGCCCATGGCTGAGAACCTCTGTCGAAGTGCGAGAGCAGGAGACTGTCAAAGCGCATACCACCCAGCCGAGCAGGAGAAAATGGGCCCGCTGCATCTTGCCGCCAAGTCGATCGCGCATGGAGGGTGGGCTGCCTTATGTAAAACGGGTAACAGGGGACGGTGGTCCGCCCAGGAGCCCAATTGAATTCACGGAACCGCACCCTCATTATCCTTCACAGAGGACGCAGCCTTCAACGGGACCCCTGGCGGCGATCCAGCTCCAGCTAAACACCCCGGTCGTCCGCATCGAAAGCAGCACAAACCGGGTGCACAGTTCACTGTGCCGAACCCACAGGAACATACCGATCATGATAAGGTGCCGGGGTTTAATCCCGCCCTTTTGAAGGCCTGATAAAGCGCATGTCTAACGTCGACCAAGCCCACACCGAAAAGCCCCCGCTCATCATCCTCAACGTGATGATCTTCGCGCTGACGGCCCTCATCACGCTGATCGCCGTGCCCTGGTACGGCATCGTGCATGGATATTCCGCCGGCCTCTGGGCATTCTTTGCCTTTTTCCTCATCGCCAACGGGATGTCCATTACCGGGGGTTACCACCGCCTGTGGGCGCACCGCGCCTACGAAGCGCATTTCATCCTGCGTGTGTTCTATTTGGTGTTCGGCACCATGGCGCTGCAGAACAGCGCCTGGGTGTGGTGCAGCGGCCATCGTCGCCATCACCTGAACGTGGACGACAACACCAAGGATCCGTATTCCGCCAATCGCGGCTTCTGGTTCTCGCACATCGGCTGGATGCTGCGTGACTACAAGAGCGGCGAAGTGGATTTCACCAATATTCCAGACCTGAAGCGCGATCGAGTCCTGGCGTTTCAGCACCGCTATTACGCGGTCCTGGCCATCGGCGCCAACTTCGGTCTACCCGTGCTGGTGGGCTGGGCGCTGGGCGATATCTGGGGTGCGGTGCTGCTGGCAGGCGTGGCACGCCTGTGCCTGAGCCATCACTTCACTTTCTTCATCAACTCCCTGGCACACATCTGGGGTTCACGCCCCTACACCGAGGACAACACCGCCCGCGACAATCCGGTACTGGCGCTGGTCACCCATGGTGAGGGCTATCACAACTTCCACCACATCTTCGCGCACGATTACCGCAATGGTGTGCGCTGGTGGCAGTGGGATCCCACCAAGTGGCTGATCGCCTCCTGCGCCTCGATCGGCCTGGCCCGGCGCCTGAAGCGCACACCGGCCTTCCAGATCCAACGCGCGTTGCTGGCCATGCAGCTGAACCGTGCCCAGCAGAAGCTGGCCCGGCTGCCGGATGCGCATCGCGGTCCGACGCACATCGAGCAGCTGCGCAACAAGATCGCTCTGGAATACGATGCTCTGGCCGCCGCCGTCGCCGACTGGACCCGCGTCAAGGAACAGTGGCTTGAAGAGAAGAAGCGTGCCGTCATCGAGCATTGGGAACACGCCAGCTTTCAGACCCGTCTGCGCGAGATCGAGCAGCGTCTGAAGGTGCAGCGCCGCAGGTTGCGTGTACTGAATGCCGAGCTGGCCTGACGCGAAGGCCTTGAGCTTCGAAAGCATCGCTGAAACCCCCGCCCAAAGCGGGGGTTTTCACATCCGGTCGGCCACTACCGGCCATTGAGCGGGACACTCCACATGGGTCGCATATTCGAAGTCAGAAAAGCCACGATGTTCGCGCGCTGGAACCGCATGGCCAAGCAGTTCGCGCGCATCGCCAAGGACATCACCATGGCGGTGAAGGCCGGCGGCCCCGACCCCGCCGGCAATCCCAGCCTGCGCCGCGCCGTGCAGAACGCGCGCGCGGTGAACATGCCCAAAGACAAGGTCGAGGCAGCCATCAAGCGCGCCTCGGGCCGTGATGCCGCCAACTACCAGCAGGTGCTGTACGAAGCCTACGCACCGCATGGCATCGCACTGTTGATCGAGACCGCCACCGACAATCCCGTGCGCACCGTTGCCACCGTACGCAATGTCGTCACCAAGCACGGCGGCAACCTGGCCACCAGCGGCAGCGTCAGTTTTCAGTTCAGGAAAATGGGCGTGTTGCGCCTGGACCCGACCGGTATCGATCATGATGAGCTGGAGCTGTATCTGATCGATCACGGCCTGGACGAGATGGGCGACAGCAGCGGCGAAAAGGGCGAACCGCAGTTGGTGATCCGGTGCGCCTTCGCGGACTTCGGCAAACTCCAGGAGGCGTTGGAAATGCGTGGCCTGTCGCCCCTTTCCGCTGAACACGAATACCTGCCCACCGTACCCACGCAGCTTCCGGAAAGCGCAGCCACCGAAGTGCTGGCGCTGGTCGACAAGCTCGAACAGGAAGACGATGTCCACAGCGTCTTCCATAACCTCGGATGACCGGCTGTCAGTCCGGTGTGGGCACCATCTGGCCCACCAGCGCATCTTCAAAACCAAAGCGGGTCATGTCCTCGACCCGCTGCGGAAACAGCACGCCGTCCAGATGATCAACCTCATGCTGCACGACGCGGGCATGAAATCCCTCGACCGTGCGCTCAAAGGGTTGTCCGAGGCGGTCCAGACCGCTGTAGTGCAATCGACGATAGCGCGGCACCACGCCGCGCAGGCCGGGTACTGACAGACAGCCTTCCCAGCCCTCTTCCTTTTCCGTACCCAGCGGATCCAGCACCGGGTTGATGAGCACGGTAAAGGGAATGGGCGCGACATGCGGATAGCGCGGATTCTCCTGCATCTCGAAAATCACGACGCGCAGGCTGACGCCGATCTGCGGCGCGGCAATGCCCGCACCGTTCAGCGCACGCATGGTGTCTTCCATGTCGATCAGCAGCTCATCCATCTGCGCCGCATCGAACACCCCGACGGGCGCCGCCACCTGGCGCAGCAGCGGATGCCCCATTTTCAGAACCGGTTTGACTGCCATGCGGACAATCATACCTAAGCGAGTGGGTTACGCGACCGAGCGCTCAGCCGACTGCACCGTGTTGTACAGCAGCATGGCGATGGTCATGGGGCCGACCCCGCCCGGTACCGGGGTGATGGCGGAGGCTATCTGCCGGACGCCCTCAAAATCCACATCCCCGACGATGCGGCCGTCGGGCAGGCGGTTGATGCCCACATCGATCACCACGGCGCCGGTGCGCACCATCTGCGGGACGATCAGTCCCGGAACTCCGGCCGCCACCACCAGGATGTCGGCCAGCATGGTGAACATGCCCAGGTCGCGGGTCTTCTTGTGGCAGATGCATACCGTCGCTTCCTGCTGCATGAGCATGAGCGCCATGGGCTTGCCGACGATGTTGCTGGCGCCGACCACCACGACATTGCGGCCCTCGACCGGGATCTGTTCATGCTCGAGGATCTTCTGCACGCCGTAGGGCGTGCACGGGGGGAACACCGTGTTGCCGGTCACCAGGCCACCGACGTTGTACAGATGGAACCCATCGACATCCTTGTGGAAGTCGATACGCTCCAGAACGCTGTGGACATCGATCTGCGGTGGCAGGGGCAGCTGCACCAGGATGCCGTGGATGCTGGGATCGGTGTTGAGCGCATCGATCCGACTCAGCAGTTGGTCCTGGGAAGCCGTTACCGGCAATTCGACCAGCTCCGAGCGGATGCCCACGACCTTGCAGGCCGCCACTTTGTTCCGCACATAGACCTGGGAGGCCGGATCATTGCCGACCAGGATGACGGCCAGACCCGGCCGCACACCGTGCTGCTGCTGCAGGCGCAGGATGCGCTGCTTCTGTTCTTCTTTGATTTTGGCGGCAATCGCCTTGCCGTCTATGATTCGCGCGCTCATTGAGTACCTGTGTGCTGACTGTTTTATAGCTGGTATGCGGGTCTTTTATGGCACCCGCGCACCGCAGCTGCCCGCCTTCAACGGGGGCGTCACATTACACCGCCTTGATGTGGAATACCCGCTCCGCGTTACGGTGATACACCTTCGCCTTATCCTCCGGATTCAGCTCCACCGCATCCATGAAGGCGACGGCCGGGGCCGAGGGCTGGTAGGGGTAGTCGATCGCCCACATGACGTTATCGATGCCCAACTTCTTGATCGAATACTCGAGCGCCAGCGGATCCTCCGCACCCGAAGTGCTGATCACGAAATTTCGCTGGAAGTACTCGGCCATGGTGAGGCTGGTCTTGGGCGCGCGACCGATGGCCTGCGAGCGGCTGTTCATGAAGGTAATGCGCCAGATCCAGAAATGCACCGCTTCGCCCATGTGGCCGATGCAGATCTTCAGTTTCGGGAACCTGTCAAACAGCCCCGAGGCCATCATGCGCACGACGTGCGTGCCGACTTCAACGCCATAGGCCCACATCGCGGAATCCATGCCGTAGTGAGCCATCGGGCCCTTCAGGCCATCAGCTGGACCACGCGGATGGATATAGATGCAGCGATCGAGGGCCTCGGCGGCCTCGAGAATCGGCCAATACTTCGGATCATCCAGGTACTCGCTGTGGGTGTGCGAGTTGAGGATGAAGCCATTGAGCTTCAAGTCGCGGATGGCGCGCTCCATTTCACGCACCGCGCGCCGCGGCGCCTGGGGCGCGAATGCCGCGAGCCCCGCGAAGCGGGTCGGGTGCCGGCCGATGACGGCCGCGAGGCGGTCATTGGCCAGGGTGGCCAGTTCACACGCCTGGTCCGCATCAAACATCTGCACGCCGGGGGCCGTGAGCGACAGGAGGTGCATGTCGACGCCGTTGGCGTCCATATCCTTGATGCGGCGGTCCTCGAGGTCCAGCAGCCCGTCCAGGAACTTCATGGTCCCGTAACCACCCTGACTGTCGTAGATGCCGCGCACCAATGGCAGGTCCGAGCTTTCGCCGGGAGCCCGGGCGACCTGCTTCAGCCCCTCGGCCACCTCGGGAATGGAGAATGCTTCCTCGACAGCAATTTTGCGCATTTTCATCGATTGTCTCCTGATGCCAACTGCAAGCAGTGGGCGACGATACACCATCAGCCCCCAGCCAGGATCCGTGCCTTGATGGACTCATATTCGGAGTCGGTGATCAGCTTCGAATCGAGCATCTGCTTGGCCTCCTGCAGGCGCCGCAAGGTCTCGGAAGATCCGCCTGCGGCTGCGACCGGCGCACCTGGGGCCGTGCCGCCGGTACTCAGCTGGACCCCACCGGAACGGGCACGCAGCTCCTCCAACTCGCGGATGCGCCGCTTCTCCCGCCAGGCCTGGTCCTGGGCCTGACAGATCCGGTAGACGGCTTGCGCCTGGTCCTTGCGCAGGCCCTCGATCGTGATGACGCGGGCGCCCTGCTGGGCCTGGATGGCCAGGTCCGTCATCTGATCGGCGCGGATGATCAGGTCGGCGCCGAAGACGCCGACCCGAAGATTGACCTCCGAGAGGTCCTGCCAGCGCAGGTTCACCACATCGAAGCCGCCGAGAAGCCGGCGCACCAGCCAGATCAGCCGGCCGCTGGTCGCCGCGATGACCATCCTGCGATGCGTCAGGGCGAACACACGCCGCTGAGTTGCCCAGGCCTCGACGGTCTCGGCAGGAATCAGGACGGAATGCAGCGCCGCCAGCGCTTTGCCCAGCCCGGGTTCGTTGCGGTCCGTGTTCAGCTCCATCGTTGCTTCTCTCCGTGGTTGACGGCCTGCGCGTACACTGACCAGAATCCGCTGCCGTGCAGATGCAAAGGGGTCCATCATGCCCGAAGTCGTGCGATTTCCCGATATCCCGCTGTACCAGGGCTGGGGTGCACCGCATCGGGCGGAATCCGAGATCCGCGACCTGGAGGTCATCCAGGGTGCAGTACCCGCCGCGCTTACCGGCACTCTCTACCGCTGCGGACCAGATCGCCAATACCCGCCCCGTACTGCCGAGGACGTTTTCATCGACGGCGAGGGCATGGTGCACATGTTCCGGATCGCCGCCGGCCGCGTCGATTATCGCAATCGCTGGGTACGCAATGAGCGCTTCCTGCTGCAGGAGGCGGCGCGCCGCTCGCTGTTCGGCCGGTATCGCAACCGCTATACCAATGATCCAACCGTCGCCGGCAAAAGCATGGGCACGGCCAATACCAATGTGGTGTGGCATGGCCGGCGGCTGCTGGTACTCAAGGAGGACTCGCGCCCGATGGAGGTGGATCCGGACACACTGGCGACGCGGGGCGAGTTTGATTTTGACGGCGCGCTCAAATCCGTCAGTCTGACAGCGCATCCGAAGCTGGATTTGCATCGCAATGAGCTCGTCGCCTTCTCCTACCAGGCCCAGGGCGATGCCACGCGGGACTTCGTGATCTACATTGCCGATGTGGATGGAGGCATCGTGCACGAAATTCCGCTGCAGATGCCGTACGCGGGCATGGTCCACGACTTCGCCGTCACCGACTCACACGTCATCGTGCCCTTCTTCCCGCTGATCACTGACCTTGAGGTCATCAAGGCAGGCGGACCGTACTACCAATGGCATCCGGACCAGCCGAGCTTCTATGCTGTGGTTCCGCGGCGCGGCACGCCGCGCGAGGTGCGCTGGTTCCGCGGCCCCACTGTCAGCGCCGGGCACATGATGAACGCCTTCAATGAAGGCGACACCCTGCACCTGGACCTGTGTCTGTATGACGGCAATTGCTTTGATTTCTTTCCCAGCCACGATGGGTCGCCGTTCAAGCAGGCCCCGCCGCTGCTCACCCGGATGAGCTTCAATCTCGCCACCGAGCAACTCGCCGTGCGCCGGCTGCTGGCCGCGCCTTGCGAAATGCCGAAAATCGATGATCGCTGGATGGGCAAACCCTACCGCCACGGTTTCGTGATCTGTCGCGCGCCGGACGCGGTGGCGGGCGCCGTGGGCATGGGTGCGATCGGCCACTTTGATCACCACACCGGCGCCCTCTCCACCTGGTCGCCGGGCCCGGGCAGTGGTGTCCAGGAACCCACTTTCGTGCCGCGTGCGCCGGGGGCTGCGGAAGGCGACGGCTACCTGTTGGTACTGGTCAACCGCCTGGCGCAGCTACGCAGTGACCTGGCCATTCTGGATGCGCAAAGAATTCAGGACGGACCGGTGGCACTGGTGCGCATGCCCACGCGCGTGCGCTCCACCTTCCACGGCATGTGGGTCCCCGAGGACACCCGGACCTCAGGACGCTACAGCGTCTGACCCCCGCTCGCCTGCTGCGCGCCGCACACAAGCCTGGCACAGACACGCGGCGCTACCCGGCAGCGCCGCAGCCGCGCCGGCCGGACTCAACGCCTGCGGAAAGGACCGGTCCATGCACCAGCAGTGAATCTCACCGGCGTCACCCGCCGCGACCGCACAGTGGTTGGGCTGGTGACACAGCGGACACGAACTGGTCTGCGGTGGCACGGGAAACCCTAGACCGCCGCTGTCACCACGATCTCGACCTTCCACTTGGGTTTGGCCAGTCTGGCCTCGACCGTCGCGCGGGACGGCGCGCTGGTTTTGTCGACCCAGCGATCCCATACCGAGTTCAGGCCCGCGTAGTCGGCCATGTCGGCCAGGTAGATCTGCGCCATCAGAATCCGCGACTTGCTGGTACCGGCCTCGTGCAGCAGCTTATCGATGCTCGCCAGCACCTCGGTGGCCTGCGCCTCAATGCTGGCGCCTGCGCCGACCGCCACCTGGCCAGCCAGATAAACCGTACCCGCGTGAAGGCTGCCTTCGCTGTATCGCGCCGCGGGCTGAAGTCGCTTGATTTCCGCCACCTGCGCCAACTCCCCTAGCGAGCGACCTCAAGCAGGGTCTTGGGACGCTTGGCAGCCACCAGCAGCAGCATGCGCGCAGCGCCCGATGGCGCCCGGCGGCCTTGTTCCCAATCCTGCAGTGTGCGCACGGACACACCCAGCAAGTTTGCAAATTGAGACTGCGACAGTCCCGCCTTTTCGCGAATCCCGGAAATCAGTGCGATGACACTCTTGCGACTGGACGCACTGCGTTTGGTCTGTGCCATTCAGTTCCTCCATGAACTTTTTTCGGCGGGATAAGGTACCAGATTGCGCGGCGTTCAGGCGATGGACCGTACGACTCCGCCGTCAACGCGCAGCGCTGCACCGGTGGTCGCTGACGCCTGCGCGCTGCAGGTATAGACAATCATCGCCGCCACTTCCTCAGGAGTCGCGAAGCGGCGGATCAGCGAGGACGGCCTTGCTGTGGCAAAAAACTCTTTTTCGATTGTGGCCGTAGCAACGCCGCGGGATTGCGCCAGGCGCGCAACGAAACCGCCAACGCCCTCCGAGGCGGTGGGCCCCGGCAGTACGCAGTTAACAGTCACTCCGGTGCCCGCGAGGGTTTCCGCCAGACCACGTGCCACGGCCAGCTGTGCCGTCTTGGTCATGCCGTAGTGAATCATCTCGGCAGGAATCTGCAGTGCGGATTCGCTGGATATGAAAACCACCCGCCCCCAGTTGCGGGCGCGCATGCCCGGAACGTACTGGCGCGCCAGCCGCACGCCGCTGAGCACATTGACCTCGAAGAATCGCAGCCAGTCGGCGTCCGCAATCGCCTCGAAGGCCTTGGGCTCGAAAATCCCCAGATTATTCACCAGCACATCCACATCCGGCAGCTGACGGAACAGCTCCTCGCAGCCCGCCGCCCCGCCCAGATCCAGCGCGATCCCGGTAACCCGGGCGCCCGGCACGTCGGCCTTCAGCCGCGCCAGTGCCTGATCGATGCGTGACGGGGTCCGGCCGTTGATGATCACATCGCAGCCCTCCGCGGCCAGCGCGCGCGCAGTGGCAAAGCCGATCCCCGCAGTCGAGCCGCTCACCAGTGCGCGCTTACCTTTGAGACCCAGATCCATGGCAATGACTCCAGTTGTAAATATTTGTGACAGCTGCCGCACTGCAGCCGCGGTCACCCGGGGGGCCGCCTCAGGTCAGCTGCATCATCGGCACGCAGGTGCCAGGGCCGTGCCGTGCTGCCTGGAAAGGGACCAGGGCTTCGGCTTTTCTGGAGAACTCCGCCTGCGCGGGGAAGCGTGCCAGTGGCACGAGTTCCGGGAGCATCTGCTGCGCGAAGTGCCAGGTCACAGCACAGACCACTCCGGCCTGCGTCATCTGCGAGCAACTGGCTGCAAGCGGCCGGCATGCGACCTCGGCCTCAAGGCCGTCGAAGGCGGCGAGCATCTGCCCGGTGACCCGTGTCACCCAGGGCGCGTGCTGCTTTTCCAGCGGCCTCAGCTCACGCTCGTAAATGATCTGCACGCTCTTCTCGCACGCCGCGAGCCCCAAGCTGATGACCCGCAGGTCGAGCTGCAGATTGGGCAGATCAGAGGGCATCAGTGAGCGCCGCGCCAGGGCCTGCGCATAGTCCAGGATCAGACCCGAATCCATCAATACCGTCCCGTTGTAGCACACCAGTGTGGGTGCCTTGACGACGGGGTTGATGGCTTGGAATTCATCGAAGCCACGGAATACGGACACCGCGAGATGCTCGAACCGCAGCCCCAGCAATTGCAGGCTGATGGCGACACGGCGCACATAGGGCGAGTCGAGCATGCCTATCAAACGCATCCAAAGGCCCCCTTTGTTCCGCGCATCGGCGCGACAGGTCAGCCGTGTTCGCGCTGGTGCGCCAGGAGTTGCTTCTTCAATTCGCGCAACCGCGCCTTCAGCAGCGCCTCATTCGCCGGACCCATGCGAATCAGGGTCTTCTGCCCGGGCGACAAGGCTTCCAACGCCGGGTCGGCGTACAGATACATGACATTGGGCTGCACCAATGCGATCGGCCCGGTGAGGTCCGGGGTCTGGAGCAGGTGATCGATCAGCGTGATCACATGGTCGTTGAAATATGCGTCCTGGTAACCCAGGTCATCGAAGGCGGCCTGGAACAGCGGATAAAAGTGGTAGTACAGCTGGACCATTTTCTCCATGTCCACCGCCTTCACCACGTCGATGAACGGGCGATAGCGCTCGTAGTTCTGTGGATCGATGGTCAACCGGTCGCCATTGCTGAGCGTCATGAACTGGCCGCTGGTGGCCTTGATCGGCAGCTGATTCACCGCGACCTTTTTCTTGGGCAGGTTGTCCACCGTCACGACGATGTGCCGGATGATGTTCTCCGGTACCAGCAGCTTCTCGATGGCCTGGGCTCCGGGCAGTGTGCTCAGGGCAGCGTGGAAAGTCTGGTCGCTTTGATCCAACGCCGGCGCGGGCATGCTCCCGGGGGCGCTGCTGACTGGCACGGGGTGCTCGATCACGGGCGCACTGGCCACTGCGGGCGGGGCGCTGGGCGGGGCAACCTGTTCCACGGGGGCCGATGCCGTCGTTTTGGACTCCAGGGTGTCCCGATGCGCGTACAGATACAGCGCAATCCCGCCGGCGACGACTACCGCCGCGGCGCCCCAGATGAGTGGCTTGTCCGAGGTCATGGCCATTAGGGCATCCTGCGGCGAGGAAAGTTCACCCTCAGCCGGCGAGCGCCGCCGGGGCGCTGACACCGCGGGTGAAGGCCCAATCCAGCAGCCGGCTGGCGATGCCGCCTCCGAGGCTGGCGCCGGTCACATCCTCCAGGGAGTACGCCACATTGCTCAGAATGGCATCCGCAACCCGGTGACCGCTGCGAATGGCAGGGCCTATGCCCTCGCACATATCCCGGGTTGCAAGGCCTGCGGCATCCCCGGCGATGAAAGCATCGCCGATGCGCACCACTTGCACATTGCCGCGCAGGAAGTAGCTGTAACCCACCGGATCGTACTGCGCGCCCTTGGCGAGCTTGCGATCGAGCTTGCGAATGAGGTGGTTCCAGTGCTGGCGAATGTCGACGCCACTGCGTTTGATGCGCTCCGCCATGCCGCCAATGCCGACGTTAAGGTAGCCATTCGCCTTCGGCACGTACCAGGAGTAGCCCGGCATGCCCTGATCAAAGAACCATAGATGGCAATCCGGATCGCGCCAGTCGTAAGCGAATTCATGCTCCAGCGTCACCGTTTGCAGCTGCGTGGACCGCGGATTGGCGTCCCGGAACAGCGTCCGGTACACCGGGCAGCGTGTGCCACCCGCGCCGACCAGATACCTGCAGTGGTATTCACCATCGATGACATAGCCGCCCGCTGGGTCAGCTTCGATATGCCGCACGGTGTGCTGGACACAGCGGACCCCGGAGCGCTCCAGCAACCAGGCGTCGAACTCAAAGCGGCGGATCGAATGCTGCACACAGCGCACGGGCAGGTGCACGCCGCGCAGGTACGCATGCATGCGGCCAAAGGTCAGGAAGCGGTAGGGATAGGCGGCGATATCCATATCCAGGTCCTGTACCACGTGCGGGGTGATCCAGCCCGCGCATAGCTTCAGACGCGGAAAGGTTTCCTTGTCCAGGATGAGCACTTCAGCGCCCCCCTGGCGCAGCCGCCGTGCCGCGGAGGAACCCGCCGGCCCCCCACCAATGATCAGTACATCGCAGTGGATCACGGGCGGGTCTATGCCTTAAGGTTGGTACAGATGATCGCGGGTCATCGCGACATTGTTGTTTTGAGAGGTCGCGAACAGCACCTGGAACAACTGCAGGGTGCCGGTGGTGAAGGCGGCCACCGAGCCCGCGAGGTACAGCCGCCACATGCGCACGAACTTCTCATCGAACATGCCGCGCACGCGATCCACATTGGTCTCGAACAGCCCCAGCCAATCCATCAGGGTACGCGCGTAATGCAGCCGCAGGTTTTCCACGTCCAGCACCGACAGATCCCAGGGCTCGAAGAGCTGGCTCATTTCGCTCAGGGCCGGTGGGCAGGCGCCGGGGAAAATCCGCTGCTCAATCCAGGGGTGCAACTGCGCCGGGTAATTGCGCCCGATGCTGTGGATCAGGCCGCGGCCGTTGGAGCCCAGGACATCGTGCGCGACTTTGCCCAGTTGCCGGTAGTTCTCCACGCCCACATGCTCAAGCATGCCAACGGATACGAACGCGTCGAAATCGCCGGCAATGTTCCGATAGTCATCCTCGACGTACTCGATCTGTGACTCCAGGCCCTGGGATTTCGCATAGCTGCGGGCGAAAGCCACCTGCTCCTTGGAGATGTTGAAGGCCCGGACCTTCACGCCGTAGTGGCGCGCCATGTGCACCGCCAGGCGGCCCCAGCCAAAGCCCGCCTCCACGACACGCTCACCCGGACGCAGCCGCAGCTTGCGGCAGACGTGGTGCATCTTGGCGTCCTGGGCGTCATCCAGGGTGGTCTGCTCGGCGGGGTAATAGGCACAGGTGTACGCCATGGTGCGACCCAGCCAGAGCGAATAGAAATCGTTGCCGATGTCGTAGTGATGGTGGATGTTGTCCTTGGACCCCGCCACGGTGTTGGAGCGTGGCCGGCTCAGCAGCCGACCGAGCAGTCCCATGAAGGAGGTCTGCTTATCGGCACGCGCCGACCCGCGGTACACCTCTTCCATGAAGTGCACCAGGTCGCCCTCGATCTCGATGCGACCTTCGCTGTAGCCGTCGCCAAAGCGCAGACCGGGATTGCGCAGCAGACCCAGCAGCACCCTGGGCTCCCGAATGGTGATGCGCGCAATGGGCTTGCGGCCCTCCGGCAGGATGTGTTCGCCGTTCCACAGAACAAATTCGAACGGCGGACTTCCGTACATTTTCAATAACTTGGCTACGCCCCGGCCCGCCGCCGAGGTGACAGCACCAAGCTTGGGCGCATCGGTCCTGGCCGCCGGCACCCCTGGCGCCGAACCATTGGCAGCCCCCGCACGATCCGTTGCTGACGACAGGCTTTCCTCGAGCGCGTTCACTCCCACTCCTTACGACTCTGGCGGTTCGACCGCTCTTACCCCTGATGCTACACGGGAGCGCCGTTACAGTCAGTTCCGGACTCCGTAAGGTCGCGTCAGCCGGTTCCGGCAGTTGACGGGGGCAGCACCCCCCTATGGACCTGAGCCGCAGGCTATGCGCTACACCTCGTCGCGCTCCTGCGTGCCAATCGCACTGAACAGCTTGCTGAGCACGCCGTGGAGGATGCGCCGCTCATCGCGCGTCAGTTTCTGCAGCAGGCGCGCCTGGTTGCGTTGCGCCACGGGCAGCACCGCCTTGTAGAGGGAGCGGCCCTTGGACGTCACGGTGAGAATCACGGGCACCGCCGCGGTGTCGCCCGCCTTGCGAGTTCGGGCTGACGGGGTCTTCGTGGCAATGTAACCACGCTTGATCATGCCATGCAGTGTGCGGCTCGCCTGGCCCTTGTCCATGCTGCTATTGGCCACCAGCTCCGAGAAGCGCACCGGCTGGAAGCGGGTGGTCATGGCCAGCAGACGCCACTCCGGCACGCTCAGGCCGAAGTCGGCCAGGTAGCGGCGCGTCACATTGGCCTTGGCCGCATTGGCCAGACGAATCAGCTGGAAAGTCAGAAAGTGCCCGATGTGCAGATGAGTGCCACCGCCAACGTCAGACCAGGGATCAGCTCTCTTCATCTGCGCGGTCTTGGCGACCTTGGTTTTCTTGCGCGCCTTTGTTTTGGCAGCCACTGGCGAAACTCCTGTTATGCATGAATGCCACGCGGACTCTTAATCCGTCCGCGTCGCTGGATCACAAGCGCACCATTTTACAGGTGTTTCAGTCGAAAGACGCGGGCAGCAGCGGATGGCGCTGCTGTTCGAACATATATTGCACCTGCCCGAGCGTGATGCGCCCCTGTGACAGGGGTGGCAGTTCACCTTGCCCGAAGAACCCCACGGCGCTCGTTTCAATACTCGCCTGCGCCTCTCCTCCTTGCAGTTCACACAGGAAAAAAGCCTTCCATAGGTGATATCCAAACGGCGGATGGGGATGCCGGTTGCGGTCAAACAGTGCCACGAGCTTGCTGGCCTTGACGATGAATCCCGACTCCTCGCGTACTTCGCGCTCGACTGCCGCGCTGGGGCTGTCACCCACATCGGCGAAGCCCCCCGGCAGGGTCCAGCGGCCGTCGGATCGCTCCTGCACCATCAGGATGCGATCATCACGGAACACCGCGGCGCGCACGTCGATTTTGGGCGTGGCATAACCGCCCTCGCGCCCGAACAGCTCGATTAAGGCCTCGGGCTCGGCGGCGGACCCCGCGGCCAGCATGGCGGCGGCGATATTGCGTACCAGGTCGTAGCGTTGCCGGTCAAATTCGTTAGTGGCATAGGCCTCGCCAGTCTGTGCGACGGCCTGCAACTGCTGCGCCCAATGTAACCAGCGTAAATCCTGCATTTCCAGACATTGAAGCATTGAATCAGGGTGATACGCCACAATACAGCCCCATTCATGTTCGCCGAAGCCATAGAGATCTATCGCTCGCCCAGCCGCGGCAACTGCGAAGAACGCGCCTTCGTGCTCACTGCCGTCGGCGTGCCGTACGAAATGTCCGAGTCGCCGGAGGGCTTCTCACTGTGGGTCGAGCCGGCGAACCTTGCGCAGGCCCGCAGCCATCTGTTGCATTACCAACAGGAAAGCCGCCGCCCGCCGCCTGCCCCACCGCGACCTGCGCCCTACTTTTACCGTGGGGCCTGGGTGGGCAGTGCTGTCTATGCGCTGGTGTTGCTGGGTGTGGCCGCGGCGATCAGTTCAGGGCTCGGCCGCCTGGATGCGTTCTCAGCCGGTGAACTCAACGCCGGGCTGGTGCGGGAGGGCCAGTGGTGGCGGGCCTGGACCGCATTGACTTTGCATCTGGGTCCCGCCCACATCAGCGCCAATATCGGCGCTGGCGCCTGGTTCGGGTACCTGGCGGGGCGACTGCTGGGGCCGGGTACTGCGTGGGCGCTGGTAGTGCTGGGCGCGGGAGCGGCCAATCTGACCGAAGCGCTGCTCGCGACCGCCGACCACCGGTCGGTTGGCGCCTCCACCGCAGTCTTCACGGCCTTGGGATTGCTGGCTGCGTATTCCTGGCGCGAACGGCACATGATGACCCTGCGACCCGCGCAGCGTTACGGCCCGCTCTTTGCGGGTGTGGTGCTACTGGGCTGGCTGGGCACTTCCGGTGCCCACACGGACATCATGGCCCATCTGCTGGGCTTTGCCGTCGGTGGCGTCCTGGGCGCCGTGGTCGCAAGCCCCGGCCTGCAGCGCCTCTGGCGGGGATTGCCTCAGTGGGTCGGGGGAGCCGTGGCACTGGGAACGCTCGGACTTGCCTGGGCCTGCGCATAGCCCACCAGTTCCACGTAACCCTGCGCACGGATGGGCACCCTGCCGCGGCGGCCGGTGGCCTTCACGGCACCTTCCCAGTAGCGCGGTTGAGTGGCCAATTCCTGATCTGCCAGCAACGGCGTCAGCTGCAGCTGCAGGCCCTGCGATCGGACGCGCACGTTCCACTGCGCCGGATACTGCCCGCCGCGCGGACTGATCCAGTGATGCAGCACTTCAATGTCCACATCTTGATTGGCCAGCGCTGTGGCATGGCCCGCGGCATCCACGAAGGTGCCGGCGCTATGCGGGTCGCGACGACCGTCACGATCACGCAGGGCGTAGAACATCAGGGCACTGCCATCGTCCAGGTCCAGTGCGAACCAGTCCCAGCCCTGCTGCTGTGCACCGAGGGAGCCGCTGCCCCACTCCCGGTCCAGCCAGGCCAGTCCCGACACCGCAAGGGTCTTCCCCTTGCGAGTAATGCGGCCTGCTGCCTGCAACCGCGGCACCGAATAGTAGTAACTCGCCTCCCCCGGGGCATCACCCTTGATACTCAAGCCCGCAGCGCCGTTCAACACCGGCGCCTGGTCGGCACGCAGGTCCAACTGCAACTGGTAATCCGCATCGGCCGCCTGCAGCTGCCAGTGCACCTCCATCACGCCCGATGCGGCGGCGGGCGGCGGATCAGGGGCCTGGCTCACAGACCAGTCATTTACATGTACCGCAAACGGCTGCGCCTGTGCGCCGGCCAGCCCCAGCGCATCTCGGGCATAACGCGTCGCGCTGAAGAACTGTTCTGCGCCCACATCAGTGATCGCGAAATGCGCGGCGTACAGCTGGCGGGTCCGCCACGCCGAAACGGCGCCAGGGCCTGAGCCGAGCGGTGCGGGCGGTGTGGTCGCCACCCCCTGCGGCAGCAGCCCCAGCCGAAAGAACGTGAGCTCGAAGCCAAACACTTCGCCGCCCGTGGCGCGCAGTTGACCGGTCAGATACCACCACTCGTGCCGGAACGCCGGATGCGGTCCATGGTCCTGCGGAAACTCGAAGTGGCGCGCAGATTCCGCCCGTGCGAAGCCGGATCCGTCCGCTTCGCGCAGCACATTCAAGCGGTCGATCTGCGCCGCGGGGCCCGCGGCGGCGGTCGCCTCAGGTTCAGAGGTCCGCGAAGCCGGGGGCTGACAGCCGCCCAGGCCCAAAGCCGCAGTCAACGCCAACAGCAGCGTTGGCGCGGCCCCCCCTGGTTGATTCCCCTGCGGCACTGACGACTACTCCTCTCGCAGGTCCTGGACCAGTGGTGCATGTGCCGTGCGCCAGGCCGGGTAGAGGCCGGACACCAGGGCAGCGAGCAGCGCCACCGCCATGGCGCCGATGACCTGCTGAGGATGCAGGTGCAAGTCGATCTGCCAGCCAAACGCGCGACGATTGATGACGCGCACTAGCAGTAAGGCGGTCAGCGCGCCGGCGGGCAGCGCCACCAGCAGCGCGACCGCACCCATGAACAGGGTCTGCGCCAGGATCATCCCGGCGGCAGCGAACCGCGTCAGTCCCAATACCCGCAGCAACGCCAGCTCACGGGCACGCCCCAGCTGCCAGGCCAGCAGCGCGCTCAGCAGCCCGACCGCCGCAACACCGGCGGCCAGCCAGTTCAACACCTGGGTGATGACGAAGGTGCGGTCAAAGATCATCAGCGATATGGCGCGCACCTGCGCAGGAGTATCCACCTGCAGCGCCTGGCGTCCGGCGGCTGCCGCGTACAGGCGCCCGACCACGGCTTTGACGCTGCTGCCGGGAGCAACATAGAGCGCCAGAGTGCTGACCGAGTCATCGCGCCACAATCGCCGGTAGACCGCACGGCTGACGCGCACGCTGCCGCGATCATTGCCGTACTCGCGGAATATTCCGCTGACACGGAAGCTGCGCGGCCCGAACGCGGTCGTCAATTGCAACTGTGAGCCGACCTTGAGATTCAGGCGATAGGCCAGCGGTTGCGCCAGCAGCACTGCGCCTTCCTGGAAGCGTGCCCAGATGTCCGCGGTTGCCGCGGTCAGATCCATGCCGCCGGGCCCGCGGGGCGTGATGTCCATGGCGTCCAGCACCACCGGCCCGAACTGCGAATTCACGATGGCGCGACGGCTCGCGCTGTAGCTTGCCAGCCCCGGTACCCGTTCCAGATCCGCAATTATCGCGGCATCGAGCCGGCGCTCGGGGCGCGCAAAGCCGGGCCCCGGAGCCCCCACATAAATATCCGCCTGCAGTGTCTGCGACAACCAGTCGCGCAGTGACTCACGAAAGCTGTCGACCATGATGCTGATGCCGATCATGGCGGTCACCGCCATCGCCAGCGCCGCCACCGCCACACCCGTTCTGCTCAGGGAGCCGGCGATACCGCCCAGCGCCAGGCGCAGGGGGGGCGCGGTGCACAGTCGCGAGCGGGCCAGCGCACTGGCCGAACCGTAGAGCACCGCGGGGGTGGCGGCTGCCACACTCAGCATCGCCAGCACCAGGGCGGCAAAACCCGCAAGTACGCCGCGCTGCGTGACCAGCACAATCGCGACGCAGCCCACAGCCAGGAGCGCCGCAACGGCGAGCAGCAGTGTGGCGATGCGGCGCGCGCGCCCCTCCAGCACCGAGGCACGCAGGGTCAGCTGCGGCACACTGTGGACGGCCTCCAGCGCCGGTGCGGCCGCCGCCAGCAGTGCCACCGCGAGCGCCGCGCCGATCGCCAGCAGAGGCTCCCCGGCCGGCAACGCGACGCTGTTGACCGCCACCACGTAGTACAGATCATTGATGGTGCGCGCGACCATGCCCACCAAGCCGTGACCCAGGAGCGCACCGGCCGCCAGCCCCACGCCCCCGCCCACCAAGGCGAGTCCAGTCGCCTCCAGCAGGATGATGCGCAACAGCTGTGACCGCGTGGCGCCCAAGGCGCGCAGGATGCCGAGGCTGCGCCGGCGCTGCACGATGGCGAAACTCATGGTGCCATAGACCAGGAACAATCCCACCAGCAGCGCCAGCAGGCCCAGCGCACGCAGGTTGGTGTTGAAGGCCCGGGTCATATCCAGACCCGCGCGGGCGCGTTGCGCGGCGACCGCGAGGGTCACCCCCGCGGGCAGCTCCCGGGACAGCTGCAGCAGTTCCGCGGCCGCGGCACGCCCGGGCGGTACGCGCAGGTCTATACGGGTCAATCGTCCCTGCAGCCCCAGCCACTCTTGCGCGGTCGTGATATCCGCCAGCATGAGCGCCTGCGTGCCACCCCCGGCATCACCCAGTACACCCTGCAGATGGCCCTGCAGTGCGTGACCCCCGGCGTCGACCGCGAAGCTTGCCCCCGGTTGCAGATTCAGCTGCTGTGCCGTGTCGCGCGCCAGCAGCACCGCCCCCGTCCCGGCGAACCACTGTGCCAGTGCGCCGCCTGAATTGAGTGCGGTTGCAGAACCCTGGAACACGGTCCCGGCCGCCGCAGCGGCATCACCGCTGGCAAAACCTGCGGCCGCCAGCAGATCCACGCCCAGCAGTTGCAGCGCCTGGTCGCCTACGGTCACGTACCCTTCGACCACAGGATTCATGCGCACGACGTGCAGCGTGCGCGCCAGTTGCACATACCAGGTCTCATCGATGCCGCCAGGACCGCCGTCGAGTTCATGCGTGGCCGGGCCCTCTACTGCGGCCAGTGACAGCTCAAAGGCGCGGGCCGCGCTGCCGGTGGCGACATCCACCGCGACGATGGTGGCCACGCCCAGCGCCAGTCCCACCAAGGCGAGCAGCAGCTGCAGCGGGTGGCGCAACAGATGGCGGAAGCTCGCCGACCACAGCATGCCCATGTCGTTTACTGCAGCTGTCCCGCGCGCAGTGTCAGGCAACGATCCGCACCCGCGGCAAGCTGTCGATCATGCGTCGCCAGCACCACGGTCGCGCCGCGCTCCCGCGCCAACTCACGCAACAGCGGCGCGAGCTGCGCGGCCGTAGCGTCATCGAGATTGCCCGTGGGCTCATCCGCCAGCAACAGCACCGGCTCATGCACCAGGGCGCGCGCCAATGCCACCCGCTGCTGCTCACCCCCGGAGAGCACATCCACGGGTGTGTGCAGGCGATCGCCCAGCCCCACGCGGGCCAGCATTGCCCGGCTGCGGCGCCGCGCATCAGCAGCGCCCACGCCATCCAGCGACAGCACCAGCCGCACGTTCTCCTCCACATCCAGCGTCGGCAGTAAGTTGAAGAACTGGTACACGAAGCCCACCTTGCGGCGCCGGAACACCGTGCGCTCAGGTTCTGCCATGCCACTCAAATCCAGGCCGTCAAAGAGCACCCGTCCGGAGTCGGGCCGGTCAATGCCGCTGATGAGATTGAGCAGGGTGGACTTGCCGGAGCCGCTGCGGCCGATGATGGCCGTCTCACTGGCCGCGGCGATGCTGACGCTGACCCCATCCAGAACGCAGCGCCGATCCACACCGGCCCCGAAGCTGCGAGTGACCGACTCCAGGATCAGCACGCGGCATTGGCACCTGGGTCATAACGCATGGGCCGTGCCGCGCCCATGCGCGTGAGCTCGCGGCGCAGGGATTCGCCAAGAGCCGCATGTTCGATGCGATCAAACAACGGTGCAGCCTGCCAGTCATGCGCCCACGGGTGGGCGGTGCGCAACGCCTCCGGTTCATCCGCATAGCGGGGAATCACATGCGCATGCAGGGCGGGTTCGAGATTGCCGAGGATGGCGTAATTGATGCGCAGCGCATGGGTGACCTTCAACAGCGCATCGCCCAGGCGGGCCATGTCCAGCAGGAACTGGCCACGCTCCTGCGCCCCCAATGCGTTGAGGGTCGGAACCACCGGGTCGGGCAACAGCAGCACATAGCCGTTCACGAACTGGCGTTCGCCAAATACCACCCAACCGGAGCTCAGCTTGGCTGCCACTCGTGGATCCTTGCCTTCCCGGGCTGCCGCGACCTGGTGGTGAATCGCGGTCTGGACTTCCGGTTTTTCGCTCTTCATCGCGCTGCTCTCCACACCCACAACCAAAGTATATCCCGCGGCTGCAGGTCGTACCGACGACACCCCTAGGGAGGAACCGGGATCACCGTGCCGTGATCCGCGGCCGTCATATTCACGGATACCACGGTTGCGCGGGGAAAGAAGTTGAACTCCGAAGCGCTGGCCCAGGTATAGGCGCCCATGGCGCGCCCGACAATGAGATCCCCGACCTCCAGCTTCGGCAGCATCAGGTTCTCGGCGATCACATCGATGCTGTCGCAGGTGGGGCCGGCCAGCACCGACGGCAGCCGGTGTGCGCCTTCGCGCAGCGGCTCCACCGGGTAGCGGGCGTGGTCATACAGCTGGCCGCTGTAGGAGCCGTACAGACCATCATCCAGGTAGTACCACCAGTGACCCTCGCGCTGCGCGCGGCCCATGACGCTGGCGACGCCAATGGCGGCGGGACCGGCAATGAAGCGTCCCGGCTCCGCGATGACGCGGATGCGCCCGGGCAGCTTCACCAGCTGCTGGCGGATGGGCGCGCAGAAGCGCGCGATGTCCGGCACGGGTAAGCCATAGTCGATGGGGAAGCCGCCCCCGATATCCAGCGTATCCAGCGTGCCGAGCTTCTCGCGACGGGCCGCCGCGATGAGTTTGGCACAGGCCTCGATGGCCTCGACATGCTTGGCCGGATCGGGGGCCTGTGAACCTACGTGGAAGGAGATGCCCTGGACATCCACGCCCAGACTTGCAGCCCCGCGCGCCAGCTCCAGGAAGTGCTCCGGATCGCAGCCGAACTTGCGCGACAGATCACACACGGCACCGGGACTGCGGAAGGATACCCGCAGCAGCAGGCGCGCGCGCTCGCCCAGGCGGGCGAACTTGCGCACTTCATCCGGATTGTCGGCGACAAAGGTGCGCACACCAAATTCCATGGCGTTGCGGATGTCCTGCGCGCGTTTGATGGGGTGCGTGTGGATACAGCGCTCGGGACTTGCGCCCAGGCGCTTCACCAATTGCACCTCACCGGTGGTCGCCAGATCCAGATAACCGCCCTCTGCCATCACCACCTGAACCACCGCCGGATGCGGCAGGGGCTTCAAGGCGTAGTGCAAATCGACCTTGGGCAAGGCCTTCTTCAGCTTTCGCAGCTGCGCCCGGACCCGCTCGCAGTCGATGATCAGCAGCGGTGAGCCAAACTCGGCCACCAGACGCCGGATCTGCGCGGGTTGAAACGGATCGACAAAGCGCAGCGTGCGCGTACGGGTCGGCATGGAGGCTCTCGCTAGGATGATGGAGCGGTCTGGGCGATCTTAAGGGAGCACGGCGCTGGCGCCGGAGTCATCGCCTTCGGTGACCCGCGTCGCTGCGCGCAGCAGTCGATCGCGCACGGCATCCCAGCGTTCCCCCTCGGGCACATCCTGAACCAGGATCTGCTGGCAACCCGCGGTATCGAGCGCCCGCAGGTTGGCGTACAGGTCATGCGCGTATTGATCGGGGCGGCGCCCGGCGTTCACCCAGGTCACATAGGCATGGGACTTCAACGGCAGCCGCTGCGCCAGCACGGCGATGCGCTTGCCGCCGCTGGAGGCCGCACTGGCCCGCGCATCGATCTCGCCGGATGGGACGATGTTCAGCGGCGTGGTCGGTGCGTAGTGCGAAGGCAGGCTTCCGGGTACCCGGGAGCTGAAGGCATCCGCACCAATGATGAGATTCGGCGCCACCTCGCGCAGCTGGCTGGCGGTCACCGCCCCGGGTCGCAGCAACCGCACGGTGTCACCGATACAGGAGACGATGGTGGACTCCAGGCCGAGCTGGCTCTCCCCGCCGTCCAGTACCACCCGCACCGCATCGCCCAGCTCATCGCGGACATGCTCGGCGCGGGTGGGACTCAAACGGCCGAAACGATTGGCGGAGGGGGCGGCGATGCCACCCCCGAAGGCGGTCAGCAACTGCTGCGCCATGGGATGCGCGGGCACGCGGATCGCCACCGTGTCCTGACCGCCCGTGACGATGTCATGCACATTGGAGGCGCGCGGCATGACCAGCGTCATGGGACCGGGCCAGAAACGCTCGGCCAGCTTGGTGGCCACGGCGGGCACCTCGCAAACCCAGCGATGCAGGAACTTCGGGCTATCCAGGTGCACGATCACCGGGTGATGAAGCGGGCGGCCCTTGGCATCGAAGATCTTGCGCACTGCCGCGGGGTTCTGCGCATTCGCGCCCAACCCATAGACCGTTTCAGTCGGAAACGCGACCAGATCACCGTCGCGCAGCGCCTGCACGGCAGCATCGATATCAACCTGACTAGCCCGGACAACCTTGACCATGGGGCGAATTCTAGCAAGGCCTGGGCTGCCGGCCGCCCTTTGTGCGCGCAAACTGTTGCGTGGACGCTACTCCAGCAGCCGGCGCTCCCATCCCCCTGCCGTGCGCCGCACCTCGTACGCCGGGAAGTAATGCTTGTCGAGCTTCAGGGTGATGACCTCGGCCGCGTCGTTCCAATTCAATGTCTTCAGTCGCAGCGAGGCCCGATCCGGCCGCCCGCTCACGGCCTTGAGGAAGGCGTCCAGGTCAGGTGTGGGCACGCCATCCACTTCGACAATGCGGCGGCCCGGATACAGCCCATAGCGCGCCGAGGGAGAACCATAAGTGAAGAAGGCGACGTAGACGCCCGAAGGGGCGATGCCGCGTTGCGCGGCGATCGCCCGTTGCGGCGCCTGCAGCGTGGCTCCGGCCCACTGCACCACCCGGTCAATGTCCAGGCCGTTCAACGCCGCGGTCTGCACCGTCAGGTCCACCGGCGCACTGGCCCGCCATACCGTGACGCGGACCGTGGGCGCATCGGCAACCGCGTGTTCCACCTCCTCGAAGCGGGTGACGGTCTTGCCGTCGATCGCGAGCAGGATGTCACCCTGCTGCAGCAGGCTGGCCGCGTTGGAGCCACCGACCATGCGCACCACCATCAGCGCCTGGCGCTCGGTGGCATCATGCTGTTCCAGCTTCGTCAGCCAGCCATCCGACAGCCCCAGCTGGCGCGCATCGGCCAACTGCAGCGGCACCAATTCAGTCTCAAGGCTGTGCAGAGGCGTGCCAGCATGGATGTGATCGAGCATGGTGGCCACCACATCGATGGGCACGCCGCGATTCTCCTGTGTCAGGTCGCGGCCGCTCTCCACCGCGTAGCTGGACCAAAGGCCCACCACCTCCCCAGCCGCATTCGACAGTACCCCGTCATAGTCCGTGGGCGGATTCACCAGCTGCGCGACATCCAGATTGGTGTCGCGGAAACGCATGGAACGCGACAACGGCAGGGCCAGCGGATCAACACTGGCGATCTCGGTGCCGCGGGTGTGCGGCTGACCGTCCGCACTCAGGCCGACCACCCACACCGGGTTGCGCTCGCGCAGCTCTCCTGGAGCCAGCGTTGCGCTCTTCACCGGCGTGTTACCGATGAGGGCCGGGTCATAGGCGACCACCGAAAGATTGTGCAGCGGATTCACATACACGACGCGCCCGGGCACCTGGAGCGTGCCGGCGAAAGTGATCTGCACATCGCCCACGGATACCGGCACGGTATTGCGGTCCACGACCACGAGTCCGCGCGCGGCATCCACCACCAGTCCGGTGCCATGGAAGCTGGTTTCAGTGACGCCGGAAACCGAATACGGCATGTCGTACGTCACAAACACCAGCGAAGGAGTGAGCTTCTTCAGCCGCGGATCAGTATAGGCGGGCAGCGCAGTGGAGGCCGGCGCGGGCGGCGCTGCGGGTGCCGCAGGGGGCAGATCTGCGCAATTCCACAGGCCCACATGATCATCGCGGCGGCAACGGCCGGACAGAAACCATCTGCGGTCCATCCTGAAGGAGCGTAGCTGCGTGCTGCGTGGATCATCCAGCGCGAAATACCGCACCGTGGCTCGCGCGCCATCGCCCAATGTGTCCAGGATGCTCTGCAGGTCATCCAGGTTGGCCACCGGTTTGGAGTTCATCGCCACGATCACCGAACCGCGGGCGATGCCCGCCGCGCCCAGGGCATAGCCGGGATTTGCCACGTACACACCCTTCACGGGGACATTGAACTGCCGCGCCAGCTCGTAGGAGAGGTTGTTGAGCACCCCGTCGCCGAACTGCAGGTACGAGTCCGGGGTGATGGCGTTCAGGTCCGTGATGGGCAGTTTCGCGGTGATGCTCCGGCCCCCGCGCTCCAGGGACAGTTCCACCATGCCGCCGACGTTGTCATCGAGCAGCGCCTCCAGCGGCTCAAACTGCGTGACGTAGTGGCCGTTGACGCGCACCAGGATGTCGCCCGGCTGCAGGACACCGCTGCTGGGCGAGCCCGGCAGCACTTCGCTGACCACCAGCATGCCGGTCAGGGCGGGGAACGCGCCGCGCACCTCCGTCTCGGTCGCCGCAGATAATCCCAAGCGCTCCAGCTCGTCGTAGGGCGTGTAGCTGAAATCCGTTGACAGCGTGCCGCGCGTGACGGGTTTGCCCTGCTGGATCAGTTCCAGTGCGCGGCGCACGCGCCCCAGGGGCAGATAGAAGCTGGATGCCGCACCCGTGGCGCCACCGGCATTCAAAGCGATGACGCGGCCGCGGATATCCACGACCGGTGAGCCCGAGGATCCCCCCGACGTGCCGGATGCGGCCTGCAGATAGAACGTGTTGAAGTCGTTGTACTTGTACAGACCGTACACCGGTGCATCGCGATCCAGCCGCGCCAGGGTGCCGGCGAGAATCGACAGCTGCTCACCGGCATTGTTGCCGATGACGCGGATCTCCGTTCCAACCTTGGCGCCTTCCGGATACAGCGGCAACGCCTTGGGTTTGATGAAATGCAGTTTCGACGGATCATAGTGATAGAGGCCGAAGTCGTGTACCGGGTCGCGGTATACCGGATACAGCTGCACTTCCTCACGGTTAAGGAACGTCGCTTCGGCCGTCACCGGTCCGGGGGTCACCACATGGCGATTGGTCAGGATCAGACCGCGCTCCGCGTCCACCACGAAGCCAGTGGCCTGGGCCGTGGCATTCCATTCCGTATCAAACGCGCGCACCTCGTCGATGTTGATGGCGACGACGCTGCCGACAATGCGTTCCAGCGTGCCGGACCAATCCGGGTTGCCTTCCGCAGCGGTGGCCTGGTGTGCCAGGGTCGCCGGCTGGGCCGCCGGGGTCGAATGCAGATCGGGTTTGGCCTCATCCGATGCGCCTTGTGCCAGCGCGGGCAGCAGCCACGCGCAAGCCAGCAGTGACAGGGCCCAGCCAGATCGTGTGTTTGTCATGAGTGATCCATCAGTACCAGCAGCCACACCACCCCCAACAGGACAAATGACATCAGGACGGCCGCGGAACCGATGTCCTTGGCGAGTCCCGCCAGGACATGCCGTTCCAGGCCGATCCGGTCAACCGTCGCCTCGACGGCACTGTTGAGCAGTTCCACAATGAGTACCAGCAGCATGGGGGCTACCAGCACCGCACGTTCCACGCCGGTGCGTCCCAGCCACAGGCCCGTAGGTATGACCAGTACGCTCAGGCCCAGTTCCTGGCGAAACGCGGCTTCCCCGCGGTAAGCCCCCAGCAGGCCCTTCCAGCTGGCCCCGGCGGCCCGGAGCACGCGGGTGAGGCCGCGGGGCTTCTCGCGCGCCAAGGATTCCGGCAATAACATGGCCATCCTGAGGGTTATTTTGCCGTCATGTTAAGCGGTACAATGCACAGATGTCGCATCCACGTCGCAAATCGCTCGTAACCACCATTGGGGCTGTCCGCGTCGGCGGTCCCAATCCCATTGTTGTGCAGTCCATGACCAATACGGACACGGCCGATATCGCCGGTACCGTCGAACAGGTCAGATCCCTGGCCCGGGCGGGCTCGGAACTGGTGCGCCTCACGGTGAACTCGGCCGAGGCCGCCGCCGCGGTGGCGCCCGTCCGCGAACGGCTGGATCAGCTGGGGGTCACTGTCCCGCTGATCGGTGATTTTCATTTCAATGGGCACAAACTGTTGCGCGAATATCCGGGCTGTGCCGAAGCATTGGCCAAGTACCGCATCAATCCCGGCAATGTCGGCCGCGGCAGCAAGCGCGATCCGCAGTTCGCGGAAATGATCGAGACCGCCTGCAGGTATAAGAAGCCGGTGCGCATCGGCGTGAATTGGGGCAGCCTCGACCAGGACCTGCTGACGAAGATGATGGACGAGAACTCGGCCCGCCCCGAACCGCTGGATGCCCGGGATGTCATGCGCCAGGCGGTGGTGGCCTCGGCGCTCTCGAGCGCCGAGCGGGCCATGGAACTGGGGATGCCGAAGGATCACATCATCCTTTCGGCCAAAGTCTCCGGCGTGCAGGACCTCATTGCCATCTACTCGGATCTGGCCGCGCGCTGCGAGTTTCCGCTGCATCTGGGCCTCACCGAGGCAGGCATGGGATCCAAGGGCATTGTGGCCTCCACGGCCGGCATGTCTGTGCTGCTGCAGCAGGGCATCGGCGACACCATCCGCGTATCGCTGACTCCCGAGCCCAATGGGGATCGTTCGCAAGAGGTCATTGTCGCACAGGAGATCCTGCAGACCATGGGGCTGCGGTCCTTTACCCCCATGGTGATTGCCTGCCCGGGTTGTGGCCGCACCACCAGCACCTACTTTCAGGAACTCGCCCAGCGCATCCAGTCGCACATCCGGCACCGCATGCCGGAATGGCGTCGGTCCTACGATGGCGTCGAGGATATGACGGTGGCCGTCATGGGTTGCGTGGTCAATGGCCCCGGTGAAAGCAAGCATGCCAGCCTGGGGATCAGCCTGCCGGGCACGGGGGAGCGTCCGGTCGCGCCCGTGTATGAGGACGGCGCAAAGACCGTCACTTTGAAGGGCGAGCGGATAGCCGAGGAATTCCAGGAACTGGTGGAACAATACGTCGCGCGCACCTTCACGCCGCGGGCGGCTTCCTGACCCTCAGAGCAGCCGCGACGCCTCATGAGTGACCTGGCTGACAGACGCTGTGAACCCTGCGAAGGCGGTGTCGCGCCGCTGACGCGCGCCGCCGCCGATGAGTTGCTGCTGCGTCTGGATCCGGCCTGGTCCCTGGATGAGAACGCAGCCAGTCTGCGACGTGAATTCACCTTTCGCGACTTCTACCGCACCATGAGCTTCGTCAATGCCGTGGCGCATGTGGCGAACATCGAAGACCATCACCCGGACCTGGAAGTCAGCTACAACACCTGCCGGGTCCGGTACAGCACGCATGCCATCCACGGGCTGTCCGAGAACGACTTCATCTGCGCTGCCAAGCTCGATCAGATCCCCAGGCTGTAAGCTCCGGGGCCTGCCCCGATGCGTGGCCGATGAAAAAGCGCTTCAGCAGTGCGCTGCGATTGGTCAGCGCCAATGCGCGTCGCGCCAGGCCTGAGGCCGGCCCAACGCCCTGCGCGAGCACCCGGTTGAAGGCGTCGATGGAAAACTCCATGAGCTGGTTCTCGCCCTTGCGCTGGCGTTCGTAGGCGCGCAGCGTGCGCTGTGCTCCCAGATGCTCCCCCGTCGCCCGCGCCTGCAGGCAAAGCTGTGCCAGGGCGGCCGCGTCCAGCAGTCCAAGGTTCACACCCTGTCCGGCCAGAGGATGCACGACATGCGCCGCGTCCCCGACCAGCGCACAACGCTCCGCGGTGTAGCGATCCGCGCTCAGCCGCTGCAGCGCAAAACCAGATCGTGTGCTGGCAAGTGTCAAGGTGCCCAGTGCCGCATCGCTGTGCTCGAGCAGCAGCGCTTCAAACTGCGCGGTCGTGGTCGCCAGCAGTTCGCGCGCCTGTGCCTCGCGCAACGACCAGACTATCGAGACGCTGCCATCGGCAAGCGGCAGCAACGCCAGGGTGCCGCCCTCCACGAAGCGCTGCCAGGCCGTATTGTGATGCGGGCGTTCGGGCAGCAGGCGCGCCACGATGGCCGTCTGCTCATAGCTGTGAGTCTTCACGCCAATTCCGTAGGCCGAACGCACTGCCGAGCGCGCACCGTCGGCGCCCACGATCAGCTGTGCCGCCAGCTCGCCGGCGGATGACTGCACGCGCACCGGGTCACCGAGGCGCTCAGGCGTGGTTACGCCCTGCAGTTCGCCATTGATGAGCTGCCCGCCTGCCGCCACGAAGGCATCCACGAGCGCCGCCGTGACCCGCTGCGCTTCGATGATATAGCCCAGATTCGGTTCGCCAACCTCCGCCGCATCAAACTGCAGCACCTCATCACTGGTCGGCGCTATGCCCTGATGCCACACGCGCATGTGTTCGTAGGCCCAGGCATACGGTCTGATGCGGGCCCAAGCGCCGGCGGCCTCAAGAATTTTTTCGCTGGCGCGCGACACCGCCAGCACCCGGCCATCGGCTGCCGCGGCCGGGGCCGCCGCCTGCAGCAGCCCGACGCGCAGCGCAGCGCCCGCCTGCCCGCGTGCCAGCAGCGCACCCACGCACGCCCCTACGGGGCCACCGCCCACCACCAGTACATCCAGCATCTGTGAAGCGACGGCCACGCTCATCGCAGGGGCAAACCTCGCGCCAATCGCGGCGTACGGCCACCGAATCCAAGACTGACACGCGCCAGGGCGCTCTTGGCCGGCGGCAACAGATCAAACAACAGCAGCCCCACATCACGCAGCACGCGCACCGGCAAGCGTGCATCGCCGAAAATGCGGATCAGACCGTCGGTGAAGCGCGTGACGCCACGACGGTCCGCCGCGCGACCCTGCGCAAAGCGTTCCAGCAGCGCGGCCGCGCCCGGATCCCCCTCCTCGGCGAGAAGTTCTGCCAGCGCCGCGACATCGCGCAGCGCCAGGTTGAATCCCTGCCCCGCCACCGGATGCAGGGACTGAGCAGCATTGCCGATCAGAACCGTGCGTTGACCCACTGCCTCATCCGCGCGGGTCAATTTCAACGGATAGCTGGCCCGGCGGCCGACGCGGGTGAACTTTCCGACCCGCCATCCAAAACACTGTTGCAGCAGCTTCAGGAATTCCTCATCCGTCGCGCCAAGGGTCTGCGCCGCATCCTCAGGCGTTCGTGCCCACACCACGGTATAGCTGCCATCACGCAGCGGTATCAGCGCCAAGGGGCCCGCGGACGTGAAGCGTTCATAAGCGGTGCCATCATGAGCGGTGTCGGTCGCGACATTGGCCACAATGCCGACCTGGCCATAATCCGCTTCGGTTGCGGTAATGCCAGCATCCCGACGCACGGCCGAGTGCGCCCCGTCGGCGGCGACCACCAGACGCGCGCGCAGCGTGCGGGTCTGGGGCCGCTTCGGGTCACCCTCAGGATCGGCCAGCGTCAGGGTCACGCCAGCAGCATCGGTGCTGACCGACGCCACCTGGGCCGGCATCCGCACGCTGATGGCGGCGTTGCGCCCGATCTGATCCCACAATGCGGCACCCAACACCCGATTGGGCACCACGAAACCAAACGCCTCGATGCCCTGCTCGCGTGCATTGAGCCGCGCGAAGGCCAGTCGCCCGGCATCGGATACATGAATGGCGCGGATCACTCCACATCGGTCCGCCACACTGTCCCACACGCCCAGGGCCTCAAGAATGCGGCGGCTGGCGTTCCCCAACGCCGTGGTACGCTCATCGAAGCTTTGATGCGTGCTGGAGTCGGGACTGATGGCCTCGATGAGTACGGCGCGGCGGCCGGCGGCGGCCACAGCCAGAGCGAGGCTGGCACCCACCATGCCACCCCCGATGATGGCGATATCGAATTCTTCCATTTGCTATCCCGCCGGGGACTTCAGGCCGCGGCCATGAGCGCCTCGATGGCGTCCGGATCCTTGGGAGCCCCCGCGGTCAGTACTTCCACGCCATCCCGGG
This sequence comes from Steroidobacteraceae bacterium, assembly GCA_036489445.1. Lineage (GTDB taxonomy): Bacteria > Pseudomonadota > Gammaproteobacteria > Steroidobacterales > Steroidobacteraceae > DAIDKA01. The sequence continues at coordinate 2,652 of DASXFV010000088.1, read as the reverse complement.
TCACCACCACATCGTCCTCGATACGGATGCCGATGTTGTCGAAGCGCCGCGGCACTCCCTTCAGACCCGCCGGGATGTAGATGCCCGGCTCGACAGTCATGACCATGCCCGGTTCCAGCACCCGCCATTCATCGGCGAGCTTGTAGTCGCCCACGTCATGCACGTCCATGCCCAGCCAGTGACCGGTGCGATGCATGAAGAAGCGCCGGTAGGCGCCTTCCTTTTCAAGTTTGGACACCGACCCCTTCAGCAGGCCCAGCTTGACCAGACCCTGCGTGACCACGTGCACGGCGGCCTCATGAGGATCATTCCAGGACGCGCCCGGGCGCACTTTCTGGATGGCCGCCTCATTTGCCGCGAGCACGATGTCGTACACGGCGCGCTGCTCGGTGGAGAAGCGCCCGTTCACCGGAAAGGTCCGCGTGATATCCGAGGCGTAGTACTCGTACTCGCAGCCGGCATCGATCAGCAGCAGATCCCCGCTCCTGAGCGGCTGATCGTTCTCGCGGTAATGCAGGATGCAGGAGTTCGCACCACCGCCGACGATGGGCTCATAGGAGGTATCGGCGTTGTGAAGACTGAACTCGTGGAGGATTTCGGCCTTGATGCCGTATTCGGTACCTCCTGCACGGCAGGCCTGCATGGCACGGATATGCGCGCCGCTGGCGATGCGCGCGGATTCGCGCAACACATCGATCTCGGCCCGCGACTTGGTCAGGCGCATATCATGCAGCACATAATCCAAGGTCACGAATTCCTGCGGCGGGTGTTTGCCGTGGCGCGCCTGGGTGCGCAGACCGTTGAGCCAGCCCACCACGCGCTGATCGAACTCCGGATGAGTGCCCATGGCATAGAACACTCGCGTGCGGTTCTCCATCAGGCCCGGCAGGATTTCATCGATATCGGTGATCGGAAAGGCATCATCGGCACCGTATTGGCGCGTCGCCCCCTCGGTTCCGGCACGCCGACCATCCCAGGTCTCACGTTCCGGATCCCGGTCGCGCACGAACAGCACGTACTGTGCCTGCTGCCGACCCGGCACCAGTACGGCCACCGACTCGGGTTCACCGAAGCCGGTCAGATAATGAAAATCACTGTCCTGACGATAGGGGTATTCGACATCGTTGTTGCGATGACGCACCGGAGCCGCCGGGATGATGGCGATGGAATCGCGGCCCATCAGCCGCATCAGCTGGCGGCGGCGGCGCGCAAACTCTTCGCGCCTGATCACCTTGGGAGTGGCCAGCAGCTTGCCCGGCGGTACCGGCCGTGCGGGAGTACGGCCATGCGGCCGGGGCTTGCTGGACAGTTTGGCGTTGAGGCGTGACATGTCAGTGCAACAGGCCTTCGGGATGACTTGCTTCCCGGCGTAGAGGTTCCAGTTCATCGAACAGGAGCTGCACGCCGGCGCGTACAAACTCCACCAGTTCTGCGTACGCGCCTTCGTTGGATTCCAGGCTTTCGCCGCTGTCGGCGGCGACGTGGGTGATTTCCGTCAGGTCGCGCACCACTTCAGCCACGTCACCGGGCAACAAGCTCACATCCGCCAGTGAACTCGTGCCCAGGCCATAAAGGAAGCCCTGACACCAGGCGCCCAGGGCCGCGGCACGGGCATCGATGGGGTCTTCATCCTGCGGCAGCAGCGGCGCGAATTGCATCTGCGCCTCTCCGAGCGCCACGCTGGTATTCTGAAACAGTTCCAGCAGGACCTCATTGGAGGACGAACCGGCGGCTCCTTCGGGCAGAATTTCCAGCATCCAGTCCTCGAAGCGGTAAGCCACGGCGGAACACAGGCATCCAGTCAATGTACCGTGCGCCTCGGCGGCATCGGTCAATGAGTGAGCCTGAGTCAGGACCTGCTGGATCTGCTCATAGTCGGCGGCTTGCATCCTCATGGATTATGCCTATAGTCAGTGCTATGAGCACCCCAGTGAATACGGAGCTCGATCTCGAGCTCACCCGCCTGGAATCGCGTGTCGACGAACTCGCCGCCCAGGTCGCGCAACTGCTGGAAGAGAATCGTGCACTGCGACAGCGGCACGATAGCCTGGGCAATGAACGCGCCACCCTACTTAACAAGAATGAACAGGTGCGCAGCCGCGTCGAAGCCATGATCGGTCGCCTCAAGACTTTGGAGCACGGCGCATGAGCACCGAACCCGCACGGGTCAGTGTCCGGATATTGGAAAAGGAGTTCTTTGTCGCCTGTGCGCATGAAGAGCGTGCGGCGCTGCTGGACGCTGCGGAGTTCCTGAATGGCCGCATGCGTGAGATTCGCGATACCGGCAAGGTGGTGGGCCTGGATCGGATCGCGGTGATGGTGGCGCTGAACCTCGCGAACGAACTGCTGCGCATTCGCCAGCAGGAATCCAAGGTCACGAGTTCTGCGGTCACTCGGGTGCGCGCGGCCCGCGAACGCGCCGAAGCGGCGCTGGGTCGACACCAGCAGCTGGAGCTGTAGCCCTTCCGCCACTGGACTCGCCTGCGCTCCCCTTCGTGGTAAAATCCCTCGGCGTCGCCTGCGGTGTTCGATTTCGTGCCGGGTTACCTCTCGACCTTAATTTAAACACCCAGGGATAGGGCTCGTGGGCAGAATTGTGCAAGTCCGACTTCGTGAGCGGAAAGCCTTACCTCCCTCAGCTCGTCCCACTTT
>DASXFV010000027.1:0-9038 GCA_036489445.1 Steroidobacteraceae bacterium | reverse complement strand
TCGATGTCATGAACACCATGCTCGACGCCTCGCTTCCCCTCACCGTGCCCGAGTATGAGGAGTGGGGCAATCCGAATGAGCCCGAAGCCTTCGCCTACATGCTCAGCTATTCGCCCTACGACAACCTGAAGCCCGGCAACTATCCCGCCATCCTGGTCAGGACCTCGCTCAACGACAGCCAGGTGATGTACTGGGAGCCCGCAAAGTATGTCGCCAGGCTGCGCACGCTCAAGCAGGATAAGAACCCGCTGCTGCTCTACACCAACATGGCCGCCGGCCACGGCGGAGCCTCGGGCCGCTACGACTACCTGCGCGAGATCGCCTTCGACTACGCCTTCATCCTGCGCACGCTGAACGTGACGTAAACGCGCCGCAGAAAAACAGCAGACAACCCCAGACCAAAACAGACAAAGGCAGAAGCCGTCCTCTCTGCCTTTGTCTGCTGTTTTCTGCTGTCCTCTGTTTTTGTCTTCTTTTCTACTGCGTCGCAACCGGACAGTACGGCGAGGGATCGCGCACCGGGTTGCACGGTATCCCCTGGCCTGCCGCACGGCTGGCGGTAATGCTGTTGTATTGGCTGTTCTTGCCGCCCGGCGGCGAGTTGCTGGGACCGCCCGCAGTGTCCGTTGTCGACCGCAGCGCCATGCCGTAGCTCTGCAGGAAGACATTCGCCGATACCTGGTCGGTGTCGGTGCGGATTGCCGTGATGTACTGGCTGTCTTTCGCCAGCACAAAAACGGCTCCGGTGCCGATCCCCGAGACCGATGCGATCGCGTCCGGATGCGCGCCGCCATACACCGGGATCGTCGTGGTGACGACGAAGCTCGTCAGATCCACCACCGACACGGTGCCGTCTAACTGGTTTGCCACATACGCGCGCGATCCATCCTGCAGGATTGTTACCGCAACCGGCCCTTTACCCACCGGAATGGTGTGCGTCTGCCCGAAGTTTGGGCCGTCATTCCCGTAGATATCGAGCCCTACATTGATCACCGTGACCGTGTTCGAGTCATAGTTCGCGGTCACCAGCAAACCGCCTGGCTGGTAGATGGCTGCATGCACCGGACCCAGGCCCGGTACCGCGCCCGTACCCAGCGTGAGCGTCGGGTGTATGGGGTCGATCGCATTCTGCGGAACGTTGATCACCGTCACGTCGTTGCTGCCGCGGTTCAGGATAAAGGCCCGGTTGTTATCCCCGGACATAATGCCGAAGACTGGACAGATGCCCACCGGAATCCGCGTGTCGACCGTGTTCACGTTCGTCTCCACGGACGCCACCTCACCGGGCGTGGTCACCGTGCTCGGCGTGTTGCACGCATTGATCGGCAGAGCCACGGGCGCGCCTGTGCCGCTGGTTGCGCTGGACTGACCCTGGCTGATGGCGTAGATGCGGCTGGAGACAGGCGTTCCGGCAAACTGCACCGGGTTGGGCGCAATGGAGATCTCCTGCTGCAGCGCCGGCGCGGTAGCAACCGAGCCCGCCGTTGCCGGAGGCACCTGCAGCGTCAGCACCGCCAGTGCTGCACTGGTCGTCGCCGGTGTCGTCGGAGACAGTGGGCTGTATGGCTCCAGCAGATAAATATCGTTGGTGGCGACAAAAATGCCAACCGGATTGGCTCCGGCCGTCAGCGTGGAGTTGGTAACGTGGCTCGTCTGCAAGCCAAAGCTGGTGCTAATCGTGGTCGGAGCGGAGGTGGGATAGGCATCCAGCGTCACATTCGTGTTGGCGTTGCTGTTCAGGCTGTAGCCGGTGCTCCCGCTGCTGTCCAGGGCGAACGAGAAGACGCCATTGCCCAGCGTGGCCTGGGCCAGGATGGTATCGCCCGGTCCATTGATCAGGGTCGCCAGACCGTTGGTGGAAGGGCTGTTCGTCGAAAGTACGACGAAGTTGGCGTTCGGGTCTTGTGACGCGGGGCCGGTCGGGTTCACCGGCGTAACGACAGGACGATATTGGGCACCACAACCGCTTAGCAGACCCAGCAGGCCCACGGCGGCAAGCCAGGGCGCCGCAGAGCATTTTCGGTTTTGGTCTCGATTATCAAGTGTTTGTTCCTGTGGCTTTTCTTGCAGGAAAAGCCACGCCCAGAAAACTTTCGCGGGACAGAGCATTACCGAAAATGCTCCAGCCCCTGCTCGACTCAGCACTCGCTTCTACCTCATGTACAACAGATTCTTCGAGATTCTTCTTGTGGGATTGTAAATCAGCCGGTACTCCGCAGACCAAAGCACGGGAGAACGGGAATCGACCGGGAACAGGTCATCAGCGCGCCAGTGCCGCTTCGGTTGCCCCCGTGAACTCGACCCCGAGCACGGTGATGTCATCGTTCTGGCCGAAGCTCTGCGCGGCGGCAGCGATCTCCGCCGCCGGCCTGCCTTGCCGCATCAACTCGCTGGTGCGCGCAAACCCGAAGAGTTCCCGCCTCCCGTGATTGTCACCCGGACCTTGCGCTTCGACAATGCCGTCAGTCAGCAGCGTCAGCCGGTCGCCGGGCTGCAATGGAAAGTGCATCAGGGAGAACTCCACGCCTGCCATCACTCCCAGGGGCAGCGCGCCTTCGATCACCATCTCTTTGCCGTTCAAATACGGCGGCAGATGTCCTGCATTCGCCAGAGCGACACCGCCATCCGGCGCGATGCGCAGCGCCAGGCAGGTTGCATTGGCATCGCCGCGCCCGATCAACCGGCGATTCAGCGACTGCAACATGCGCATCGGGTCGAAATCCGTCTCCGCCTGATTGCGGATGGTGCCCACTAGCAGCGAAACCAGCATGGCGGCTTTCAACCCCTTGCCGCTCACATCGCCGATCACCGCCAGAACGCTGCCGTCGCTTCCCGCGACGATCTGGAAGAAGTCCCCGCCCACCTGCTGCGCCGGACGGTATTCACTTTCCAGCGTAAATCCGGGGACGGAGGGCAGCGCCTCCGGAATCAGCACGTGCTGCACCTGCCGCGCCTGCTCAATCTCTTGTTTCAGCTGCTCCCGTTGCCGCTGCGACTGCAAAAACCGCCGCAGCAGCAGCACGGTGATGACGGCCAGCGACAGAATGGTGGCGACTGCGTTGAGGGTGACCGCGATCCCCCAGGGAAAGAATGCGCCCGGGAGATGCAGCACGGTCAGTTCCTGTTGATACAGCGAGATGACCACCAGCACCACGGCGGGAAGGGCCATCCATCCTTCGGCCCTGTCTTTGATAATGCCGCGTATCGCCACCCAGACCAGAAGCGCGCCGAGCAGCAGCTTGAGCGCATACGTCAGCGGCAACAGATAGGCGATGGCATGAACGGGAATCAGGCCGCCATAGAGCGGCCACCGCAACATGGCTGTCGTCACGCCCAGCAGCGCCACTAGGCTCCAGACCGCGCGATGCAACCGGGCCATGCCATCGAGCCGGAACCAGTAGGCCCAGAACAGCACCCACAAACCGATGTATGCCGGGGTGAGAATCGCATCCTCGATTAAAAACAGGGAGACCCCGATCCAGGTGGCGTAATTCGTCACAACGACTATGGCCACACGGGCCAGGATGACCGCGCAGGTAAGGCCCAGCCAGAGGTAGGCCGGCTCGCTGCGATCGAGCCAGAAGAGGCCGAAGGCCACCAGCAGGGCCATCAATAGAATCGCTATCTCCACGAAATCGTCCGACAGCGAGCGATCGACGGCGTCCCAGTCCAACTGGAGTAGTCCGGCGATGGAAGCGGCATGACCCAGCACCGGAGGCCCGTGCAAGCCGCCGGCATCCTGGTCCACCATCGGCGTGAAGGCGGCCATCCACATGCGGACGGCGATGGTTGCCGGGCCGGAGCGAACGTCCGCGGGCAGCGGAAAGACTCGCGGCAACGACACGTAAGCCGTGACCCCGTGCGCCCTGAACTGGCCAAACTGCCCGGCAAGCTGACCGTTCACATAAATCTGGTAGGCGTCGTCGAAGTTGTCCGGCATCTTGAGGGCCAGCGCCGTCTGCCCGCTTTCTACGTTGATCCGCAGCCGGTACCAGGCGTAGCCGGAGTAGCCGCGATATCCCCGGGCGGTCCAGCCCGGAACGTAGCCGTTGCTGCCGATCTGGGGATCATAAGATCCCGCCGCCGGCGTCAGATCCACCGCGCTCCAGGCGGAGTCATCGAAGCTGGGGTCGGCCCAGGCCATGTCGTCGCCGGTGTGGAACTTCCATGGGCCGGTCAGCGCAACCGTCGAGTTGCCAAGCGTGACGACTTGAGTCGGCGCGGGCGCACCCTGCGCCCACGCTGTCTTCGGTGAAAGGCCCCACAACAGAGTCAGCAGCAATGTCAGGCCAATCGCACGCATGGCAGCGACGATACCACCCGCGTAGTCTGAACAGCGGCAAAATGCGCGACAGCGGGTGGCGGCTCAACTTTAGACCCGCACCCGTCGCCTCACCTGCCCGGCTCGCAATTGCCCGATGTATGCAATGCGTCCGTGGTTCCTCCCCGGCAAACTACTCCGAACGCAATGCCTCCGCAGCATTCACGCGCGCCGCACGCGCTGCCGGCACTGCCGAAGCGATCGCCGCCGCCGCCAGAATCACGATCGCCGCCACAGTAAATGACAGCAGCCCGGGCAGATGCACCTCCGCCACGTATCTGCCGATGCCGCGCGCAAAGAGAATGCCGAAGACCGCTCCCGCCGCCACGCCAATCCCCGCAATCCTCAGGCCCTGTGACAGCACATCCATCAGAATGTTCCGCGGCATCGCACCCAGCGCCATGCGAATCCCGAACTCGCGCGTGCGTCCGCTTACCGAGAACGCCAGCACACCCGCGACTCCCACCACGGAAATCAGCAGTGCTACCGCCGCAAATCCTCCGAACACCACCGCGTTCAGCCGGTCCGGTGTCAGTATCTCCGCGCGAATGTCCTGAAGGGTGCTCGCCCGCTCCACCGGCTGCTCCGCCGAAATGTCATGAATCGTGCGCGTGATGGCCGGAGTCAGCGTGTATGGATCCTGTGCGGTGCGCACTAAGAGACGCCCCTGCCATCCTCCATCCTGATCGGTCGGTTGGTACACCATCATCACCGGCGACGGGATGATGTTCTCGTCATCCAGATCGGGCACCACCCCGATGATCCGCCGCGGTTCCGGGCTGATACCGATGAACTTGATGACGCTGTCGGTCCAACGCAGCTCGCGGTTCAGCGCCTGCTGGCCCGGATACAGCTTCTGCGCCAGGCTCTGGCTGATGATCACGACGCGTTCCGAGCCTTCCTTGTCCGTGTCCCGGAAGTCGCGCCCCGCCACGATCGGCAGGCCCAGCGTTTCGAAATACCCCGGCGATACCGACCGGAACTTCGCGCGCCAGTCATCCACCCCGTTCTTCGGCACCGCTCCCTGCGCGGCAAAGCTGAAGTTGATATTCAGTGCCTGATCGTCGCGCCACGGAACGCTGAAGCTGGTCGCTACGTGAGTTACCCCGGGCAACGCACTCACCCGGCGCTGCACCTCGCGGTAAAAGTCTTGAATCTGCTGTGGCGTCCGCCCATAGGTGATCACCGGCAGATTCACCGCCAGCACATGCGTCGTGTCAAACGGCGGACGCGTCTGCTCCAGCGTATACAGCGTGCGCATCAGGACAGCCGCTCCCGTGAGCAGCACGAACGAAGCCGTGATCTGCATGACGGCGAAGATGCGCAGTCGCCGGTTGCTGCTTCCCGTCACCCGCGTGCCGCCGCTGGTGAGTCCCGCGCCCAGCGGCGCATTTCCCGAAGGGAGCCGCGGAATCAACGCCAGGAACACCGCCGCCAGCAGCGCCAGCGCAATGCCAAACCACACCAGGGTGGAGTCCAGCTTCAGTCCGTCGGCGCGCACCGAGAAGCGCGCGGCATAGCGCCCCAGCACCGCCACCATCGGCCAGGCCAGCAGCAGCGCCGCCAGCACTCCGCTCCCGCACAGCACCAGGCTCTCCGCCAGCAGCGAACGGCGCAGCACCACCGTGCTCGCTCCCAGCGCCGAGCGTACCGCCAGCTCCGATTCGCGCCGCACCGTTCGCGCCAGCACCAGGTTCGCCACATTCGAGCACGAAATCAAAAACAGCAGTCCCGAGGCAGCAAATAGCACCCACAGGACCGTACTGGCACGAGAGTTGATCTGGTCGTGCATCCGCGATACGTCGATCCTGAAATGATCTTCGGGCTTGTACACCCCGGGATGGGCAGCCGTGATGGCCGCATAGCGCGTCCGCAACTCTGAGCGCGCCGCCTCGAGCGTCGCTCCCGGTGCCAGCCGCGCGAACACCTCCGTCATGCGGTGCTCACGTCCCGTCACCATGGTGGCCGACAAGTGATGCGGACTGGTGACGATGTTCGAGATGATCTCGGTCGCCACCGGGTACGGCACCGATGGTTCCAGCACACCCACAATGGTCGCCGAGCGCGCACCGCTGGTGCTCTCCAGCCGCACCGTCTTTCCAATCACGCCGGGGTCGGAGTGCAGCGACCCATTCCAGAACCGGTACGTCAGCACGATCGCCCCCGCTGCATTGGGTCCATCGTCAGCGGAGGTCAGAAGGCGTCCCAGCACCGGGCGCAGCCCCATCACCTTGAAGTATTGGCCGTCCACCACACCCGCGGGAATCTCGCGCGGTGTGCCGAGGCCCACAATCGTAAAGTCGATCGCCGAAAACGTTCCCAGATCGGTGATCGTCTTCAGCCCGCTGCTCAGGTCGCTGATTTCGGGTACGGAGAATGCAATGTCCTCCTCGCCGAGGCCCGGAGCGCTCTGCTGCACGTAGAGCAGGCGGTCTTCATCGCGGTTTGCCAGCGGACGCAGCAGGACGGCACGCACCACGCTGAAGATCGCCGCATTGGCGCCGATGCCCAGAGCCAGCGTCAGCGCAACCGTGACCCACAATGAGCGAACGCGCCAGAGCGATCGCACCGCAACCTTCAGATCACGAAGGAATGACATAGCGACCCTCCACCGGCTCTCCCGCCATCACGGGCAACCTACATTCCTGGCTGCGCGGCCCGGCGTGAATCCCGGGGACAGGCGCGTTGAACGTGGCGAATCGCATCTTTTCGTCTCCTTGTGGCTAGGATGGAGCTCCAGCAACTTGCCTGGAAGGCGTCTCTATCCATAAGTCGAATGAACTGTGGAGAAATCGACAGGTCTCTCACTTTTTTTTTTTAAAAATGCGCCTTTTGGAGCGACATACCCCATCGGCATTCTAGCGGGAGGTGGTGTTGCGAGCTGCGGCTGGCATTTTAAACTGCCGCGCTCCCATAGCCGCTCAGGATTCTTCCGGCCGGCGCGGTCGCCGGCTGAGCATGACCCGGAAAGGCAGGACGCTGCTCGCATCCGACATGCCGGTCTGGGAGCACACCCACCGCGAGGTGGAAGCGCAGCCTGCCCCCAAGTCCTCATCCAGATGTCATCCAGACATTTGTTGGAGAGACTCAGCCCGGGGATGGAGCGCCTTGCGCAGAAACACCGTCGCCTGCTCGTTGTGGTTGTAGCGCTCGCAGGCCTCGTAGCCGTGGCGGTCGTAAAAGCGCAGGGCCGCCTTCAGGTCGTCCTTGGAGTCCAGGTACAGCCACTCGTAGCTGTTGGCCTCGGCATACTGCTCCAGCGCCACCAGCAGGGCCAGCGCCGCGCCCGATCCGCGAAACTCCGGCCGGACATAGAGCCGCTTGATCTCAGCCGCCTGCTCCCCCGTACGCAGAGGCCGCAGCGCAATGCAGCCCACCACCTGCCTGTCCTTCTGCGCCAGCCACAATCCGGCGCCGGGGCGAAAATAATCTTCCTGAAAGCTCTCCGGGGAATCGCGCAGCACCACGTCCACCGCGTCGTTGTACTCCTGCACCAGTTGAAACGCGGTCTCGCGATCCTTCTCGTGCGCCCGCCACACACGCAGTTCGGTCATGCATCACCTCACCCGCAAAGCGTTTTTGCTGCCGGGTTTCACTCCGCGAACCACAGCACCAGGGAAAAACAGCGCCAGGATCAATGCTATAGCCCCAGCTTCCAGCCCGTATAGCTGGCTATCTCGTGCGCCAGCCGCTGTGCCCGGGCCCAGCGGCCAATCGGCCGTCCCACAGCTCGCGGCGACGTGTACACCGTCAATCCATAGCTCTCGCACAGCTGATGAATGCGAAACAGGTGCGTCCCGTCCGACACCGCCAGGATGCTGTGGATATGGTTCGCTTCCGCAATCGCCGCCAGCCGCCGCGCCGACTCGTCCGTCGTCCGGCTCTGCGTCTCTGCAATGATGCGACTTTCCGGTATACCCTGCGCAACCAGAAAATCGTGCCCCACCCCACCCTCGGAGTGCTGTGGATCGCCGCTCCCGCCCAAAGTGACGATCAGCGGCGCCAGACCCTTCTGGTAGAGCAGCAGTCCCTGCTCCAGGCGTGCCCGCAGTACCGGCGATGGCCTGCCGTCATACTCCGCCGCCCCGAAAATGGCAATTGCATCCGCCGGACGCGCCTCATCCATGTTGGCGTAATGTTCGATCTCGCCGTAGACCCACAGGACCCAGCACGCGGCTCCCCCTGCCGCCAGCAGCACCAGGCCGCCCAGGGTTGTGCGCACAGCGCGGCGCAGACGGCGGCGGCTGGTCTGCCCCGTAGTCTGTTCCGCCGGTCGTTCCCCCGGCCGTTCTCCGATCGAGTCTGCCCTCGCCGCCCCCATCGCTCACCGGTCTTTCAATCCATCACTTCTGCCAATCAGTTCTGCAGTGCCAGCGCAATCTCGTGCGTCGGAATCGCGCCCTCTCTCAGGATCTGCCACGAAGTGCCGCCCCCCGATAGGTCCACGATCGTCGTGTGCGCCCCCCGCGCCGTCGGGCCGCCATCCACGATCAGCGGAATCCGCTCGCCGATCTGGTCCCGCACACACGCCGCATACGTACACTCCGGCGCATTGTGCAGGTTCGCGCTGGTCGCCGTAATCGGCAGCCCAAAGGCCGCCGCCACCGCCCGCGGGATCGCGGCATCCGGCACGCGCAGCGCCACATTGCCGGTGTTGGCGGTCGAGCGCAGCGGGAGCTTCGCCCCGGCGCGCACAATCAGCGTCAGCGGCCCCGGC
>DASXFV010000047.1:0-11325 GCA_036489445.1 Steroidobacteraceae bacterium | reverse complement strand
CGAAGAATGCCTTTACGCGCAAATGCATCTTGATCCAGCGAAAGAAGAGTTCCACCTGCCATCTGGCCTTGTACAAAGAACAGATGCTCAGGGCCGGCAGGACGGTGTTGTTGCTGATGAACAGCAGGCGTTTGCCGGTTTCCGGATCCTTGTAACGGATACCGCGAAACGTCTCGGGATAGTCCTTGGCGGACTGATATCCGTGCAGCACGAGCGTCTGATCGAAGATGACACCCGTGGATCGGTCCGTGGGGTTCGAATAGCGACGTTGCGCATCCATATTGCGCTTGGCGCGCGTCACAAAGAAGCTGCCGGCTTGATGCAGTCGATACAGGCGCTGAAAATCTATGTAGCCGCGATCCATGACGTAGAAAGCACCGGCTTCCGGAATCAATTGATCGAGGATATTGACGTCGTGAAGCTTCCCGTCGCTGATGTGGATAAAACTCGGGATATTGCCGCGCAGATCGAGCAGCGTGTGCATCTTCACTGCCGCCTTGGTGGTGCGAAATGGTGCCCAAGGAAACAGCGAGAGCGACAAGTCGATCGTGGTCGAGTCCAGGGCATAAGCTGTGTTGGCCAGATCGACGCCAAAGGGCTCGTTGATGTACAGCTTGCGAGCAATACCGATCAGGCGCTGCGCGAAGTCGGCGTAGATGCGCCAGTCGCGGGTGGCGTTCGCATTGGCCAGCGTATTGCGCGACACCTGACCACGGATACCCATGTGGTAGAGCTTCTCGGTCTGCGAGCGCAAACACGCCTCGATGTCCCGCAGGCTCTCCCGAAACGTCAACTGCGCGAAGGCCATGCACAGAAATTGATCCTGGCACGTGAAGCTCTGGATCTTGTGGTTGCCCCGGTAGCGCGCCACGCATCGCGCCAGCGTCTTCTCCGGAAGGTGCTCCATCAGTTGCGCGAAGATCAGCTTCCCCGAATGCATGAGATGCCCCGTTTGCTTGGTTCGGGACCACCATGGCATCGCATACAGTTGAAATCGAGGACAGCGTCATATGCGTGTTTTTGCTAGCGCCTTCATGGGCTTATCGATCTCTGCAAGTTCAACGTTGGGACAGGCCTGAGGTGGTCTAAATGATGGGCGAAAGCGTGTCAATGCAGGCGCGCGGCCTGCGCTGCGAGCGGATCCCGCCGCCGCTGAACCGCATCGCTGACCATTGCGCGCTGTTCCTGGATTTCGACGGTACGCTGATGAATCTGGAGCAGCGCCCCGACCAGGTGGTGGTCGATGGGGGCCTGCTGTACCTGCTGGACGAACTGTATGTGGCGACCGCTGGGGCCACGGCGGTCATCAGCGGTCGGGGCATGGAAGATCTGGATGCCATGCTGGCGCCCCTGCGGCTGCCGGTTGCCGGGATTCACGGCGCGCAGCGTCGACGCGCCGACGGTGCAGTCGAAAAGTTTGCGGTGCCGGCGACCCTGATATGGCAGACGCGCATGGCATTGCGCCTGCGGCTGCACCGCTATACGGGACTGTATGTGGAGGACAAGGGCTGCGCATTCGCGGTGCATTACCGCGGCGTCGCTGCACCCGTGGTGGCACGACTGCGCGGGGACATGGAGGCACTCGCCGCCTCGTCCCGCGGCGTGTTCGATGTCCTGGAGGGTGCTGAGGTCTTTGAACTGCGGCCGCGCACCTGCGACAAGGGTGCCGCCGTGGAGAGCTTCATGGTTGAGCCACCCTTTGCGGGTCGATTCCCCATTTTCATTGGTGCTGACCAGACTGACCAGGCAGGCTTTGCGGCGGTGGCGCGCGTCCATGGCATGGGCATCGCCGTGGGGCCGCGCGTCACGGCGCCGTGGTGGCTGCCCGATCCGGCGGCGGTGCGGGCGTGGCTACGAGGTTGTCTGGGATTGGGTAATTGACACGCCTGGTTGCCATCTCCAATCGGGTGAGTGTGCCACGCAAAGGCGCGGCCCCTGGCGGTCTTGCGGTGGGGGTGTTGGCCGCCATGCGCGCCCAGGGCGGCCTGTGGGTGGGCTGGTCGGGGGAGATTGCCGAAGGGGAGCCGGGGGACATCGAGGTGGTGCGCCGCGAGCGTCTTGCGTTTGCCACATTTGATCTGACGAAGCGTGAGTATGATGAGTTCTATCTGGGATTCAGCAACGGCGCCCTGTGGCCCCTGTGCCATTACTTCCTGCAGGCACTGCACTATTCGGAGGAACAGTACGCCACGTACTTGAGCGTGAATCAGCGCTTCGCGCAGCACACCGTACGGCTGCTGCAACCGGGGGATCTGATCTGGGTTCACGATTATCACCTGATGCCGCTGGCCAGTTGCCTGCGCGCCCTGGGCGTGGCCCAGCCCATCGGCTTTTTCCTGCATATCCCGTTTCCGGGATTCGACGCCTTCAGGGCGCTGCCCGTCCACCGTGAGTTGCTGGAATCGCTGCTCGCGTACGACCTGATCGGCTTTCAGACCCGTGACGACCTCGCGGCCTTCCATGCGGCGGTGGTGGAAGTGTGGAGCCCTGAGGCAGTGCTGCCGGATGGCTCCGTGCGCGTTGCGGGCCGCCATGTCAGCGCGCAGGTGCTGCCCATCGGGGTGGATGCAACCGAAATCCAGGAAACGGCCGCGGCCGCCCCCTCGACCGAGACCTATCGACGCATGGTCGCAGGGCTCCTGGGCCGGCGGCTCATCATCGGCGTCGACCGTCTGGATTACAGCAAGGGCCTGGTGGAGCGTTTCCGGGCGTATGAGAAATTTCTGGCCACCTATCCGGAAAACCACAATGACGTGACCTTCGTGCAGATTGCGCCCTTGTCGCGTACTGACGTGCAGGGCTACGAGATCATCCGCAACGCACTGGAGCAGGCCGCGGGCCGCACCAATGGCCGGTTCGCGGATCCGGACTGGACGCCCGTCAGATATCTGAACAAGAACGTGCCGCACGCTGCGCTGATGGGCTATCTGCGGGTGGCGAAGGTTGGCCTGGTGACCCCGGTGCGCGACGGCATGAACCTGGTGGCCAAGGAGTTCGTGGCGGCACAGGATCCGGCGGACCCGGGCGTGCTGGTGTTATCAACCCTGGCGGGGGCCGCCCGGGAACTCACCACGGCGCTGCTGGTGAATCCCTATGACGTGACCGGCATGGCCGAGGCATTGCAGGCGGCGCTGTGGATGCCCCTGGCGCAACGGCGTGAGCGCTACGAGGGCATGATCGAGGTCGTGCGAAGCAATGATATTCACGCCTGGAATCAGCGCTTCATCCAGGCGCTGAGCGCTGCACCCGGTGAGTCCGGATCGCTGGTGTGGCCGGTGGATAAGACCCGCTACCCCCACGTCGCCGTGGTTTGACACCCCGTTCACCTGCTGCCCTCGCGGACTGCACGAAACTTGCAGCGGCCGGGCCTGACCCTGGCCTACAATTTGCTATTGGCGACGCCAATCATTCCGCAACAGGGGGATACCAATGAGCCTTTACAGCCGGGTCCGTAGCTATGGTGCGATCACCGCCTTACTGGTGATTCCGGGCGCGCAGGTGGGCGCACTGGCCGAGGACAAGCCCACGGGCGAGTTGTGGGAACAGACCATCGCCATGGAAATGACGGGCATGACCATGCCAGCGACCACCATGCAGCTGTGTGTGCCACCCGGAAAAGCCGATGAGGCCTTGTCAAAGCCCCAGGGCCCGGGCATGGGCAGCAATTGCAGCCTGCAGGACGCCAAGCGCGAGGGCAACAAGTTCACCGCGAAGTTCATGTGTACCGGCAAGCAGGCGGTGGCAGGCACCGTGGAAACGGTCATGGAAGGCGATCATGTCAAGGGCACGATGACCCTGTCGATGAACGGCCAGCAGATGACCATGAAGACCGATTCGCACAAGGTCGGCACACCCTGTACGCCAAAGATGATGCCGAGCGTCAAGTAGGGCGCCAGTCGGCCCCGCAGTTGGCTTAAACTACGGGTCTTCACTGGAGGGATATGCCCATGCCTGGCACGGAAAGCGCGCTTTCGCATCAGGATCTGATGCGCCTTTACGAGCAGATGCTGCTGATCCGGCGTACGGAAGAGCGACTGCGGGACGAGAACAAGGCCGGCAATCTGCCCGGTGCGGTGCACCTGTATATCGGTGAGGAGGCGATCGCGACGGGCGTGTGCGCCAACCTGCGCGAGTCCGACATGATCACCAGCACCCATCGCGGCCACGGGCACTACCTCGCCAAGGGTGGCGACCTCAATGCCATGCTGGCGGAGATCTGGGCCAAGAGCACCGGCATCTGCAAGGGCATGGGGGGTTCCATGCACGTGGCGGATTTCTCCAAGGGTATTCTCGGCGCCAATGGCATCGTGGGCGCAGGCTTTGCCATTGCCACCGGCGCCGCCTACTCGGCGATGCTCGCGCAGGAAGGCAGGATCGTGGTCGACTTCTTCGGTGACGGCTCCGCCAACCAGGGCACCTTGATGGAGTGCCTGAACATTGCTGCGCTGTGGCAACTGCCCCTGGTGTTCGTGTGCGAAAACAATACCTTCAGCGAGTTCAGTCCCGCCAAGACGGTGACCGCCGGCAATATTGCCGATCGCGCGCGGGCCTTCGCGATCCCCACCGAGGTGGTCGACGGCAATGATGTGACTGCCGTGTGGGGGGCGGCCCGGACGGCGGTCGAGCGGGCGCGCAGTGGTGGCGGCCCGAGCTTCATCGAGGCGCACACCTACCGGATCCAGGGTCATCTGGAGGCCGAAGATCTGTTCCTGGGTGGCCAGCGATACCGCGAGCCGGAGGAGATCGAGAGCTGGCGCGCGCGCGGGCCCATCGATTTCACCCGCAAGCAGCTGGAGGCAGGTGGGGCGGCGGCGGTCGCGCAATTGCAGGAAATTGAGAAGCGGGTGATGGCCAAGGTGGACGCGGCCGTGCGCTTCGCGGTGGAGAGCCCGCCCGCCGATGCCGAACTGGTTTTCACTCTCATGTTCGACGGTCACAGACCCTAGAGGCAGTATCACCATGGCTAAGAAACGCTATATCCAGGCAATCAACGAAGCGCTGTTCGAGGAAATGGAGCGTGACCCGAAAGTCATCCTGTTCGGCGAAGACGTGGAACTTGCCATCATGGGCGACTGTCGCGGATTGACCGAGCGCTTTGGTCGCAATCGCATTCGCAATACCCCCATCAGCGAACAGAGCCTCACCGGCATGGCCGTAGGGGCCGCAGCGGCGGGACATCGGGTGATTCTGCACCTGATGTTTTCGAACTTCGTGTACACGGGCATGGACGCAATCGGCAACCAGATGGCCAAGATGCGCCTGATGTCCGGTGGTCAGGCGAAGCTGCCCATTACGGTCATCGCCAGCTACGGTGGCGGCGGCTCAAACGCCGCCCAGCATTCCGATACGGCTTATCCGCCGCTCATGAACCTCGGCGGAATCTATGTGCTGACTCCCGCCACGCCGGCTGACGCCAAGGGGTTGCTGAAATCGGCCATCCGCGGCAACAACCCTACGTTCTTCATGGAGGCGGGTGGCCGCGGTGGGGAGCAGGGTGAAGTGCCGGACGGGGACATCCTGGTGCCTTTCGGCAAGGCGACTATCGCCAGAGCCGGCAAGGATGTGACGATTGTCGCCATCGGTTCGATGCTGAAGCCCGCGCTGCAGGCCGCCAAGGATCTGGCTGCCGCCGGTGTGGATGCCGAGGTCATCGATCCGCGCACCCTGGTGCCGTTCGATGATGCGGCGGTGCTGGCTTCGGTGAAGAAGACCGGACACCTGGTGATCTGCGATGAAGCGCGCGAGCGCTGTAGCGCGGCCAGTGAGATTGCGGCCATGGTGGCGGACCGGGGCTTCGGGCTGCTCAAGGCGCCCGTCAAGCGCGTCGCGGTGCCGAATGTGTGCATTCCCTATGCGCCCAATGCCGAGGCGCGTGTCATCCCCAACGCCGCCAGCATCGTCCGCGTCTGCCGCGAACTCGCCGGACAGGCTGCGGCCGCCTGATTGAGACGGACTTACGCATGAAGATCACTTTGAAGTTGAACCGCGTCGGCATGAACATGCAGGAGGCCACCATCGCCAAGTGGCACAAGCGAGCGGGCGATTCCTTTGCCAAGGACGAGGCGCTGTACGAGATCGAGACCGAGAAGGTCACCCAGGAGGTTCTGGCGCCCGGTGAGGGCAAGATGCTTGAAATCCTGGTGCCCGAGGGTGAGAACGCCCAGGTCAATGCGGGTGTGTGCGTCGTGGACCTGAACGCCTGACCGCAAGGTCCGCCGCGCCCGCCGCGCCGCTCAGGCGGGCGGGCTTTTCGCCGCCAGGCGATTCCAGGTGTCGATGACAGAGTCCGGATTCAGTGAAATGGAGGCAATGCCCTCCGCGGCCAGCCATTCGGCGAAATCCGGGTGATCGCTGGGACCCTGGCCGCAGATCCCCACGTACTTGCCTGCAGCACGGCAGGCCTTGATGGCCTGTGAGATCAAAGCCTTCACGGCCGGATCGCGCTCATCGAAATCCGCCACCAGCTGTGGCAGTCCCGAATCACGGTCCAATCCCAGGGTCAATTGCGTGAGGTCGTTGGAACCGATCGACATGCCGTCGAAGAACTCCAGATAGGCCTCCGCGAGGACGGCGTTGCTGGGCAGCTCACACATCATGATGATCTTCAGCTGCTCCTGGCCGCGCACCAGGCCATGGTCCGCCAGCATCTGCGTCACGGTCCGCGCCTGGGTGAGCGTGCGTACGAAGGGCACCATGATCTGGACATTGGTGAGGCCCATCTCCGCGCGCACGCGTTTGAGCGCTTCGCACTCCATGCCGAAGGCTTCGCCGAAATCGCTGCTGATGTAGCGGCTGACACCGCGGAAGCCGAGCATCGGATTTTCTTCCTCCGGTTCATAACGTGTGCCGCCGATGAGCTTGCGGTACTCGTTCGACTTGAAGTCCGAGAGGCGCACGATCACCGGTTTGGGCCAGAAGCTCGCCGCGATGGTTGCGATGCCCTCAGCCAGCTTGTCCTGGTAGAAGGCGCGTGGGCTGGGATAGCCGCGCGACAAGGACTCCACGGCGAGCTTCAGATCCGTGTCGATGCTGGGGTAATCCAGGATGGCCCGCGGATGCACGCCGATATTGTTGTTGATGATGAACTCCAGCCGCGCCAGGCCCACTCCGGCATTGGGCATCTGTGCAAAGTCGAACGCGAGCTGCGGATTGCCGACATTCATCATGATCTTGACCGGGCAGGGGGGCATTTCACCGCGGCGGACTTCCTTGACCTCGGTGGCGAGGCGTCCCGCGTACACGTAGCCGGTGTCCCCCTCGGAGCACACCACGGTGATCAGCGCGCCCTCGGGTATGGTTCGCGTGGCGTCGCCACAGCCCACGACCGCCGGGATGCCCAGTTCGCGGGCAATGATGGCCGCGTGACAGGTGCGCCCCCCACGATTGGTGACAATGGCACTGGCGCGCTTCATCACCGGTTCCCAATTGGGATCTGTCATGTCCGTGACCAGAACATCCCCCGCTTGGATGCTGTCCATGTCCGCAATGCCCTTGACCAGGCGCGCAGGGCCGCTGCCGATTTTCTGGCCAATGGCGCGGCCTTCGGCCAACACCGCGCCGGTGTCGGTGAGCTTGTAACGCAGCTCGATCTGGCCTCCCGACTGGCTCTTCACGGTCTCCGGTCGAGCCTGGAGGATGTACAGACGGTTGTCGCTGCCATCCTTGCCCCACTCGATGTCCATGGGGCGACCGTAATGCTTTTCAATCAGCACCGCGTAGCGCGCGAGTTCCAATACGTCGGCATCGCTGAGCGAGAACCGGTTGCGGTCCACGAGTGCCGTTTCGACTGTGGTCACCAGTGCGCCGGTCGCGACACGTTCGGCAGCCGAGGCGAAACTCATGCGCTGCAGCTTCGATCCCAGTCCGCGACGGATGACCGCGAATTTTCCGGCCTTGAGCATTGCCTTGTGGACGTAGAACTCATCCGGATTGACGGCGCCCTGGACGACGAGTTCGCCGAGGCCATAGCTTGCCGTGATGAAGACCACATCAGGAAAGCCCGACTCGGTATCCAGAGTGAACATCACCCCGGCGGCGCCCAGATCGGAGCGCACCATGTACTGCACGCCCGCGGACAGCGCCACTTCCGCGTGTGCAAATCCTTTGTGCACTCGATAGCTGATGGCACGGTCGTTGTACAGCGAGGCGAAGACTTCCTTGACCTTGTGCAGTACCTGCTCAATACCCTGCACATTCAGGAAGGTCTCCTGCTGGCCCGCAAACGAGGCATCCGGCAGGTCCTCGGCAGTGGCCGAGGAGCGCACGGCGAAACTGGCCTGCGGGTTGTCGGCGACCAGACCTTCGAAGTGGGTCCGGATGGCAGCTTCCAGGACTGGCGGAAACGGTGTCTGGACAATCCATCCGCGGATCTGCTCCCCGGCGCTCGCCAGGGCGCGGACGTCTTCAGCATCCAGTGCTGCCAGCCGGTTCTGGATGCGTCCGGCAAGGCCGTTGTGCTGCAGGAACTGGCGAAATGCGTAGGCAGTGGTCGCGAAACCTCCAGGCACCCGCACACCCACCGCCGACAATTGGCTGATCATCTCGCCCAGGGACGCATTCTTGCCACCCACTGATTCAACGTCCGCCATCCGCAGCTGACTGAAGGGCACAACCAGGGAGTCCACGGCGCACTGAGTGGGCATAAAATCGGCTCCGGAGCAGTTAAATGGCAGGCTGGTGGACCTCACAGGCATTATTATCGTCCCATGCCGAACAGAACAGTTTTTTTTGTTTCCGACGGTACGGGTATCACGGCCGAGACCTTTGGCAACTCGATCCTGGCGCAGTTCCCGGGCACACCGCGGCATATCCGGCGTCCGTTCGTCGACACCGTGGACAAGGCCTGGGGCGTTGTCAAAGAAGTCAATCAGGCTGCCGAGCGCGAGGGCAAGCGCCCGATCATCTTTGTGACGATGGTGGATCAGGCCGTGCGTGAGGTGCTGACCGCCGAGCGGTGCAAGGGAATGGTGCTGGACATGTTCCGCACCTTCGTGGAACCGCTGGAGTTGGAACTGGGCTGCAAGAGCAATCACCGCGTCGGGCGCTCACCGGATGTGAGCACCAGCGAGGCCTATACGAACCGGATCGATGCGATCAATTTCACGCTGGCCCATGATGATGGTCAGTCGGCGGAGAATCTGAAGGCCGCCGATGTGGTGCTGGTGGGCGTCAGTCGCAGCGGCAAGACGCCGACTTCGTTGTATCTGGCGATGCAACACGGCATCAAGGCCGCCAACTACCCGCTGATACCCGATGATTTCGAGCGTGGGCGCTTCCCCTCCTGCCTGTCACCGTTCCGGCGCAAGTGCTTTGGTCTGACCATCGATCCGATTCGGCTGTCGCAGGTGCGCAATGAGCGTCTGCCCGGCAGCAAGTACGCGACGCTGGAAAATTGTCGCTACGAAATCAGTCACGCCGAATCCATGATGCGCCGTGAAGGCATCGGGTGGCTGTCCACGACCCACAAGTCCATTGAAGAGATTTCCACGACCATACTGCGGGACATCCGGCCGGACCGGCTGATCTATTAGGCATCAATCCAATGTCCCGAAGCGAGCGGAGGCTGTCACGTCGGCGGCTTCGGGGGAGGCTGGGAAGGCGAGCGAATGGGCTGGCTCTATGAAAAGTTTGCACAGCTCACCGTTGCAAACCTCACATTCCCTCAAACATAAAGATCGCGAGCCCGGCTCGCCCTCAGGTCTGCCCGGGCAGCAAGTCGGCGAGGGCGTAGAGGGTCTTCTGCGGGAAGCGCTCCAGCGGGTAGTACTTCGTGATGACCGCAACCGCCAGGCCGTAGTCGCGGATGTCCAGATGGCGCAATAGGTAGCGGACATCTTCTTCGTCGTGGAATTCGGCGCCGATCCTGAACGCCAGGCACTTCATCGCGAGCAGGTAGCCCGGCTGCGCCATCATCACGTGCAGGTGATCCAACTCCAGGAACGGCATAAACTCCCCCTGAACGCTCAGGAAGCTTTTGACGCCGTCGTTGAGCCACTCGGGCCGGATACCCGCCCGGACCGCCACACGCGCTGCCGCCTTGCGGACTGCTTCCGGGGGACGGAACAGGGCGTCGACGTCCTGCGTGGATAGCCTGGCGTGGTACGCGAGACACATGACTGCGCCGCCCACGAGGAATAGCTCAGCCTGTGTGCCTGAGTCCCGCAATTCCTCGTTCAGCAATTCAAACAGACGCCGGATGTCGGCTGCGCTCAGGGAAACCAACATGTCAGACGCGCTCACCCACGCTTGCATCGATGAAGATGTTGCGGCAACGGAAGGCCAGCGGCGATTGCGTGAGCAGGTGCAGGCGCAAACTCTGCAGCTCGCTGCCGAAAACCGGCTCGGACAGTGGCCTGACCGCCCCGGTCCAGCGGGGAATGGGTACCGCCCGCCGCGCACAGGTGTGCTCCACCATCGCCGCGACATAGTTGAGCAGAAAGGCCGACAACCGAGCCGTGGGGGGCTCGGCAACGGCTGCGCCCAATTCGCCGGCGGAAAACCCCGCCAGCAGCGAGTTGATCTCGGCGAGCGCAAATCGCGGCTGCGGCCCCGCGCACGCCTCGGCGCAACGCTGGAATTCGGCCGCGGGCGCTGGCAGAACCTGGCTCAGGACGTATGCCGATGCGTCCAGGCCGGCCCGCGCGGCGGCGCGGCGGATGGCCGCCTTTTCCGCCCTGGATACACGGATCTGAAGCTGCTCTGTTTTTGCCGGATTGGCCATGCGGTCAGTGTAAACCCCCGACTGCTTGTGTCAATACGATGTATTGACATCCGCGATGTGCTTCATGAGACCTCCGCTCATACCCAGCCAGTGCACGATGCGGCGCCGGTAGCTCGGCAGTGCAGCACAGCAGGGCGCTTAATTATAGAGCGCGGGATTTGGATAGACTTCGGATAGCCCGGAAATCCCAGCCAGGAGTCAGCCATGGCCGCACCTGTCATTACACATCGGTCCGCTTCTGTGCCATTACTGCTCGTCACGCCGTACGAACCGGTAGCGATCCCGGATATTGACGTTAAAGAACTCGCCCTTGGAAGGGGCTCGCTTCATCGCAAGAAATATCTGTTCGGGCACGTCCAGATACGCGTATTCGCGGCCCGATCGAAAGCCGATCAGAAGCTCCCGCGTCTCGGGTGCATAGTTGAACCAGCGGATAATCGTTGACGGCATGAACGTATTCTGCACGTTTTCACCCGAACGCCCACCACCTGGCCGATCGGCAGTGTTCGGTGAAAGCGGAGTGCCGCGTAGAATGTCCTTTTATGCAAAGGGATTGGCATGAATCTTCATCTCGCAGTCGGCCCCATAGCAGCGCTCATCGTCGG
>DASXFV010000034.1:0-3378 GCA_036489445.1 Steroidobacteraceae bacterium | reverse complement strand
TTCTGCGCCGCGATCTGAAATCGCCAGACTAACTAGTTAGTTTTAAATTTGGTCTCTCACCGTTTGCCTTTTCTTTTTCGGGGTACAGCTCAATGAAGACAAAACTCGCTCTCAGCGCTCTCGTTGCCGCGCTCGCGCTGGCTGCCTGCGCCAAGTCGGAAGCGCCGGCTCCGGCCACTGATTCGGCGGCCACAGCCTCGGCTCCGGCTGATACGACGCCTCCGGCCTCTGCTCCGGCTGATACGACGTCGTCTGCTCCGGCCTCCGCACCGGCTTCCAGCTCGCCGTAATAGTAACTTCGAGTTACTGATTCGAGTCCGGCCGCGGACTCGCAAATGGCCCGGACCGGCGCGCGAGCACGGCTCCGGGCTTTTTTGCTGAAGGATGGACTGTGACCATCAGTCTGCGAGATGCCCGCAATTCGCAGGCGGACCGCTCCTGGATCGCCAAGGTGTTCCGGGACTACATCGATGACCTGGACCCGCTGAGCACGGGCATCTTCCCGGTGCTGGGCGAGGTGGGACACCGCGAGCCCGATCAGGTGGCCCGTTGGTTCGACGACCCCAATGCCTTTCCACTGGTCATTGCCCAATCCCGGCTGCCGGTGGGTTTTGCCATGGTGGCGCGCGTCGCCGGTGGCGGCGCGGAATTTCGCATGGGTGAATTCTTCATTGATCGTGGGCATCGCGGCCTGGGTTTGGGCCAGGGCGCCGTGCAGCTGATCCTGGACCGCTTCGCCGGACACTGGGAAATCACCGAATATCAGCGCAATCCCGCCGCCGTGAAGTTCTGGCACCGGGTCGTGGCCGCCTACACGGGTGGGCGCTTCCAGGAGCGCACGGTCAATGGCGAGGTGCGCCAGACCTTTGAGTCGGGGCCACGGCGGCGTTAGATCCGCAGCTGCCGCAGCCGCCCTTGAAGGCTTGCATTTGCAACGCTGCCTTCAGCTTCCCCGGCCACCCCACGTGCGCCAGCTGGGCCACGGGGATCAGTTGATCGAGCAACCAGAGGCGCTGGCGCACGCCGAGCACCCGCCACAGGCTGTACAGGGCGCTCAGCGCCACCACCAGCGCGACCACAGTCCACTGCAACACCATCATTCAGCCCAGCCCCGCGGCCAGCGCCGCGCGATAGGTGATAAACGAAGTCAGATAGGACAGCACAAAGAGATACCCCGCCATCAGCGCCGGATATCGCCAGCTATTGGTCTCGCGGCGGACCACCGCCAGGGTGGACAGGCATTGCGGGGCGAACACATACCAGGCCAGCAGCGACAGCCCGGTGGCCACACTCCAGCCCCGCACCAGAATGGGCTGCAACGCCCCGGCCACGTCCTTGCTCGCGGCGGACATCGCGTACACCGTACCGAGGGCGCCCACGGCCACCTCACGTGCCGCCAGGCCCGGGACCAGCGCCACACAAATCTGCCAGTTGAAGCCAATGGGCGCGAACACCAGTTGCAGCGCGTGACCGAGCCGGCCCGCGAAGCTGTAGCCGATTGCGGGGCCCAGGGCCCCCGCCGGAGGGGCCGGAAAGCTCGCCAGGAACCACAGCACCACCATGAGGGTCAGCAGCACGGTGCCCACGCGGCCCAGGAAGATGCGCATGCGCTCCCACAGGCCCAATACCAGGTTGCGCAGATTCGGCCATTTGTATTCCGGCAGCTCCAGCAGCAGCGGGTGATAGTCGCCGCGCATGAAGGTGCGTTTGATGGCGAAGGCCACGGCCATGGCGCCCACCACACCGGCCAGGTACAGCGCGAATAGCGTCAGCCCCTGGAGATTGAACGGCCCGATCATGCGCCGCGGGATGAAGGCGCCGATGAGCAGCGTGTACACGGGCAGTCGCGCCGAGCAGGTCATCAGCGGGGCGATCATGATGGTGGTGAGACGGTCCCGGGCCGACGGGATGGTGCGTGTGGCCATGATGCCCGGGATGGCGCAGGCGAAGCTGGATAGCAGCGGGATGAAGGCACGGCCGGACAGGCCCACCTTGCCCATCAGCCGATCGAGCAGGAAGGCGGCCCGCGGCAGATAGCCGGAATCTTCCAGCGCGAGGATGAAGGCGAACAGGATCAGGATCTGCGGCAGGAACACCAGCACACTGCCGGCGCCGGCGATCACACCATCCACCAGCAGATGCCGCAACGGCCCATCGCTCAGATGCTCGCCCAGCCAGGTCCCCAGCGTAGCCACGCCGTTCTGCACCGCATTCATGGGCCATTTCGCCCAGCTGAAGACCGCCTGGAACATCAGGAACAGCACCATGCCCAGCAGCAGCGGCCCGCTGATGGGATGCAACACCAGCGCGTCCAGGCGCTGCAGAAAGCGCAGTCGGGCCGGCACGCGATAGCCGATAGCCTCGAGAATCTTCCGCACTTCGGTCTGCGTGGCCTGGATTTCCGCCGCGTTACCGCCGGTGAACTCAATGCGCCCGACGCCCGCAGTGGGCTGCGGGGTGCGATCCAGCAGCGCGACCAGTTCGCGTTCGCCACCGGGGCGAATGGCGACCGTTTCGACGACGGGCACGCCAATGGCGCGCGCGAGCGCGGCACTGTCCAGGCGGAAGCCGCGTGCGCGCGCCAGGTCGTACATATTCAGCGCCACCACCATGGGTCGGCCCAGCCGCTTGAGCTCCAGTACCAGGCGCAGGTTCAGGCGCAGGTTGGTGGCATCCACCACACACAGCAGCAGATCCGGGGGCTGCTCGGAGGCATGCCGTCCCAGGACGATGTCGCGCGTGATGGCCTCATCCAGAGTCGTGGGCTGCAGGCTATAGGCGCCGGGCAGGTCCAGCAGACGATAGGCCCGACCGCTGGAGGGTCCAATGAAACGGCCCTCCTTGCGCTCCACCGTGACGCCAGGGTAGTTGGCCACCTTCTGGCGGCTGCCCGTGAGGCGGTTGAAGAGTGCGGTTTTACCGCAATTGGGAACCCCGACGAGCGAGAGCGACAGGCCGGCCGTGGCGGCATCGCTGCTCAAGTGGGCAGGGCATCCTCGACCCAGATGTTCTGCGCTTCATAGCGGCGCAGGGCGAATTGGGTGCTGCCTACCCGGACCACGAAGGGATCGCGCCCGGGCCAGGCCTCGGCGACGACCTCGACGCGCTCGCCGGCGATGAAGCCCAGCTCCAGCAAGCGCAGCTCCATCTGGTTGACGCCCTCGGTGACCGATCCTACGGCCACGATGGTGGCGGCCATCCCGGGGCGCAGCTGGCTCAGAGCAGTTGGCACCGAGGTGTCGACGGGGTGGCTTCGAACGGCGGTATCCATGGGGTAAGTATCATGAGAACCGTTCGCATTTGCAATGTCATCAAATTGTAAATGCCTTGGCCTTTGTCGCCCTGGAGACCAGCAGAGGCTTCAGGTACGCGCCGGTG
>DASXFV010000019.1:0-2798 GCA_036489445.1 Steroidobacteraceae bacterium | reverse complement strand
AACATCAATTTCCGCAAACTGCCAACCCTGGCCGTACTGCCCTACGATGACCGCCTCAAGCGCCTGTCGGCCTACCTGCAGCAGCTTGAAATGGAGAGCAACGGTAAGTCGGTGACCCAGGACGGGGAGCGCATCGCCTGGGAGACCGCTGCGGTGATCTGGGGTGAACCGGGCAGCAACGCGCAGCACTCGTTCTTCCAGCTGCTGCACCAGGGCACCATGCGCGCCGCGCTGGATTTCATCGCGCCGGTGAACTCCTCCTGCGCCGACCAGCATCATCAGAATCTGGCCCTGGCCAACTGTCTGGCGCAGGCCGAGGCATTCATGAATGGCCAAAACGGGCCCGACATTCCCGCGCAGAAGGTGCATGTCGGGGACCGGCCCAGCACGCTGATTCTGTTCAGCCGCCTGGATCCGATGACGTTGGGGAAACTCGTGGCGCTGTACGAGCACAAGGTGTTCACCCAGGGCGTGATCTGGGGCATCAACAGTTTCGATCAATGGGGCGTGGAGCTGGGCAAGAAGCTGGCCGAGTCGCTGGTGCCGCTGGTGGAGAACCCGGCGCAGGCGAAGGATGCGAGTCCCGGTGTGAAAGGCGCGCTGGCGCGCATCTCCCAGTGGCGGGGGCGTTAATTCAATGAGCAAGGTCGAGGACAGGATGTCGAATGCAGTTCGGACAGGTCAGCGCAGGGCGCTATGGCGCGCGAGTGTCTGCGCCGTAGCCACGATTTTCAGTGCTCTGGTGGGGCAGAACCTGTCTGCCCAGACCACTTCTGGGACCGGGTCGGGTGTTGACGCGCTGGGAATCTTCCAGGGACTGTCGGCCGATCAGCAGCAGCAGATCATGGAGCGCCTCGGCGGCGGCGGCGGCGGCACGGGCACCGGCAGCACGTCGAGCACTTCAGGCGCGAACTCGAGGAGCGAGAGTAACGCGCAGCAGCAGCCCAGTGACCAGCAGAACCCGCGGCGTACGCGCCGCGACGAAGACCAGGAACAGTACACGGATCAAAATCAGGAGCAGGCGGCGAATGCTGGGCCGCCATTGTTCAAAGGGCTGGATTCGGTCGTGGTGGAAGTGGATCTGCAGCCACTCAAACCACGGCAGGTGGACACCTTCTCAGCCCTCGCCTCCAGCAGCTACAGCACGCAGCTGCAGTTGCAGCAGACTCAGCAGCTCGCGCAGGCGCAGCTGCAGCAGCTGCAGATCCAACAGCAGGCGCGGGCACCGGCGCCGGCGCTAACGACATCGGATGACGCTGATACCCTGACCGATCAGCAAAAGGCGAATCTGCAGAAGATGGTCGCGCAGATCCGCCTTCGAAATCCGTATCAGCTCTCCCGCGATGGTGTCCTGACGCTACCTGGACTTTCCGCCATTCCGCTGGCGGGTCTCACGGAGATGCAGGCCACGTTGCGACTGGAAGTCGATTCGAATTTGCGTGGCCTTTATTTTCGCATCACGCGTCTGCCGCTGCGCAAGACCGGGCTGGAAGGTCTTAAGCCCTTTGGCTATGACCTGTTCGAACGCGACCCGTCGACGTTCTCGCCAGTGACCAACGTGCCGGTGCCCACTGACTACGTGCTGGGCTCCGGCGACCAATTGCAGGTCCAGCTCTATGGCAATCAGAACCGCAATTTCCCGTTGTTGGTGGACCGAGAAGGGCGGGTGAATTTTCCGGAGCTCGGGCCCATCAATGTCGCCGGCCAGCGCTTCTCGACCGTCAAGGAGGATCTCGAGCAGCGCGTGGCGCGTCAGATGATCGGGGTGAAGGCCAGCATCAGCATGGGCGATACCCGCGCCATCCGTGTGTTCGTGCTGGGTGAGGCACAAACGCCCGGTTCCTACACCATCAGTGGCCTGGGCACGATGATCTCCGCCCTGTACGCGGCAGGGGGAATCAAGCGCATCGGGTCGTTGCGCGACATCCAGTTGAAGCGCGCGGGCAGTGTCGTACGGCACCTGGATCTTTATGATCTCCTGCTTCGCGGCGATACTACCGATGATGCCAAGCTGTTGCCCGGTGATGTGGTGTTCATCCCGCCTCTGGGAGAAACCGCCAGTGTGGAAGGAGAGGTCAACCGGCCTGCGATCTATGAAATCCATCCCGGCGCGACGGTGGCGGAACTCGTCAGGCTGGCGGGCGGCGTGACACCCGAGGCGGATCGCAGCAACGCGCAGCTCACGAGCATTGATGAGCGCGGCGATCGACGCGTCGTCGCCGTCAGTCTGACGACTGCCGCATCGAGCGCTCGGGCGCTGCGCAATGGCGATCTGTTGCGCGTGCCGCGCCTGATTCCTACCCTTGATGCCGGAATAAGGATTCAGGGGTATGTCTTCACGCCGGGTGCTGTGGCCTGGTACCCCGGCATGAAGCTTACCGACGCACTGCATTCGGTGGATGATCTGCGCCCAGACGCGGATCTGCACTATGTGATGATCAGACGTGAATTGCCGCCCGACCGGCACATAGTGGCGCTGTCAGCCGATCTGGCGGCGGCACTTGCCAATCCGGCCTCCGCTGCGAACGTGCCCCTCATGGCGCGGGATGAGCTCACGGTATTCGACCTGACTTCCGAACGCAGCCATATCCTTCAGCCGTTGATGACTGACCTGAGTATGCAGGCGGGTTTCAGTCAGCCAACCCCCGTGGTCCGCATCGATGGCCGGGTCAAGGTGCCCGGAGCGTATCCGCTGGAGCCCGGCATGCGCGTCAGCGATCTGATTCGTGCCGGCGGGAGCCTCGCGGATTCGGCCTATGGCGGACTTGGGGAACTGGCACGCTATCAGGTCGTGGATG
>DASXFV010000035.1:0-2352 GCA_036489445.1 Steroidobacteraceae bacterium | reverse complement strand
GGTGGCGCTGTACGAGCATAAGGTGTTCACCCAGGGCGTGATCTGGGGCATCAACAGTTTCGATCAATGGGGCGTGGAGCTGGGCAAGAAGCTGGCCGAGTCGCTGGTGCCGCTGGTGGAGAACCCGGCGCAGGCGAAGGACGCGAGCCCCGGTGTAAAAGGCGCGCTGGCGCGCATCTCCCAGTGGCGGGGGCGGTAATTCAATGAGCAAGGTCGAGGACAGGATGTCGAGGGCTGTTCGGACAGGTCAGCGCAGGGCGCTATGGCGCGCGAGTGTCTGCGCCGTAGCGGCGATTTTCAGCGCTCTGGTGGGGCAGACACTGTCAGCCCAAACCACATCCGGCAGTGGCACCGACGCACTAGGAATTTTCCAGGGGCTGTCGGCCGATCAGCAACAGCAGATCATGGAGCGCATCGGCGGCGGTACTGGCGCTGGCACTGGAGGCACATCGGCCGTTTCAGGCGCGAATCCGAGGGGGAGCAACGCGCAGCAGCAGCCGACTGATCAGCAGAACCCGCGCCGTACCCGCCGCGACGAAGACCAGGAACAGTACACGGATCAAAATCAGGAGCAGGCGGCGAATGCCGGGCCGCCATTGTTCAAAGGGCTGGATTCGGTCGTAGTGGAAGTCGATCTACAGCCACTCAAACCACGGCAGGTGGACACGTTCTCAGCCCTCGCCTCCAGCAGTTACAGCACGCAGCTGCAGTTGCAGCAGACTCAGCAGCTCGCGCAGGCGCAGCTGCAGCAGCTCCAGATCCAACAGCAGGCGCGGCCGACGGCGCCGGCGCCGACGACATCGGATGATGCAAATACCCCGACTGACGAGCAGAAGGCGAATCTGCAGAAAATGATCGCGCAGATCCGCCTTCGAGATCCCTATCAGCTCTCCCGCGATGGCGTTCTGACACTGCCGGGGCTTTCCGCGATTCCGCTGGCGGGGCTCACGGAGATGCAGGCCACGCTGCGACTGGAAGTCGATCCGAATCTGCGCGGCCTTTACTTCCGGATCACCCGACTGCCGCTGCGCAAGATGGGGCAGGAAGGTCTTAAGCCCTTTGGCTACGACCTGTTCGAACGCGACCCGTCGACCTTCTCCCCGGTTACCAACGTGCCGGTGCCCACTGACTACGTGCTGGGTTCCGGCGATCAATTGCAGGTGCAGCTGTACGGTAACCAGAACCGCAATTTCCCCTTGATGGTGGATCGCGAAGGGCGAGTGAATTTTCCGGAGCTGGGGCCGATCAATGTGGCCGGTCAGCGCTTCTCGACCGTAAAGGAGGATCTCGAGCAGCGCGTGGCGCGACAGATGATAGGAGTGAAGGCCAGTATCAGCATGGGCGATACCCGAGCTATCCGTGTGTTCGTGCTGGGTGAGGCACAAACGCCCGGCTCCTATACCATCAGTGGTCTGGGCACGATGCTCTCCGCCTTGTACGCGGCAGGGGGAATCAAGCGCATCGGATCGCTGCGCGACGTTCAGTTGAAGCGCGCAGGCACCATCGTACGGCACCTGGATCTCTATGATCTTCTGCTGCGGGGCGATACCACCGACGATGCGAAGCTGTTGCCCGGTGATGTGGTGTTCATCCCGCCCGTAGGGGAAACCGCCAGCGTTGAAGGTGAGGTCATTCGACCCGCCATCTATGAAATCCATCCCGGCGCGAACGTGGCTGAACTCGTCAAGCTAGCCGGTGGCATGACGCCCGAGGCCGATCGTAGCGACGGGCAGCTTACGAGTATCGATGAACGCGGCGATCGGCGCGTCGTCGCCGTGAATCTCACAACCGCTGGATCGAGTGTCCGCGTGCTGAGCAATGGCGACCTGTTGCGCGTACCGCGGCTGATTCCCACCCTGGACGCCGGAGTGCGGATCGAGGGGTATGTCTTCACCCCGGGCGCCGTAGCCTGGTATGCCGGCATGAAGCTCACTGACGCGCTGCATTCGGTGGATGACCTGCGCCCCGACGCGGATCTGCACTATGTATTGATCAAACGCGAATTGCCGCCGGACCGGCACATCGTTGCGGTGTCAGCCGATCTCGCAGCTGCACTTGCCAATCCGGCTTCCGCTGCGAACGTGCCCCTCATGGCGCGCGATGAGCTCACGGTATTTGACCTGACTTCGGATCGCAGCCACATCCTCCAGCCGTTGATGACTGACCTGAGTATGCAAGCGGGTTTCAGTCAGCCAACCCCCGTGGTCCGCGTCGATGGCCGGGTCAAGGTGCCCGGAGCGTATCCGCTGGAGCCCGGCATGCGCGTCAGCGATCTGATTCGTGCCGGCGGGAGCCTCGCGGATTCGGCCTATGGCGGACTTGGGGAACTGGCACGCTATCAGGTCGTGGATG
>DASXFV010000011.1:0-21880 GCA_036489445.1 Steroidobacteraceae bacterium | reverse complement strand
CGGGAAGGTCAAGCTGACCGTGGCGCAGGCGAAGGAGTTCGTCGCCGGGCAGTGGTATATCAACCTGCACACCAAGGCCCATCCAGGCGGCGAGATCCGCGGCCAGGTGACTCCGCCCCAGAGCTGACCGCCCCTCTGCAGCGGCCAGTTACGGCGCCGCTACAGGAACCGGACCAGGGCCGCTACCGCCAGCGCGCTGCCGCCGAACAGGATGGCGGCGCGCGCGGGCGATGCCAGTCGCGGTGCCGGCGCCTCTGCCGGCACCGCCTGGTAGCCGCTGATCATTGGCCACAGCAGGTTGTGGCGCTTGACCACCCCGTACAGCAGGATCGCGACCAGGTGCAGTGCCACGGCCGCCAACAGCGCATCCCACAAGATCCAGTGTAGCGCGGTGATCGCGTTGGCCACTGCGGCGCTCACCACTTCGCTCAGTGGCCCCTCGTCCGCCACATCGTTGTTGATGTAGAGCCCGCTCAACGCCTCTCCCAGCAGCAGCGCCAGCAAGAGCAGCACCATCCAGCCACCTGCCGGGTTGTGGCCCACCTGGCGATCCGTTGCGCGGCGCAGCAGGTGCGTCAAATGTCGCAGCGCCTGTCGTGGTGAGACCATGAAGCGCGCGAAGCGCGCCGTATCGCTGCCGAAGATTCCCCACAGCAGGCGGAAAAACACTGCCGTGAGCAGTGCGTAGCCGAGCCTCACGTGCCAGTCCATCCAGTTCAGTCGCCAGGTCAGATAGGCGCCCACCACCAATCCGACCACGGCCCAGTGAAACAGCCGCGTCGGCGCATCCCAAACGAGAATCTTGCGGTCGAAGTCGAGCATCCTTATCACCCTTGGAGTTCAAGCCGGTAATGGGCCATTCACGGACGCCTCAGGAAACCGAGCAGGACGCCGGCTCCCATGAACACGCTTCCGGAGGCGCGGTTGAACCAGCGCATGCGATTACCGGTTCCCAGCCATGTCGCGAGTCTGGCCCCGCCGCCGGCATAGACGAGCATCCAGCAGGTTTCAATGATGACGAAAGTCGCGAGCAGAATGGCCGCTTGCCGCGCCAGCGGCTGACGGCGGTCAATGAACTGCGGGAAGAAGGCGAGACAGAACAGGATCGCCTTGGGATTGGACAGCGATACGAGCATGCCGGTGCGGTAGCGGCTCAAGCGGCCGCCGGCCAGCGGGCGGCCGGACGTGATCAGCCGCGTATCCGCCGTGAGCCAGATTCTGATACCCAGATAGGCGAGGTACACGGCGCCAGCGTATTTGACCACGACGAATACCGTGGTGGATGTCATGAGCACAGCGCCCAAGCCACCAAGGGAGACCGTCAGGATGATGGCCAGCCCGCTCAGCAGGCCCAACATGGTGGCGAAGGTGCGTGTCAGACCATGGTGAATGCCATGGGTCAGAGACAGCAGCATATTGGGCCCGGGACTGCCGGAGATCACGAATGCCGCGGCGACAAAGGTCAGCCAGATGTTCAATGACATTTGGCCGGCCCCTCTTTCAGTCCGCGAAGCTTGCAGCTGGTTTGTTGGCGCTCGCACCCGTGCCCGTGGCGGGCTTGGAGAAATCCCCGGCCTTCACCGTGAACAGCGACTGCGGGTTGATATAGCGGCGCATCGCGGCATCGACGGCCTCCGGCCTGGCAGCGCGGATGCTCTGTTCGACCTTGGCATCCCAGGAAAAGTCGCGGCCCAGAAACAGATGACTGGCGAGAGTGTTCGCCAGCGCCCGGTCGGTGGACCGCCCAACGATGCGCGACTGCAGGATGCCGGATTTCGCGTCGGCAATTTCCTTCGCCGTGAAACCCGCCTTCAGTGCCCGCTCGAATTCCTCGTGGACGTCGGTCTCGACCGTGCCGATGTTCTGCGGGGCACAGATTGCGTACACGGAGAACGAGCCTACGGCATCCAGCGGGTCGGCGCTGAGCTCGGAGCCCACTGAATAGCTGACCCCGTCGTGCTGGCGGATCCGGGTCGCGAGCCGCGAGTTGAGGAATCCGCCGCCCAGAATGGCATTGCCGATCTCCAGAGCAGGATAGGCGGGATCGTCGTCCCGCAGCTGCAGAGTTCCGCCGGAGAAGTACACCGCGTTCGCCTTGTCCGGCGTGTCGATGGTCTCGGAGCTGGCGATGATCGCTTTGTACACGGCCGGTGCACGCGTGTATGGAGTCGGGCTCTTCCAGGATGCGAACGACTGCTGCAGGGCCTGCGTCACGGCAGCGGGGTCGAAGCTGCCCACGAATGCGGCCTCGCCATTCGAAGCGCCATAGAAGCGCTGGTGAAACTGCTGCAGGTCCTGTACCCCGATTTTGCTGATCGCCGCTGCCTGCTCATCGAAGGTGGCGGCATAGCGGAAGTCACCAGGAGCGTAGGGCGACAGGTAGCGACGTTCGGCCTGGGACGCGAGCGACTGCGGCTCGGTGCGGGAGCTGTCGATCTGTGCCAGCCGCTGGCGCTTGATCTCATCCAGCTGATCGGCCGGGAAAGTGGGCTGCTGCAAGACTTCCGCCGCCAGCGCCAGCGCCGCCGGCAGGTTCTCACGAGTGGTCTCGAGTGACACCACCACGCCGTTCGCGTCGCCCGAGACGCCCAGTGTTGCCTTGAGTCGCGTCAGCTCGTCCTGCAGCTGCTGGCGGGAGTGTTGCCGGGTGCCACGCATGAGCATGGTCCCGGTGAGCCTGCCGACATCGCCCAGATTCTGCAGTGACTGCACATCACCGAAATGCAGTCTGATCACACCGTTCACGCGCCCGCCGCGTGATTTGCGCTCCAGATACGCCGTCTTCAGCGAGCCGACCGTGCCGCGCCTGGTGCGCGCTTCGATATTGGCCGGCGTTGCCTCGAAGCGCTCGCCGGCTTCGACTGCTTTGCTCCCGGTATAGCCCTGCAGCATTGCAGATAGCGGCGGTGCGGCTGGAATCAGCGCGCGCAGGGGTTTCTGGTCCGGAATGAACGTGCCGACGGTAAGGTTTGAGGTGACCAGGTAAGTGCCCGCTACGCGCTGCACGTCCGCTATCGTCACCTTCTTCATCTGGTCCCGGTCCCAGAACAGCAGGCGCCAGTCGCCCACGGCCACATTCTCGCTCAGGTCGGAGGCCATCTGCGAGGCGGAACTCATGAGGCGCTCGTAGCCGTTGAGCTCCTGTGCCTTCACGCGTTGCAATTCCGGCGCAGTGAAGGGCTCGGTCGCGAGCCCTGCCACCAGCTTGTCCAAGGCCGCTCGGGCGGCGGCCAGGTCGCCGTCCTGGGGCAATGTAACCGTGAACATCAGGTAGCCCGGATCGTGCATGCTCGCCGCGTTGGCGCTCGCCTGCACCGCGAGCTTCGTTGCGATCAGGTCCTTGTACAGCCGGCCCGACGGCCGTTCATTGACCATATCGGTCAACAACCCGAGCGCTGGGCTATCGGCCTGCGCGTCGGCGGGAATGTGGAATGACTCGATGAGTACCAGCTGCCCACCAGGGCGCCG
The DNA here is from genome assembly GCA_036489445.1 of Steroidobacteraceae bacterium. Taxonomy (GTDB): domain Bacteria; phylum Pseudomonadota; class Gammaproteobacteria; order Steroidobacterales; family Steroidobacteraceae; genus DAIDKA01. Next base: position 18,412 of record DASXFV010000011.1, on the reverse strand, counting down.
CAGCGTCACTTCGCGTTCGCCGTCCTGAGTCGGTTCCACCGTGTAGAGATCGGGCAGGACCCGCGTCGGCCGCGGAATCACACCGAACACGCGCTGGATGTAAGCGAGTGTCTTCACCTCATCGAGGTTGCCTGCGACGATGAGCACGGCGTTATCGGGCTGGTAGTAAGTGTGGTAGAACTTCTGCAGACGGGTGATGGGTACGTTTTCGATGTCTGACCGCGCACCGATCGTCGGATGGCCGTAGTTGTGCCACAGATAGGCCGTTTCCAATACCCGCTCGCGCAGAATGTTGACCGGACTGTTCTCGCCGCGCTCATATTCGTTGCGCACGACGGTCATCTCGCTGTCCAAATCCTTCTTCGCGATGAAAGAGTGCACCATCCGGTCGGCTTCCAGCCCGAGGGCCCATTCAAGATTGGCCTGGGTTGCCGGGAAGGTCTCGAAGTAGTTGGTGCGATCATCCGCGGTCGTGGCGTTGGCACTGGCGCCATGGCTGGCGATCTCATCGGGGATGTTCGGGTTCCGTGGCGTGCCCTTGAAGCTCAGATGCTCGAGCAGGTGGGCCATCCCCGTTTCACCGTAGCTTTCGAACCGGGAGCCGACCTTGTAGGTGATGTTGACGCTGATGGTGGTGCTGGAATCGTCCGGATACAACAGCACCTTCAGGCCGTTGTCGAGCGCGTACTCCGTGACCCCCTCGATCGTGATGACCTTTTTGGGCAGGGAGGCTGAGGCCTTGGTGGCGCCGGCGGTGGCCACTGCGCCAGGCGCTGCGCAAACAGGTTCCGCCACCAGCACCAATTGAGCGGCGAGCAACAGCGCGACCGGGAAACGTCGCAGCACATGCGACAAACAGGTACGGCTCATTCGACCTCCGGGGGAACGGTACCAAAGCGGACATCGGCTCCGCCTGGTGGGCAGCCGGACGTCTGCCCGTGCAATATACCCGCTTGGCGCGAGTGCCGCGCGCAGCTCGACAGGGTATGATTCGCACTATCTCGCAGTGCCCCGGACTCCCAACTGACAAAAAACTTAGGCGTAATTGAAGCTCGCTGTCCCCAAGGAAACCTCTCCTGGTGAAACGCGCGTTGCCGCGACGCCGGAGTCGGTGAAAAAGCTCAAAGGCCTGGGCCTCGACGTGGTGGTCCAGGCTGGCGCGGGTGCGTGCGCGCGCATTTCCGATGCCGATTATCTGGCCGCTGGCGCATCGGTAGCACCCGATGCCAGGAGCACGCTCGAAGGCGCCGATGTCGTCCTCAAGGTGCGCGGTCCGAACCACGCGGAAACCGCCCTGTTGAAAAAAGGGGCGGTGGTGGCCGCCCTGCTTGCTCCCTACACCGAAAAGGACGCCATCCATGCCCTGGCGGAACAGGGCCTTCTCGCTTTCGCCATGGAATTTCTGCCGCGTATTTCGCGTGCCCAGGCGATGGATGTGCTGTCGTCTCAGGCCAATCTTGCCGGCTACAAAGCGGTCATCGATGCTGCCGCCCAATTCGGCCGCGCCATGCCCATGATGATGACGGCGGCTGGCACCATCGCGCCGGCGCGGGTGCTGGTCATGGGTGTCGGCGTAGCGGGCCTGCAGGCCATTGCCACCGCCAGGCGGCTGGGTGCGATCGTCAGTGCCACCGACGTGCGCCCGGCCACCAAGGAGCAGGTCGAATCCCTGGCTGCCACCTTCGTGGCCGTCATGGACGAGGAATTCAAGAACGCCCAGACAGCGGGCGGCTATGCCAAGGAGATGTCGCGGGAATACCAGGCGAAGCAGGCGGCCCTGATCGCCGAGACCCTCAAGAAGCAGGACATCGTCATCACCACTGCTTTGACGCCGGGTCGCAGGGCGCCGGTGCTGGTGAGCGAGGAGATGATCAAGACCATGAAGCCGGGATCGGTGATTGTAGACCTGGCGGCGGAGGCTGGCGGCAACACCCCGCTCACCAGGGCGGATGAGGTGATAGAGGTGCATGGCGTCACCATCATCGGCTACACCAATATGCCCGGACGGTTGGCCGCGGACGCCTCCTCGCTCTACGCGCGCAACCTGTTCAACTTCGTTTCCCTGATCGTGGACAAGAAGACCGGTGTCCTGGCGATCGACTGGAATGACGAGATCGTCAAAGGGGCGCTCGTGACCAGGGATGGACAAATGGTCCATCCGGCGGTGAAAGGCTGATCCATGGAAATGATTGATCCTTTTGTCTTCCGCCTCTCGATCTTCGTGCTGGCGATTGTTGTCGGATATTTCGTGGTCTGGGGCGTGACGCCGGCCTTGCATACGCCGCTGATGAGCGTCACCAATGCCATCTCCTCGGTGATCATCGTCGGCGCTTTGATCGCGGTGGCGGTGCCGGCCGTCCATGGAGCGTCCTGGACCTCAAAAATCCTGGGGTTTGTCGCTCTGATCCTGGCGAGTGTCAATATCTTTGGCGGCTTCCTGGTCACCGCGCGCATGCTGGCCATGTACAGGAAGAAAGACAAGAAGTGACGGGCAAGGCGGATCTGGCGGCGCTTCTGTACCTGGTTGCGGGAGTGCTGTTCATTCTCGCGCTGAAAGGCCTGGCATCCCCGGCCACCTCGCGCACGGGTAACCGCAACGGCATGGTCGGCATGACCATCGCTGTGCTGACCACCTTATGGGTGGCTGGCGTCACCGACCCTTTGACCTGGAGCTTGGTTGTCGGCGGCCTGGTGATCGGCGGCGGCATCGGTGCGGTGACGGCCAGGCGTATCGCCATGACCGACATGCCCCAGCTGGTGGCGGCCTTTCACTCACTGGTCGGTCTGGCTGCGGTGTTGATTGCCGGCGCGGCGCTTTATTCTCCCGAGGCGTTCGGCATTGGCACCGAGGGCGCCATTCGGACCCAGAGCCTGATTGAAATGAGCCTGGGCGTGGCCATCGGCGCCATCACCTTCTGCGGTTCGATCATCGCTTTCGCCAAATTGAACGGCAACATGTCGGGCGCGCCGATCATTCTTCCGGCGCGGCACGTCCTCAATCTCCTGATCCTGCTGATGATCCTCGGACTGATCGTCTATTTTTCCATGGACCAGCCGCATTGGGCGTTCTGGGCCATCACTGGCCTGTCCTTCGTATTCGGCATTACCCTGATCATTCCCATTGGCGGCGCAGACATGCCGGTGGTGGTGTCGATGCTGAATTCCTATTCCGGCTGGGCGGCAGCGGGCATTGGCTTTACGCTGGAGAACACGGCCCTGATCATCACCGGCGCGCTGGTGGGCTCATCTGGCGCCATCCTCTCCTACATCATGTGCAAGGGGATGAACCGCAGCTTCATTTCGGTGATTGCGGGTGGTTTCGGCGGCGAAGTGGCGGCCGCCGGGATCAAGGAGACGCGACCGGTCAAGCAGGGCTCGGCGGAGGACGCCGCTTTCATCATGAAGAACTCCGCCAGCGTGATCATCGTGCCCGGCTACGGCATGGCGGTGGCTCAGGCGCAGCATGCGGTGCGCGAGATGGCCGATCGGCTCAAGGCCGAAGGCGTGAAAGTGTCCTATGCCATTCATCCGGTGGCGGGCCGTATGCCGGGCCATATGAACGTACTGCTGGCCGAAGCCAATGTGCCCTATGACGAAGTCTTTGAGCTGGAAGACATCAATTCGCAATTCGCCCAGGCCGACGTTGCTTATGTGATCGGCGCCAATGACGTCACCAACCCATCCGCGAAGACCGATCCCAAATCACCGATTTTCGGCATGCCGATCCTCGATGTCGAAAAGGCCAAAACCGTGCTTTTCATCAAGCGTGGCATGGGCTCCGGCTATGCGGGCGTGGACAACGAATTGTTTTTCCGCGACAACACCATGATGCTGTTCGCCGATGCGAAAAAAATGACAGAAGAGATCGTCAAGGCGCTCGGCTAGATCTAGAAAGCGGCAGGCGTGACTGTCCGCGGACATTGCAGCGGACAGTCCGCGGACAGTCGTGAATTGACTGGTAGCGGCTGCGACCCCCACAAAATCAGCGGCTTGGCAGCAATCACGATGTGGCACGTCTTTTGCTCCTGCCAACTCAGCAATCCCTTATCTTCGGAGCGACTGAATGAAGACGTTCCTAGCATGCATGCTGCTCGTTGCGGCAACGCGCAGTGAGGCCGTAAGCCCAGCCGACCACATCGCCGTAATGGAGCGAGCTGTCAGCCCGCTGGTGGTGATCAAGGGCGAAATACACGCCCCCGTATCACTGGTGCAGCGGATGGACCAACTAAAAGTTCCAGCCGTCAGCATTGCAGTCGTTAACGGCGGACGGATCGAATGGGCCAGAGCCTATGGGTACGCCGACAAGCAGAGCGGGATCAGAGCCACGCCGGATACGTTGTTTCAAGCCGGATCGATCAGCAAGCCCATTGCGGCGCTCGCTGCACTGCGACTGGTGCAACAAGGGAAATTGAACCTCGACGCCAACGTCAACGATGAACTCAAGAGCTGGCGGCTGCCTGACAATCAATTCACCACGGAGCACAAGGTCACCCTGCGAAACATACTCAACCACACGGCGGGCACCACAGTGTGGGGGTTTCCTGGTTACGCCCGTACTGTCAAGGTTCCATCCGTTCTGGATGTCCTAAATGGCAGGGGCAACACGGAAGCGATTCGCGTCTGGAAAGTGCCGGGTCAGAGCTGGCGATACTCCGGAGGCGGATATACGATCATGCAACTGATGCTGAGTGACGTCAGTGCACAGCGCTTTCCTGCGTTGATGGCCGAAACCGTCTTGAAACCCCTTGGCATGAGCAGCAGTACATATGAGCAGCCATTGCCTATTAAGTGGCAAGCGCGTGCCGCATCTGGGTACGACAGCGCCGGGGTCAAAGTCCCAGGTGGGTGGCACGTCTATCCCGAAATGGCTGCCGCCGGCTTGTGGACGACTGCGTCCGACCTCGCAAGGTATCTGATTGAAGTTCAACGTTCATATCGCGGCATGGGACAAATCCTCAACAGGACAATGACGACCGAAATGCTAACTCCCGGCATGAACAACCATGGGTTGGGGCCCATCATCTCGGCGGACGGAATTCGGTTCGGACACAGCGGAGCTGATGATGGTTTCCAGGCGGATGTGACGGCATTTCTGGACGGAACCGCCGGAATTGCCATCATGACGAATTCCGATAATGGCGGCCGGCTTGCCCAGGAGCTGGAGATCACAATCGGCCGCATCTACGGGTGGCCCGGAATGGCTCCCTTGGAGAAATCCGTCGTGACATTGGCGCCTGCTGCACTTCGGCGTTTTGCCGGGACCTATAAATTCACAGACGGACGAGGAAGTATTACCATCCACGTCGACAATGGCGACCTCGTCATCAGCAATGTTGGGGGCGGCCAGCCCGACGTGAGACTCGCTCCAGAGTCGGATCTCAAGTTCTTTGATCGCGACTCCGGTTTTCCCATCGTGTTCACTCTCGAAGGTAAGTCCGCGTCAGTCACCGTGCGCGAGGATGCGCGAGCCGTTCGACAGGATTAGCAGATTCAGTACCCCAGATTTCGCAACGCCTGCGCTGCGCGTGCCCGCATTGCGTGCGGCTTCATCGGGAAGGCGCGGAAAAAATCCTCGCGCCCGAGGGCGCTGTTGCGCTCACGAACGTTTGCCGCCCACCGCGCGGCGCGCTCAGCGTCGCCATTCAGTGAGTGCGCGGCTGCCGCGATCATTGCCATCAGTACGTGCGCGCCGGAGGAACGCGCGCCACGCTCCGCCCAATAGGCGGCTTCGGTATCCTCCTCGAGGACCATGTGTGTGAACGCCCGCGTTCCCAGCATGGCGTAATAGAGCGGATCGATCGGGCTTAGCTGCATCGCCAGATCGACGTGCGTCCGTCCTTCGCGGGCGTGCCCGGCAAGAGCTTCGGTCCATGCCCGGGCGTAAATGCCCTGCGCATAGTGCGGACTGATGCTCGTTGCGCGCTCCAGCCAACTCAGGCTGCTATCAAGATCTCCCTCGAGCCAATAACTGCGCCCCATCGTAAAATTGACGAAAGGATCCAGCGGATCAAGTTCCAACCCGCGCTCCGCATGGTGGCGCGCTTGGCGAATCTGACTGGGCAGGTCCGCGGTATATCGCATGAACGCAGTCTGGAAGTGGACGAACGACAAGCCGGCATGCGCACGCGCGAAGCACGGATCAAGTGTGACTGCACGCTGGAACAGGTGCGCGGCTGCCAGGTTGTCGGTCCGATTGAAGCGATAAATGTGCTGCAGGCCCAGGTGATAGGCGGACCAGGCATCGAGATCCTCGGGCGCCGCCAGTCGGGCCCGGGAAGCTTCGTGCATTGGAATTCGGAGGTCGAGTGCTGTGAGAACCCGGCCACAGATCTGCTCGCGAATCGAATGGACATCGTCGACACCGCCGGAAAAGCGGTCTGCCCACACAATGCCCTCATCCAGGGTATCCACGAGCTTTACGGTGACGGTAAGGCGCCGGTTCGAGACCTCGAGTGCCCCGCACAGGCAGTAGCGCACACCCAGCAATCTGCCGACTTCGCCGTATCTGCAGTCCCCCGTACCCACGCGAAATGACGACCCGCGAGCGGTGACGAACAGCCAGCGCAACCGCGACAGCTCGGTGATCAACTCGTCCGGTAGCCCGCTGGCAAGCGTCTCATGAAGTGCTGGTGCCCCCTCCCAGTGAAACGGCAGCACTGCAAGCGACGGTCGCGATGCTGGTTCCCCGCCCGCCGCAGAGGAGCCGTGCAAGGTGTGGATATCCGCGATGAACCGAAATCCACGGCTGTGGATGGTTCTGATGAAGCGCTGCGACTGACCGTCGTCGCCGAGGGCATGACGTGCGGATTTCACCCGGCTCGCCACCGCGGCATCGGAGATGGTCCGGCCGTCCCACACCTTCTCGATGATCTCGTCCTTGGAAACCACCCGCACGTGGTTTTCGACGAGCAATGCGAGTAACGCAAAGACCTGCGGCTCGAGGCTGCGGCATTCGCCGTCCGCACGCAGCTCCATGGTCGCCGAGTCCAGCTCAAATGGGCCGAACTGGTAAATCATGCCTCCTAGAATAGATCCGGCGGCGACTCGCCGCCAATTTTCCCGGCGTTCTACAGGGAATCTGCAAGCATTGCCCATGGGCCCGGTGTCATGGTCCCCGGGGAAGGCCGCCGGTGCGCGGCTGAACAACCGGAGAATCTGCAATGCCACTCGTTACAATCGATGTAATCAAAGACGTCTTCACCCCGAGACAGAAACAGGACCTCATTGCGAAGGTCACCCAGGCGATGATCGAGGTGGAGGGGGAAAACTTGCGGCCCGTCACCTGGGTGCGCATCAACGAGTTCGAGGGGGGCGACTGGGCAATCGGCGGCAAGGCACTCCGAGCGTCCGACGTCCAGGCGCTCGCCAGAGCGCGCGAGAAACCTGCCGAGCAGGTGGGCTAGGTACTCCCGGCCGGGGCGCGGCGAACCTGGCCGCGCCCTGGCAGCTACCGCTGATCCACAGGCGCCCGCTTGGTCTGGCCGGCACTTGGTGCTGGCGCGCTGTCCCCGGGTGTTCCGGAAAGAAAATCATCGAAGTTGATCGTCGGCGGCGGCGCTTCCTTGGCTTGCGCCCCGGTGGTCGTAAATCCTATGACGCGGCCTGCAAAGATCACTGCGATCCACACCCCGACGGACACCGCTGCCGTAACCCTGCCGATACCGGGAGCAGACGGCGCTCTATCCCACTTCGCCGTGGTCCGGCCTGCGGTCAGGTGGAAAACGGCCATGTTCAGGCCCGCCAGGAGGAGGAGGAGCATCTTGATCTGGAAGGATGTGTTATGGGCGTAGACCCGCGCGTTGGTGATGAACATCAGCGAACCGGTCAACGCTGATACTGCAAATGCGCCCCACGTGATTGGCAGGAGCTCGGACGAAATGCGGATAAAGGATCTGTTTTTCGACGCGAACCCCAGTGCACGTAGATCGACTACCAGGATGGTGCCGAAGACCATACCGAGGGCCATGACATGGATCGCTTCCAGGAAGGGGAAAAAATACAGCGAGCTGCGCAGGCTGCTGGCCAGGCTGGAATTCTCGAGACTCTTCAGGAGTACGGAAAAGTCCACGCTCTGGTTAAGCCTTCGTCGCCGGTGACAGGTGACCCCAGATGTGGTCGTAGGCGATCAATCGTCCCAGAATGATGATGCAGCCCCACAGGATGAAGGTCAGCACTGCAGCCAGCCGCACCGAACGACGTTTGAGCAGCGTCTGCTCCCAATGTGAGCCGTGTTTCCTGACCGAAGCCTGATAGGCATTGAAGATCAGGACCATCGCTGCCACGCAGAACATCTTCAGCCAGAACGAAATAGTGATGAGTTCCCGGACCGGCTCCGCCAGAATCAGCAGCAGCCCGCTGGCCAGGAGCAGGCACAGTGCGCCTGTCAGCCAGGGTCCGAACCGCATGCGGTTTTCCTGAAGGGTTTGATCGGTCCCCGCCCATCCCAGCACCCGCAGAGTAATCATCAGGGCGGACCCGACCGCGATCCCGATCCCCGTGATGTGCAGCGATTGGACGATGGGAATCGCCCAGGCTTCGTGCGTCTGCAGGAAAACGCTGGGGAAGGTCGTGGACAGCCATACTGCGAAACTGTTCAAGGCGCGCTGCTGCTAGAAGTTGGCTGCACCCAGGAGTTCCCGACCCTGTACCGTATCGCAAGTCTTTCCTGGGACGGGGGGGGTCTTCCATGGGCATTTGGCGATCGCGCTGTTGCCCACCTTGGACCCGAAATCCGCGCCGACGCGCAGCGGATTCACCTTGAAACTGATGATGGTGCCGGCCGGCATCGTGGTCGCCGTGATGCCCTGTTCGGCCACAGCGGCTGCACCCGCCATTTCCACACCGTAGGAGTGTGGCTTGCCATCCTTGTCCTTTTCCAGCTTACCGTCCGCACCGATCAGATAGACATGAAGTTCGGCATGGTTTGCCTGGGCAACGAACTGGTACACCACCCCGGTCAGCACCAGGGTCTGGGTTTGATCATACATGGCAAATGAGTGGTGGGCATGGGCGGGCAGTGCCGCCACCCCTGCGAGTAAGCAGGCGCCCGTTACCGCCCGGGTCGAAATCCATCGGTTCTTCACTGCCGTTCCCCTTCGTGCGCCAACATCACTCAGTCGCCCAGCCATCGCGAAACGGCGATCCTGCAAAGGTTGCCGAATCAATGTGATCCGCCGCTTATCTTGACGCCTAGTTAGCCCGCGTTCAACCTGCCAATCCGGCTAATGTGCTGTGGCCACGCGAGGTGGCCGCCCCGGACGCGGGTGCGGCGTCGGGTACCATATTGGGCATGCACGCATCACAGGATCGAAATTCGCCGTTTTTGGCTGTCGTTCTGGTGGCAGGAACGATAGCTTTACTTGGCCGTCCCGCCGCCGCGGCGCCGGCTGTTGCGGCAGTGCCAGCGATTACCCCGCCTGCCACTGAGCAGCCCCTCCCGGTGCAGGAAGTCGAAGTCACGGGCGAACGGCCGGGACCGCGTCTGTGGCGGGTGTCCAGGGGCGATCACGTTTTATGGCTTCTGGGAACGCTGGATCCATTACCGCGGAAGATGATCTGGAAGTCGAAGGAAGTGGAGTCGGTGCTGGGCGAAGTCCAGGCGGTCATTCCCACCAACCCCGCGGTCAGCGTTCACGCCAATCCGTTCACCTGGGTTCGACTCTATTTCCAGTGGCGCGGCGTTCAGGTCCTGGATGGCGATGCCCGGCTGAGGGACATCCTGCCGCCGCGTTTGTACGGTCGCCTGATGGCGCTTGTCCGTCGCTATGATGCCGGCGATCACCGGATTGAGCGTCTCAAACCGATATTCGCGGCGCTGCGATTGTATCGCGAAGCTCTGGACTTCGCGCATCTGGCGCCCGGCAATCAGGCCCAGGACGAGGTCGTCAAAATGGCTCGCAAGCGCGGCGTGCCGATTCGTCAGTCCAGACTGAAAGTCGATGAACCGCGTGACCTGGTGAAACAGCTGGGGCAGATTCCGCGTGACGCCCAGGTGAACTGTCTTGAGGCCGTAGTCGAACGGCTGGAGACGGGCATGGAGCCGATGCAGGAGGAGGCTGCGGCCTGGGCGCTGGGTGACGTGGCGGCACTGCGCCGGCTGATGGTGCCGAAGACCATGGATGTGTGTACCGCCGCCGTGTCCTCCTCCTCCCGAACGAAGGAACTCATCGACGATTCGAATACCGGCTGGGATCACGAGGTCGATCTGGCGCTGGCCAACAATCGTTCAACGCTTGCCCTGAAGCCCATCCACGAGCTGATTGGCACCCGCGGAATTCTGGCGGCCCTGAAGGCAAAGGGCTACGAGGTGGAGGGGCCGTGATCCGGCGGCTCCTGGCAGGGCTTGCGCAAGGTGTGCTGACGGCACGACACTGCTGCCCCAGAACCAGAAAGGGATGGGCATGAACAAGCAGCTGTTCGCCGAGTACATCGCGAGCTTCAATCGCGATGACTTCGAGGGTTTCGGCAGGTACTACGCGGACGACGTGGTATTGGAGCTGGGCAAGCGCAGGATTCTGCGTGGTCGGCAGGCCATTCTCGACTTCTACCGCGAGGTCAAGGCAAAAATCCGCGAAACCCTGGTCATCCGTGATGTCATCGCGGATGAAGCCGGTCTGGCAGCGGAAATCGCCACCGAATTCCATGCCCTCGAAGACTGGCCGGAGTTCATCGCGGGGCCCATACGCAAGGGAGAGAGCATCCACATCGTGAGTTTCGTGCACTACAGCATCGTGAACGGGCGTTTTGCGCACATCCGTTCCACTCGCCTGCAATAGGATCCGGCATGACGAATGTTGCCAAGAGTTACGACTACATCATCGTCGGTGGCGGCTCGGCGGGATGTGTCCTGGCGGCGCGTCTGAGCGCACAGGCCGACCGCAGTGTATTGCTGCTGGAGGCCGGCGGCCTGGATAACCATTTCCTGCTGCGCATGCCGCTGGGTTTCCTGCGCGCCCTGTTCCGTCCGGAATTCTCCTGGGGCTACTGGAGCGAGCCGGAACCCTATCTGGACGGTCGGCGGCTGCCGCTGCCTCGCGGCCGGGTGCTGGGCGGCTCCGGCTCCATCAACGGCATGTTCTACATGCGCGGGCATTCCACAGATTTCGATTCCTGGCGTGATCAGGGCTGCGAGGGCTGGGGGTATCGCGATGTGCTGCCGTATTTTCAGCGCATGGAGAACAGCTGGCGTGGCGCTGGCCCATATCATGGCGCGAGCGGTCCCCTACCGGTCACACCCATCAACACCTCGAGGCTGTTGCATGAGCCGCTGATGCAGACCGCCGCGGCGGCCGGCTTCAATGTCACAGACGATCTGCACGCGCAGATGGAGGAGGGGTTTGCCCGTGGCGAGGTGAACATCGACCGCCACGGTCGTCGCGCCAGCACCTCGTGGGCCTATCTGCATCCGGCGATGGGGCGCGGGAATCTGAGTGTGGAACTGCAGGCGCTGACGACGCGTGTGCTGTTGGAAAAGGATCGGGCAGTGGGCGTGGAGTACCTGCAGAACGGTCAGCTGCACATAGTTCGTGCTGATCGCGAAGTGATCCTGTGCGGTGGGACCTACAACACGCCCCAGCTGCTCATGCTTTCCGGTATTGGGCCGGCCGCGCAGCTGGGTGGCCATGGAATCAAGCCGGTTCTGGATCTGCCGGGGGTGGGCAGCAATCTGTCCGAGCATCCTCATGTGCCGGTGGAGTTCGCGGCCCGGCGGCGCGTGACATTTCTTAATGAGCTGCGCTTTGATCGCATCGCAACTTCGGTCGTTCAATGGGCAATGTTCGGCACTGGACCTCTGGCCACGCAGATCAACAGCTGCAATGTGATCATCCGTACGCGCCCGGACCTGGCGCAGCCGGACGTGCAGCTGATGTGCAATCCGGTGCGCATGGACGCGAAGATCTGGTTCCCGGGCTTTTCCGGTCGACAGGATGATCGCATCACAGCCGGGGTTGTGGTCCTGCACCAGAAGAGTCGTGGCCGTCTGTCCTTGAGTTCCGCGAACCCCACCGATGCACCGCGCATTCTGCTGAACCTGTTCCAGCACCCCGATGACCTGGAGACCGCCAAGCGGGGCATCGAGGCGGCGCGGCACATCTACAGTACCCGGCCGCAGGCGGACCTGGTGACGCAGGAAACCGCTCCGGGCTCGGCGCTGAAGACCGATGCCCAGCTCGAAGCCTATATTCGCGCGACGGCAAGCGTCACCCAGCACCCGGTGGGCACCTGCGCGATGGGTGTCGGACCCGATTCGGTGGTCAGCCCTGAATTGCGTGTGCAGGGACTGACGGGCCTGCGGGTCGTCGATGCGTCGATCATGCCGTCCATTGTGGGCGCCAATACCAATGCCGCGGTGATCATGATCGCGGAGAAGGCCTCAGACATGATCCTAGGCAAACCGCCGTTGCCCGCGGCGTCGGTCGTTTGAGATGCGGCTATATCTGGTCCGCCACGCGATTGCCGCCGAACGGGATGCGAAACGCTGGCCTGATGATCGCCAGCGCCCGCTCACCGCGGTCGGCGCGCGCCGCTTCAAGCGGACGGCAAAGTCGGTGGTGAACCTGATGCAATCCGCTGGACCGGTGGACCGTCTGATCAGCAGCCCTCTGGTGCGCGCCCGGCAAACTGCGACCATCCTGCATCGGGCCGGCTTGCCGGAACCCGTAGAGGAATCGGTGCTGGCACCGGGTCGAACCGCGGCCCGCGTTCTGGCGGTGCTGCGTGCCCACGACGCCAAGGCTATCGCGGTGGTCGGTCATGAACCGGACCTGGGACGTTTGCTGGCGGTGTGCATCGCGGGCCCTGGTGCAAAACTGTCCCTGCATTTCAGGAAGGGCGGAGTGGCGTGTCTGGCCTTTGCGGGCGCACCGCGTGTGGGTGAGGCGACTCTGGAATGGGTGTTGTCGCCCAAGGCGCTGCACGCGTTGCAGGCCTGAGGCCAATGCACCTCGCGAAAAGCGCCGCGATCAGCTGCGCGCAGCCGCCACTCTCGCGGTCAAATCATAGGCGTCGGCCTTGGTGACCAGAACTTGGGTAAACTCGCCGATCTTGAGTTTGCTGCCAGCGGTGATTCGTACCAGGCCGTCGATTTCCGGCGCGTCCGCTGCACTGCGTGCGAGGGCAGTGCGGCCCTCGACGCCGTCCACCAGTACCTGGATGGTCGTGCCCACCCGGCGCTGCAGACGCTCCGCGCTGATGGCTCGCGCGTGCTGCATGAAACGCTCGTAGCGCTCCTGCTGTATTGCCGGGCTCACATGTGCGTCCAGCGAGTTGGCCGCAGCGCCCTCGACCGGGGAATATTTGAAACAGCCCACCCGGTCCAACTGCGCTGCAGTCAGCCACTGCAGCAGTTCGTCGAACTCGGCCTCGGTTTCGCCGGGAAAACCGACGATGAAAGTGCTGCGCAGGGTCAGGTCCGGGCACTCGCGACGCCAGGCGTGAATGCGATCCAGCGTATTCACTGCGTGCGCAGGTCGCTTCATTCGCTTCAGCACGCTGGGGCTGCCGTGCTGGAATGGAATATCCAGATAGGGCAGTACCTTGCGTTCATTCATCAGCGGGATGACTTCATCGACGTGTGGATAGGGATAGACATAGTGCAGCCGCACCCACGCGCCCAGTGACCCCAGGCCTCGCGCCAGATCGATGAACCGGGTCTCGTAGGCGGTATCGTGCCACTGCGCCGCACGGTACCTGATGTCCACGCCATAGGCGCTGGTGTCCTGGGAAATCACCAGCAGCTCGCGCACCCCGGCGTGCACCAGGCGCTCGGCCTCGCGCAGCACCTCGTCGATGGGACGGCTGGCCAGCCGTCCGCGCAGAGCGGGAATGATGCAGAAACTGCACTTGTTGTTGCAGCCTTCGGAGATCTTCAGATACGCATAGTGCCGTGGTGTCAGGCGCACGCCCTGCGCCGGCACCAGGTCCACAAAAGGATCATGTCGCGGCGGCAGATGCTCATGCACCGCAGCCATGACGTCCTCATAGGCATGGGGTCCGGTCACTTTGAGCACACTGGGATGGCGTTCGAGAATGCGCTCCGGGCGTGCCCCCAGACAGCCGGTCACGATCACCCGGCCATTGTGTTCCAGCGCCTCACCGATGGCATCCAGGGATTCGTCGATGGCGGCGTCGATGAAGCCACAGGTATTGACCACCACCAGGTCCGCCTTGTCGTAGGTGGGGGCGACCGCATAGCCTTCGGAGCGCAGCGTGGTAAGGATGCGCTCGGAATCAACCAGCGCCTTGGGACAGCCGAGGCTGACAAAGCCGACTTTCGGAATACGAGCCATGGGAGAGGGCAGTGAGTGAAGGGGGGCGGGATTCTACGGCATCCCGATTCCGAAATTGCTGTCCTGATCGTTCCCCCCGCCGGAACGGCGCACATTATGCAGTACCGCAAATATCGCGAGGATGACCATGGGCATGAGCAGCCAGGGCCAGATGGCGTTGCGCCGCCGGGGTTTTGGGCCCCTGGCCGAAACTGGGTGGGTTGTCATGGGCGTGCAATTTACCCGTGCGCCGCTCCTGCAGCAATGCCTTGCGGACGGCCTCGCCAACCCGACCCGGACTGTTGCATAGTCCTGCGCCAGGGCCCTCTCGGCCTGTAAATGACGCGGTGTGAACTTGGGCTTTGATCGGGCGTATTACCAGAAGTTCTACTTTGACCCCCACACTGCGGTCACCACCCCGGCGGAGATGCGGGCCCGAGCCCAGCTGATCATTGCGTACGTCGGGCATATCGGCCTGCCGGTGCGGCGCATCCTGGATGCCGGCTGCGGCACGGGCATGTTGCGCAAACCACTTGAGAAGGCCTTCCATAAGGTCAGCTATGTGGGCTTGGATGTCAGCGAGTATTTGTGCGAGCGCTTTGGCTGGGAGCACGGGACCGTGGACAGCTGGCGCAGCCCGGCGCCATTTGACCTGGTGATCTGCTACGACGTGGTGCAGTACCTGGATGAGCGCGCCGCCGCGCGCGCGCTGGCGAATCTGGGGCGTCTGTGTCGCGCGGTCCTGTATTTTGGTGCGTTGACCGCGATCGACTGGCGGCAGAACTGCGACCGCCGCCGCACGGATGCCGAGGTGCACAGGCGCACGGGAGAGTGGTATCGCACCCGTCTGCGGCGCTCCTTCCGCGAGATCGGTGCCGGTTTCTGGCTGCGCCGCGGTGCGCCTATTACCGTGTGGGAACTGGAGACGGCTGGTTGAATGCGCCGCCGCAAATCCTGCGCTTCGAAGGTGCCGTGAAATGCCTGCCCGGGCCCTGCCCAGCCGGAATCACGCTGGTGGGTGAGATCCTCGCGCCGTTCGCCGATCCGGTTGCGGGACCAGGCGTGCTCGCGCCTGCCCAGCTTTCGCTGATCTGCCGCGAGACGGTGACACTGCCCGCAACCTTGCACAAGGTCAGCGTTGAGATGCTGACAAGTGCGGACATTGTGCTGCGCGCCGGCGGGCGTGAATGGCACATTGCCTGTCAAACTTGGCAGCTGCATCGTGACGTTGGCGCAATGTTCTACACGGCGATCCCGCCGCGTCCTACGCCTTGGGCGCGGCGTCTCACTTGGCGAGTGCTGTTGGGTGTGGCGGCCACTTCCCCCGGACGCTGGCTGCTGCTGCGGCGCAGGCGCTTGAATTAGCGCGCCACTCGCTTGCGGGAAAAGTCAAATCTCGCCCGAAATTGGCAAAGCGCCCACACTTCGGCCAAGATGCACCCACGGACTCCCCGTCGGAACAAGATGTCCCATGCTTCGTTCAACGACGCGACCGCACGGGTGACTGTCAGATGAAGGAACAATATGGCGGTTGAGACTCAACGCCCGACACCAGAGCGTGGCTCGGGAAGCACGATACTGGATCGCCCGAACTCCCGGCGCGGTCGCTCCAGGATGCTTGATGCGTATCTGGGCGACATTGAATATCTGATGCGTGAGCGTCTGTGGACTGAAGCCGTGCCATTGGCATTGGCACTGCCGCACATCTGCGTTGCGATCAGTGACCCGGCGCTGCGCAGCTCGCCCCATGACTATCTGGAGTGGTGCCAGAACTGGGTTCGGCCCTCGCGTACCGATTCCACCGCAACGGTGCCGCCCGCGGACGCGCTGTTCCGGCTGGCCCAATCCCGCTCGGAACAGGCGGATGATGAGTCGGGAACCGTGGTTCCGGCAGCGGCGCTGCGCCGATTGCGGTTGCGGCGGCTGACGCGCGCCACGCCTTTGCGCCGCAAAAACATCCTGAGCGATCTGGTGCGCGTTGACGCCGCCCAGGAACCGGAGCGCGAGGCCGCCATCGTGCTGGTGGACGCCGTGCGCCGCTGGTACGCCGATCGCGGTGCACTGGATGTCACCGTCCAGAGCAACCTGGCGCGCCTGGCTATCCTGCGTTGAATCGTGTCGGGTCGGCGCCTTGAGGGATTGCTGACCCGCGGCACACAGGTCCTGCCGCACGAGCGGCGCGCGGTGATTCTGGCCTTCGCCTGCAATTTCCTGCTGCTGGCCAGTTACTACATTCTCCGGCCGGTACGCGACACCGTCGCGACGGTATTTGGTACCGATCAGTTGCAGCTGCTGTTCACCGGCACCTTCATCGGCACCTTGATCGCATCGCCCATCTACGCATGGCTGGCAGCACGGGTGCGTCTGAACCGGCTGCTGCCCGGCGTGTTCTGGTTCTGGGTGTTGAATGTGCTGCTGTTCCAGGTGCTGTTCAAACTCATGCCCGACAACCGCTGGATTGGCGGCGCCTACTACGTTTGGTTCAGCGTCGTGAACCTGTTCATGATCTCGGTGTTCTGGACTTTGATGTCCGACCTGTTCAGCCCCTCCCAGGCCACGCGCCTGTTCGCATTGATCGCCGCGGGTGGCAGCCTCGGCGCCATCGCGGGCCCGCTGGTGACCCGCTCGGCGGTGCATACCACGGGCCTCGGCGGTCTGCTGCTCATCGCCGCGGCTGGTTTCCTGGTGGTTATCGTCCTGGTGCATCTGCTGATGCGCGCCAAGGTGCGGTTGCAGCGGGAGAGTCCGGACAGCCAGCCCACCACCCTGGATCACGATCTGGCCGGCAGCGCGCTCGATGGCTTCCGCCAGCTGCTGACTTCCGCCTATTCGCGCCACCAGGCCGCCTTCATTCTGCTGATGACCTGGGTCAACACCGTCGCTTATTTTTTGCAGACCGATGTGATTGCCCAGGCCTTCTCAGGGGTTGCCAATCGCGCTGTGGCAATCGCCGACATTTCGCTCGTGGTGAACGTCCTCGCCGCCATCATTCTGCTGTTTGGCCTGGGACGATATGTCCATCGCTTCGGCGTGACGGCAGGGCTGATTCTCAACCCCATCATCATGGTGGTTGCCTTCATCGGCCTGGCACTGTCGCCCACACTGCTGATGATCCAGGCGCTGCAGGTGATCCGTCAGGTTTCCCAGTACGCCATCGCCCGTCCCAGCCGCGAGATCTGCTTTACGGTGGTCCCCCAGCAGGATCGCTACAAGACCAAAAATGTCATCGATACGGTGGTATACCGATTCGGCGATTTGAGTGCCGCCTGGATGCAGACCGGACTGCGTGCCATGGGCCTGCGGGTCATCGGGTCGGCTGCGGCCGGATTCGGCATTTCCCTGATCTGGGGGGCGGGTGCCCTGCTGCTGGGGAAACGCTACGAAATCCTGCGGGCCCGGCAGGAGGCGCTGCGCGGCGGACCACCGCTGCCATTGCCGGCACAGGTGTAGTAGCTGGCAGCGTGGGCTGGACAGCTTCAATCCTGGACCACTGTTAGGCTATAGTCCCGCGCGCTTCGAACTCCAGGCCGGCGGTTTTTCCAACAATTTCCAGACCTTTTCAAGGAAGCAACATGTCTCAGCGCGATAAACCTGGCCTCATTGCGGGGATCTTCAAGTCGCTGGCAGGCGTGGAGCCCCACGAACTCTCCGCCGTGGTCACGAGCATGCTGTACTTCTTCTTCCTGTTCGGCAGCTACTCGGTGATCAAGCCGGTACGCGATGCCATGGGCACCGTGTACGGCGCCCATCATTATCAAGAGCTGTTTACCGGCACCTTCATCGGCACTCTGATACTGGCGCCGCTGTACGCCGGCATGGCCTCGCGCGTGAAGCTGTCGAACTTCCTGCCCTGGGTATATGGCTTCATTGCCCTGACCATCCTGGGGTTCTACTTGCTGTTTTCCGGCAGCAAGGTATCGGATCGCTACGTGGCCGCCGGTTTCTACATCTGGGTGAGTGTGTTCAACATGCTCATCATCTCGGTGTTCTGGAGCTTCATGGCCGACATCTTCTCGCGCAGTCAGGCGAAGCGGCTGTTCGGCTTTATTGCAGCGGGGGGCACCATTGGTGGAATCACGGGTCCGGCGATCGCAACCCTCCTGGCCGAGCGCGTGGGCAACGATGGTCTGATGTTGATTTCCGCC
>DASXFV010000063.1:0-60816 GCA_036489445.1 Steroidobacteraceae bacterium | reverse complement strand
TATCCGAAGACCTGCGCGCCTCATTCCTGCGTGGCTACCTGCTTGGCGACGGCACGGTAAGCGGTGGCCACGTTGTTTGGAGCACGAGCTCGTACGACATTGCGAGTGGCGTCATGTATCTGCTCTCGAGTCTGGGCACCGTCGCCTCACTGTCCGAGCACCAGCCCGATGGTGTCGTGCGCGAGATCCGCGGCGCACCGTGCCAAACGAGCCGCCGGTGGTGGACGATCACGATCTCTGCCACCGAGGATCTGAGAGGCCTGCAAACGGTATGGGGCGACCATACCGGGGCAGCATCGCTCATCAAGCATCTTGGCGATATCAAAGAACCCGGTATCAATCGACGCTTCGAGCTGCTTGACGGTGACCTCATGTCGCTGCCCATTAACAGTATCGAAGAGGTCGCTCCGGGAAATGGCCAGGTCTACGACTTCTCTGTTGAAGGGGACGAGAACTTCATTGCTGGCATGGGCGGCCTCTGCTGCCATAACACAGACGCTGACGTCGACGGCAGCCATATCCGCACCCTGCTGCTGACGTTCTTCTACCGCCAGATCCCGATGCTCATCGAGCGCGGGCATATCTATATTGCGCAACCGCCGCTGTACAAACTCAAGCGCGGCAAGCAGGAGCAGTACGTCAAGGACGACGCTGAGTTGAATGCGCTGCTGCTCAGTGCCGCCCTCGACAATGCCGGCCTGTACGTGAATTCCTCTGCCCCTCCACTGACGGGCGCGGGCCTGGAACAGCTGGCCCGCAAGTACACCGAAGTCCAGGCCATCATCAAGCGCTGGTCGCGCCGCTATGACGACCGGTTGCTGGACCAGTTGATCTACATGCCCGAAGTGCAGCCGTCGGATTTTGACCGCATCGACTGGCTGCGCGACTGGACCCGGGAACTGGACCAGCGCCTCAACGGCCTCAATGACGGTACCCGCAGTTTCAAGATTGAAGTGCGCCCGGCCGGTGACAGCCATGCCACCCGCATCGTCGTGCAGAAAACGCAGCACGGCACTACCACCCACAAGAACCTGCCGCGCGAGTTCTTCGAGTCCGCGGAGTATCAGCGCATCTCTGACCTGGCTCGCACGCTGTCGGGCTTTATCGGCGAGGGCGCTTTTGTCACCCGCGAGGATGATCGGCACGAGATCGGCAGCTTCAAGGACGCCATGAAGTGGTTGTTCGACCAGGCACGCCGCAAGCAGAGTATCCAGCGCTACAAGGGTCTCGGAGAGATGAATCCGGAGCAGCTCTGGGACACCACCATCAATCCGGAGACCCGTCGTCTGATGCAGGTACGCATCGAGGATGCCGTGGCTGCAGATGACATCTTCACCACATTGATGGGCGATCAGGTGGAACCGCGCCGGGAATTCATCGAGAAGAACGCACTGTCGGTGATGAACCTGGACATTTGAAGGCGGTGAAGGTTGCCGTACTATTTGGCGGGACGAGCGAGGAGCGGGATGTCTCCATCGCAAGTGCCGCCCAGATCATTCCGGCATTGCGTGGCCTGGGTTTCGAGGTCATTGCAGTCGACACGGCCACCGGGCGCCTTGCCCGGAGTGCGGAACAGGCACTCCTGGCAGGCGGCGTCGCGCCGCAGCCGCCATCGGATCGCGAAATCGCCAACGTGCGCGGGCGCGCGATTTCGATTTCGACGTCCACCTTCGATGTGCGCGAAGTGGATGTCGTGTTCCTGGCCCTGCACGGCGGTGCCGGCGAGGACGGTCGGATTCAAGCCATGCTCGATCTGGCCGGAATGGCGTACACCGGCAGTAATCACATCTCCAGCGCCGCTGCCATGGACAAGGACCTGAGCAAGCGCCTGTTCCGATCAGCGGGCGTGCCCACCGCAGATTGGCTGATGGCCCCCGCCACGGCGGCACAGGTGGCAGCAACACTGGAATGGCCCGTCGTAGTAAAGCCTAACAAGCAGGGGTCTACCGTGGGATTGAGCGTGGTGCGAAACCCCGATGAGCTACCGGCGGCGCTCCAGCGTGCCCGCGGCTTTGATACCGAAGTGATGGTCGAGAAATTCATTCCCGGACGGGAACTGACGGTCGGTATCCTCGAGGGCGTAGCCTTGCCGGTGGGTGAGATCTTCGCCCCGGGGGATGTATTTGATTACCGGTCCAAGTATCAGGCCGGCGGGGCGCGGGAAGTCTTTCCCGCGGATTTGAGCGCAGCGCAGACCGCTCAACTGCAGGACTTTGCGCTGCGCGCCCATGCGGTACTCAAATTGGGTGCCTACAGCCGCATCGACTTCCGGCGCGATACCGAAGGTCAGTTCTGGTGCCTGGAAGCAAACTCACTGCCCGGCATGACCGCCACCAGCCTGCTGCCGCAAGCAGCCAGGGCGGCGGGAATGGAATTTCCAGAGCTATTGGAACGGATCTGCCGCGGCGCGACCAAACGCTGAACTGGGCGCTCTGCTTCGAGTCTCAAGGCGCCCCGCCAAGCTGCGGAAACTCCGCATACACCGCCTCGATGGGAATTGCGAAGCCGATTCCCGTCACCCCGCGCATGACCATGGAGTTGATGCCGATCACGCGGCCCTGTTCGTTGATCAGCGGCCCGCCGCTGTTACCGGGGTTGATGGGGGCGTCGGTTTGCACATAGGGTTTGCCATTGATTTCGCGCATTCCTGAAACCACCCCCGTCGTGACGGTGTAGGCGAGCCCTGAGGGGTTGCCAATCGTGTACACCCGCTCGCCCACGCTGGGAGCGGCGCGCTCGGCGGCAATGAACGGACAGTGATCTGCCGGCAGCTGGATGAGTGCCAGATCCGCGGTCTCGGACAGTTGCGCATGCAGCGCCTCGTAGTGCGTGCCATCCATCAGTGTCACCGAGAAGCCGCTGCGGTCGCTATCGTTCACGGTCTGGGTGATTTTCGCGTTCACCTGCTGGGGCAGGGTGGCCAGTGTCTGCTGCATCTGTTGAATTCGCTCATCCAGCTGCATCTGCTCAAGGTGAGTGCCCGGCTGACCGGCGAGGACCCGCCGCCGCAGCTGTGCCGCGTAGATGGCACTCAGCAGACGCTGTTGGGTGAGGGCCATACTGTTCTGCATTTCCGGGGTGCGTTCAACATTGGCCGCCACCCGGGCGCCGTCGGTCTCCACGACGTGCCGGTTGGTGATCACGTGGCAATCAGCATCGACGACGAAGCCGGACCCAAGGCCCCAGGCCGTGCGGATGAACACGGTGGCACTGCGGGCCGCCTCGACTGCGCCGACCACAGTCGGGGCAGAGCGGGCTGCAGCAGCAGGGGCTGGCACGACCGAATTGAGAGGGCTCGCCGCAGGTGAAATCGATGCCACCGCTGCGGGCGCGCGTGTGGCGGGCGTCTCGCGCATCAGGTAATACACACCGGCGCCGGCGGCCGCTGCGGCCAGGATGAGCGTGCCGACACCAAACCCGCGCGAAGGCTGCGCGGCTGCGACGCTGGGATGAGTCACGGCGGATGGCGGGATCAATTTGGCGAAATAGACCCCGCACGATTCGCATTTGATCGTGTCCTGTTGAGTGTGGCCGCACTTTGGGCAGTCCATAGCGGCCGTTTATAGCATTCCAATATTCGAGCGTCGTGAGGCCGGTCACAGTACTGGGCCGCGCCCGGCTGCGACTCCTCGGCCCGCGGGTGGGTGCCGGTGGGACTGCACTGACTAATGTGGGACCGCACTGACTGCAGGTCAGGTCGCGCTCCTGATTCGCACTGATGCAAAGTCCATGACACTCAAACACCCTTCCAGAGGAGACGCTCTTATGAAACGCCATTTATTGTTCCTGCTGTGCGCCGCGCCGTTGGTGGCCTACGCCGCCGACACCCCGGATGCGAGCTTCTATAAACATCTCACCGAAGGCGGACTGGCAGAAATCAGTGACGGGACTATGGCCGCGGAGAGTGCGACGGATCCGAAACTCAAGGATTTCGGCTCCATGATGGTCAAGGATCATACCGCCGCGAACGACAAGCTCGCCGCGCTCGCTGCAACCAAGGGCGTCACCTTGCCCACGAGCGCCAGCGTCTCAGAAATGGCCGAACACGCAAAGCTGAAGCTGTTGTCCGGTGATACGTTCGATAAGTCCTACATCAAGGGCCAGATCAAAGCGCATCGGGAGACGGTCAGGCTGCTGCGCAGGGAAATTGCCACCGGCAAGGATGCGGATGCCCAGGGCTTCGCCAAATCAGTGCTGCCGACCATTGAAGGACACCTCAAAGCGATCCGCGCCATCGCCAAAGACGAGGGAGTGACCGACTGATCCCGGGACCGGCACGGGTAAACCTCCACTTCAGAGGTGGAGGTCCCACCCGCCCTGAACCATCCACGGCACTGCCGTATCGCTTGTCTGACGGGCATGTCCTACCCTACGAAACGCCGCCCGCCGCTGCGGGAGGCGAGATGCACCTGAGACCGTGTCCGGGTAGGCACTCCACACCACGCGAGGTAGAAGCATCATGGCAAACGAGCAACACCCTCAGAACGAGTCCAAGAACCCCATGAAGGGCGGCGGCGGCAATATGGACCGCAACCCGCAGGGCCACGATTCGAGCAGCCAGGCCGGGCAGAAGGGTGGACAGAAACCCAATCAAGGCCAGAAGGCCTCGGACAAGCGCACCACCGGTTCGGGTGAGGACACCGACACCACAGGTGGCACGGGACATGGCGGCACGCCGAACGCCGGGAGCGAGCCCGATCGCGCGCGCAACCCGGGCCAGAAGAGTCATCAGTAGCGAGTTCCTGCCGGCGCGGGGGCGGGAGCATCCCTCCTGCCCCTGCTGGATCGCCGGTTTTCCGTGAGGGGAGTCAGGAATTCGAAGCCAAGGAAGGTGTCGCAGCGTTGGTTTTCGCAGGGGCCATCGATCGGGCTTCGAGAATTTCAAGATTGTTCAGGTCATTGGCCGTCTTGCTGACCGCGGCCCAGTCCTGCTCTTCGACCTTGCTCTTCAAGTAGGCTACGAGTTCGGCGTGCGTGGCATTGGCGAGTGCCACGGCGGCCACGGACGGGATCGCGGGCTTAACGGTGTGTTTCTTCATAGGTCATCACCGTACTCTGCCCCACGCGCAGGCTTTGCAAGCCCGTTGCCGGCAAACTCAGTAGGAAAAATCCTAGGCCTATAGAGGTCCGGCCACGCATGGTTAAGAATCGATGCGCATTGATATCGTCCCCGAACACTCAAGGGGCGGGCACATGCATATCCGATTTGGCTACGAGTTGACCTACGCGACACCGGTCCCGACCCACATGATCCTGATGCTGCACACCCACCTGGGACGTGGCCAGCAGTACGTGATTGCCGACAATATGCAGGTGAGCCGCACCATACCGCGCAAATCGTATACCGACGGATTCGGGAATACCTGCACGCGCCTGGAACTGCCGGCCGGGCCGACGCGCATTACCGCTGACGGGGCGATCGAGGATTCGGGACTGCGTGAGCCCATCGCCCTTACGGCGCATGAGCACCCGGTGCGTGATCTGCCTTTCGATGTGCTGCAGTTTCTGCTGAGCAGTCGCTACTGCGATACCGAGGTACTGATGGCCGAGGCATGGCGGCTTTTCGGGCACCTTCCGCAGGGATGGACTCGTGTCCAGGCGATCTGCGACTTCGTGCATCAGTACATCGCCTTCGACTACCGGTCTGCGCGCGCCACACGCACGGCCTCGGAGACGTATTTCGAAAGGCAAGGCGTGTGCCGCGACTTCGCGCACCTTGCCATCGCGTTCTGCCGCTGCCTGAACATTCCCGCGCGCTACTGCACGGGTTACCTGGGAGATATCGGTGTGCCACCCGTGGAGACGCCGATGGATTTCGCCGGGTGCATGGAAGTGTATCTGGGTGGCCAGTGGCATATCTTCGACCCGCGCCACAATGTGCGCCGGATCGGCCGCATTCTCATCGCCCGGGGACGCGACGCCAGTGATGTGGTGATCAGCACGGCTTTCGGACCTGCCTCTTTGCAAGTGTTCAAAGTCTGGACCGAGGAAACGGACAACAAGCAGATGAAAAGGGCGGGCTGAAAGGCGCGGCTACCGTGGGACCAATGCCGCGCTGCAAGTTGAATGGCGGGTGTCCATGATCTAAAGTGCCGCCGGGCTCTGTTCTCAATGCCACCAGCGGCCGGCGCTCATTCATGAACCAAACTGCTGTCCGCGCCGCAAAACCTTGAACTCGGCCCGCATGGAGGCCTTCAGCGATGGCGTGATCGCCATCATCATCACCATCATGGTGCTGGAGCTGAAAGTACCGCACGGAGCTGATCTTGCCGTGCTGAAGCCGATGATTCCGCAGTTCCTGGGCTATGTCCTCAGTTTCGTGTACGTAGGCATCTACTGGAACAATCATCACCATCTGCTGCATACCTGCAAACAGGTCAATGGCGCCATCCTCTGGGCGAATCTGAACCTGCTGTTCTGGCTGTCTATGTTCCCGATCACCACCGATTGGGTGGGCGAGAACCACACCGCGAGTGCTCCCACCGCTGCCTATGGGGTGGTGCTGCTGCTCGCGGCCGTGTCGTACTGGGTATTGCAGCGAACCATCATCGCAGCCCAAGGTCCCCGATCCTTGCTGAAGCGGGCGGTGGGCCACGATTGGAAGGGCAGAGCCTCGCCCATTCTCTATGCGCTGGGGATTGCCTTGGCGCCCCGGTCACCGGGAGTGTCCCAGGCGATTTATCTGCTGGTGGCGCTGCTGTGGTTGATTCCGGACCGGCGCATCGAGAACGTGCTGACCGGGCCGGGGTGAGGTCTAGTTGCAGTGCCCGACCCTACGCAACCTTCGTGTCCTTGGCATGACGGTGTGCGATCTGCGCAATCATGGACTCCTCATCGGTCGGGATGACCCGGACCGTGACCCGGCTGCCCGGCGCGCTGATGACGGCGGCATTCCCCTGGTTGAGCGACGGCTGCAGCTGCACGCCGAGAAACTCCAGATTGGTGCAGATGCGTTCGCGAACGACCGGTGAGTTCTCACCGATACCGGCCGAAAACACCAGCGTGTCCAATCCGCCAAGAACCGCGGCAAACGCTCCAATGCGCTTGCGGACCTCCTGGCAGAACAAGGCCACCGCCTCTGCGGCACGAGGATCGCTGGCTTCGCTGGCCAGCAGATCGCGGATGTCGGAACTGGTTTCGGAGACGCCCAGCAGTCCCGACTCATGCGTGACCATCCGCTGGAATCGGGCGATGGTCATCTGCTCCTTCGCCGCGAGAAAGCTCAACAGTCCGGGGTCGATATCGCCGGTGCGCGTGCTCATCGGCACCCCCGCGGCAGGAGTGAAGCCCATGGTGGTATCCACACTCGCCCCGTCGCGCACCGCAGCGAGGCTGGCGCCGCTGCCGAGGTGCGCCAGGATCACGCGCCCGGTGCGGACCGCCGGATCCCCAAGCTGTGCCAGCTGCTGCACAAGATAGGCATAAGACAATCCATGGAACCCGTAGCGCTGCACGCCCATGGCTGCGTAACGCCTCGGTATGGGCAACAGGGTTGCGACCCGGGGCATGGTGCGATGGAACGCGGTGTCAAAACAGGCAATCTGGGGCAACTGCGGATGACGCTGCAGTAGGGCTTCCATGAGCTGGATCTCGGCCGGCAGATGCTCCGGGTCGTACGGAATGATGGCACGCAGTTCATCGAGCAGCTGGACGGTGACGCGCTCCGGGGCGCTATGCTGCATGCCGTGGACCACTCTATGGCCCACGGCGACGACAGTGTCCAGGACTCGCCGCTCTTCCAGCCAATGGATGAGGGCCTGGATCGCGACGCCAAAATCAGCGGTCGGAAGCTCGCAGGTGATGGGTACGGATTGCCCGGGAAGAACTGCGCTCAGGACAGTACCCACGCTGCCGATCCGGTCGATCTTGCCGTGCAGCCGGCGGTGGCTGGCATCCGCGCCGGAAAACAGTGCGAACTTGATGCTGGACGACCCACCATTGATCGCGAGCACAGTTGGGTCCGCTGCATCATTCAATGCAACCTCTCCGCGGCTACGTCAGCAGCTTGGCGCGGTTCGCCGCGAAGAACACCTTGACCGAGGTGGCCGGGTGCCCGGTGAGAGCCGCGACCGCGGTACTGGTGAAGGCGATGGAGGGACCGGCAAATCCGCGGGCGGGAGGTGAGTTGGGGTCGGCGGGGACCAGCGTGATGGGCTTGCCGGTGGCGGCGGTGGCTGCAGCGGCGATGTCGCGCACCCCAATCAGCGCAGGTCCGGTGATGTCGTAGATCTTGTTGTCATGCCCGGGCGTGCACAACACCGCCGCTGCAGAGGCGGCGCAGTCACCGCGGGTGACGTAACCGATGCGCACCTCTGCAGAGGGTACGGATACCTTCCCGTCCGCGACCATCTTTGCGGCTCGCGGCAGTAGAGTCTCCATATAAAGAGAATTACGCAGAAAGGTGTACGGCACGCCACACTTACGCAGCAGGTCCTCAGTGGCGACATGATCCACTGCAATGCCCTGGGTATCGCCCTTGCTGATGCCGAGCCAGGAGGTGTAGGCGATCTGTTTGACCCCTGCGGCTTTGGCGGCGTCGATGGCATGACCGTGGGCGACGGAGCGCGGGCCTGCTCCGGTACCGATGCTGATCAGCAGCATTCGGGTTCCGTCGGCAAAGGCCGCCGGCAGCGACTCCGGTTTGGAGAAGTCCCCGAAACGGATGGTTGCGCCCAGCTGCGCATATTGCGCCAGCGACTCCGGAGTACGAGTGACGAGAATCAGATTCTTGGGTGCTACGCCGCGCGCGAGCAGATCCTTGACGGCTTCGCCGCCCAGTTGTCCCGAGGCGCCGGATATGATGATCCGATCATTGCCCGCTGCCCTGACGCTCGCCGTCGCGCCGCTCAGCAGCACGCCCGCCGCCACCCACTCCAATGCCTCACGCCGAGTTACCCGGTTCATACGCGCCCCATTTTCAGCAATGCCACCGCATCGAATATAACCTGATACAGAGAGTGGCCTATAATTTCGCATGGCTACGATCCCACAGACAACGCGGCCTGCCGCGCGTATGGAATATAAGGAGAGGGGCATGACGCGTCGCAATATTTGCGCCAGCTTGGCGCTGCTGGTTGCAGGGGTTTTCGCCATCTGCGCAGGGTCCGCGTTGGCCGCGGATGCACCGGCATACCAGCTGCCGCCGGGCACCCCGGCCTATATCCGCGCCGCCATCGACGACCCGACGCGCACACCCGAGCAACGGGCGCGGGACTTGAACCGCAAGCCCGCTGAACTGCTGATGATGTCCGGCATCCGTCCGGGCAACACCGTGGTCGAGTTTGCATCCTTCGGCCAGTACTTCACGACCTTCCTGTCGGATATCGTCGGGCCGAAGGGTACGGTGTACATGTATGACCTGCCCTACACCGAGAAGCGCGCCGGGGAAGCCAGCCGCGCTTTCGTGGCCGCGCATCCCAATTCCCATTACCAGCTCGTGGACTACAACACCCTGGAACTGCCCCAGAACGTTGATGAGGTGTTCATGGTCCTGTACTACCACGACCTGTTCATCAATCACATCGACACCGCGAGCCTGGATGCCCGGATCTTCAAGGCGCTCAAGCCCGGCGGAGTGTTCTTCGTCGTGGATCACAACGCGACACCGGGCACTGATACCACGGAGACAGCGAAAAAACTGCATCGCATCGACCCTGCGGTCATCCTCAAGGAGGTCACTGCCGCAGGTTTCAAGCTCGCCAAGGAGAGCAAACTGCTCGCGCACCCTGCAGATGACCATACCCAGATCGTGTTCGCTCCCGCATTGCGGGGCCTGACCGACCAGACGGTGTTCGTGTTCCGCAAGCCCAAGGGGTAGTGCCGATTTCCTCGATTCTCGGGGCGATCTACTTCCTGACGGAAGTCTCGTTGGGCCTCTTCAAACGTGCGAAATCCGGCTCGGTCGACGTCCAGGATCGCGGCTCCTTGCGGGTGGCGCTCAGCGGTGCCTTCGGGGATCGCTACCGGCAATACATGCAGCGCACCTGGCGCCTGATACCCGGTTTGTACTGAAACCCTAAGTGCGGCGACGACTCGTATCCGGCACCATGCGGCGCAACTGGTCCTCGATCCATTCCTGAGCTTCGGTATTGATCTCGCGGGGATCACGGCCCGCCGCCTGGATTGGCGGGCCGATCACCACGCGCACCGTTCCGGGCTTCTTGAGCCAGCCCCTGCGGGGCCAGAAGTACCCGGCGTTGTGTGCCACCGGAATCACCAGCCTGCCGCTTTGCGACGCCAGCAGGGCGCCGCTGACCCCGTACCGACGGGTCTGACCGGCGGGCATGCGCGTGCCTTCTGGAAATATCACGATCCAGTCCCCTTCCTGCAGTCGCTGGTGTCCTTGTTCGATGACCTGGTTGACGGCGTTATGACCCGCACCGCGATCAATGGCGATGGCATGCAGCAGTCGAATGCTCCAGCCCACGAAGGGGATCCACAGCAGCTCGCGTTTCAGGACCCAGACCTGGCGGGGGAAGACCAGGCCCGCGGCCAGGGTTTCCCAGGTGGAAGCATGCTTCCACAGCGCAATGTGGTTGTCGGCGGGAATGTTTTCCCAACCCTCCACGGTGTAGTCCAGGCGGCAGGTCCACTTCAGCGCAGTCAGCAGCACCCTGGCCCAGACCCGTGCCAGCCCGGCGCGCCGCGGAAAGGGCAGGCATATCGCCATACAGACGAAGGCGATGGCGTACAGGAAGGTCCAGAGGAATAGAAAGAGCGTGAAGACCAGGGAAGCCAGAAGCTGCATGAGATTGAGGATCCGGATTGCCGATTGCGGCATCATGCCGCAAGCCGATGATTCCTGTGCAATTGCACCGTTATGCGGCGCCGCCGCCGCACCGCAAGGTGGCATTGCCCCTGTCAACATCGTTGGCTTGGCTGTGTACCCTATGCCCTGCCCTATTTAGGCGCGCAAGCTTTTCAATTTGCCCCGCCATAGTGCACAATTTCGCGGACGCAGTTCTAACTTGTTGATTCCAGTGTGCCTCATGTTGGCACAGGGGCTGCAATGTCAAGCTGCTCGATGCGCATCGGGCAACCCCATTTTCGGAGGCGATATGACACCGACTGATGTACTGAAGCTAATAAAAGAAAAGGAGGTCCGGTACGCAGATCTCCGGTTCACCGACACCCGCGGCAAGGAGCAGCACGTCTCCATCCCCGCCCGGTTGGTTGACGCGGACCTGTTCACGGATGGGAAGATGTTCGATGGTTCGTCGATTGCCGGCTGGAAGGGCATCAACGAGTCCGACATGATCCTGATGCCGGACGCCTCGACCGCCGTCATCGACCCGTTCTTCGAAGACGCCACCGTCAACATCCGTTGCGATGTCATCGAGCCGGCCACCATGCAGGGCTACGAGCGCGATCCGCGTTCCACCGCGCGCCGCGCCGAGGCTTACCTGAAGTCCACCGGAATCGCAGACGGCGCGCTGTTCGGACCCGAAAATGAGTTCTTCATTTTTGACAGCGTCCGCAGCGGGTCCAGCCTGAACGGTTGCTTCTACGAAATCGACTCGGTCCAGGGCGCCTGGAACTCCGGCAAGGATTACGTCGAAGGTAACAAGGGCCACCGTCCCACCATCAAGGGGGGCTACTTCCCGGTGCCGCCGATTGATGCCTTCCAGGATATCCGTTCGGCCATGTGCGATGCCCTCGAAGAGATGGGCATGGTGGTCGAGGTACATCATCACGAAGTCGCCACCGGCGGCCAGTGCGAAATCGGTGTCGGCCCCGGCGGCCTGATCACCAAGGCTGACCAGGTCCAGGTGCTCAAGTATGCCGTACTCAACGTGGCCCACAGCTACGGCAAGACGGCGACCTTCATGCCCAAGCCCCTGGTCGGCGACAACGGCAGCGGCATGCACGTCCACCAGTCACTGCA
The DNA here is from genome assembly GCA_036489445.1 of Steroidobacteraceae bacterium. Lineage (GTDB taxonomy): Bacteria > Pseudomonadota > Gammaproteobacteria > Steroidobacterales > Steroidobacteraceae > DAIDKA01. The sequence continues at coordinate 48,932 of DASXFV010000063.1, read as the reverse complement.
GAAGGACGGCAAGGCCCTGTTTGCCGGCGACAAGTACGGCGGCCTGTCCGAACTTGCCCTGTACTACATCGGCGGCATCATCAAGCACGCCAAGGCCATCAACGCCATCACCAACGCCTCCACCAATAGCTACAAGCGCCTGGTGCCCGGTTTCGAGGCCCCCGTGATGCTGGCGTATTCGGCCCGCAACCGTTCCGCCTCTATTCGCATTCCCTGGGTGTCCAACCCGAAGGCTCGCCGCATCGAAGTGCGCTTCCCGGACTCCACTGCGAATCCATACTTCGCATTTGCGGCCATGATGATGGCTGGCCTGGATGGGATCCAGAACAAGATCCACCCCGGCGATCCGGCCGACAAGGATCTGTACGACCTGGAGCCGGAGGAGGCCGCGCACATCCCGACGGTCTGCCACTCGCTGGATATGGCCCTGGAGCACCTGGACAAGGACCGCGAGTTCCTGACCCGCGGCGGTGTTTTCACCAACGACCTCATCGACGCCTATATCGCGCTGAAGATGCAGGACGTGACCCGACTGCGGATGTCCACGCACCCAGTCGAAATGGAGCTGTATTACAGCGTTTGATGAAAACGGTGGCAGTCCTCGATAATGCACCGCAGAAAGGCAACAATCCTGCTCCTCCGCTGACCGCGGGGGGGTCTGGTTGCAGTCAGCTTTTGTCCTCGGCCGCTGTCGGGGCTATGCTCAGGGTGTATGCGAGGACTGCTACTACTGTTGATGCTGGGTGCCGCCGCGGCCGCCTGGTCTGCCACGGTCTACAAATGGGTGGACGCCGACGGCGTCACCCATTACAGCGACCAGCCCAACCCGGGGGCCCAGAAGCTGCAGATTGCCGGTGCCCAGACCTACGAGGCGCAGGCCGCGGCGGTGGGAGCACCGCCGACGCCGTCCCCGGCCCCTGCCGCGGCTCCTCCGGTCTGTGTGATCGACAGTCCCGGTGCCGGGCAGGTCTTCCTGGACACCTTTTCCGTGACCGGGCACGTGACACTGGCCCATGTCGGCGGCGTGGCCAATCAGACCACATTGCGCATGGACGGTATGGATATTTCCTCCCTCCTGAGTGCCACCGGCAGCTTCACGCTCAGCCAGGTGGATCGCGGCGATCACACCCTGACCCTGCAGGTGAACAACCCGCAGGGGGAAGTCGCCTGCCAGGCCGCCGCAGTTACATTTTCCGTCAGGCAGCGATCACTGATTCCACCGACGGCGCCTACCGCTCCGGCAGCCCCAACGGTGCCCGGCGTGCTGCGCCACTCCAGTTCCTGACAGGCTCGCTGCGCACTCAGCCGTTGCGGCTGCAGGACCTACAGCCGGCGATCGGCCCGCTCGAGGTGCGCTGTGTCCTCTGAGCAGTCCCTGCCTTCGGCGCTGTCGCATTTTGATTCCGCGGAACTGTTGCATTCGCTGGCCACCGGAATCGTGCTGCTGGACGCCCAGCTGTGCCCGATCTATGCCAATGTGGCCGCGCAGGATCTGCTGGCCATGAGTCTCAATCAAAGCCGCGGCCGGCCTTTCGGCGACCATCTGCTGGAGTCCAACGGACTGGTCCCGCTCCTGCGTCGTTCCATCGAGACCGGTGAAGCCTTCGCGGATCGGGAATTGGTTCTGCACCTCAAATCCGCGCCGCGCGAAACGCGCATCGTGGATGTCACCATCACGCCGCTGGCAGGCGAGGTCACCGGCAACCATCTGCTGCTGGAGCTCACGGACACGACCGCGCGGCAGCGCATTTCCCGCGAGAATGACATGCTGGTGCGGCTGGACAGCAGCCGGATGATGCTGCGGCAGCTGGCTCACGAGATCAAGAATCCCCTGGGCGGCCTGCGTGGCGCCGCACAGCTGCTGGATCGCGAGCTGCCCAACGACAATCTCAGGGAATACACCAACGTCATCATTTCCGAGGCCGATCGCTTGAGCGCGCTCGTGGCCTCGATGACCGGACCCAATCGCCCGATGCACAAGACACAGCTCAACATCCATGAGCTGTGCGAGCATGTCTATCACCTGCTGCGTGGTGAGGCGCCCTCCGGCGTGGTGATCGACCGGGACTATGATCCGAGCCTGCCCAGCGCGCGCTTTGACCGCAACCAGCTGATCCAGGCGCTGCTGAATGTCGCGCGCAATGCCATGCAGTCGGTTGGCGATCACGGTCAGATCACCTTGCGCACCCGTGCCTTCTCCAACGTCAGCATCGCGGGGCGACGCCATCGGCTGGCAGCGGGGGTGCAGGTCGAGGATGATGGACCGGGCGTGCCCGCGGCGTTGCGTGCCAGTATTTTCTATCCCCTGGTAACGGGCAGACCCACGGGCACGGGGCTCGGATTGGCCGTGGCTCAGGATCTCGTCACGAGGCATGGAGGCTTTATCGAATTTGAGAGTGAACCCGGCCGAACCGTGTTCAAGCTCATGTTGCCTCTCGAGGAAACTGTATGAGTGCATTGAATCTTCGCGTCTGGCTGGTGGACGATGACGCATCGATACGCTGGGTGCTGGAACGCGCCCTGCGCAATGGCGGCATGTTGCCCAGGACCTTTGATGCGGCGGAGACGGCCCTTACGGCACTGCGTGGCGAGGCACCGGATGTATTGATCACCGACATCCGCATGTCCGGGCAGTCGGGGCTGGAGCTGCTCAAGCGCATCCGCGAGACGCGGCCGACGCTGCCGGTGATCGTGATGACGGCATACGCGGATCTGGGCAACGCCGTGTCGGCTTATGAGAGCGGTGCCTTTGAGTACCTGCCCAAGCCGTTTGACATCGACCAGGCTGTGGATCTGGTGCGGCGCGCCGCGCGCACCGCAACACCGACCGCCGGTGATGGCGGCAGTCCGCCGCCCATTCCCGAACTACTGGGCCGCGCCGCGGCCATGCAGCAGGTGTTCCGCGCCATTGGCCGCCTGTCGCGCTCCAGTGTCACCGTGCTGATCACCGGTGAGTCCGGTACCGGCAAGGAACTGGTCGCGCGGGCGCTGCACGAGCACTCGCCACGGGCCGCGAAACCCTTCATCGCGCTCAACACTTCAGCCATTCCCAGTGAGCTGCTGGAGTCAGAACTTTTTGGCCATGAGAAGGGCGCCTTCACGGGTGCGGACAGCCTGCGCCGCGGCCGCTTCGAGCAGGCAGACGGCGGCACGCTGTTCCTGGACGAAATCGGCGACATGTCCACGCCGCTGCAGACCCGGTTGCTGCGGGTGCTGGCGGAAGGCGAGTTCTACCGTGTCGGGGGTCAGACCCCGATCCGCGTGGACGTGCGGGTCATCGCGGCGACTCACCAGAATCTGCAGGATCGGGTGCAGCGCAGCGTGTTTCGCGAGGACCTGTATCACCGGTTGAACGTGATCCGCATCGAGTTGCCGCCGCTGCGCGCCCGCGCGGAGGACATTCCCGAACTGCTGGATCACTACCTGCACGTCGCGGCCATGGAGCTGGGTGTGGATCCCAAGGCGCTGGCTGCAGACGCCAAGGAGAAGCTCGCCGCGCATACCTGGCCCGGCAATGTCCGTGAGCTGGTGAATCTGTGCCGCCGACTCACGGTGCTGGCGCCGGGATCCGAGATCCGCATCGAGGATCTGCCGCCCGAACTCGTCGCGGACAGCGAGACCGCGGGCGAGGTCGACTGGGCCAAGGCCCTCGCCAGCTGGGCGGATCGCCATGCGATGGTTGGCAAGCGCCCGCTGCTCACGGAAGCCCAACCGGAGTTCGAGCGGGTGCTGATCCGCGCCGCACTCAAGCGCACCCAGGGCCACCGGCAGGATGCCGCCAAATTGCTGGGTTGGGGCCGCAATACCCTGACCCGCAAGCTCAAGGAACTGGGAATGAACTCCGCCGAGTAATCCGTGAGAAAATCCGGGCCGTATGCCGAACCTGGATCAGATCTGGAAGCAGAGCCTGCTATGGAATAGCCTGCGCGATTGGGCGACCGCCCTGATCGTCTTCCTGGCCGTCTTCATCAGCCTGCTGGCCATCCGGCGCATCTTCCGCTCGCGCAGCCGCAAGTGGCGCGAGTCGGGACGCATCGTACCCGTCGCGCTGGATCTGACCTCCCGGCTCATCGACAAGACCTCCAGCCTGTTCATCTGGGGCGTGGCGCTGTATGGCGCGATCGGGCAGCTGACCTTTCCCGAAACCAGCCATCGCGCCCAGCGGCTTGATCACGGTGTCGATGTCCTCTTCACGCTGATCTTCTGGTACCAGATAGCCCGCTGGGCCACCGCCACACTGCGCTACGCCATCGACCAGCGCCGTCGCAGCATTCCCGGTCACGACGCCGTGGTGACGGGGTCGATGGAGATCATCCTGTTCGTCGCCGGCGCTGTGATCTGGTCCCTGGCGGCGCTGCTGGCGCTCGACAATCTCGGCGTGGCCATCAAGCCGCTGCTGGCCGGCCTGGGGATCGGTGGCATCGCCGTGGCGCTCGCCGTCCAGGCGGTGCTGGGCGATCTGCTGGCCTCGATGTCGATTGCCCTCGACAAGCCCTTTGTGATCGGCGATCTGCTGACCGTGGATACCCTGACCGGCACGGTGGAATACATCGGGGTCAAGAGCACCCGGATCCGCAGCATCACCGGCGAGCAGATCGTGGTGGCGAATTCCGACATCACCAAGTCCCGCATCCGCAATTTCGGACGGATGAGCGAGCGGCGCGTGTCGTTCGAGATTCCGGTGATCCACGACACGCCCGTGGCGACGCTGCGCGCCATTCCGGATGCCGTCCAGTCCGTGGTCGAGGCCTCACCGCGGGCCCGCTTTGTCCGCTGCAATCTGCTCACGCTGAGCGAAACGGCACTGCGCTATGAAGTGGTGTATTTCGTGCAGGCGCCGGAGTTGCCGGTCTATGCCCAGGTGCAGCACGGCATTCTGGTGGCGCTGATGGAGAAATTCCGCGAACTGCGGGTGCAGTTTCCGACGCCGGCCCAGGCGCCGATGCCGACCGCAGCCCCCTTGCCGGGGGCCGTCACTCCCGAGGTGCGCCCCGCCTGAAGGGCGCGCTCGGATCAGCTCAGGCATGTCAAGCATGCTTTACTTCAGTCTGGAACGGCGCTAGAGTAAAGCAAGCTTTACAGGCAGGCCGCCATGAATCGCAACCTGACTCCCGACCCCGGACGCGGTACCGCGTCCCCGGCTGAGCCCACCGATGTTCCGATGGCGGCCATCGCGCGTAAGCGGCCCGTCACCATGATCGTCTTCAGCCTGGTGGCCTACCTCCTCACGGTGGTGACGGCGGCGCTGGCTCCCCGGCTGCTGGCGCCGGGCGGCGCGCTGGAAGTCTTCCTGCTGGTGCCGATGCTCACCACCCTGCTCATGGTCTGCATCATCTACTGGGTGTACCGCACCAGCGATGAATACATCCGCCAGCGCATCCTCAAATGCGCGGCGCTCACGGGCGGGATTCTCGCGTTCAGTACCGTGGGGTACTTCTGCCTGGAGCGGCTGGGCCATCCGCCACTGTCCATGATCGTGGTCAACCTCTACGGCTGGGCGGTGTTCATGGTCCTGATCCTCTGGGTGCTGTCCCGCGCCCGATGAGAAACATCCTCCCCGAACTGCGGGCGCAGCGCGGTTGGACCCAGGGCGATCTGGCCGCGCAGCTGGCCGTTTCACGCCAGACCATCAATGCGGTGGAGACGGGTCGGTACGAGCCCAGTCTCTCCCTGGCCTTTGCCCTCGCCGCGCTGTTCGCGCGACCCATCGAGAGCATTTTCCAAGGACATCGCGAGGTGCGCCGATTCACGGGTACACCAGCGGATTCACCGCCCTGATTGATTCGCTTTATATATCGATGTGCTAGAAAATTCCCCATATTGTTTCATATCTGATCTAAAGCACCGTGTTTCATGTCATCCTGCATTGCCCGCAGATCCCGCCGAATACCGGCAATATCATTCGGTTGTGCGCCAATACCGGATGCACCCTGCACCTGGTCCGGCCGCTGGGCTTCGAGCTGGATGGCAAGTCCGTCCAGCGTGCGGGGATGGACTACAGCGAGATCGCGCGGGTGCGGGTTCACGACAGTCTCGAGGAATGCCTGGGGGCGATCGGGCCAGCGCGGTTGTATGCCATCGAAACGGGCTCGCCTCGCAGCTATGCGCAGGCCCGCTTTCAACCAGGCGATGCGCTGCTGTTCGGATCGGAATCCAGTGGTCTGCCGCCGCAGGTTCTGGACACCATCGCCGCGGAGCGCACCTTGAGTATCCCGATGCGGCCCGGAAACCGCAGTTTGAATCTTGCCAACTCGGTGGCGCTGGTGGTCTACGAGGCCTGGCGTCAGCAGGAGTTTGCGCAGCCCTTTTGAGCGCTACTCCGCTTCGGCGCGGATCGGGCGGCGCATCAGTGCGCGGACCACCTCATCGGCCGGAAGGCCTTCATACAGCACGCGGTAGACGCCCTCGCACAACGGCATCTCGACATTTTCCTGCCGGGCGACGGCGCGCACGGCACGGGCCGCCCGCACGCCTTCCACGACCTGGCCGATCTCCCCGCGCGCCTGCTCCAGGGTATGGCCCTGCGCCAGCAACAGGCCGAAGCGCCGGTTGCGGCTCTGATCATCAGTGCAGCTGAGCACCAGATCGCCCAGGCCCGCGAGCCCCATGAAGGTTTCGCGACGGGCGCCCAGTGCCACGCCCAGGCGCACCATCTCCGTCAGTCCCCGGGTAATGAGCGCGATGCGTGTGTTGGCGCCGAACCCCAGGCCATCAGAGAGCCCGGCGGCCAGCGCGAGTACATTCTTCACCGCTCCACCGACCTCCACGCCGACGATGTCCGTGGAGGTGTAGGCGCGAAAAGTGGTGGACGACAGGTCCTGCGCCAAGGCGGCGGCGAAGGCGGCATCCGGAGACGCCACGGTCATGGCCGTCGGCAGACCCGCGCCGACTTCCGATGCGAACGTGGGACCGGACAGCACCGCGAATGCGCGTCCCGTGCCCAGCATGTCGCGCGCGACCTGGTGGGGGAGCAGACCGCTTTGGGCTTCGAACCCCTTGGTGGCCCACGCCAAACGCATCTGCGGACTGAGCAAGGGCCGGATCTGGGTGAGCATGGCGCGGAACGAATCGCTCGGGACCACGATCAGCACATCCAGCGCACCGGCCAGCTGCGAGGCGAGATCGGCCCCGACGCTGAGTGAGTCCGGGAAATCGCCCTGCGGCAGGTAGCGCCGGTTCGCGCGCTCGCGAACCATCTCGGCCACCTGGCCGCGGTCACGACCCCAGAGCCGGGTGGCTTTGCCGCTGCGGGCAAACTGGATCGCCAGCGCGGTTCCCCACGAGCCCGCGCCGACCACCGCAATGGATGACCCGGTCTGCGGAAAACCAGGCTCGTCCCTCACTGCACTAGTTCTTGGTGGCGGGCGCCTGATTGCGCGCGTCCACCAGTGCGCGCTCGTACAGCGCTTCGAAGTTCACCGGAGGCAGCAGGAACTGCGGAAAGCCCCCCTGCGTCACCAGGTTCGAGACCGCGGCGCGGGCGAACGGGAACAGCACGTTCGGGCAGATGGTGCCAATGGCACGGCGCGCATCATCATCCGACAGGTTACGCATCAGAAAAGCTCCGGCCTGCTTGACCTCCACCAGAAACATGGTGGCTTCGTTGTGCTTGGCCGAGACGGTCACAGTCAGCACGATTTCGCGCAACTCCGGCGTCAGGATGTTCACTACCGTTTGCAGATCCAGATTGATCTGCGGGTTCCACTGTCCATCCACGCGCGGGCCGTTCGGCGCCTCGTACGAGCAATCCTTCAGGTACACCGCCTGCAGGGCCAGCTGGCTGCCGGTGGCGTTCGGATCACCGAGCACCGGGGCGGCCGGTGCGGCGCCATCATTGTTGTCACTCATCGATTCGTCTCCTGTAAAAGCGGATCCAGGCCCCCTGCGGCGTCGAGTGCGATGAGATCATCGCAGCCGCCGATATGGGTCTGGTTGATGAAAATCTGCGGTACCGTATGGCGCCCGCTGCGGGCGATCATTTCCTCGCGGGCACCGGGACGGGCCTCGACATCGATCTCCTCGATCTCGACACCCTTGGAAATCAACAGCTCGCGTGCCTGCGAACAGTAGGGGCACCACCGGGTGGCGTAAAACTGGACTTTCGCTATAGCCACGATCTTGAGAAACCCGACCGCTTCAGCTCTTGGCCAGGGGCAGGTTTTCGGCCCGCCATGTGGCAAGGCCCCCGCGCAGGCAGAAAGCCTTGGTGAACCCCTGCGAGGCGAGATTGCGCACCACGACCGGACCGCTGGAGTCGTCTTTGCCGTAGACGATGACGGGCTTTTCGCGATGCTTTTTCAAGGTCTCGCCGGCCTTGGGCAACTGGTCGGGTGGCAGCTGCCGCGCGCCGCTGATGTGTCCGGCGGCAAACTCGTCCGGACTGCGCACGTCCAGGATCAGCGCGCCCTGGTTCGTCAGTCGGATCAGTTCCTGCGGCGAAATTGCGCTCAAGCCCTGCATGCGCAGGTAATACTCATAGGCGAAGACAATCAGTCCGGCGACCACTGCAATGGCAACCAGCAAGGGATGATGTCCCACGTATTCGATCAGCCTGTCCATCCAGCACGTCCCACAGGCACACCTGCAAAAAAGGGCGCGTAGTATACCGAGCATGGGTGAACCGCGTCGCATTGTGCTTCGGGCTTGCCGGGTGGCGGCCGCGGCGTGCCTCCTCGTGACCCCGGCAGCGCTTCCCGCGCCTCCCCGGGCTCATGCCCCGGCCCGTTCCCCGGCCCACTCCCCGGGGAGCCCGTCGGGCACTCGTCAGGCACAAACAGAAGCGCAGCTGCAGACGTTGCAGACGCGGATTGCCGCCGTACGCGACCAGGTGAATCAGGACGCACTGGCATCGGATCGCGCCGCCCAGGACCTGCAGGCTGCCGAAGTGTCGGTCGCCAGCGCCCGCGCCCAGCTTGCCGAGCTGCATCACGAGCGCACCGAGCTGACGGCCCATCGCGCCACCGTGACGGCCGACAAACACAGTCACGAAACCTCGGTGGCGGCCATGCGCACGAGCCTTGCGCAGCAGATGCGCGCGGCCTACATGATCGGGGGCGAGGAGCCCCTGAAGCTGCTCCTCAACCAGGAAGACCCCGCCAGGGCGGGTCGCATGTTCGCGTATTACAGCTATTTTGGCCGGGCGCGGGCCGGCCTCATCGCCGCTATTGACGGCGCTGTTCAGCAGCTTGCCGATCTTGATACACAACTCGCCGCCGACGAGCAGCGCCTCGACGGGCTGCAAAGCGCCACCGCCGATGAACTGGGGCAGCTGGAAACCGCGCGGTCGCAGCGCGACGTGGCGCTGGTGGCGATCAAGGCGCAGTCGCGCGACAGCGCCCTGGCCCTGCAGCGCCTGCAGGGCCAGCAGGCGGCACTGACTGCCCTGCTGCGTGATCTGAAGCGCGCGCTCGAGCCTTTTCCCAGCGACGCAAACAGTGCTTTCGGCAGCCTGCGCGGCCGCCTGGCGTGGCCCGTCGGTGGCCATCTGGCTGCGCGCTTCGGCCAGGTGCGCGCCGGGGGCCTGAAATGGGACGGCATGTTGATCGATACCGAACGTGGCGCCGATGTCCGCGCGGTGTACCGTGGCCGCGTCATCTACGCCGACTGGCTACCCGGCCTGGGTCTGCTCACCATCATCGATCACGGCGATGGTTATCTGAGCCTCTACGGCCACAATGACCGGCTCTACAAGGCTGTCGGGGATACGGTGTCGGCAGGTGATGTGATCGCGGCCAGCGGCGACAGTGGTGGCAGCAGTCGGCCGCAGCTGTACTTCGAAATCCGCAAGGGCAGCCGGCCCCTGGACCCGAGTCCCTGGTTCCGCCAGCCCGTACCCCTCACTAATTAACATATTACTGCGTTGCAGCATAGGACCCTGACGACGCGCTCCGCCCCCAGCGGTCTCAGGATTTTTACTCCGGCAGTGCCGGCGCCCACTCAGGGTGCACGATCTGCCACGAAACTTACGAAATCCGCCAACTGGCGCAAGGTTCCCGCGCGTCGCCTTTGCCATGGTTCACCATATGGCTGGACCGGCGTTCATTGGCGGTAATAAGGATGCGTGGGAATCGCTGGAGCCCTTCGCCCAGTTGTTCCGCGCCATGTTGCCGCGCGCCGCGACCATCGCCGTCTTCAACGCTGCCGGCACGATGCGCTGGTCGAGCGATGCGACCATCGGTCCGGATCTGATCAGCCGCGTGGATGCCATGCTGCCGGTGGCACGCGACCCCGCCTCGGGCGATGGCACACAGGAAATGCTCGGTGAGCAGCCGGCCTACCTGTTCTGGATCCGCGCGGATGACGCAGCTCTGCTGGCCATAGTCGCCGTGCTGACGCGGCCTGCTCCCAACGAGGCTGAACCGCGCGCGTTCTCCTTCGCCCAGTCACTGCTGCGTCCCGCCCTCGAGTGTCTGCGGCGCGAGTTGCTGGCGCTGCACACCATTGCCGACCTGCGCTCCTCGGTCGGTGAGCTGGATGAGGACCTGGAGCTGCTGCTGGCGGATGCGGCGGATGCCAATATGGCCCCGGATGGCTCTGACGAATTGAAGAGCCTGCTCCACAGAATGGTGATTCACCTGAAATGCACGGTGGCCGCGCTGATCGTCCCGGAAAAGGGCATCGCGCTGGTCCGCGGCGCCACGGACTCGAAGGCCGATGGGCAGCTGATTGCGCGCGCCCATCGTCAGCTGCTGCAGATCGCGACGGCCAATGCACATCCGGTCATTCTCAATGATGTGCACTCCGGGCCGCTGGCCAATGTGATCTCCTCCCGGGCGCTGGTCTGTCCGGTGCGCAGTGGCGGCGGCCGCGGCATGGGCGTCCTGGCGCTGTTGCGCGATCCCCTGGTGCAGGAGTTCCGGCCGCGCGACGGTCGGGTTGCCGAGATTCTGGCGCGTCGCGCCGCGGTGGTCGTGGCCAGCCACTATGATGCGCTGAGCGGTCTGTACACGCGTACCGCATTTGAGCAGCGCGTCCGCTTCATCGTGGCCGAGCGCACCCTGCACAGCACGCCCTGGAGTGCGCTGTACGTGAACTGCGATCGCCTGCATGTCATCAACGACAACCAAGGCATGCATGTCGGCGACACCGTCATCGGACAGCTGGGTGAGCTGATCCGCGGTCGCCTGCCACCGGGGGCGCTGGCCGCACGCATCTCCGGTGATCGCTTCACTGTGCTGCTGCCCACCGAAGTGGATGACGCCAGCCGCTTCGCCGAATCACTGCGTATCGGCGCGGAGATGCTCAGCGCGCTGCATCCGGGACAGGACATCAATATCTCCATCAGCATCGGTGTGGCACCGCTGGAGAATGGCCGCGGTGGCGAGCTGGCGCATTCGCTGGCCGCCGCGGAAACCGCCTGCAAGGCCGCCAAGGACCGCGGGCGCAACCGTGTTGCGACCTACCAGATTGCCGATCAGAGCATCATCCGCCGCTTCTCGGAGCTCGACGTGGTGACGCGCGTGCGCGAGGCCCTCGTGCATAACCGGTTGCGTCTGGACGCGCAGGCCATTGCACCGTTCAAGGAATCTGAGCACAAGCCGCCGCACTTCGAGCTGCTGCTGCGCATGATCGATCGCGACGGCAGCGCACTGGGACCCGACACCTTTCTGTCGGCGGCGGTGCGCTACCAGATGATGGCCGAAATTGACCGCTGGGTCGTCAAGCGCGCCATTGAGCTGCTGAAACCCTACGCGGAACGGTTGCAGTCCCGGCCGTTCGTGGTGTCCATCAATTTCTCCGGACAGTCGCTCGGCGATGACGAATTCCCTGATTTTCTGTTCGACAGCGTACTGAAGAGCGGCATCAATCCGCGGGTCTTCTGTTTCGAACTCACCGAGAACGCCACCATCCTCAATCTGGGGCGCGCCGAGGTGGTGATGCGCCGTCTGCGGCGAATGGGCTGCGAGGTCGCCCTGGATGACTTCGGCACAGGCCTGTGTTCCTTGTCGTACCTGCGTCAGTTGCCGGTCACCATGCTGAAGATTGACGGCAGCTTTGTCCGCGACGTGATTCGCGATCCGCGCGCCGACAGCATGGTGCAGGTGATCGCGCAGCTCGCGCGCACCATGTCACTGGACACCGTGGCGGAGTATGTGGAGACTGCGGAGATCCGCGAGCGCATCGCTGCGCACGGGGTCGACTATGCGCAGGGCTACGCCATCGGGCGGGCCGAGCCATTCGACGAAGTGCTGCAACGTTTGCCCCAACTCAATGGTAGCGTGCCGGTCATCAGCACCGTCGCCAGCGAGCTGTCCGCGGCGCTGGCTGTCGGCAGCGGCTGAATCCGCTTTGGCCAGGTTCGCTGTTCCATACGGGGTTGAGCCTTGGGTCTTGTGCATTTCCTGGTTGATACCTTCCTGCATCTGGATCGACACCTGTCGGATGTCATCGCGCTGTATCACACCTGGATCTATGGCATCGTCTTCGCGTTGATCTTCGCCGAGACCGGTTTGGTGGTGACCCCGTTCCTGCCCGGCGATTCCCTGCTCTTCGCCATCGGTGCGCTGGCAGCTGTGGATACCACCGGGACCCTGCACGCACCCTTGATGTGGCTGCTGGTCTGCGCGGCCGCGATTTTGGGCAATACCAGCAATTACGCCATCGGCCGCGCCATCGGTCCGCGCGCTTTTTCCGGGCGTCTGCGCCTGCTGAGGCCGGAACATCTGCGCCGCACCGAGCTGTTTTTCGCGCGTCACGGGGCGGTGACGGTCCTGCTGTCACGCTTCCTGCCGCTGCTGCGCACCTTCGCCCCGTTTGTGGCGGGAATAGGCCGGATGCGCTATCTGACGTTCCAGAGTTACAACATCGCCGGCGGCCTCGCCTGGGCCACCCTGTTCATCTGGGGCGGCTTCCTGTTCGGCAACATTCCGCTGGTGAAGAGCAACTTCGGTCTGGTGACCCTGGGCATCATCGGCGTGTCACTGGTGCCGCTGGCGTGGGCCCTGATTACCGATAGCAGGATCAGCGATGAGAAGATCGTTGACCGGGACGCTGCGCCTCCTTAGCGCAGGTCCGCGATGCTCACCCGGTTGCGGCCTTCGCGTTTGCTGCGATAAAGCGCGGCATCCGCCTGGCGCAGCAGTGTCTCGGCAGTGGTGCCATGGGATCCCTCTGCCGCGTCCAGTGCCGCGACCCCGAAGCTCGCCGTGAATTGCAATTCGCCGCTGTTGTGCGCGACGGCGCTGCCGGCGCACAGGCCGCGAATTTTCTCCGCAACGCTCGCCGCCCTGGCGAGATCAGTGTCCGGGAGCACCATCACAAATTCCTCCCCGCCGTAGCGGGCCACCCAGTCGATGTTCTCGCGGATCGCGCTGCGGGCCATGCTCACGAAATGCTTGAGCACCTCATCGCCGACCTGGTGACCGTGCTGATCGTTGACGGCCTTGAAGAAATCCAGATCCGCCAGGATGGCCGAGAGCGGCTGCGACCGGCGCCGCGCCTGTTCGACCTCCTGTATCAGCTGTTCATTCAGGTAGCGACGGTTAAAGGTGCCCACCAGCGGGTCGGTGATGGACAGCCGCTGGATCTGCGCATTGGCATCGCGCAGCGACTGTTCCAGCTGCACGATCCGCCTGCCGGCGGCCAGGCGGGCCAGCAGCTCCGCTTCGTCAGCCGGTTTGCGCACATAGTCATCGGCGCCCGCCTCCAGACCAATCACCACGCTGCGGGTGGAGATCTGACCGGTCAGCAGCAGGATGTACAGATAGCCGGGCAGTCGGGTGGCGCGGACCTTGCGGCACAGCGTGGGGCCGTCCATGCCCGGCATTTCCCAATCGGTGACCAGGAACTGGAAGCGCCCGGTGGCGAGCTTCGCCAACGCCGTGGCGCCGTCACTGGCGGTTTCCACCTCATAACCGCCGCGACGCAGCATGCGCTGGGTCAGCAACAGCTGGGTGGGCTCATCCTCCACCAGCAGCAGCTGCAGCGCCGCCATGGCGCTCATGGAAAGTGCACTTCGATGACACTGGCGCATTCGCCCAGCGCGGCTCCAATCTGCTCGACCACCCCGACCAGTTCGGAGAGGGGTGCGACCAGGGCGGTGCGTTCCAGGGCCAGCGACAGATCCGTGATGCGCTGGGCGCACACGCTGCCAGCGCCGCCTTTCAACTTGTGAGCCAGAGCCATCAGCTGCCGACGGTCCTCGCTCGCAATGGCCTGACGCAGCTCCTCGAACAGGCGGGTGCTGCTGCCCATGAAGGTGCGGCACAGCTCTTCCATGAACTGCGGATCATCGCCCACCAGGGTGCGCAGTTGCACCATGTCCAGCGCCGGCGCCCCGGTGCGCACGGGTTGGGTGCGCGCTCCATCGCGCGCCGCATCGCGCGGATCTCCCAGGCCATAGCGATCGAGAATTTCCCGCAGGCGCAGGGGCTGCAGCGGCTTGGTCAGCAGTCCGTCCATGCCGGCTGCGAGGCAGCGCTCCAGCTCGTCCGTCATGGCGCTGGCGGTGAGGGCGACGACGGGTACGCGTCTGCCCGCAGCTTCAGCGCGCCGGATTTCGCGGGTCGCTGTCAGACCGTCCATGATCGGCATCTGCACGTCCATGAGCACCAGGTCGACCTGCAATTCAGCACAGAATTCCACGGCCCGCAAACCGTTATCCGCCAGTTCCACCTTGCAGCCCAGCCGTTCCAGGAAGCGCCGCGTAACCTGCTGATTGACGATGTTGTCCTCGGCCACCAGCACCCGGCCACGGTAAAGGCCGTACAGTTTCTCCGCCGCCAGCGAGCTGCGCGTGACCAGCTGGTTGTGGGTCCCACTGTGACTGCTGGTATCCATGACCCGCTCGACGCACGCGCGCAGCTCCCGGCCGCGCACCGGCTTGGTCAGATAGCCGGCGAAGCCCAGGTCCGCCAGCCGTCGTGTGCCCCCGTGCCGGTCGAGTGAGGTGAGCAGTACCAGCGGCACCGATTCCAGTGCCGGATCACTCTTGAGCTTCTGCGCCAGCCAGCTGCCATCGGCGTCCGGCATCTGATCATCGGCGATGACCAGGTCAAACGGTGTGCCCTCCGCGGCAGCATTATTGAGCAGCGCGACCACATCACTGGCCCGGGCGGTGGTCTCGACGACATGACCCGCCGGCAGCAGCTGTCCGCGCAACACCCGACGATTGGTGTCGTTGTCATCCACCACCAGGATGTGGCGACAGACCGCCGCATGGGGTGATTCCAACAGGCGCTCCGTGGTGGTGCCGACCGCTTCGCACGGCAGGATCACCGAAAAGCAGGTGCCCACACCGGGGGTGGAGGCGACACTGATGCTGCCGCCCATCAGCTCGCACAGGCGCTTGACTATCGACAGGCCCAGACCCGTGCCACCGAAATGGCGCGTGGTGGACGCATCGGCCTGCACGAAGGGCTGGAACAGTTTGTCGAGGGCTCCCGGGGCCATCCCGACGCCGGTGTCGCGCACTTCAAAGTGCAGCAGCACCTTGTCGCTGCGCGTGCCGACGTTGTGGACCTCGATGACCACTTCGCCGGCCTGCGTGAACTTGATGGCATTGCCGGCCAGGTTGGTCAGGATCTGCCGCAGGCGATGCGGGTCCGCCAGTACGCACTCCGGCGCCGCCGGATCGACGTTGACGATGAATTCGAGGTCTTTGGCGGCAGCCTGTACCGCCATCATCATCCCCACGTCCTCGACACAGTCGCGGACATCCATCTCTACCGACTCGACCTCCAGCCGCCCGGCTTCGATCTTGGAGAAATCCAGAATGTCGTTGAGTATGCCGAGGAGCGATGTGGCGGAAGTACGGATGGTCTCGGCATACTCGTGCTGCACGGGATTGAGCGAGGTATCCAGCAACAGTTCGGTCATGCCGAGGACGCCGTTCATCGGCGTGCGGATCTCATGACTCATGTTGGCCAGGAAGCCGCTCTTGGCGCGGTTCGCCGCCGAGGCCTCCTCGGTCGCCGCAACCAGGGCCGCGCGTGCCGTGAGCTGGGAAGTGATGTCCTGGATGGAACCGGAAAAGTGCGCGGGCGTTCCGGCATCATTGCGTTCGCAGCGCCCGCGCGAGCGCACCCAGCGGTTTTCGCCATGGCGATGCCGCACGGAAAATACGACGTCAAATGGCGTGCCCTCCTCCACATGCAAACGCGCGGCCTCCTCCACCAGGGAGCGCTCTGCGGGGGGTGTCAGCTCCAGAATGGTATGCGGAAAGATGTCATCCGGACCATAACCCAGCAGCTCGCGCACGCTGGGTGAGTACCAGGTCTGCCCGTTGATGAGGTCGTATTCATACAGACCGTCGGTGCTGCCTTCGACGGCGCGTTCGAACCGTGCCCGGATTTCCCGCAGCTCGACCTGCGCCAGGCGCTCATCATGGATGTCGATCAGCTGGCCGGTGAGGCTGGTGATGCGACCCAGATCGTCGCGCTCCACGGCGCCGCGACGGCGGAACCAGCGCCACTGGCCAGATGCCGTCTGCAATCGCAGCTGCACGTCATACGGGGTGCCGGTTTCCAGGTGACGGGCAAATGCCGCGCTCACCGCCGCCTCATCTTCCGGATAGGTCTCCGAGTGGAACAGCTCGGCCGCCACCCGCCGCTCCTGGGGCGCGAACCCCAGCAGTTGCCGGTAAGGCCCGGAACACCAGACCTGCTCCGTGCCGAAGTCGTACTCCCAATGGCCCTGGAAGCTTGAACGCGATGCGCGTCGCATCCGCGCCGCCGCCTCCTGCTGCTGCGTGACATCCTGGACGGCACCTGACAGCCGCGCAGTGCGCCCGTCCGCCACTTCCGGATCCCCGACGCAGCGCACCCACAGCCGCGCCCCATCGCCGCGGATGGCCGGCAGGGTGAGATCGAAGCGTTTACCGTCCGCGACAGCTTCGCGAAAGGCGGCCGCGATGATCGGCCGCGCCTCGTCCGCAAAGCAATCCAGGACGTCCTCGAGAGTGATCGGGCCGGCCGGATCGAGCCGGAAGATATGCCGCGCATGGCTGGACCACACGGGGACCATCGACTCGACGGCCAGTTCCCAGGTCCCCAGGCCCGTCATCCCGGCAATGACGTCCAGCAGGTGCGCGCTGCGCTGCTGCCGGACTTCGGGCCCTGGGGCGTCCGTGCCCGGTGCGGGTGGCGGGGTAACTTCTTCAACCGGACGCTGCATCACACCTTCTGCATGGCACAATCTGCACCCATGAGCGGACGTACGCGAGGATACGCCCACCGCGTCGATATTGCGGCTGGAGCTTCACTGGTATGGGCGACCTTGACGGACACGGAGTGCCTGCGCAAGTGGTGCTCGCCGGATGCGCAGATCAACGCGCGCGAAGGCGGCCATTTCCGCGCCTCGGTTGACCGTCTGACAGAGCTCGAAGCGCATATCGATGTGTGGTTGCCGGAGCGGCGCATGCGCATCATTTACCTGCCCTGCGATGCGCTGCCGCAGATTGGCAGCGCCATAGTCGATGACTTCATCCTCGACAGTGTCAGCGCCAGCAAGACCATCATGCGCCTGCTGGGTTCCGGGTTTCCCACCTCGGCAGAATGGGACACGTTGTACCTGCGTTTGCGAACCGGCTGGGAGCGGGCCGTGGCACGACTCAAAGTGCTGGTCGAGCAGACCGCAAGGGAGAATGCCTGATGGTCGGATTCCTGTTCCGCGCGGCGCTCTCCATGGTGGGACTATGGACTGCCACCCGGTGGGTCAGCGGCATTCGCATCGATGATGCCCCGACCCTGATGCTGGCGGGCGTGGTACTGGGTGTGGTCAATGCAATCGTCCGGCCGATCGCGGTGATTCTGACCTTTCCGCTCACCATCCTGACCCTGGGATTGTTCCTGCTGGTCGTGAATGCCGGCATGCTGGGCCTGACGGCCCTGCTGCTGCGGGGCTTTCAGGTCGCCGATTTCAGGGCGGCCCTGCTGGCCAGCCTCATCGTCAGCGTCACCGGATGGATCGGATCGTGGTTCATTGGTTCGCGCGGCAAGTTTGAAGTCTACGTGAACCGCCGGCCCTGAAGCGCCGCCTCAATGGCACTGGTCATCGGTTTGAGGAAGAAACTGTCTTCGGGCATCGAGTGCACGCTGATGCCGTGTCGAACCAGGGCATCGCGCACCACCGGCCCCACTGCGGCAACATGGGTGCGTCGCAGCGCCTGCGCGACCCGGGACTCGCCACCCACCGTGATCAGCCTGCGCACCTGCGGCGTGCTGGTGAAGGCAATGGCATCGATGTCGCCTTGCTCCACGCGCGCGAGCAGCTCCAGCACCGCGGCGTCTGCCGTCGAATCTGCGTAAGAGTAGGGCGCCACGGTACTCACGCCGGCGCCGCAACCGTGCAGGAATTGGATCAGCGGCAGGTTCGGTTCGTTGCCGTATAGCTGCACGCCGAAGCTGCGGCCCTCCAGGCTGAAGGCGATCGGCTCCAGGGCCGCGATGACACCGGCGGTGGTCGGGACCTGCGCGGCAATATCCGGCTTCAACCCCAGTTCGCGCAGGGCCCGCGCCGGCTTCGGGCCACGGGTGATCTTGCGCACCTTTCCCAGCTGCTCGAGGAACGCCGGTTTCAAGCCGGGCTCATGCTGCTCGAGGCAGCTCATCAGTCGGCGCAACCCCTCCCCGGTCAGCAGGATGAGGTCATCGCAGGCGCCTTCGGCAAAGCGGCGCAGGAAGATCAGAACCGGTTCCGGATCCGCAGCATCGTGGATCGCCACCAGCGGACAGCGCAGCACCTGCGCGCCGCGCCGCTCCAGCAATGCGGCAAACACATCCAGTTCGCGCGTCTCCGGCACGGCGATGGTCTTGCCGGTCAAAGTCTGGGTTTCCATGCCGCGGAAGCTTACCGCGTCGGAGCCAGCGGTGGCCGGGTTGCCTGCGCAGGGTGCGCCGCCAGCCGGCGCTGCTCCCGCAGGGGGCGGTGCAGGTCGTCCCCTGTAAGGGCGCCGCTGCTGCCGCGGCGGCGTCACGCATTGGACGACTCATGGCACACCGGTTGCACGTTCATCTGTCATGAACACCGCCGAGTCCACCGTCGCCTTGACCGCACACCCGCTGGCCGACCCGGCGACCTCTCCCATCGTCATCGTGGGAAGCGGGCCTGCAGGAATGCGGGTGGCGGCCGGTCTGGCGCAGCTCATGCCCAACTCACCCAGGCTGGTGTATGGCGATGAGCCCTGCGAGCCCTATGACCGGGCGCGGCTGTCAGCGTTTCTTGCCGGTGAGCTGCGCTGGGAGGCGCTGGCCATCGATCCTGCATTGTTGCAGGACCCGGCACTGGAGCGCCGCTTCGGCTGCACGGTCACCGCCATCGATCGCGCGGGGCGCAATGTAGTGGATTCGTGTGGGCGGGTGCAGCCGTATTCAAAGCTCATCCTGGCGACAGGCGCGCGGCCCCATGTGCCGAGTATTCCCGGTATCACTCTGGCGGGAGTCTTGACCTTCCGCGATTTTGGCGATGCCCAGCGGCTGCTCGCCAGGCGTGCGCGGACCCGCCGTACCGTGGTACTGGGTGGCGGTCTGTTTGGTCTGCAGGCGGCGCGCGCCATGCGCAAAGCGCGCATCGAGGTCATCGTAATCGAGCATTCGGCCGGCCTCATGCCGCGCCATACCGACGCAGTCGCGGCCGGGATACTCAAGGAGCATGTGGAACGCAGCGGCGTGCGCGTGGTGCTCAATACCGGCGTGCGCAGTATTTACGGCGATACGCGCGTCGCCGGCGTCCGGCTGATGAGCGGCGAGGACATTCCCTGCGACACCATCATCCTGGCGACGGGCCTGCGGCCACGCGTGGAGCTGGCCATCGCCGCGGGTCTGCCGGTGCGCAGCGGGATTCGTGTCGATGACGAGCTGCGCACCATCGACCCGGATATTCATGCCGTCGGCGAATGCGCCGAGCACCGCGGCGTCGTGTACGGGCTGGCCGATCCCGGACTCGAGCAGGCGCAGGTCGTGGCCGCAGTCCTGGCCGGCGAGCCGCGAACCTACCTCGGCTCTGCCAGCAGCGTCGACTTGCTGGTGTCGGGTCTGCAGGTGTTCAGCGTCGGTCGGGTGACGCCGGACGAGGTGGGGGCCGGCGACCGGCAGTTGCAGTACCGGGGCCGTACGGGCGCGCGGTACTGCAAGATTGTTCTGACCCGCGGCCGCATCTGCGGGGCGTTGGCCATCGGCTCGGGATTTGACACCCCGCGGCTGCGGCAGGCCGTGCAGGAGCGCGCCCGCATCCATGCCTGGCATCGCTGGCGCTTTTCACTGCATGGCCGGTTGTGGGAGTAGCGGCGCCCGCAGCAAGCTTCAGCTCACGCCGAATCCTGGCCCCGCGCCGCGAGGTCTTTCTGGCGCATGTTGTGGAGGATTGCGGCCATGATCAGGCCACCCTCGTACAGCAGGTACATGGGGACGGCCATGATGCACTGGGAAAGCGCATCGGGCGGGGTCACCATCGCAGAGACCACGAACACGCCCACCAGCACATAGCCGCGATTCTTCTTGAGTTTGTCCAGCTGCACGATGCCGGTGATCACCAGCAGCACCACGGCAATCGGCACTTCGAAGGCGAGACCGAAGGCGGAGGACATCTGCATGGCGAAATTCAGATAGTTGTTGATGTCGGTGTTCATGACCACGCCCTCTGGCGTAGTACCGACGAAGTACGCGAACACTATCGGGAACACGACCTGGTAGGCGAAGCCCACCCCCAGGTAGAACAGCAGCACCGAGGACACCAGCAGCGGGATTGCGAAGCGCTTTTCATGCTTGTACAGACCGGGCGCGACGAAGGCCCAGATCTGGTAGAGGATGTACGGCATGGTGATGAAAATCGCCAGGCACAGCGCCAGCTTCAGCGGCGTGGTGAACGGGGACATGACGCCGGTGGCGATCAAAGTCGCGCCCTTGGGCAGCTTTTCCCGAATGGGGCGGGCGACGAAGGTGAACAGCTTGTTCTGATAGAAGACGCAGGGAATCAGCACGATGATGACGGCGATCATGGCGCGCACCAGGCGGTTGCGCAGTTCCAGCAGATGCGAGATCAGCGTGCCGTGCGCCAGATCTTCCTTCTCGTCTTCCTTATCGGGCTTATCGGGTTTCTCAGCCATGATCGTGTGGGAAAATTACCTTGACGCTGGCCGGTTCGCCCGCTGCACCTGACGTCGCGCCCTCAGCAGGCGTCGGGTTCGCTGCGGGAGGTTCGATAGCGGTCGACGGCTCCGTGCCATCCGGTTGCGGCGCATACGGATCATTCTGGGCCGCATAGGGGTTTTCGGCGACCACCTCGGGTTGCGTGCCGTTCAGGGCAAAGTAGATCTGCGATTCGGGATGCACTTCATCGCCTGCCGCTTCGAGTTTGCCCTCCGCGCCGGCGCCGGCCGTATCCCCAGTGCTGGTCGGGTCTGCCGCGGTCCCCGGTGTCATAGCACCACTGTCCACGGCGCCTGCGGCTTCGGTGCCCGAAGTTGCGCTGGCGGTGGCCGCTGCGTTCGCGGCTTGGATTTCCGGAGGGTTGGGGCCGACTTCCGCCGGCGTGGGGCGCGGTATCGGCTTCACGGCATTGATCGAGTTGACCTCCTGCTCCAGTTGCTCGCGGAACTGGCGGGCCATGTGGCGCGCGCGGCCCACCCAGCGGCCGAGCTGGGCCACGACTCCCGGGAGCTTCTTCGGACCCAGCACCACGAGCGCCACGCCGAAGGTGATCACCATCTCCGGAAAGCTGAAGTCAAAGAATCCGCGCTGTCGGGTTCGCGCGGCGGGGGCTCGCTGCATCTTAGGCACCTGGCTTGCTGCTCTGGCGCGCGCGAGCCGCCAGCACTTCCGGGAATTCTGCATCCGGCAACGTGCCCGCAGGATTCACTGCTGGATCGGCTGGGCTGCTGGGATTGGACGGGCGCTGCGGCCCACTCATCGCCTTGCGGAAGCCCTTTACCGCAGCCCCGAGGTCGGAACCGGCGCTGCGAACCTTGCCGGCGCCGAACACGACCAGCAGCACGACAATAATGATGAGAAGTTCGAACATAGCGGGAATGATAGGACAAATGCGGCCCGCGGCGCAGTAAACTTCTCTGTCTATTTCAATGACTTCCAGCTGCCGGGATGACCTCCGGTGACTGCCCCTGAGGCGGGCAACAGCGTTTTCTCACCCCACGTGGGTTTCGAGCCAAAAGGTCACCGGTCCGTCGTTCACCAGGCTGACCTGCATGTCGGCGCCGAATTCCCCCGTGGCGATGGGCGCGTGGGCCGCCCGCGCCTGAGTCACCAGGTAGTCGAACAGCTGCCGCGCGTGGTCCGGCGCGGCGGCGGTGCTGAACCCGGGGCGGGTACCGGAACTCGTGTCCGCCGCCAGTGTGAACTGCGAAACCAGCAGCATCGCGCCGCTCACCGCCCGCACGTCCAGGTTCATGCGTCCCTGTGCGTCCGCGAAAATGCGATAGGTGAGCAGTCGCTGCAGCAGACGATCGGCATCGGACTCGGTATCCTCCCGTTGCACGCCGATGAAGGCGACCACGCCGCGGCCAATGGCACCTGTGACCCGGTCCAGTACGCGAACTTCGGCCTGCGTGACCCGTTGAATCAGTGCGATCATGGCTGGGAAGCATCCGCGAAACCGCGATGTCCTGCCACAGTGGGTGGTAATTACACGGACGAATCCTTAAGATTCGGAGCCGTTTTGCGCAAGGTGGTGACGGGTATGGGCTTTTGGATCCGTGCGGGAATTCTGTCGGCGTTCGCCGCTGGTACAGCGTTGGCAGGAACGTCCGCTTTCGCGCAGACGACAGTACTGAAGGGCGATCCGGTGCATGGCAAGGCCATTTCGTACACCTGTCTGGGGTGCCATGGAGTGGCGGGCTATCGCAACGCCTACCCCAACTACAGCGTGCCCAAGCTGGTGGGCCAGCATGCCGAGTACATCGTGGCGGCCTTGCAGGAGTACAAGGGTGACCAGCGTTCGCACATCACCATGCATTCGCAGGCCTCGACACTTTCCGACCAGGACATGGCGGACATCGCCGCCTATTTCTCCGGCGAGTCCGGCGCGCCGCTGCAGCCGGCGCCATTGCCGGCATCTGCGCCGCCCGCCCCGGCCGCGGTCGCCGTGTGTGCGGCCTGTCATGGCGCCACCGGCATCAGCATCGTGCCCAACTACCCCATCCTCGCCGGCCAGTATCCGGATTACCTGGAGCGCGAGATCGGTGAGTACAAGAATGGCGGCCGCAAGAACCCGATCATGGCGAGCATGTCCCTGACCATCAAGGACTCGGATGTCGAAGCGCTCGCTGAGTACTTCAGCAAAATGCGGCCCTCGCTGGGCACCTTGCACCGGCCGACCTCGATCATCACCGCGAAACGCTAAGGGGCGAGTTTCTTCAGGAACTGCGCCGCCGTGGTGAGCCACGCATCCCGATTGGCGACATGACGGATGTCATGCCCCTCGTCACGGGCCGTCACGTACCACGCCTCGCCACCGCGCGCGCGGATTCCCGCGACGATCTGCCCGGCCTGCTGCACCTGTGCCGGCGTGTCCTGCAGGCCCTGGAATACCAGAACGGGTTTGCGGATCTGCGCCAGGCTGTTGATCGGCGAGAGCCGATTCAGTTCCGCGCGCAATTGCGGATCGCGCTCATCACCGAATTCCGCGCGGCGGCTGGCCTGCTCCGCGGGTGAGCCCGCGGCGATGTAGGACGGCAGGCTGGCGTAACCATCGACGATGATGCCGCCGCTCAGGCGATCGCCATAGGTTGCCAGCATGGCAAGGGCCATGAAGCCGCCATAGGACTGGCCCATCACGGCCACGTGGGTACGGTCCAGGTCCTTCTGCATGCCCACCCAGACCAGCAACGAGCCCAAGTCCCGCAAGGCGTCTTCGCGCGCGGGCCCATTGTCCAGATCCGCAAAGGACTTGCCGTAACCGGTGGAGCCGCGGATGTTCGGCGCGATGACCACGTAGCCGAGCTGATTCACGACAAACTGGATGAAGGCATCAAAGCCCGGGCGAAACTGGGCCGCCGGGCCGTCGTGGATGTCGATGAGCACCGGATGCGGGCCCGGGCTGCGCGGTCGATACACAAATGCCGGGATCATTCGCTGGCCGGACTTCACTCGGTCCCAGGTGGGGTACTCCATGGCCTGCGCGGTCACGAAGCTCTGCGGGTCCACCGCTCCGGGTTCACTGTGGGTCCAGCGGGTGAGGAGATTGCGTTCCGGCTCAAACACATAGACATCGCTGGGTGATTGGGGACCGGCAGCGCTGAAAGCCAGCAGATGCCCGGTGTGATCAAAATGCATGCCGGTGATCCGCCCCTGCGGCAATCCGGGCGGCGAGAGTTCGAGCTTCAGCTGGGTGTCGAGGACCGTCAGGCGGTCGCGCCCGTTCTCATCCGTCACGTAGGCCAGATAGCGGCCGTCCACCCCGACCTGGAAGTCCACGACATCCCACGGTATGGCCGCCGTCAGATCGCGGGCCTGGTGGGTGACCAGGTCCAGGTAACGCATTTCGGAGAATTCCCCCTCATCCACGGAGCTGATGTAGATGCCGCGGCCGTCGGCGGAAAAGCGCGCATGGCGAATTCCTGAGTGCTTGCCGCCGGCGTCGATGGGTAGCACGGACCCTGTCGCCACATCCGCGAGGAACAGATCGCTGTCCTCGTGAGTGCCCAGTTGCCACAGCAGCAGCTTCTGGCCATCGGTGGACCAGTCCAGGGGGAACCAGGGGCGATCGCGGCCGGCCACCACCAGGTGTGGCGCGGTCCCCTTGCCGATATCCGACATGTAGATATCGCTTGTGGTGCCGTCGCGTTCGGTGCCGGTGAACACGATGTGCTGGCCGTCGGGAGACCACAGTGGGCTGCCATGCCGCCCGGTGCCGCTGCTGAGCATGCGCGCGTTATGACTGGCGAAGCTGTAGTAATACAGCTGCGGCAGGCCATCGGCATTGTGCTCCATGAGGAAGGCGAAGCCATTGGCCGGGCCGGCAGGCGAGGTCAGCACCGTGGTGATCGGATCCTCATACCAGGTCAGCTGTTCGCGCATGCCCAGCGGTGCGATGACCCGATGCACCTGCGTCAGATCCGCGAAGCGGGTGCTGATCAGCAGGCTGTTGTCCGGCAGCCAGGCGAGGAAGGAGGCCTCGCGCCCCACCAGATATTGGGAGATTCGCAGGCCCAGGCCCGGATCGACCGGGGGCACTGCGTCGAAAATGAGCGCGCCATGGGACTGCGCGGGCAGTCCCAGGACAGGCAGAGGCATGGCCAGTGGTATCACCGCCGCGGTCCCGGCCGCAGGGTGGCCGTCCGCCGCGGGCGGCTCGGCCCGGGCGCCCGGGGGCGCGGTGAACGTCATGCCGGTGCCAAGGCTCAATGCCAGGAGCCAGCCAAATTGCCGCAAGCCGGCCGAGAAAGTTCTCATGAATCGGTAGGTATCACACAAGGTGTCGAGCTGCCGCTATGGTGCCTGATAGGATCCGCTTCATGACAGCCCATTTCGCCACTGCACGGCTCACCCGCCACCCCGACGGCATCACCGCGGTGGATACCGAGTACATCAGGCCCGGGCTGGCCGCGGCCCACATCATCCAGCAGGATGGTGCCGCCGCCTTCGTCGACGTTGGCACCAATTACTCGGTGCCCCATCTGCTGGCGGCGCTGCAGGAACTGCAGATCGATCGTGCGGCAGTGGAGTATGTGTTCATCACCCACGTGCACTTGGACCATGCAGGTGGGGCCGGGTTGCTGCTGCAGGCCTTGCCGGCCGCGCGCGTCGTGGCGCACCCGCGCGGGGCGCCCCATCTGATCGATCCCACCAGGCTCATCGCCGCCTCCAAGCAAGTCTACGGCGAAGAGCGTTATCGGGAGCTCTACGGCGACCTGGTGCCGATAGCGGCCGACCGGGTGCTGTTGGGCGAGGACGGGCAGCGTATCAACCTGCAGAGCAGGCCGTTCCAGCTGCTGCATACCCCCGGCCATGCCCTGCATCACTACTGCCTAGTGGATCTGGACCATCACAATCTGTTTACCGGCGATACCCTCGGTCTGTCCTATCGCGAACTGGATACCGCACAGGGGGCCTTCTGCGTGCCGACCACTACGCCGACGCAGTTCGACCCCGGACAACTGGTCGCATCGATCGATCGGTTGCTGGCGACCCAGCCCCGCGCGGCCTACCTGATGCACTACAGCCGCGTGACGGGCCTCCCTGCTATCGCCGCATCACTGAAGGAGCAGATCCCCGCACTTGCGGCCATGGCGCTGCGGCATGCCGCTGCCTCTGACCCGTACGCGGCCATCTATGCGGATATGCGGGCGCTGTGGATCGAGCTGGCCGGTCGGCACGGGCTTGCCGATCCCCAGGCAGGCGTGGATGAATATCTGTCCAAGGATCTCGACCTGAACACGCAGGGTCTGATCGCCTGGCTGCAACGCCAGCGAAGGTAGAGAACATGTCCAACCCCTCCCCAGGGCAGAGTCTGCGCGCGGCGCTCGAACTGGAGCGCCCGCTGCAGGTTGCCGGAACGGTCAGCGCCTATGCCGCGATGCTCGCGGCGCGGGCGGGCTTTCGTGCCATCTATCTGTCCGGCGCCGCCGTGGCGAACAGCGCCTTCGGCTTGCCGGACCTCGCCGTGACCACATTGAACGATGTGGCCGAGGAGGTGCGGCGCATTACAGCGGCATGCACCTTGCCGCTGCTGGTGGACGCCGATACCGGATTTGGCGGCGCGTTCAATATCGCCCGCACCTGCCGTGAGCTGGCGCGAGCCGGAGCGGCGGGGTTGCATCTGGAGGATCAGGTGCAGAGCAAGCGCTGCGGTCATCGACCCGGCAAACAACTCGTGCCGTCGCAGGAAATGTGCGATCGGCTCAAGGCTGCGCTGGATGCGCGCATCGAGGCGTCCTTTGTCATCATGGCGCGCACCGATGCGCATGCGGTGGAAGGCATGGCGGCAGCGGTGGCGCGGGCACAGGCCTACGTCGCCGTAGGCGCTGACATGATTTTTGCGGAAGGCCTCACCACCCTCGCGGAATACCGGCAGTTCACCGCTGCCGTACCGGTGCCGGTGCTCGCCAATATCACCGAATTCGGTCGTACACCGCTGTTCACCACGACGGAGCTGGCAGCGGCCGGAGTGCGTTTGGCGCTGTATCCCCTGTCCGCCTTCAGGGCCATGAGTCTTGCGGCCCAGGAGGTCTACGCCAGCATTCGCAAGGATGGCACACAGCGCGCGGTGCTGGACCGGATGCAGACCCGCGAGGACCTCTACAGCGTGCTGGGGTATCACGCTTACGAGGAGCGCCTGGATCGGCTGTTCGGCAGCAATCCGCCACAGGAGTAGCAGTATGAGCGAGATCCCCCCGGCAATACGCCAGAAGAAATCCGTCGCCCTGGCGGGCGTCACCGCCGGCTCTACGGCGCTGTGCACCGTGGGCCAGACGGGCAACGATCTTCACTATCGTGGCTACGCCATCCAGGATCTGGCGCGCCACGCACTCTTTGAGGAGGTCGCCTACCTGCTCATCCATGGTGAACTGCCCAACGCGGCAAGCCTGGCCAACTATCAGGCAAAACTAAAATCCCTGCGCGGTCTGTCACGAACCGTGCGCGGTGCGCTGGAAGTCCTGCCGCCCGCCGCGCACCCCATGGATGTGCTGCGCACCGGCGTTTCGGCCATGGGCTGCGCCCTGCCGGAAAATCCCGGCCACGGCGCATCCGGCGCGCGGGACATCGCCGACCAGTTGATCGCATCACTGGGCTCGATGCTGACTTACTGGTTTCACTTCAGCCGCTCGGGCCGTCGCATCACGGTGGAGACGGAGGATGATTCGATCGGCGGCCATTTCCTGCATCTGCTGCATGAGCGGCCGCCACCGGCTTCCTGGGTGCGGGCCATGCACACCTCGCTGATCCTGTATGCCGAGCATGAGTTCAACGCTTCAACTTTCACCGCCAGAGTGATCGCGAGCACCGGATCGGACCTGTATTCCTGCCTCGTCGGCGGCATCGGAGCGCTGCGCGGGCCCAAGCACGGCGGCGCCAATGAAGTGGCCCTCGAGATCCAGCAACGCTACAAAACAGCAGATGCCGCGCAGGCCGACATTCTGGCGCGCCTGGCGGGCCGGGAAGTCATCATCGGCTTTGGACACCCGGTCTATACCCTCGCCGATCCGCGGCACCCCATTGCCAAGGAGGTGGCGCGGCAGTTGTCGCAGGAGGCCGGCAGCGGCACTTTGTTTGATGTGGCGGACCGCATCGAGTCGGTGCTGTGGCAGCAGAAAAAACTGTTTCCCAATGTCGATTGGTTCTCCGCCGTGCTGTACCACATGCTGGAAATTCCGGTGTCCATGTTCACGCCGCTGTTCGTGATCTCCCGCACCACCGGTTGGTCCGCACATGTCATGGAACAGCGCGACAACGGCAAAATCGTGCGTCCGACGGCCGAATATGTCGGTCCCGCGCCCAGGGCCTACGTGCCGCTGGCCGCGCGGCCGTGACCTGATGTCGGCATTTGATCCCAAGCGGGCCGCGCGCCCGGAACCCGACGCGGTACTGACGCAGATCGCGACTTATGTCAGCGCGCCGCCCCCGGTTTCAGAGCTGGCGTTTGCCACGGCGCAATACTGCCTGATGGATACGCTGGCATGCGGACTCATGGCCTTGAAGCTGCCAGCCTGTGCCAGGCTGATTGCACCGGTGGTTCCGGGCGCCGTCATGCCGGGCGGCGCGCGCATACCCGGTACCTCCCTCGAGCTGGATCCGGTGCAGGGGGCATTCGCCATCGGCGCCATGATCCGCTGGCTGGATTTCAATGACACGTGGCTCGCGGCCGAGTGGGGCCACCCCTCGGACAATCTGGGCGGCATCCTGGCGGTTGCGGATTACCTGTCGCGTCAGGCGTTGATGCAGGGCCGCGCGCCGCTGACCGTGGCGGATGTGTTGCGCGCAATGATCCGCGCCCATGAAATCCAGGGCGTATTGGCGCTGACCAACAGTTTCAACCGGGTCGGCCTGGATCATGTGTTGCTGGTGCGCGTGGCGAGCGCGGCGGTCGTGACGGCGATGCTGGGTGGCTCGCAGCCACAGATCATCAATGCGCTCTCCAATGCCTGGGCCGACGGCGGCGCATTGCGCACCTATCGTCACGCGCCCAATACCGGCTCGCGCAAGAGTTGGGCGGCGGGGGACGCCACCAGTCGCGGCGTGCGGCATGCGCTGCTGGCGCTGGCCGGGGAGATGGGCTATCCGTCCGTGCTGAGCGCGCCGCGTTGGGGATTCCAGGACGTGTTGTTTGCAGGCAAGGCCGTGTCATTGCCACAGCCCCTGGGCAGCTACGTGATGGAAAACATCCTGTTCAAGATTTCCTGGCCGGCGGAGTTCCATGCACAGACGGCGGTGGAATGCGCCCTATCGTTGTATCCGGCGGTATATGAGCGTCTGGAGGCCATCGATCACATCGTGATCGAGACCCAGGAGCCGGGCCTGCGCATCATCGACAAGACCGGCCCCTTGGGCAATCCTGCGGATCGTGACCATTGCATCCAGTACATGGTCGCAGTGGCGCTGATTTTCGGCGCTCTGACCGCGGCGGACTATGAGGATGATGTTGCAGCCGACCCGCGCATCGACCGGCTGCGCGCTTTGATGCGGGTCCGTGAGAACCCGGATTTCACGCGCGACTACTACGATCCTGAACGCCGTTTCATCGGCAATGCCGTACAGGTGTTCTTCAGGGATGGCAGCGCGACGCCGCGGGTGCAGGTTGACTTCCCTGTAGGGCATCGCCGCCGCCGGGCCGAGGGTGAGCCGCTGATGTTTGCCAAGTTTGCAGCGGCGGTGATGGCGCACTACCCGGCAAAGCAGGCCGCCCGCATCGTGGCGCTGTTCAACGATCCCGCGCGCCTGGTGCGCCAGAGCGTGAATGAGTTCATGGCCGAACTGGTCTGCAATGGTCGATGAGCGCTCGCAGCTCGTGGCGGGTGCCCGCGAGCTGGGGGTCAATCTCGATGACAGCGCAGCGGCCGCCCTGCTGCGCCTGCTGGACGAACTCGCGCGCTGGAACCGCGCCTACAACCTGACCGCCATCACCGACCGGGGGCAGATGCTCACGCATCACCTGCTGGACAGTCTGTCCGTGGCGCCCTTTGTGCAGGGCAGCACCCTGGCGGATGTGGGCACCGGCGCGGGATTTCCGGGGTTGCCGCTGGCGCTGATCGCGCCGCAGCGGCGCTGTGTGCTCATGGATTCCAACGGCAAGAAGCAGCGTTTCGTGGCCCACGCAGCGCGGGCTCTCGGGCTGGCCAATGTGGAGGCGTTGCATGCGCGCGTGGAGGCGGTGCGGCCCCTGCAGCCCTTCGACACCGTGGTGGCGCGGGCTTTCGCGGCCCTGCCGCAAATG
Organism: Steroidobacteraceae bacterium; assembly: GCA_036489445.1. Lineage (GTDB taxonomy): Bacteria > Pseudomonadota > Gammaproteobacteria > Steroidobacterales > Steroidobacteraceae > DAIDKA01. The sequence goes on along the minus strand of DASXFV010000063.1, from coordinate 18,614 downwards.
CTGCAGTGGGTCGCACCGCTGTGCGGCCCGCGAACCCGGGTGCTCGCGATGAAGGGCCGGCTGCCGGCAAGCGAAATCGCGGCCGTGGGGCCTGGGTGGGCGATTGAACGCACCGTCGCACTGCCGGTGCCCGGGTTGAACGAGGAGCGCCATGTCGTCATCGCCACCTGTAGACTTGCCCCATGAAGCGGGTCATCGCAGTTGCCAACCAGAAAGGCGGCGTCGGCAAGACGACGACGGCCGTGAATCTGGCAGCCTCGCTGGCCGCCACCCGGCGCCGAGTGCTGCTGATCGACAGCGACCCGCAGGGCAACGCCACCATGGGGTGCGGTGTCGACAAGTCCCAGCTGCTCCAGGGCACGTGCGAGGTCCTGCTGGGCGAAGCCAACATCCGGTCGGCACTGGTCTCGATAGAGCCTGCCGGTTTTACGCTGCTGCCCACCAATCAGGACCTGACGGTGGCCGAAGTGCGGTTGATGGCATTGATCGCGGGCCGGGAAATGAAGCTCCGCACGGCGCTCAAGGAAATCCGTGACGAGTTCGATGTGATCCTCATCGACTGTCCGCCGGCGTTGAACCTGCTGACCGTTAACGCCCTGGTCGCCGCCGACAGCGTTCTGATTCCCATGCAATGCGAATACTACGCGCTGGAGGGCCTCTCTGGATTGCTGGCGACGGTGGAGCAGATCCGGGCGGCGGTGAATCCGGATCTGGAGATCGAAGGTCTGCTGCGCACCATGTATGACCCGCGCAATAATCTGTCCAATGAGGTCGGGGCGCAGCTCATCATGCACTTCCCGGACAAGGTGTTCCGGACGGTGATTCCGCGCAATGTCCGCCTGGCCGAGGCGCCCTCGTTCGGCAAGCCGGTGCTGTTGCATGACAAGGAGTCGCGCGGCGCGTTGGCCTACCTGGCGCTCGCCGGGGAGATGATCCGGCGCGAAGATGAGATTCCGCCCCCGACCGCTGCGACGCCGCAGGGTCTGCAGTAGGGTTGCAATGACGCAGAAGAAGCCCAGTCTCGGCCGTGGTTTGAATGCCCTGATGGGCACGACCGAGACGGCGCCACCCCTGCCGCCCGCGCCTGCCGCGGTGGTGTTGGCGCCCACCCCGGTGTCCGGGCCCGTTGGTGACCGGCTGACGCGCCTGCCGCTGGATATCCTGCAGCGGGGTCGCTACCAGCCGCGTTCCCACATGGACCAGGAGGCGCTCAAGGAGCTGGCGGCCTCGATCCGCAGTCAGGGCGTCGTGCAGCCCATCGTCGTGCGCCCCATCGAGGCCAGCACGCCCTCCGGGGGGCAGCGCTACGAGATCATCGCCGGCGAGCGCCGTTGGCGGGCCGCGCAGCTCGCCGAACTGGCGGACATTCCGGCGATCGTGCGCGATGTTCCGGACGAGACCGCCATTTCCGTGGCGCTGATCGAGAACATCCAGCGCGAGGATCTGAACCCCCTGGAAGAGGCGCGGGCGTTGGAACGGCTCATCAGCGAATTCAGCATGACCCATCAGCAGGCCGCTGAAGCGGTGGGGCGGTCACGTGCCGCGGTCAGCAATCTGTTGCGGCTGCTGGATCTGGCTCCTGAGGTCTGTGATCAGCTGGAAGCCCGCGCCCTGGAAATGGGCCATGCGCGTGCCCTGCTCGGGCTGACGACCCGCAGGCAGCAGGTGGAAGTGGCGGTGCTGGTGGTCAAGAAGGGCCTTTCGGTGCGCGAAACCGAGGCCATCGTCCGGCGCATGACGCAGTCCGCCGCTGACCGGCCGGATGCTGCCGCGGCCGTCGCCGGCGGCGACCCGGATGTCCAGCGCCTGGAACTCGACCTGTCCGAAAAGCTTGGCGCCCGCGTGGCCATTCAACATACCCGCTCCGGCAAGGGAAAACTGGTGGTCAGCTACAACAGCCTGGATGAGCTGGACGGTATTCTCGAACACATCCGTTGAATGACGGCCGCTGCAGCGGTGCGTCGGCTGGGCTGCGCATTGTAAAGAAGCTTTCGTGTAGCGTTTTCCTGCGCGCATATCTATAATTCGCCGCCGTTATGGCCCGGTCACGTAAGTGGCTGTAGGACAAAACAATCCTGTCGCAGCGCCCGGTCTTTTGTCTTCGGGCGACAGGCGCCGTGACCGGCGGCGGCGCGGGTATTCAGGCCGCCCAATCAGTGTGGACTCGCCTCGTGCAGTCAGGGGGTTGATGCGTGGCGCCTGAAATGCACAAGGAAATCCGGTGACCACCGTTGACCTGCCGAATGCGCGCCGGCTGGCGTTCATGTGTGTGCGCGCCCAGTGCGTGGTCACGTTGCTGGCGGCGGCGGCAAGTCTGGCGGTGGCGGGGCCCAGGGCCGCAGCATCCGCGGCGGTAGGTGGTGGGGCCAGCACGCTGGCCAGCGTGGCGATGGCGCTACTGGCATTTGGTCGGTTCGCCGGGTCGGGCGCCGAGCGGATGCTGCTGGCGTTCTATGTGGGCGAGATTGCCAAGATCACGGTGGTGATCGCGCTGCTGGTACTGGCACTGGTGTTCATGAAGGTGAACCCGGTGGCGATGATTTCGGCCTATGGGGCCACGTTTTTGGTGTATTGGGTGGTGCTGGCGCGCGCGCTGTGGTCCGGACGGACTGCGCCGGCGCCGGATACCAAGGGTCCGGTCGGCGGCGCGCCGCATGAGATGATGTGATGAGTAATTTCGTTCCACAACTGGCTGCAGAAGCTCCGAATCCAACGGAGTACATCGCCCATCACCTGACCTTTCTCACCAATCACAAACCGCATGGTCTGCTGGATCTGTCGGTCGTCAATTTCGACAGCGTGTTCTTCTCAATACTGCTGGCGGTGGTTTTCGGTGGCACCTTCATCTTCGCGGCGCGCCGGGCGACCAGCGGTGCGCCCGGCAAGCTGCAGACCTTCGTCGAGGTGCTGGTTTCGCAAGTGGATGAACAGGTCAGGGGCATCTTCCAGGGCCATGACCGACTGATCGCACCCCTGGCGCTGACGATCTTCTGCTGGATATTTCTGTTCAATGTAATGGACATCCTGCCGATCGATCTGCTGCCCGGCGCCGCCGGTGCCGCCGGACTCGCCCATCTGCGCATCGTGCCCAGCATCGACCTGAACGTCGTGTTCGCGCTGTCGCTGACGGTATTTGTCCTGATCATTGTCTACAGCATCAAGATGAAGGGTCTGGGCGGCTTCCTCGGCGAGCTGTCGATGCATCCGTTTCCGCCCAGCGGCAAGCAGGCCAACATTCTGCTGCGCATCATCTGCATTCCCCTGAACCTGGTCATGGAGCTGCCCACCTTCGTTGCCCGTCCGGTGTCGCTGGCATTGCGGCTCTACGGCAACATGTACGCGGGCGAGATGGTGTTCGTGCTCATCGCCCTGCTGACCCTGACGTCGGGGTTTGCGGCCTTGAGCTCGGTCGGCGGCTGGGTCTACATCGTGCTTTCGGTGCTCGCCGGCCTGGCCTGGACGGTCTTCGACCTGTTCATAGGCCTGCTGCAGGCTTTCATATTCATGATGCTCACCATCGTCTACCTGTCGCAGGCATCCGAGCATCATTGAGGCGTCGTCGCAATTCGATTTGAAAACGATTTGGTATCTGGAGAGTTGAATGGAAAACATTGCACACATTGAAGGTATGACCGTCCTTGCCGTCGGCATCATCTTCGGGCTGGGCGCGCTGGGCACTGCCATCGGCTTCGGCATCCTGGGCGGCCGTTTCCTGGAGGGCATGGCACGCCAGCCGGAACTGGCCCCGGCGCTGCTGGCGAGAATGTTCATCGTCGCGGCATTGCTGGACGCGGTGGCCTTCATCGGCATCGCATTCGGATTGTTCTTCACATTCGCCAATCCGTTCGTAACCGCCCTCCAGGCGGCTGCCGCGGCGGCGCACTGAAGCGCATCTTGAAGGCGGATCCCGGCGCAGGCCTGAGTCTGCCCGCAACCAGGAGACGAGGGTGAACTTCAATCTGACGCTCATCATCCAGATGTTCGTGTTCGCGATCCTCATCTGGGCGGTGATGACGTTCGCGTGGCCGAAGATTCTCGGTGCCATGGAGGAACGTTCGCGCAAGATCGCTGAGGGTCTGGCGGCCGCCGATCAGGGTCAGAAGGACCTTGCACAAGCGGCGGTGAAGGCCGAGGCCGTGATCCACGAGGCGCGCGGGCGGGCTGCGCACATCATCGAGCAGGCGCAGAAGCGAGCCAACGAGTTGGTCGAACAGGCCAAGGGTCAGGCCAGCGCCGAGGCCACGCGCATAGCGGCCTCGGCCCACACGCAGATCGAATTGGAAGCCACGCGCGCCCGTGAAGCGCTGCGCAAGGATGTGGCGGGTCTCGCCGTGCGCACAGCCTCCAAGGTGCTCGAGCGCGAGATCGATGCCAGCACGCATGCTGACCTCCTGAACAAGCTGGCCGCCCAAATCTAATGGCTGAGAAGACCACCATCGCGCGCCCCTACGCCAAGGCGGCGTTCGCCGAGGCACGGGCCGACAGCATGCTGGGCGCGTGGTCCGCGGCGCTGCACACCGCCGCGGCGGTGGCGGCGGATGCGCGTGTGCAATCACTGCTGGGCGATCCGCATGTCACTCCTGCTCAGCTCTCCAAGCTGGTCCTGGACATTGCAGGCGCCGGTCTTGGGGAGCACGGCCGTAATTTCGTGCAGATCCTTGCCGAAGCCGGTCGGCTAAATTGCCTGGCGGAGATTGCGGCGTTGTTCGACGGTTTCAAGGACGAGGCCGAAGGTATCGCCGATGTCACGGTGACTTCGGCCGCACCACTGGATGCCAGACAGCAGCAGTCGCTGGTCACGGCCCTGAGCCGCCGCCTCAAGCGCGAAGTGCGTCTGCATTGCACGACTGATCCGGATCTGCTCGGCGGCGCGGTGCTGCGCTCCGGCGACCTGGTTATTGATGGTTCAGTCCGCGGGCGGCTGACGCGCATCGCCAACGAACTGGTCGCGTGATGACCGGCCACACATACGAAATTCCCAAGGAATCCTAAAGCATGGCCATCAAGGCAACCGAGATCAGTGATCTCATCAAGCAGCGCATCGAGAATTTCAAGGGCGTCACCGAAGCGCGCAACATTGGCACCATCGTGTCCGTCACCGACGGCATCGTGCGTGTGCACGGTCTGGCCGACGCGCGCTATGGCGAAATGCTCGAGTTTCCCGGCAACACCTTCGGCCTGGCGTTGAACCTGGAGCAGGATTCAGTCGGTGCCGTCGTACTGGGTGACTACAAGCACTTGGGGGAGGGTGACACCGTCAAGACGACGGGACGCATCCTCGAAGTGCCCGTGGGTCCGGAGCTGCTGGGCCGCGTTGTCGATGCGCTGGGCACTCCGATTGACGGCAAGGGTCCGATCAACGCCCAGAAGACCGCGCCGATCGAGCGGGTCGCGCCGGGCGTGATCTACCGCAAATCCGTGTCCCAGCCGGTGCAGACCGGCTACAAGGCCGTGGACTCGATGGTGCCGATCGGCCGCGGTCAGCGCGAGCTGATCATCGGCGACCGCCAGACCGGCAAGACCGCGATGGCCATCGACACCATCATCAACCAGAAGTCCTCGGGCATTAAGTGTGTCTACGTCGCCATCGGCCAGAAGCAGTCGACGATCGCGAACGTGGTGCGCAAGCTGGAGGAACACGATGCCCTGAAGCACACCATCATCGTGGCGGCCTCGGCCTCCACCCCGGCCGCCATGCAGTACATTTCGGCGTACTCCGGTGTGACCATGGGCGAGTACTTCATGGATAACGGGCAGGACGCGCTGATCATTTACGATGATCTGTCCAAGCAGGCCGTGGCCTACCGGCAGATTTCGCTGCTGCTGCGCCGGCCCCCGGGCCGCGAAGCCTTCCCGGGCGATGTGTTCTATTTGCACTCACGTTTGCTCGAGCGCAGCGCGCGCGTCAACGAGGAGTACGTGGAGATGGTCAGCAAGGGTGCGGTGAAGGGCAAGACCGGCTCGTTGACCGGCCTGCCGATCATCGAGACCCAGGCAGGGGACGTGACGGCCTTCGTGCCGACGAATGTGATTTCCATCACCGACGGCCAGATCTTCCTGGAAACCGACATGTTCAATGCCGGCATGCGCCCGGCCATGAACCCCGGCATCTCGGTGTCCCGCGTCGGCGGTTCCGCGCAGACCGACATCATTCGCCGCCTGGGCGGTGGCATCCGTCTGGCGCTCGCCCAGTACCGTGAACTGGCCGCCTTCTCGCAGTTTGCTTCCGACCTGGATGAGTCGACCCGCAAGCAGCTGGAACGCGGCCAGCGCACCAACGAGGTGATGAAGCAGAAGCAATACGCGCCGCTGTCAGTCGCGGAAATGGCGCTGTCCATCTACGCCGTCAATAACGGCTACATGGACAAGGTGGAAATCCGCAAGGTCGTGGACTTCGAGGCGGCCCTGCAGGGCTTCGCGAACTCCTCCCACAAAGCTTCCCTGGATGCCATCAATGCCAAGCCGGTCCTCAAGGAACATGAGGCCACACTGAAGAAGATCATCGAAGACTTCCTGGCCAACGGTACCTACTAGGAAGCCTTAAGAAAATGCCCGGTACCAAGGAAATCCGCACCAAGATCGCGAGTGTCAAAAGCACTCAGAAGATCACCAAGGCCATGCAGATGGTGGCCACCAGCAAGATGCGTCGCGCCCAAGAGCGCATGAAGCTTGCGCGCCCGTACGCGGAAAAAATGCGCACGGTAATCGGTCACCTGAATGAGGCCAATCCGGACTTCCGACACCCCTTCCTGATCGCGCGCGAGCCCAAGGCGGTCGGGTTCATCATCATCTCGACCGACCGCGGTCTTGCCGGTGGACTCAACGCCAACCTGTTCAAGCAGGTGCTGCTGCAGATGCGCGAATGGCAGACCAAGGGCGCACAGGTGAGTGTGTCGATCGTCGGCAGCAAGGGCACCGCCTTCTTCCGTCGCCTGGGCACGCCAATGCTTGGCAGTGTTTCGGGCCTGGGCGACCGGCCGCATATCAAGGACCTGATCGGCACCATCAAGGTCATGCTCGACGCCTATCGTGATGGCAAGATCGACCGGCTGTTCCTGGCCAACGCGAAATTCGTGAACACCATGACGCAACAGCCCAGCATCACGCAGCTGTTGCCGGTGGAGGCAGCCGACAATCACGGTCTGCCGGAGCACTGGGATTATCTTTACGAGCCCGATGCGGTGGGGATCCTGGATGGACTGCTGATGCGCTATGTCGAATCGCAGGTGTACCAGGGCGTCGTCGAGAATGTCGCCTCGGAGATGGCCGCGCGCATGGTCGCCATGAAGGCCGCCACCGATAACGCCGGCAAGCTCATCCAGGACCTGCAACTCGTTTACAACAAGGCCCGTCAGGCTGCGATCACCAAGGAACTGTCGGAGATCGTCGGCGGCGCCGCGGCCGTTTAAGGACATATGCATGACCAATATTGCTGAAGGCAAGATCACCCAGATCATCGGCGCCGTCATCGACGTCGAGTTTCCGCGCGAGCAGATTCCGCACATCTACGAAGCCCTGCAGCTGGCAGACTCGGATCTGATCCTGGAAGTTCAGCAGCAGCTGGGTGACGGCGTCGTACGCACCATCGCCATGGGGGCTTCCGAGGGCCTGAAGCGCGGCCTGTCCGTGCGTTCAACGGGCGGCGCGATTTCGGTGCCGGTGGGCAAGGCCACCCTGGGTCGCATCATGGACGTGCTCGGTCGCCCCCAGGACAACCGCGGCCCGGTGGACTCACCCGAGCACTTGCCCATTCACCGCGCGCCACCGGCGTTCGATGAGCAGGCGGGCGGTCAGGATCTGCTGGTCACCGGCATCAAGGTCATCGACCTGCTGGTGCCGTTCGCCAAGGGCGGCAAGGTCGGCCTGTTCGGCGGCGCCGGCGTGGGCAAGACCGTCAACATGCTCGAGCTGATCAACAATATCGCCAAACAGTACAGCGGCCTGTCCGTGTTCGCCGGCGTCGGTGAGCGCACCCGCGAAGGCAACGACTTCTATCACGAGATGATCGAATCAGGTGTCATCGACAAGGACACACTGTCGAACTCCAAGGTGGCGATGGTGTATGGCCAGATGAACGAGCCGCCGGGCAATCGCCTGCGAGTTGCGCTCACCGGATTGACCATGGCCGAGTACTTTCGCGACGAGGTGCGCGAGGACGGGGGCAAGGGGCGCGATGTGCTGTTCTTCGTGGATAACATCTACCGCTACACCCTGGCGGGCACGGAAGTATCGGCGCTGCTGGGTCGTATGCCTTCCGCGGTGGGCTACCAGCCCACCCTGGCCGAAGAGATGGGCGTGCTGCAGGAGCGCATCACCTCCACCAAGACCGGCTCAATCACCTCCATCCAGGCCGTGTACGTCCCCGCGGATGATCTGACCGACCCGTCACCGGCCACGACCTTCGCGCATCTGGATGCGACCGTGGTGCTGTCCCGGCAGATCGCGGCGCTGGGCATTTATCCGGCGGTGGATCCGCTGGATTCCACCAGCCGCCAGCTGGACCCCCTGGTCATCGGCGAGGAACACTACAACACCGCGCGCGGTGTCCAGGCCGTGCTGCAGCGCTATAAGGAATTGCAGGACATCATCGCCATTCTCGGCATGGACGAGCTCTCAGCCGAGGACAAGCAGACCGTGTTCCGCGCCCGCAAGGTGCAGCGCTTCCTGTCCCAACCCTTCAACGTCGCCAAGGTGTTCACCGGCCAGGACGGCAAGATCGTTTCGCTGCAGGACACCATCCGCGGGTTCCAGGGCATTCTCAGCGGCGAATACGACCACCTGCCCGAGCAGGCGTTCTACATGGTGGGCTCGATCGACGAGGCCGTGGAAAAGGCGAAGACTCTGCAGTAATGGCACAGACTCACACAATCAAGGTCGACATCGTCAGCGCGGAAGGAGAGATCTTCTCCGGCGAGGCGACCATGGTGTTTGTTCCGGGCACCGAGGGCGATCTGGGGATTACCCCGCGGCATGCGCCCCTCCTGACCCTGCTCAAGGCCGGCGAAGTGCGCGTTCAGACGCCGGACGGGGGCGAGCAGGTGTTCTACGTGGGTGGCGGCGCGCTGGAGATCCAGCCCCACGTGGTCACGGTGCTGGCGGATACCGCGCTGCGGGCCAAGGACATCGACGAGGCGGCGGCCCTCGCCGCCAAGCAACGGGCCGAGGAGGCCCTCAAGGACCGCGCCGGGGCGATCGATCACGCCGAAGCGCTGGCCGAACTCGCCCGTGTCGCGGCACAGCTCAAAATTCTCGAACGACTGCGCAAGATCCGCAGTTAAGCCGCTGTCGCGGTAAGCTCCCGACATGGGCAGCGCCGCCAAACTGCAGCACCGCGTACCGCGCGTCGCGACCTGGGTCGCGGCCGCGAGGCTGGTGCTGGGCCTGCTCCTGGGCCTGCAGGCGGGTGTGTGCCTGGCAGACCCGACCAGCACCAACCTGCTGACGCCGCCCTCACACGAATCCCAGCGGCGCACCCTGATCGGCACCGTGTCCCGGATGGAGCGGGGCAACTCCTCGGACGGGGACGTCTACTTTGTAGGCTTCGCCGGCTTTGGCGAACAGAAAGTGTTCCGCAAGGAGGCCGAACTGGCACGCCAGGTCATCGGTGCGCGATTTGCGACGGGCCCACGCTCGCTGCTGCTGGTGAACGATATCCATGATCGGCGTACCTATCCGCTGGCCACTTTCCAGAACCTGCGCACCGCGGTGGACGCCATTGGCCGGCGCATGCACCGGGATCGGGATGCGCTGGTGCTGATGCTGACGTCCCATGGCAATGACGAGGACGGCATCGCCATCACCAATGGCAAACTGCCCGAGGATGCCCTGTCGCCTCAAGATGTCCGCAAGATCCTGGATGAGTCGCACATCCGCTGGCGAATCATCATCGTTTCCGCCTGCTACTCCGGCATCTTCATTCCGGTACTGAAGAATGATGCAACACTGGTCATGACGGCTGCCGACTCGCGCCACAGCTCCTTCGGCTGCGATGACACCCGCGATCTCACCTATTTTGGCGAGGCGTTGCTGCGGGACGCGCTGCCTCAGGCGTGTTCATTGCCCGCGGCGTACACCGCCATGGCCCGCATCATCCGCCGGCGCGAGACCGATGAGGGCGAGATTCATTCCAACCCGCAGCTGTTTGTCGGCGCGCGGCTGCAGACCAGGCTGCAGCGGCTGGATGCGGCCGCGGCCCGCAGCTGCACCGCGCATCCTTAATCGACAATGACATTGAGGCGCAAAGTGCCAACCAAGAAAGCGGCTCGCAAGAAATCAGCCCGATCGGCACCTGCCACAGCCCAGCCTTTGGTGATCATCATCCTGGCCGCCGGCGCCGGCAAGCGCATGCACTCCGCAAAGCCCAAGGTGCTGCAGCTTCTGGCCGGCAGGCCCCTGCTGCAGTATGTGCTGGACACCGCACGCACCCTGCGTCCTGCTGCGATCCATGTGGTGTATGGCCACGGCGGCGAGGCTGTACGGCAAGCCTTTGCGCATGAGTCGGTGTCCTGGGTGCGCCAGAGCGAGCAACTGGGTACGGGCCATGCCGTGAAGCAGGTGCTGCCGCAGCTGCACGCCGCTGAGCGCGCGCTGATCCTCTACGGCGATGGACCGCTGCTCACCCCACAGACTCTGCAGGCGCTGCTGCAGGCAGCCGGTCGGGATGCTGTGGGCCTGCTGACCGTCAACGCCACGGATCCCGCCGGCTATGGCCGTGTGCTGCGCAACGCCAAGGGACGGGTACAGCGCATCGTCGAGGACCAGGACGCGACCGCAAAACAGCGCCGGGTGCGGGAATGCAATACGGGTGTACTGACGCTGCCCGTCAGCCGTCTGACCACCTGGCTGGGACGCCTTGGCAATCGCAATTCACAGGGTGAGTACTACCTGACCGACGTGATCGCCCTGGCGGTTCGCGATCGCGTGGCCGTCCATCCCCTGGTCGCGGCCGATGAGCAGGAAGTGCAGGGCGTCAACGACCGGGTGCAACTCGCCGCCGCGGAAAGTGCCTGGCGCACGCGGCAGTCCCGCCGGCTCATGCTCGATGGCGCCACGCTCATTGACCCGGCGCGAGTGGACATCCGCGGCGCGGTGACTGTGGGGCAGGACGTGGTGATCGATGTGAACGTGGTGTTTGAGGGTAAGGTCACGCTGGGGGAGGGCGTCAAGATTGGCCCCAATTGCTGGATTCGCGATGCGCAGATCGCAGCGGGTACCGAGGTGTTTGCCAATTGCGTCATCGATCGGGCGGTGATTGGACCCAGCTGCCGGATCGGTCCCTTCGCACGGGTGCGGCCCGAATCGGTGCTCGCCGAGCACGTGCACATCGGGAATTTCGTCGAGGTCAAGAAAACCCGCATCGGCGCGGGATCCAAGGCCAATCACCTCACTTATCTGGGTGATGCGACGGTCGGCAGCGGAGTGAATGTCGGTGCGGGCACCGTGACCTGCAACTACGATGGCGTGAACAAATGGCCGACGACCATCGAAGATGATGTCTTCATCGGCTCCGGCAGCATGCTGGTGGCGCCGGTACAGATCGGTGCGGGAGCCACGATTGGTGCGGGCTCGACCGTTTCCCGCGGGGCGCCAGCGGGCGAGCTGACCATTGGCCGGGCTCGCCAGGTGACGATTCCCGGATGGAAACGCCCCGTGAAGCGTGGCACCTGAGCCTATTCGCCCTTGCCCAGACCCTTGATGCGGGCCACCAGCGCCGAGGTGGATTTCTGCGGTAGCAGGGGTACCAGCGCCACGCGACCGCCATGGGCCTCCACCACCTCACGCCCCACAACCTCATCGGGCTTGTAGTCCGCGCCTTTCACGAGGATGTGGGGACGCACGGCCTCAATCGTGGCCAGAGGCGTGTCCTCATCGAAGATGGTCACGGCGTCCACGCAGGCCAGGGCGGCCAGGAGGGCGGCGCGCTCAGCCTGCGGCACCAGCGGCCGTTCCGGCCCCTTCAGGCGCCGCACAGAGGCATCACTGTTGATCGCCAATACCAGTACATCGCCCAAGCGTGCCGCACCGTGCAGCAAGGACAGATGGCCGGCATGCAGCAGGTCGTAACAGCCATTGGTGAAGACGATGCGCTTGCCGGCGATGCGCCATGACGCCGCGCGGGCGGCCAGTTGCGCGCGCGAGAGCACCTTCGCGTCCGGCGAGGCGGTGAGTTCGCCGCGGATGCTGTCCGCGTCCACGGCCACAGCGCCGACCTGGCCCACCGACACACCGGCGGCAGCATTGGCCAGTCGCGCTGCAACGGGTACTGATGCCTTGGCGGCCAGCGACAATGTCAGCACGGCGATGGCGGTATCGCCCGCGCCGGTGACATCGAACACCGCGCGTCGACTGGCCGGAACCGGGATCGCCGGTCCCGCCGCGGGCACGACCAGCATGCCGTGCTCGCTCAAGGTCACCACCATCGATGACAGGCCCACGGCGGCAATCAGCGGCCGTGCCGCGGCCGCCACGGCCTCAAAGTCGGTCGGATCCAGGGACTGGCCGGCCGCCAATTCCAGCTCACGCAGGTTCGGTGTGACCGTGGTCGCGCCGCGGTAGCGCGTGAAGTCCCGGGACTTGGGATCTACCACCACCGGCACCTTGCCCGCGCGCGCCGCGATGGCGGTGATGATCTGTGGAGTGAGTACTCCCTTCGCATAATCGCTCAGAATGACCGCATCCGGCGCTGCGCCGCGCAGCCCTTCCAGCATCCGCGTGCCGATATCCGCATCGCAGGGACTGGAATCCTCCCAGTCCATGCGCAGCAGCTGCTGGCTAGGGCCCAGGACCCGCAATTTGCGCGTCGTGCGGCGCTGCTCGGTACGGACAACGCCATGCGTGTCGATGCCGGAAATCGCGCACAGTCGCAGCAGGTCATCACCGGCGGCATCCGCGCCGATGGTGCCGGCCAGGCTGACCGCAGCGCCCAGCGCCGCGACCTGCCGCGCCACGTTGGCGGCGCCACCGAGGCGCTGCTCGGTGTCGCGCACCCGGACGACCGGCACCGGGGCCTCCGGAGATACCCGATCCACGGCGCCGCTCACATATTCATCGAGCATCAGGTCACCGACCACCCAGACCTTGAGGGCTGAGTAGCGATCCAGTACGGCCAGCAGGGGTGCCAGATCGGATTGTGGGGAGTCAGTCATGAGTCAGTCGATCCTGGATTGTCCGTTCCTGCGAGGCGAACGCGCGTGCGAGGTGTGCCAGATCATCAAATACCGGCAGCAGAATGCCATGCTCAGACAATTGTGCGCAGGCGCGCGACCCCTTGCCGGTTCGCACCAACACCGCGCTGACACCCGCCGCCCGGGCCGCCTCCACATCGCGCACATCATCCCCCACCAGCAGTGTCTGCGTCGGCGGTATCCCGGAATCCTGCACCGCAGACCGTATCAAACCCGGTGCGGGCTTGCGGCAGTCGCAGTGGGCCCCGGGTGAGTGTGGGCACGCATATACGCCATCGATGTGTGCGCCCGCGGCCTGGGCCTGCGTCCGCATCGCTGCCAGCACCTGCTCCAGTTGGCGCGGCGACATCAGACCACGCCCGACGGCAGACTGATTGGTGGCAATGCTGATACGCAGGCCGAGTCTGGACAGGGTCACCAATGCCTGCAGCGACCCGGGCAGCCACTGGAAATCCTCGGGCCGCAGAATATAGCCATGTTCCGCGGCCTCCTGGTTCAGTACCCCATCCCGATCCAGGATGAGATGCCTGATGTCAGGTGGTAACGGCTGCCTCACTTCCATCAGCGGTAGCGGTCGGGTTGCGACAGGAAGCGCTGCACGTAATCGCCCACTCCTTCCTCCAGGCTCATGAACGGCCGCGTGTAGCCCATGCTGCGCAGCCGGTCCATGCGCGCTTCGGTAAAGTACTGATAATTGGGCCGGATCGCGCTTGGGGTATCGACATACGTGAGTCGGGGCGGCCGGGATACGGCGGCATACAAGGCCGTGGCGAGTTCCGCGAAACTGCGTGCCTTGCCGGTACCCAGGTTGAAGATGCCGTTGACCTTGGGATTCACCAGCAGCCACAGCATCACCTGTACGCAATCCGCCACGTAGATGAAATCGCGCTGCTGGCCGCCATCGCTGATCCCTGCGCGGTGCGAGCGGAACAGGGTAATGGCTTCGCCGGCGGCTGCGGCCGCATACTTTTGTGCCACGACACTCTGCATGCCGCCCTTGTGATATTCGTTGGGGCCGTAGACGTTGAAGAACTTGAGCCCCGCCCATTGCGGCGGCTGGCCATTACCCAGCGCCACCTCGCGCACGGCCCAGCGATCAAACAGCAGTTTGCTCCAACCATATGCATTCAGCGGACGCAGCTGCGCCAGGGCGGCCATGGACCAGTCGTCCTCGAAGCCAGCTTCGGCGCCGCCATAGGTGGCAGCGGAGGAGGCATAGATGAAACGCTTGCTGTGATGCGCGCACCAGCGCCACAGCATCTGCGAAAGCCGGAAATTGGTTTCGACAATCAGATCGACGTCAGTTTCGGTGGTCGAGGAAATCGCGCCCATGTGCACGATGGCATCGAGCGCGGAGCCATGCTCCTTGAGCCAGGTTTCAAGCTGCTCCGGCGCGACGATGTCGCGCAGTTCCAGTTTGCCGATGTTGCGCCACTTGGCACCCGAGCGCAGGCGATCACAGATCCCCACCGGGATCCCCTGTTCGGCCAGGGCCGCCGCGAGGTTGGAGCCAATAAACCCGGCTCCGCCGGTGACCAGAATCATCTTGGGACAGTCTCCAAAACCGACACAGGGGACGAACGGGCCAACCGACGCACTGCCGTGCCCAGCCCTGAAAAGCATTATACATAGGAATCAATGGGATACGTGGCAGCGCCGGGACCGATGCGCTGCCAGCATTGAGGATCAGGCAAACTAATCGGACCCTGGCGGGGTCGTGAACCCCGTCGGAAACCCACTTGAGAGAGCATTTCTGGAATGTGCGGAATCGTCGGGGCAATTGCTGAGCGAAACATCGTCCCCATCCTGATGGAGGGGCTGCGGCGCCTGGAATACCGGGGATACGATTCAGCCGGTCTTGCGGTTCTGAATGGTTCCGGCGGTCTGGTGCGCCTGCGGGCCGTGGGCAAGGTGCGCGCCCTGGAGGAGGCCATAGAGCAGCAGCCGACGCGCGGCAAAGTCGGCATCGCCCATACCCGCTGGGCCACCCACGGCGCGCCTACTGAGCGCAACGCCCACCCGCATGTGTCCCATGACGGCCTGGCCATCGTCCACAACGGCATTATCGAAAACCACAGCGAGCTGCGCGCCGACCTGACGCAGTTGGGCTACAAGTTCATGTCCGAGACCGACACTGAAGTCATTGCTCATCGCATCCATTATCACCTGCGCACGGTCAAGGACCTGTTCAAGGCGGTACGGGCGACCGTAGTGGAACTTGAGGGGGCCTACGCTCTGGCGGTCGTCAGTGAGCACGATCCTGACCGCCTGATCGTCGCGCGCGAGGGTTGCCCGGTCGTGCTGGGGCTGGGCGTGGAAGAAAACTTCGTCGCCTCCGACGTGGCCGCACTTCTGCCGGTGACGCGGCGCTTCGTGTTCCTGGAAGAAGGCGACGTCGCCGAGATACGGCGCAACAGTTACCGGATTCTGGATCGCGAGGGCAACAGCGCGGACCGCCCGCCCCGCGACAGCGAACTGTCGGTCGATGCGGCCGAGAAAGGCCAGTACCGGCACTTCATGCTCAAGGAAATCCACGAGCAGCCGCGCGCGGTCGCCAACACCTTGCAGGAACGCGTCGCCAATGGCAGATTGCTGGAGGCTGCTTTCGGTCCCGCCGCCGCTGAGGTCTTCAAGCGCACCGAGCATGTGCACATTGTCGCCTGTGGCACCAGCTTTCACGCAGGTCTGGTGGCGCGGTACTTCGTTGAACAGATCTGCAGGATTCCCTGCACCGTGGAAGTGGCCAGCGAGTACCGCTATCGCAATCCGGTGGTGCCGCGCGGTTCCCTCTTTGTGACCCTCTCGCAGTCCGGCGAGACCGCGGATACCCTGGCAGCCCTGCGCCTCGCGCGCCAGGCGGACTATCTGTCCACACTGGCGATCTGCAATGCACCGGAAAGCGCACTGGTGCGCGACTCGGCCCTGGTCATGCTGACCCGCGCCGGTCCGGAGATCTGTGTGGCTTCCACCAAGGCGTTCAGCACCCAGCTGACTGCCTTGGGAATGCTGATCGTGGCCTTGGCCAAGCATCATGGCGCGGATGCCGAACGCGAGCGCGGACTGGTCGCCCGGCTGGTCGAATTACCATCGCTGATCGAGAAGACCCTGGCCCTGGACCCTGTGATTCAACGGCTGGCCGAGCGTTTCGCCGACAAGCACCACACCTTGTTTCTGGGTCGCGGCGCCATGTACCCCATCTCCATGGAGGGGGCGCTGAAGCTCAAGGAGATCTCCTACATCCACGCCGAGGCCTATCCTGCCGGCGAACTCAAGCACGGGCCCCTGGCTCTCGTTGACCACAACATGCCGGTAATTGCGGTCGCACCGAACAATGAGCTGCTGGAAAAGCTCAAATCAAACCTCATGGAAGTGCGTGCGCGTGGCGGCGAGCTGATCGTGTTCGCCGACCCCGAGGCGGGATTCAAGGACGCTGACGGCGTCACCGTGATCAACATGCCCCGACATGTCGCTTCCCTGCAGGAGCCCATCATTTACACCGTGCCACTGCAACTGCTGGCATACCACGTGGCTATTCTCAAGGGCACCGACGTGGATCAGCCCCGGAATCTGGCGAAGAGCGTGACGGTGGAGTGAGCCGCAGTAGGTGAACGACGACATCGTCGATGTAACGCGCCGCAACAGCGAAGCACCCGAAACCGTGAAAGATGGCGACACGATACCGCACCTCATGGAGGCGTTAGATTGGAGCCTGGGCACCCCAGTGTTGATTGCTCCGGGCGAAATCATTGCATTTTCGGCTCAGCACGCGCGCGCCACGGTCCGCAATCTGACTGACATGACCCGGATCTCGATGGACACCCGTTCCCTGAGGATCCCCGACCACCTGGCCGGCCGTGGCGCCCGCAACGTGGATGGCCGCGCCCGCTGGGCAACGCCCCGGATGTTCAAGCGACTAAGCGATAACAAACCACTCGCGGAAGTCCTTCGGATTCAGGGATTGCAGCGATACGAGCCCAAGCACCTGACTGGCTCACGGAGCAAGTAGCCACGGCTCCCATCGGCTTTCTCAACGCGCGGGCCCTGTTCGCCAGCTATGCCAATGCGCTGGTCCCTAAAGACGTCCGGCGATCCGGTTGCAATATTCCAGGAAGGGCTCAATGTTTCCCCCGCGCGACTCGAAGAGGTGGAAGCAATCCTCTCCGTACGTGGTGGCAGTACCGTAGGCGAGTTTGCGGCCCGGGAGATCCCACTTTGGAGTCTCGCAGTGCGTCGGCGGAATTAATTGCAGGGGCCCATTTGCCGAGCGCCACACATCCGTCCAGAGTTGACACACGTCGCCGTGAGGGCTTGCCTTTGCGGACGGGCGCCCTAACTGCCGCCACGCGTTCCGGTTGATGTAGACGTACCACGCACCTGCATAGGAACGGTGTGGATCCAGATGATTCGCAGCGCCCTCCGCTCCAATCAGCGTGTTCTCGGCCGCACGCGCGAAATTTGCGCGCACTCTTGCTGCGCTCAGAGGGACGCAATCGATGTCGAGAAACAGAAATACGTCGACCGTGTCCATGCGGGTCATCACCCAGTCGATCCATTCTCCGTGGTCGATGCCGTCGATGCGATGCTGGCTTATGGGCAGCCCCATGGCCGTGCACGCCGACCGTTGCGCATTCACAAGATCGGCAGGAACATTATCCCAATGCAGTGAATAGGTACCTACGTTCATGCTGGCTCCAATCCTTCATCTTTGTCCGGAGTATAGACCGGGCACCGCCGCAAGCTGCGCACGGGTTCCCTTCTGCACAATCCGCCCCAGCAGGGCCCCTGGCTCCCGTTGACGACACATGCCAATCAAACCTCATGGAAGTGCGCACGCGGGGCGGCGAGCGGATTGTGTTCGCCGACCCCGAGGCGGGATTGGGCCAAAAGTGATCCAAATACTGGTTGCGCGGGCTCCAGCTGCGACCCGGATTGAGACGCGGACATGAGCTTCGCCGATCAGCTTGTGCTGCCGGGTTGCGCCGTGGTGTAGAAGAGTATGATGCTGCGTGCCCGCGGCGGGTAATTTGACGCCAGCTGGCGCACAGAATAATCGCAACAAAAGACAAATGAGGTCTGAGGAGTCTAA
Source organism: Steroidobacteraceae bacterium (assembly GCA_036489445.1). GTDB lineage: Bacteria > Pseudomonadota > Gammaproteobacteria > Steroidobacterales > Steroidobacteraceae > DAIDKA01. The sequence goes on along the minus strand of DASXFV010000063.1, from coordinate 344 downwards.
CTATGGAACTGACACTATCTCGTCGATTCGTGGCATTGCCCGCCTTTCTGTTGGGCATCGCGCTGTGGTCGGGGGTCACTCTGGCGGCATCGGAATCCTTCCAGGTGCAGCTCAGTGGCGCGCAACAGTCCCCAGCCGTACAGACCGACGGCACTGGAACGGCTGACCTCACCTACAATCCGGCCACGCGGGTGGTCACCTGGTCGATCACCTACAGTGGGCTGTCAGGACCGGTCACCATGGCGCACTTCCATGGACCCGCGGCCGAGGGCAAGAACGGCAAGCCGCAGGTGTGGCTGACCAAGCAGGGAAGTCCGGTGGAAACTCCCATCACCGGGAAGGTC
>DASXFV010000062.1:0-3538 GCA_036489445.1 Steroidobacteraceae bacterium | reverse complement strand
GAACCGATTTCGCCACATTACGTTATCTGTGCTTTTGCTTTAGTCCTGCTCTTTACGTGCCTTTTTCCGGTTACGCTTCCGCGCCAGTGCTTCCTTGACGCGCTTCCGCTCACCGGGCTTCAGGTAGAAGGAGTGACGTTTTACTTCCTTGATGATGTCCTCCTGCTGCACCTTCCGCTTAAAACGACGCAATGCATTTTCGAGCGGCTCGCCTTCCTGCACACGAACCTCTGCCAATGAACTACACCTCCAAACTTCCCAATGGGGTCAATTCCTAGAATACGGCACTGCTGCCAATACCAGTCAAGACATTTACTTTGGGACGGGGGCGGGTCACCGCCAGTGCTGCACCATAGTCCGCATCTGGCCGGCACGAAAGGCACTAAGAGCCCTGCTCAGACGCGCGAAAAGTACCGCCGGCGGCGGCGGAGGGAGATGTGAGCCAGGCTTATGGACGCTTGATGCCTCATGCCTCAGCTGCGGAGCGCCAGCGCCGGATCGACCCGTGAGGCTCTCCGTGCCGGCACCGCGCAGGCCACGAGCGCTACCAGGCTCAACAGCAGGGCCGCCGCCACCACGACCAGGGGATCCCGCGAACTGCCCTCCGCCCAGTGCGCCAGCACCCTTTGCAGCGATAGCGTCAGCACCAGTCCCGCCACCATCCCGGAGCCCACGCTCACGACCGTGGACGCGAAGACGATGCGCAGAACATGGGTGCGCGGGGCGCCCAGCGCCATTCGGATGCCGAACTCGCCGGTGCGCTGTGCCACCGTATACGACACCACGCTGTACAGCCCCACCGCCGCGAGCACCAGACCGAGCGCCGCAAACAGCCCGAAGAGCCACGCTACCAGGTGCTCCTGCTGGATCTCCGGCTGACTGGTGATCCAATGCTCCAGGTCTTGCACCTGGCCATTGATCTGCTGATCGGTATCGAGCGAGTTCACCTGCGCGGCGACTGAGTGCAGCAGCGTGAGCGGCGAAACCTCCGAGCGCACCAGGATCTGCGTGTACATGTACATCTGAGTTGTGAAGGGAACGAAGACCTCGGGCACAATCGGCTTGCGCAGCCCATCATCCAGTTTGTCCGCCACCACGCCAACAATCTGCATCCATCCCGCTCCGTCTGCGGAGGCCAGTACGTAGGGTGGCTGATCTTGCAGCTCAGGTATCCGCAGCGAGTGCCCGATGGCATCACCGTGCGGAAAATACCGGCGTGCCAGGGTCTGATTGATGACCGCGAGATGCGCACCGTTGCGGTCCTCAGTGTCATCCCAAATGCGCCCCTGCAGCAGCGGAACACGTAGCACCGGAAAGTACGTCGGGCTGACGAAATTTACCCGTACCCGCTGCTCGTCTTGCGCTGCCTTGCCCAGGAAATCGATATGCGTCCCCCATCCATTGGTCGGCGGCGTGGCATTGCCGGAGATCGCCGTCATGGTCACGCCCCGCACGGTTGCGACCTTCTTCTGTACCTGATCGAAGTAGGCAGCGCGCTCGCCCCAGGTCTTGTAGGTCCCATCATGAACCGGGATGCCGACCGACATGACGTTATGCGGGTCATAGCCCAGCGGCGTATGCATCGTCCGCAAGAAGCCCTGGATCGCCGCGCCCGCACCGGCCAGCATGAGCAGGGTCAGCATGACCTGCCCCGCGATCAATATGTTGTTGCTTGCGCGGCCGCCCAACCGTCCCGCCACTCTGCGCGAGCCGGATTGCATCACCTGTCCGACATCCGGCCGCGAGAGACGCAGCGCCGGCCACAGTCCAAAGAGCACCCCTGTGAACAACGCCACCCCGACGCTGAACAGCAGCACCGGCAGGTTCATCTGGATCGCCGCCTCATGCGGGAAGGAGTACTGCGGCAGCAGTGCCACAATCGCCGCGATCGTCTTGTACGCCAGCAGCACTCCGAGCGCCGCGCCTGCAAAAGCGAGCAGCAGCGCCTCGGTCAGCAGTTGCCGCACAATGCGCCTGCGGCTTGCGCCCACCGCCGAGCGCAGCGCCAGCTCATGCTGCCGCGCCGTGCCGCGGGCCAGCAGCAGAATCGATACATTTCCGCAGCCGATGGCCAGCAGCAGCGCCACCGCGCTGAATAGCAATGCAAGCGTTCCGCCGAGTTGTTTGACAAAGTCATCGTTCAAGCCGATGACAGAGAACGTATAGGCTTCCTTCGGGAAATGCTTCGGGGTCTCCTTGGCGAACTGCTGGATCAAGGGCGTGAGAGCCGCTGCCGCGGCGGCGTGGCTTACTCCCGGCTTCAGCCGCAGCTCCGTTTCGTATGCGAGCTCCGGATTCTGCGTCACCTTCAGCGGCAGGTATACGTCGGCGTCGTTCCAGGTGAAGCGCGACGCCGCCACGCCCACGATGGTGTAGTTCTTGTGAACCAGTTGCAGCGTCTTGCCCACTACATCGGGATTGCCCGCGAAGTGCCGCCGCCAGAACTGGTAGCTCAGCACCGCCACCGGCTGCGGATCATGGCCGTCCACCGCATCCGAAGGCAACAGGCCACGTCCGAGCACCGTCGGCACCCCCAGAAACTGGAACGTGTTTGACGTCGCGTAATCGCCGTTCACGTCCTCGGGCAGGTCGTGGCCGGTCACCGTCAGGCTCCATTGGTCGGTCATGAAGGCGTCTTCGACCGCCGGGGAGTGACGGAGCACCTGCCATTGCTGTCCAGTGAGCCCGAAGTCGAGTTGTTGCCCTGACTTGTCCGTGATCCGCATATGCACCATGCGGTCCGGCGCCGCATACGGATACGGATCCATCAGTACCGCATACACCACGCTGAAGACCGCCGCCGTGGCGCCGATCCCCAGGGCGAGTGAAACCACCGCGGCCAGCGCGAAGCCGGGACTATGAATCAGTTGCCGCACGGAGTAGCGAAGATCCTGAAGCAGGGTATGCATGGTCGCTCCGGTCGAACGCAAGTGGGCCCGCTCGTGAGAAAGGCACGCCAATTGCCAATATGCCCAGCAGCTAACTCGCTGATTTGCAATCCATTCGCGCGTCAGGGCGCAGTGGCTGTGTCCGCTTTCGCAACTTCAGGTGTTCGCAAATGGAGCAGCCTTCGGCAACTTCGCGCCGCATTTCATACACTGGATCCAGCATTCGCAGAAGAGGATACGGAGATTCACCCGCATACGGATTCATGCTCGTTTAAGCCGGTCTGTTCCAATCATGAAGGTATGATCTGCACGCGGCACGCTGCCGCATTCAGTCCCCGGGACATCCGGTAGGAGCTATTGATTTCAAAATTCGTCATCCATCTCTCGGCGCGGCTTCGGCAATCTTTCACGCGGCCCCGCCCGATCGCTGCCCTGCTGCTCCTGCTGGCAGGCGGCCTGCCCGCAATGGCCCAGCAGCTGACGCCCCTGCAGTTGGTGACTGCGATGGTGCAGAACGAAAAGCAGGCGCGGCAGCATCGCACATTTTTTCGTTACACCTCCGTCGAGCGCTCCTCCCGCACCGATGGTCATCTCTGGACGGAAAACATCGCAGAGACCCCGGATGGACTGCTGCGCAGGCTGGTTGCGGT
>DASXFV010000031.1:0-110132 GCA_036489445.1 Steroidobacteraceae bacterium | reverse complement strand
TCCAGCGTCATCGCAAGTTTCGGTCTTTCGCGCGCCAAAATGCCACGCATGACCGCCTCGGCAGTGGGCGATCGGCAAATATTCCCCAGGCAGACAAACAGAATTTTCACGATGTGATATCTATTTTGACATGACGACGGTCGCATTCATCGGACTTGGGAAGATGGGCACCGGCGTCGATGCCGTCCTATCCATGGTGGCCGACGACCCCGCATCGCAGGCGATCTGGTGCGGACCCAACGGGGTCCTCGCAGCCTCCCTTCGTCCTTCTGCGTTTGCCATCGAGTGCTCCACCCTGTCACACGCCTGGGTGCTGGAGTTGGCGGCAACGGCAAAGTCCGCAGGGCTGCGCTACCTCGATGCTCCCGTGACGGGTCTGCCCGACAGCGCGGCGGCCGGCGAACTCACACTGCTGGTCGGAGCCGACACCGCTGACCTCGCCGCAGCACGCGAACTGCTTGCTGCACTCTCCCAGCGCATCATTCACTTCGGCCCGGTGGGCACGGGCACGGCATACAAGCTGATCATCAACATGCTGGGCGCCGTGCAGATCGCTTCGGTAGCGGAATCCATGGCGATCGCCGAACGCGCAGGCCTCGATCTGCGCCTCGTGGCGCATGCCATCGCGATGGGTCAGGCGGCCAGCCCGCAGGTCGTACGCAACAGCCAGCGCATGGTCGCGGGTGATTACCTGCAGGATGTCGTCTTCACGCCGCAGCTGCGACTCAAAGACGTGAGTTACGCGCTACAACTGGCTCAGAGCATGAGTATGGGCGCCCCGTTCGGGTCCCTCGCGGAAGCCGCCTTCCGGCAGTTGTGTCAGATGGGCCATCAGGACAGCCACGAAAGCGCCATCATGGAGGTGGCGCGTCTGCGGCTAAAAAATTGATATTTAAGGGTAATTTGGCGTGTCTGATGCTCCCGGGCTGGTATACTGTACATATAGACAGTACCCTGGGAAAGCCCATGAACTCAGCCTCACCGAACACCGATACGCTGCGGCCGTTGCGCGAATTGGAAGCCGAAATCACCGAGCTGTGTGGCCATCTGAACGCGGCCCAGCACCGGTGGCTGGTGCTGATTGCCGAATTTGACCGCCGCAACGGCTGGTCGGATGGCTCAACCCAGTCCTGCGCGCACTGGCTGAACTGGCAGTGCGGCATCGACCTCGGAGCGGCACGCGAGAAGGTGCGCGTGGCACATGCCATCGCGAAGCTCCCGCGCATCAGCGAGGCGATGGCTCAGGGACAGCTGAGCTATTCGAAGGTCCGGGCACTCACCCGTGTGGCTGGTCCGCACACCGAAGAGTATCTGCTGCACATTGCTCAGCACGGCACGGCCGCGCATGTTGAGAAAGTAGTACGACAGTTGCGGCGCGCTCAGGAGGCCGAGGAGTTGTCCCGGGAGGCACGGCAGCAGGCCAACCGAAAACTGACGTACTTCTATGACGACGATGGCTCGCTGATCCTCAAGGGCCGGTTGCCGGCTGAAATCGGCGCCCAGCTGGTCAAGGCCCTTGATGCTGCGTTGCAGGCCTCCTTGGATGAGGAGAATGCCCGAGACGTTTCCGCGGAAAGCTCCAGTGATGACCTGGATGAGGATCCACCCTCCTGGGGTGCCCGGCGTGCGGACGCTTTGGGGCAAATCGCGGAGAGTTTTTTGCAGCATGGGCTGCAGGCACTCGCCCCTGCTGAGCGCCAACAGATCATCGTGCATGTGGATGAACAAACCCTGCGCGAGGGCGGCGCAGGTCGCTGTGAGTTCGAAGACGGCCCATCGATGGCAGTCGAAACCGCACGGCGCCTGGCCTGCGATGCCAGCAGGGTGCAGATCCTGGAAGATGATCAGGGCGAACCGCTGAACGTCGGGCGCAAGACCCGCATCCTGTCCCCCGCCCTACGCCGTGCCTTGAAGTCGCGAGACAAGGGTTGCCGGTTCCCCGGTTGTCCCCACACGCGATATGTCGATGCGCATCACATCCACCACTGGGCGCAGGGCGGGGAAACGAAACTCTCAAACCTGGTGCAGCTGTGCCGCTTCCATCATCGCCAGGTGCATGAGGGCCGGGTCGTCATCGCGCGCCTGGATGATGGAGCATTGCGATTTGTCCGGCCTGACGGTCGGACATTTGCGAGTCCCGTTCCCGGGTCAATCAAACCTTGTCCGCAGTGGCGGGAATCATCGGTGGCCGATCATCCGCCGGGTACTGCTATCGACCCTCGTACCGCGACAACCCGTTGGCGGGGCGAGCGCATGGACTATGACCTTGCGATCCATGTGCTGCTGCAGCAGGCCGCTCGCGGCAAGAACATTTCCGCGGAAACGTCCCAGGTCAGTGACTCTCCCCGGCCTGCACCCACTTGCCCGTGACCGGGTTGGGATAGTGGAAGGGCAATTCCTGGAACGCAGGAAACGGCTGGTAATTCGTCGACGGTGGCCGGTCCGGCGGCAGGGTCTTGCTCGGGCCCGGCGCCGGCAATGGGCCATGCGCCCAGCCTTTTGCGTAATCGGCCAGGAAGGTCAGATACAGATGATCTGACTGGATGCGCCAGACCCCGTTTTGCTTCACATACTGATTCTCGCGCGTGCCGCCACCAATGTAGGCATCCACACCGTACTTGCCCAGGATGGACAGCTCGCGGATCCGGGCATACGCCGTGCGGCCGTCATCGGCGATATGGATCACGGGTTGATAGAAAGCATGATCGTTGACTTCGCCCTGGTGCAGGCCCTGATGCCCGAAGGCATCCTCGAGGCTCGCGCGGATGCGCGGCTTGCCCACATAGACGCCGCGCTGCGCCAGCTCGATGGTTCCCTGGTCGGCAAACAGCGCCGTGGCGGAGTCCCACTGCCATTTATCCAGATAGAAGCCATAAGCGTTCTGCAGATTCTCGATCTCCTGGGCGTCCTGCAGCCGCTCAAGCCGTTTGCTCAATGTGGCCAGTTCAGTGGTCATGTCAGCGGCGGCGAGGGAGCCCGCAGGAACGACCGCGGCGCGACTGACCGGGTAGACCGGCTTGCCTGTCACCGGGTTCTCATAATGCAGCGGCGCCACCAGCGTGCCCGGGTACATGTCGTATACCGTGGTCGGTGGCAGATCCGGCGGCAGGGTCTTTTCCGGATGGGTATTGGGGATCGCAAATTCCGCCCAGCCCTTTTCAAGGCTGGAGTACATCTCAAAGTAGGCGTGAAGCTTGGCGATCTTCCAGACGCCGTTTTCCTTGCGATATTCGTTCTCGTAGATGCAATCCCCAATGATGCTGCTGCCATTCAGATCACCGCCGAACACCAGCGCGCGCCAGCGTCCCTTCGCAACCTTGCCGTCCGGGGAAACATCGATCACCGGCTGAATCTGGGTATGGTCATAGAGCTTGCCGTCCTGTGGCTTGCCCAACCACTCCAGGTACTGCAGCACGCGTGCCTTGCCCACAAACACACCGCGGCCGCCAATCTCCAGCGTGCCATCATCGGTATACATGTCCGCGATCTGCCGCCACAGATTCTTGTCGACGTAGTAGCCGTAGGTGCGCTGCAGGATCTCGATCTGGCGCTGATCCTCCAGCCGGTCGACCTGCCACTGCAGGTGTGCGAGCTGGCGCGCCGCGGCCGCCGCCGACAGCTTGACCTGGGGCACCGGCGCCGGGTTCAGCGGCTGAACCGCATCAGGTCCGGCGTAGTGATACGGAGGAAGTGACACCGCCGGCCACGGGTCATAGACAAATGAGCTGGGCCGATCGGGGGACGGCAGCTTGCGATCGGCCACATTGCTCTGGGTCATCTTCGTCTTCCAGCCGCCCTGCTCCGGCACGGTGAAGGTTTCCACCCAATGGATCTTGCTGATCTTCCAGACCCCGTGCTCCTTGCGGTATTCACACTCGTAGGGACCGGTCTGCCAGCGCGCATACTCGTGAAACTGTCCCAGCAGCACAAGGGCGCGCCAGCGACCCTTGGCGGATTGGCCGTCCGGAGCGAGCGTGATGACGGGCTGCATCTGGACGTGCTCGCGCAACTGCTGCGGCCGCAAGCCGGACTTGCCGTAGCCGATTGCGTAGAGCAGCGCGCGTGCATGCGCCTTGCCCACGAACACACCGGCCGGCCCATATTCCAATGTCGCATCATCCGTCAGCAGGTCGACGATGTTGTCCCAGTCGGAGCGATCCAGGTAATACCCGTAGGTGCGCTGCAGACGCTTGATGGCCTCGAGGTCAGCGAGTTGTGTGGCCTGCTGCTCCAGTTGCGCGATGTTCAGCATGGTTTGCTCCTGGGATGAGTGGCCCGACGGGGATTGCGCGTCAGCCGCTCGGCCTGTCATGCCGGCTGCCCCGAGCAGCGATACCGCCAATACCACGCCACTACAGGCACGCAGGCGCGCGCCGTCAAATTCACCGTGACCCATGAGTTTCCCCCTCCAGTAGTGCTCGAATCCGTTCCAGATCCGCCGCCGTATTCACATCCACCCCGGGACGCAGCGCCGCAATGGCGACCTGGATCTGCATGCCATGCGCGAGCGCGCGCAGCTGCTCGAGCTTCTCCCGCAATTCCAATGCTGCCGGCGGCAGCTGCGACATGCGCAACAGCGACTGCACGCGATAGGCATACAGTCCGATGTGGCGCAGGGCGCCGTGATAGCTGTCGGGTCCGGGGACGTGCTCTTTGGCGCCGTCGCGGTCCCAGGGTATGGGCGCGCGGGAAAACAGCAACGCCCGGCCATCCTGCGCGAGTACCACCTTGACTGCGTTGGGATCCAGGAATTCCGCCAAAGATGCCACTGGCGCAGCGAGCGTGGCGATATCCGCATTTGCATGATCCTGCAGCAGCCTTGCCACCTGCCCCACCAGTGCCGGTGGCATCAACGGTTCATCCGCCTGCAGATTGACGATGACGTCGGTGTGCGCCCACTGCAGCGTGCGCGCCGCCTCGGCAATGCGGTCGGTGCCGGACAGATGGCTGCTGGCGGTCATGACGCATTGGACGCCGGCCTGTTCGGCTGAGGCCCGGATACGTTCATCATCGGTTGCGACGACGACCTGTTCGGCGCCAGCAGCGCGCGCGCGGTCACACACCCAATGCAACATGGGGCGGCCGCCGATGGTGAGCAGTACCTTGCCGGGCAGTCGTGCTGAAGCAAACCGCGCGGGTATGACAACGCGGAACATGCGGACTCTAGCGATCCAACAGTGGGTCGTCGGCAGCCAGCACCCGCGCCTCTTCCTCGAGCATGACCGGCACGCCGTCGCGGATGGGATAGCTCAGGCGGTCCAGCCGGCAAATCAGCACCTGTTCGCTTCTGCGGTATTGCACCGGGCCCTTGCACACCGGGCAGGCCATGATGTCCAGAAGTTTGGTATCCATAGGGTCACACTTTAGCCGGTTCCGGGTGCAGCGGCACGAACGCAGCCGGTGTTGACCCCCACCAGCAGGCTGGCGGCGTCCTCGGGGGAAAACTGCGCCGTCACCGGCAGGCAGGCCAGACGGTCATTGGCGAAGGCCGCGCAGCGCACGGCGTCCTTTTCCGTCATCAGGATGGGCCAATGCCCCGGCAGGTCCAGATCCCGCGCCGTGAAGGCGTGATGATCCGGGAAGGCATGCGGCAGGATGTCCAGGCCAAAGCCGCTCAGCAATTCGAAAAAGCGTCCGGGATTGCCGATCCCGGCCACGGCATGTACCCGCACTCCGTGCAGATCCTCCAGTCGCTGGCCCCACAGGGCCGCGCCGGCGCCGCCGGCGCCCTGCAGGGCCGCGATTTCATCGGCCAGAGTCCGGTGGGCCGCCGCCCCGCGCACTGGCTCAATCGCCGATGGGACCATCCGCATCAACAAGGGCGACGGCGCCCCCAGGGTCCGCAACGTGTCGAGCAGACCGGCCCTGGGTTCGCCATTGATCACGACCGCGTCCACCGTACTCAGGCGCGATGCCGGCTCGCGCAGCGGACCGGCGGGCAGCAGACGGGCATTGCCCAACCCCCGCGCACCGTCGATGACGACCACCTCGAAGTCACGCGCCAGCCGCAGGTGCTGCAGGCCATCGTCGCAGACGATGACATCGGCGCCGAGTTCAACCAGGCGCCGCGCGGCTGCGACGCGATCCGGGTCGACTACTACCGGAACCCCCGTGCGCCGCTGCAACAGCACCGGCTCATCACCGAAGGTGTGCCAGTTTGCAGTCGCATCGACTTGTTGCGCGCCCGCGTGTGTGGAGCCGTAGCCCCGGGAGGCGATGCCGACTTTTCGGCCCAGCGTACCGAGTTGCCACGCAAGCCATGCCACCAACGGTGTCTTGCCGGTGCCGCCGACGCAGAGATTGCCGACGATGATCACCGGGCTCCCCGCCCGAGTGATGGGACGCCGCCCGGATGCAAACGCTTCCCGACGCGCGGCAACGATCCGTCCATACAACCATGAGAATGGCAGCAGCGGCGCCTGGCCGAACGCGCCCTCGTACCAGATCCGGTTCAGACGGTCCTGTACCGACATGTGCGCGCCGCCTCAGCTCTTGAACTGGAGGCTGTGCAGCTGCGCGTACAGGCCCCCATGTGCCAGCAGCTCGGTGTGCGTGCCGCTCTCAACGATGCGGCCGCCTTCGAGCACGATGATCCGGTCGGCTTGTTCCACTGTCGAGAGGCGGTGGGCAATGACGAAGGTGGTCCGGTTGCGCACCAGTCCCGCGAGCGCCGCCTGGATATGCCGCTCCGCCTCGGTGTCCAGAGCCGAGGTGGCCTCATCGAGAATGAGGATGGGCGCGTCCTTCAGCAATGCGCGTGCAATGGAGATGCGTTGGCGCTGGCCGCCAGACAGCAGCACGCCGCGGTCGCCCACCGTCGTGTCCAGGCCCAGTGGCAGGCCGCGAGCAAATTCCAGAACGTGTGCCGCCTCGGCGGCACGCTCCACGGACTGCGGATCAGTGGCGCGGCCAAAGGCGATGTTGTTGCGGATGGTGTCGTCGAACAGTACGACTTCCTGGCTGACCCCCGCGATCTGCTCGCGCAAACTGTGCAGGGAGTATTCGCGCACATCACGGCCATCGATCCGCACCACACCCTGGAACACATCGTGGAAGCGCGGCAGCAGGCTGACCAGTGTCGACTTGCCGCTGCCCGAACGTCCGACTATGGCGACCTGCTGGCCGGCCGGCACGTCCAGACTCAGCCCGTTCAACGCCGCGCCCTTGCCGCGCTCGTAGGAGAACGAGACATTGTCGAACTGCACGTCGCCGCGAACGCGCGTCACCACAATGCCCCCGGCTCGCGGCTCGGATGGCTCATCGAGGAGCTCAAACAGGTCCTGTGCCGCAGCGATCCCCTGCTGCAGGCTGCCGGTGACGCCAATGAACTGCTGCAATGGCTGCGTGATGCCGGCCAGAGCCACGATGAATCCCACCAGGGCACCCATGGTCATCTGACCGTGGACGGCCGCGGATATCGCTAGCGCCAGAACGAACGCCAAGCCTACTGAATTGATCGTCTGGACGATTGGATTGGACAGTCCCTTGGTCAGGATCAAGCGCATGTTCGAGCGGCGATTGTGCTCATTGACGGCGCCGAACTGGCGTCCGAGGTGCGCTTCGGCGTTGTAGATCTTGATCAGGCGCGGCGCCTCAAAGCTCTCCTTGGCCACGCGCGTGACATCGCCCATGGAGTCCTGGATACGTCGGGCATAGCGCCGGAAGTGGTGGTTGATGCGCGAGACCAGCCAGCCCATCAGGGGGGCCATTACCAGCGCCAGGATAGTCAGCCTGAAGTTCAGATACATCGCGATGCCGAGCGTCAGGCAGATCTGCATCGCCGAGCGCACCATCATGACCAGCGAGTCCGTGGTGGTCGAACCGATCTGTTCGACATTGAACGTGAGGCGCGACAGCATGTTGCCGCTGGAGTTGCGATCAAAGTAGGCAATGGGCAGGCGCTGGATGGTGTCGAACACCTGCTGGCGAATATTGGTGACGATCCGGCGCGAGACATAGCCGGTGAAGTAGGTCTGCGTGAAATCCCCCATGCTGCGCAGGAACAGCACCCCGACCAGCGCGATCGGCAACCAGATGATGGTGCGCGGATCGCTGTGTTCCAGCGTTCCGTCGGTAAATTTCTTGGCGTAAATCGAGAAGCTCGCCATGGCGGCGGCATAGACGAGGCCACCGAACATGCCGAGCGCAAAGGCGCCGCGATAAGGCTTGACGTAGCGCAGCAGCCGCAGATAGACGGCCAGAGGACTGAGCGGTTTGGTGCCGGTCATCGTCGGGCGGCTCATGCGAGCCCCATCGCCCGTGTCATTTTGCATCCGCTGCAGGGGCTGCGTCCTGCCGCACCGTGGCGATGTTCAGTTCCGTGAAGCCCAGGCGCCCGATGACATCCATGGCGGTGATCACCGACTGGTGCGTGGTCCTCCCATCCGCCCGCAGCGTGACCCGCATGCTGCGATCGGCGCCGGCTTCCTTCAGCAGCGCGGCGCGCAGCGTATCCGGACTGGCATTGATGAGTTCGTGCCCATTGACCAGGTAGCTGCCCTGCTGGGTGACCGACACCACCAGGGGCTCGGTCGGCGGCTTGCCGGTGGGCACATCGCGGGCCTGCGGCAGGTGTACGTGGATGCGCCCCTCGCCCACCAGGGAGCTGGACAGCATGAAGAACACGACCATCATGAGGACGACGTCGATCAGGGAGACCAGGTTGATCTCCGGATCCTCCACCCGGCGCGGGCGCAGGTTCACCGGGCGCCTGTTGCGCTGACCGCGACGGGTCTACCGGGAGGCTCGCGGCCCGGGGCTTCCGGACTGGTCCGGTCCTGGTTCGGACGGTCCTGGTTCGGGCGATCCTGGTTCGGGCGATCCTGGCCGGCCCGCTCCCGGCTGGCGCCCTCCACCACGTCGGCGAGCCTGATGGCGTCTTTTTCCATTTCCACCACAAAGCTCTCCACCCGCCCGCGCAGGTAGCGGTAGGCAATCAGGGCCGGGATGGCCACACATAAGCCAGCCGCGGTGGCAATCAGGGCCTCGGCGATGCCGCCCGAGAGCATGCGCGGATCCCCGGCCGCACCGGCCTGCAGGGCGTTGAAGGACTTGATGATGCCGGTGACGGTGCCCAACAGGCCCAGGAGCGGCGAAATGCTCGCGATGGTGCCCAGGGTATTCAGGAAACGCTCCAGGTCGTGCACCACGTGGCGGCCGGCATCCTCCAGCCTTTCCATCATGATTTCGCGGCTGCGGTGGCGGCTGGCGAGCCCGGCGGCCAGCACGCGGCCCAGGGGCGAGTTCTGCTCCAGCGCCGCGATCACCTTGTCATTGACCTGATCGGCCTCCACCAGCTGGCGTACCCGGCGGATGAGGTCCCGAGGCAGCACGCGCTGTTCCTGCAGCGTCCACAGACGCTCGAGAATGATTGCCGCCGCCGCCACTGAGCACAGGACGATCGGCCACATGAACGGGCCACCGGCCCGTACGATTTCCCACATCCGATTGCATCCTCGGCCGGCAAAGTGATACGGCGTCACATCATACCGGAGCGCCCCCCGGGCTCAAGGCGGACTCTGCTAAAGTCGTGACTCGATGCCCCCCCTATGGCTCAAGAAGTTCATGCCCCACCCGCACGCGCTGATCGAGCGCTGGCCGCTGCGGGTATTTGGCTCCCATCTCGCGGATCCGAAGCTGTGGACCCTGCATCGGCGCGGTGTCACCGCCGGATTCGGCGCGGGACTGGCCATCTGCTTCATGCCGCTGCCGGTGCACCTGCCGCTGGCCACTCTGGTCGCCGTGACCTGGCGGATCAATATCCCGACCATCATCGGCACGACGCTGATCATCAACCCGCTGACCATGGTGCCCATCTATTACTGTGCCTACCGGGTCGGGGCGGCGATCAGCGGCGCCCCGGTGCATCGATTTGGCTTCCGCCTGAGCTGGGACTGGCTGCAGCACGGCCTGGGACCCATGTGGCAGCCGTTCCTGATCGGGTGCCTCGTGTGCGCCATCGTCTGTGGCGTTACCGGCTGGCTGGTCCTGGAATTCATCTGGCGCCGGCAGGTGCTGCACCGACGCCGCCTGCGCCACTGGCACCGCCCGCCTGTGATGTGATGTGATGTCTAGCCGGGGCTGGCGGCCGTTTCACGCAGCACGCCGTGCTCGATGGTAAGAATCCGGTCCATGCGTGCCGCGAGACGCGTGTCATGCGTCACGACGACCAGGCTGGTCTGCCGCTCGCGGTTCAGTTCCAGCATCAGCGCAAATACCTGGGCGGCATTGACACCATCGAGATTGCCCGTGGGCTCATCGGCCAGCACCACGGCGGGCTGCGTGACCAGTGCCCGGGCCACCGCCGCGCGCTGGCGCTCGCCGCCCGACAACTGGTGCGGGCGATGCGTCAGGCGCTGACCCAGTCCCACCCGCTCCAGGATTTCCCGTGCCCGGCGCCGCGCCTCGGCAACCGGCGTGCGGCGCACCAGCAGCGGCATGGCCACATTTTCCAGGGCTGAGAATTCCGGCAACAGGTGGTGGAACTGGTAGACGAATCCCAGCGAGCGATTGCGCAGCAGACCGCGTTCGCGCTCACCCATGTCATGGATATTGCGGCCCGCCACCAGCACCGTTCCCGAGCTGGGCTTGTCGAGTCCCCCCAGGATCTGCAGCAAGGTGGTCTTGCCCGACCCGGAGGCCCCGACAATCGCCACCCGCTCGCCGGGGCCGATGTGCAGGCTCGCGCCGGTCAGCACCGCCAGCACTTCGGGCCCCTGGCGGAAGCTCTTGCAGATGTCCAGCGCCTGCAGTGCCGCTTCAGTCATGACGCAGTGCCTCCGCCGGTGCGGTACGGGACGCCCGCCAGGCAGGATACAGCGTGGCCAGAACACACAGTGCGAATGCCACGGCACAGACCTTCATCACATCCGGAACCTCAACGTAGGCGGGCAGATCACTCATGTTGTACACGCTGGCATCCAGGAAATGCGTACCGAGCAGGTGTTCCAGTGCGTGGACCCAGCTCTCCAGATTGTGCGCCACCAGGATTCCCAGCGCCGCGCCGAGCACGGTCCCGATCAACCCGATCAGCACGCCTTGAATGGCGAAGGTGCCCAGCATATTCACCGGACCTGCGCCCAGGGTGCGCAGAATGGCAATATCCGAGCGCTTTTCCTTGACGATCATGACCAGCGTCGCGACGATGTTGAACGCTGCGACGCCCACGATCATCAGCAGAATCACGAACAGTATCGACTTCATGACGGTGATGGAGCGGAAGAAGCTCTCATGGCTGCGGGTCCAGTCGCTCACGTAGAAGCCACCCCCGAGGCTCAACGCCACAGCGTGCACCACACTGGGTGCCCGCCAGGGATCCCGCAGCGCCAGGCGCAGTCCGGTCACATTGGCACCCATGCGATAGATGCGCGCGGCATCATGAATTTCCACCAGCGCCAGCGCGCGGTCGTATTCATACATGCCGGAAGTGAAAATGCCCGTGACGGTGAAGTGTCGCATCCGCGGTTCCAGACCGGCGGGGGTCGCGGTCGCCTCCGGGGCGATCAGGAACAACCTGTCACCCACTTTCGCATCCAGGGCGGTCGCCAGCGCTGAACCCAGCACGATGTGATACTCCCCGGAAACCAGCTGATCGATGCTGCCCTGGGTGAATTTCTGCGCAAGCCCGGTGGCCGTACGCTCCAGGGCAGGCGCGACCCCACGGATCTGCGCGCCCGTCACATGCTGGCCATGACTCAGGATCGCCTGCGCCTCGATGAAGGGCACCGCTGCCAGCACCTCCGGGTTCTGCATGGCCTTGATGCGCGCCGCCGGCCAGTCCGCAAAGCTGCCCTCCAGGCCCGTGACCGTCGCATGCGCGGTGACACTGAGGATGCGGCTGCGCAATTCGCGCTCGAAGCCGTTCATGACAGACAGCACGACAATGAGGACGGCGACACCCAGCATCAGTCCCAGCACCGACATCACTGCGACAAAGGATATGAAGCCGCGGTGTGCCCCGCCCAGATAGCGCGTGCCGATCAGCCATTCGTAGGCGATCATGAGCCGGCGCTCTCATTCATAGCGCAGCGCTTCCGCGGGCGGCACCCGCGAGGCCCGCAGCGCGGGATACAGCGTTGCCAGCAGGGTCAGCACCAGCGCGGCCGAGGCGATCCACACCACATTACCGGCATGCAGATCCGTCGGGATGGTCGTGACCGCATAGACCGACGGATCAAACAGATGAAACCCCAGCGTGCGCTCCAGGAAAGGCTCGACGCTGTCCATATTCACCGTCAGCAGCACGCCCAGGCCCACCCCCAGCGCCACGCCTACCCAGCCGATGACCAGCCCCTGGGTGATGAACACCCCCATCACCGTGCGTGGCGATGCGCCCAGGGTGCGCAGGATGGCGATATCGGTGCGTTTGTCGGTCACGGTCATGACCAGCATGGCCACGATGTTGAATGCCGCGACGGCCACGATCAGCAGCAGGATCAGGGACATCATCGTCTTCTCGATGCGAATGGCGCGAAAGTAACTGGCGTTGTCCACGGTCCAGTCGATGATCTGCAGATTCGTCGGCAGCACGCGGCGCAGGCTTACGCTCATCGCGGGCGCTGCCAGCGCGTTCGCATACCGCAGCCGCAGACCCATGTCGCTGGCGGCCGCGCCCATGGCACGCACATCGGCGATGTTCGCCAGCAGCAGCGCGCTGCCCTGTTCCTGGGTGGCAGCGTCGAAATCACCGGCCGAGCGCACCTCGCGCAGTTTGGGGGTAGGTGTGCCATCCGCGGCGACGACAGGAATCAGCAGGGTCAGCGCATCGCCAGTGGCGGTCCCCAGTTGCCGCGCGATCACATCACCGACCAGCACCCGATCCGAACCGCTCACAAGATCCTTGAGGCTGCCGTCATGCAGCACCTTGCCGATGTCGCTGACGGAAGCGTCACGGGCCGGGTCGATACCGCGCAGCAGCACCGGCAGCATGTCCGGCTGGTGCACGGCCAGGGCCTGGACCTCCACGTACGGGGCGACGCCCACGACGCCGGGTTGGGCACGCAGGCGCGCGGCGACCGCGTCCCACTGGGCCTGATCCGGCGCCGTGGCACCGGCAGCCGGCACCACCCGGGCGTCGGCGCTGAGTGCCAGCAGCTGCTCGCGCAGCTCACCCTCGAAGCCGTTCATGACGGACAGGATCACGATCAGCGCGGCCACCCCCAGCCCTACACCGAGCAGGGACACCCAGGTGATGAAGGACACGAAAAATTTGTGGGTGCGGGCGCGTACATAGCGCAGCCCCACGAAGGGCGCAAAGGGGTGAAACACGCGCCGCATTTAACCACAGTCGTGCGCCGGTCCGGGCAGCTCAGGACCTGTGTCACAGTTCTACGCTGCCCCCCGGTGCTATAATCTGTTCTCATGAAAAGCCATGCCCTGGTCGCCCTGCTATGTCTGACTGGCGTCGGCCTTGCCCATGCCAGGCTGGCCCATGCCGAACTCGTTGTGGATGACGGCAAGGTCACGGTAGCCCCCGCCGACGTGCCCCAGCCCGCCCGCGGCATCCTCATGAAAGCGGTGGAAAAGAAGTTTGGCCCCCCGACGACCCGCCACCCCACGGTGGGCAAGCCCCCGATCACCCGCTGGGACTACCCGAACTTTTCGGTGTTTTTCGAAGGCGATCGCGTCATAGATTCGGTCGTCACCAACGGCTGACCCCCAGGGCGGCACGCCCGCCCCCTTGTATCCGCGCCGGTGACCGGTAAGCTCGCGCGTCCTGCGCTGCGCCGGTCCCAAGCGATGACACCTCTCCTCAAGCCCCTTCGTCCCAACAGCACCCGCCGTCACGTCCGCTGGCAGCAGCTGCACGGCAGCGCTACCGCCCTCGCCCTGGCGGAGTGCATGGACAACGACTCGCGGCTGTACGTGGTGGTGACCTCGGGCGCCCGGGAAATGGAGCGCCTGGCGGCGGAGATCGCCTTCTTTCAGGGCGGCGGCCGCGCCACCCAGTCGCTGATGCCGCTGCCGGATTGGGAAATCCTCCCCTACGACCTGTTCTCGCCGCACCCCGATATCACCTCGCGACGCCTGCAGACCCTGTTCGAGCTGCCGGACGCCCGGGGCGGCTGCCTGATTCTGGCGGCCGACACCCTCCTGCAGCGGCTGCCCCCGGTGGCCTACGTTCAGGGGCGCGCCTTCGACCTGTCGGTGGGGCAGAACCTGAGCGTGGAGCCCTTTCGTCAGCGGCTGGCCGATGCCGGATATGCGAGCGTTGGCCAGGTCACCGCCCCGGGGGAGTTCGCCATGCGCGGCTCGCTGCTGGATGTCTTTCCCATGGGTGCGCAGTCCCCGCTGCGCATCGACCTGTTTGGTACCGAGATCGAAGCCATTCGGCGTTTCGACCCGGAAACCCAGCGTTCCTTGGATTCCGTGACAACCGTGCGGATGCTGCCCGCGCGCGAGGTGCCGCTGGATCCGGAGAGCATCAAGTCCTTCCGGCGACGCTATCGCACGCGCTTCGAAGGCGACCCCATGCGCTCCAGCATTTATCGCGGGGTCACCGAAGGTCTCGCGCCACCGGGCGTGGAGTTCTACCTGCCGCTGTTCTTCGAGAGCACCGCCTCCCTGTTCGATTACCTGCCGCGCGATGCGGTGATCGTGCACGACAGCAGCGCGGGTGAAGCTCTGCAGCAACTGTGGACCGACATCGAGAATCGCTACGAGGAGCGCCGCCACGATATCGAGCGGCCGATCCTGGCTCCGCATGAGCTGTTCCTGAGGCCGCAGGAACTGGCGACCGCTGCCGCGGCGCTCACGAGCATCACCCTGGAGACCTTCAAGGCGGACCTGACACTGCAGCCGGATGACAGCGTCCGCGATTTTCCGACCGTCGCGCCACCGCAGTTACGCATCGATGCGCGCGCGGCCGAACCGCTGGGTCCCCTGGCCAGCTTCCTCGACAGCTTCGATGGCCGGGTGTTGATCACGGCGGATTCTCCCGGGCGTCGGGAAGTGCTGCAGGACATGCTCCGGCCGCACGCCACGGCCGTCACCGCGGTACCGGACTGGGCGGCCTTTGCCGCCGGTGAGGCGCGACTGGCGCTCACGGTGGCACCGGATATCGGTGGGCTGCAGCTGCAATCCCCGCGCATCGCACTGCTGTCCGAGTCGCAGCTGTTTGGTGCGCGTGCCAGCCAGGAACGGCGCCGACGCCGTTCGGCCTCCGATCCGCAGGCCATCCTGCGTGACCTCACGGACCTGAATCCGGGCTCCCCGGTGGTGCATGAGGAATACGGTGTCGGGCGCTATGTGGGCCTGACGGTGATGGAGGTTGCAGACCACCCGGGCGAATTCCTGGTGCTCGAATACCAGGGCGGCGACCGGATCTATGTGCCGGTGCATGCCCTGCATCTGATCAGCCGTTACACCGGCGCTGCGCCCGAGAACGCCCCGCTGCACAAGCTGGGTACCGACCAATGGGCGAAGGCCAGGAAGCGCGCCGCAGAACAGATTCGCGACGTCGCCGCGGAACTGCTGGATCTGTACGCGCGGCGGCGGGCGCAGCAGGCCACCAGCCTGCAGGTGGGCGAACTCGAATACCAGGCTTTCGCCAACGCCTTTCCGTTCGAGGAAACCGCAGACCAGGCGGATGCCATCCGCAAGGTACTCGAGGATCTGGCCAAGTCCCAGCCCATGGATCGCATCGTGTGTGGCGATGTGGGGTTCGGCAAGACCGAGGTCGCGATGCGCGCCGCGTTCGCCGCGGTACAGGCCGGTCACCAGGTGGTGGTCCTCGTGCCAACTACCCTGCTCGCCCAACAGCATGTGGGCAATTTCCGCGACCGATTCGCCGACTGGCCGGTGCGCATCGAATCGCTGTCGCGCTTCCGCAATGCCAGGGAAAGCGACGCGGTGATCGAAGGCATCGAACAGGGCAAGGTCGACATCGTCATCGCCACGCATCGCCTGTTGCACGCGAATGTGCGCTTCCGCGAGCTCGGCCTGATCATCATCGATGAGGAGCATCGCTTCGGTGTGCGCGACAAGGAGAAACTGAAGGCCCTGCGTGCGCAGGTGCACGTGCTCACCCTGACCGCGACACCGATTCCGCGCACGCTGAACATGGCACTGGGTGGTCTGCGCGACCTGTCCTTGATCACGACCCCGCCCGAGGGGCGTCTGACCATCAAGACCTTCGTCAGCGAGTGGCATGACGCCACCATCCGTGAAGCCGTGATGCGCGAATTGCGGCGCGGTGGACAGGTGTACTTCGTCCACAACGAGATCCGCGACATCGAGACCATCGCCGCCTCCCTGCGCAAGCTCGTGCCGCAGGCGGACGTGCGCATCGGCCATGGGCAGATGCGCGAGCGCGAGCTGGAACAGCTGATGGTGGATTTCTACCACCGGCGCTTCAACATCCTGCTGTGCACGACCATCATCGAAAGCGGCATCGATGTCCCGACGGCCAACACCATCATGATCAACCGCGCGGATCGCTTCGGTCTGGCACAGCTGCACCAGCTGCGCGGGCGGGTGGGTCGCTCGCATCACCGCGCCTATGCCTACCTGATCGTGCCGCCGCGCAAGCAACTCACCGGGGATGCCATCAAGCGCCTGGAGGCCATCGAGTCGCTGGAAAACCTCGGGGCGGGTTTCGTGCTGGCGACCCACGACCTGGAGATCCGCGGCGCCGGCGAACTGCTGGGCGAATCCCAGAGCGGCTCGCTGAGCGAGGTGGGACTGGCGCTGTATCTGGACATGCTGGAACACGCGGTCGAGGCACTCAAGGATGGGCGTGAACCCATGCTGGACAGGCCACTGGCCGCGGCCACCGAAGTGGAGTTGCATGTGCCGGCCTTTCTGCCCGATGACTATGTCGCGGATGTACATGTCAGGCTGGGGTTGTACAAGCGTATCGCCGCCGCGGATGCCGGCGGGCTCGATGAGCTCACGGCGGAACTCGTCGATCGTTTCGGGGAACTGCCAGGCTCGGCGGGCAACCTGTTGAAGGTCGCACGACTGAAGCTGCGGTCCCGTGGACTGGGGGTGCGCCGCCTTGACCTCGGTGCCAGCGGCGGCTATGTGCTGTTTGAGGAAAAGAATGCCCTGGATCCGGCGGTCGTGATCCGCCTGATCCAGAAATCCCCCCGGGAGCTGCGACTGGAGGGATCGCTGAAACTGCGGGTCACCGCACAGCTGGCCGCGGTGGAGAAGCGCTTCGATTATGCCCAGGAGCTGTTGCAGCGCTTCAGCGGCTGAAGTGCGTGCTAGGATTCCACCATGAGATTGCGAGACTTCGCCCTGGTGGCGTGCCTGTGCGCGTGCCAGCCATGGGGAATCAGCCTGGCTCAGCAGGCAGGATCCGCGCCACTTGCCCCGCCCGTGGCAGAGCCGCATCCAGCGGCCGCCGCAGCCCCGGCGGGCGCGACGGTCTACAACGTGGAGGTCATCATATTTCGCACCAACTCCACCCTCGGCACTCCCGAGAACTGGGCTGCCGAAGCCGCCCAGGCGCCAGCGGTCCCGGTTGCGGCCGATGGTGAAACCGTGGCGGTGGGCGGCGACCCGGGTGCAGGTGGGGTTGCGGGTGCGGGTGCGGTTCAGCCGCCGGGCAGCCGCTTCATCCGCGCGCTGACGCCCGCCGAATTCCAGCTCGGGGATATCGAAGCGCGACTGAAATCCAGCGGCAGCTATGTGCCCGTGGCGCACATCGGCTGGTCGCAGACGGCGAGCCCCTGGGGCTCGCACGAGAGCATGAGCCTGCAGCAGCTGGGCTTGGACAATCCGCAGTTGAACGGCACCGTGACACTGGAGCGCGGCCAGTTCCTGCATCTGGGATTCGCGCTGGACCTGACCATCGCCAATCCACCTGCCGGACTGGATGCCTCACCCAACACCACCTTCGTACTGAGCGAAAATCACCGCGTGAAGTTCTACGAGCGCAATTTGTTTGATGCGCCAGCCTTCGGGGTGATTGCATTGGTTGCGCCCGCACAGGGCACACGCCACGCCGGACGCTAACCCGTCGCGACGTTCGTGGCGGCCACCTCATTGGCGTGCTCAAAATCCCCCGCCTCGGTGGCGCAGGACCTGTTCTTGCCCTGCCCCTTGGCGCGCTGCATCGCGGTGCTGCAGGCGCTGATGAACATCGGCAGCGCCAGCTCCCGCGGTGGCACCAGCGTGCCGGCCCCGGCACTCAAGGTCACGTAGCGGCCGCTGGCCGTGGCCCTGGGGTGATGGATCAGAAGGTCGCGGACCCGTTGCAATACCACCCGCGCATACTCATGCGCCTTCACCGAGGTGTCCGCCTGGGTCAGCACCGCGAAGGTCCCGCCCCCCCAGCGACCGACCAGATCGCCGCTGCGGCGATACGAACCGGTGATGACGCGCGCAACGCGGCGAATGCAGGCATCGCCGCTGGCCCGATCAAAGATATCGTTGTAGGTACCCAGGTCATCGATATCCAGCAGGGTCAGCCCGATTTCGTGTCCATCACGCTGGGCAACGTACCAATCCCGTTGCAGCAGCTCTTCAAAATAGGCGCGCGAATGCAATCCGGTGAGGCGGTCCTCGCGCATCCAGGCCGGCAGGCCTGCCACTGCCAGCTTCTCCGGGGTCCGCAGCCGCTCACGGGTATCGCGGTGGTAGCCGATCCACTGCACCAGAGTGCCTGCGGCATCGCGCACCGGCTGAATCAGGATCTCGTTCCAGAATTGCACCCCATCGGGCCGATAGTTGCGCATCATGACGCGGCAGGGTTGGCCGCGCGACAGTGCATCGCGGATCCGATGGCGTCCCTCCTGGTCCTGATCACTCCCCTGCAGCAGCCGCAGATTGCGTCCCAGCAGGGCGCTGAGCGGATAACCCGACAGCTGCACGAACGCTGCGTTGGCGTAGACCACCGGGCAATCTGTCTGCGTGGCATCGCAGACCACGATGCCCTCGGGCGACTGATCGACGATATCGCGCCAGGCGCTGTCGAGGATGGTGTTCATTCGCCTTCCACCGTGAGGGACAGAGCCGGTGCCGCGCGCAGCCGGGTGAGCAATTGCTGGGCAGCGTGCCAGGCCTGCGAGGACTGCAGCTGCGCCTGCGACAGCCGCTCGCCGCCACGCATGCGCACCAGACGCAGCTGCGAGGCGGGATCCGGGGCCGCTTGCAGACGCGCCAGGGCCTGGATCCGTGATGCGGGATCATTGCACACCAGCAGCATGTCGCAGCCTGCGCTGAGCGCGCGCTGACAGCGCTCCACGATATCGCCACCGGCGGTCACCGCGCCCATGCTCAGGTCATCGGTGAACACGGCGCCTTGGAAATTCAGATTCTGCCGCAGCACGCCGCGGATCCAGCGCGCCGAGAGGCTGGCCGGCGCGGCATCCTCCGCTGGCAGCAGGATATGCGCGACCATGACCGCGGGCAGACCATTGGCGATGAGGCGTCGGTAGGGCGTGAGGTCCTCATCCAGATCCGCCAGTTCGCGCCGATCCACCGGCAGCGCGACATGGGAGTCCGCGACGACGGCACCATGCCCCGGGAAATGTTTGGCAGTGGCCGCCATCCCCGCCTCACGCATGCCCAGCATGTAGGCTACTGCCAGCTGCGCAGTCGCATCCGCGGTCGGGTGCCAGGCCCGATCGCCGATGGCCTCATTCAGTCCGTAATCCAGATCCACCGTCGGCGCGAAGGACAGATCGACGCCATGCGCACGCAGCTCGGCGGCCATCAGCCAACCCATGGTGTGGGCGGCGCTCAGACCGGCTGACCGGTCCGTATCAAACAGCTGCCCGATGCGACGCGCGGGAGGCAGGCGGGAAAATCCATTATGGAAGCGCTGCACGCGACCGCCCTCATGATCGACGCCGATCAGCAACGGCGGAGTGCGCACGGCGCGAATGCTGTGCGTCAACTCCAGCAGCTGTTGGGGGTTCTCATAATTGCGCGCAAACAGAATGACGCCGCCGACCAGCGGATGCGCGAGCATGTCGCGCTCCTCCGGCAGGACGTGCGGTCCCACCAGGTCGATCATCAGCGGGCCGAGCGTCATGTCAGCAGCACTCCCTTGAACTTGATCTACGGCGGCGTCAGAACCGCCAGCGACTCCACGTGCGCGGTGTGCGGGAACATGTCCAGCACCCCCGCGGCGCGCAACGTGAATCCAAATTCGTGAACCAGCACAGCGATGTCCCGCGCGAGGCTCCCCGGGTGACATGAAATGTAAGCGACTTTGCGGGGTGCGAGATGTGCGATGGTTGGCATAACCTCCAAAGCCCCGATCCGCGGCGGATCCAGCACCAGGTGACTGAATCCCCCCGCCAGGTAGGCAGCATTGAGGGGCAGGGGCTGCGTCAGGTCCGCGGCGACAAATTGCGCATTGGTCAGGCCATTCATGCTCGCATTATGTCGTGCCCGCTCGATCAGGGCCGCATCGCCTTCAATCCCCACGACGGCTGCGGCGCGGCGTGCCAGTGGCAGGGTGAAATTCCCCAGTCCGCAGTACAGATCCAGCACCCGGGAGGTGCCATCCAGCTCCAGCAGCGCCACCACGCGCGAGACCATCGCCGCATTCAAGGCTGCATTGATCTGCACGAAGTCCGTCGGCGCAAAGTCGTAACTGACGCCGAATTCAGCCAGTGAATATTTCAGAGGCTCGAGGTCCGCTGCGGCATCCAGCGGCGCCACCGAATCCGGGCCGCCGGTCTGCAGGTACAGACGCAGTTGATGCTGCCGTGCAAATTCTCGCAGTGCAGCAATATCGCCCTCCGGGAGCGTGCTCAGCACCCTGAAGATCAGCGCCGTGACGTTTTCGGCCACCGCGACTTCAATCTGGGGAATGTGCTCGCGCGCTGCCAGCCCGGTCAGGAGCGCGGACAGGGGTCCAATGAGCGCGCCAACGGGGGGACTGAGCACCTCGCAGTGATCGAGGGCTGCGATATAGGGCGCCAAGCGCTCGCGAAAGCCCACGACCACCCGGCCCTTCTTCGGCACATAGCGGGCGCCCAGCCGCGCGCGACGCCGGTAGCCCCATTGCGGACCCCGCAGCGGCTCAAGCCAGGTTTGCGGCGTGACCTTCGCGACCCGCTCGAGCGCGTCGCGCAGTTCCTGATGTTTGATCTGAATCTGACGATCGCCGGCCAGGTGTTGCAGGGCGCAGCCCCCGCACACACCAAAGTGACTGCAGCGGGGGCTGACCCGGTCGGGGGAGGCCGCAATGACCTCCAGCAACTGGCCCTCGTCATGACCGCGGTGTTTACGGATGCGGCGAAAGCGGATCACCTCCCCCGGCAATGCACCGCCCACAAAGGCGATCTTGCCCTCGCGGACGATCCCCTCACCATCGTGAGTGAGCGCGGCGACGCTGCCCTGCTCCGGTTCGGCGACCAGCTTCCTGGCCCGACTCATGTCCCCGCTGCCTGCGGCAACGCTTCCCAGGCGCGCAGGAACTCGGCGAAGTGCGGTTCCGTCGCCGTCGCCGCTGCCAGCAGCGCCCGCACGCGGGCGACCTCCTCGTCATACAGCTTGGGCGTGAAGCGGCCGCGCATCAGTTCGAAGCGCAGATAGATCAGGTAAGTGTTGAGCACATCGGTCTCGCAGTACTGGCGGATGCGGACAATCTCGCCAGCCGTCCAGGCATCCCAGACCTGGGCGCCGGAGAAGCCGAGCTTGCCCGGCAGGCCGAGCAATGCCGCCACTTCAACCAGCGGCGCCCGCGCCCGGCCCTGGAAACCTGCCAGGATGTCCATCAGATCCATGTGCCGCCAGTGAAAGCGCGACAGATAATTGTTGTAGCGGAAAGCCGTGTCCGATTCGCCCGTCTCCCAGTAGCGTTCGGCGCGAATTCCGGCGCGCAGCGCCCGATACTGCAGGACCGGCAGGTCAAAGCCGCCGCCGTTCCAGGACACCAGGTCCGGGGTGAAGCGCTCCAGGCCATCAAAGAAGCGCCGGATCAACTCCTCTTCCGGTGAATCGGCATCGCCCAGACTCCACACCTTGAGTCCTTCGCGGCTGCGCAGCACACAGGAGATCGCGACAATGCGCTGCTGGGAGTGGGCCAGAAAATCCGTTCCCTGGTCCTGGCGTCGCAGCGTGAACATCGCGCGCGCGACTTCCACATCTGAAAGCCCCGCAAGGCCGTGCAGGCGCCGCCCGAGGTCAGTATCCGGAATGGTCTCGATGTCAAAGACCAGGACGTTCACGTGCGCGCGGCCGTCATCAATGCCTTCATGTCGCGCACGGCGCTGTGCAGGCCCACAAAAATGGCGCGGGCCACGATCGCATGACCGATGTTCAACTCGACAATCTCGCGGATGGCCGCCACCGGCTGGACATTGTGATAGTGCAGACCATGGCCGGCATGCACCGAAAGGCCCAGGCGCGCGCCCAGCTGCGCGCTGGCCAGCAGTCTGGAGTGTTCAGCGGCCTGAGCGGCGCCGGAACTTTCCGCATAGGTGCCGGTATGCAGTTCGATGGCCGGTGCGCCAATGCGTGCGGCCGCCTCCACCTGGCGTGGATCCGGATCAATGAACAGCGACAGGCGCACGCCTGCGCCCGCCAGGCGCTGGGCGGCCTGCTGCAGACGCGGGATCTGCGCGGCCACGTCCAGCCCGCCTTCGGTGGTGATTTCCTGGCGCTGCTCGGGAACCAGGCAGCAATCCGACGGGGCGAGTTCGCAGGCGATTCCCAGCATCTCCTCGGTGAGCGCCATCTCCAGGTTCATGCGGGTCTGCAGCAGGGAGCGCAGGCTGCGCACATCGCGGTCCTGGATGTGCCGCCGATCTTCGCGCAGGTGCAAGGTGATGCTGTCGGCGCCGGCCTGTTCCGCCAGCAGCGCGGCATGGACCGGGTCAGGGTATTGGGCACGCCGCGCCTCGCGCACAGTGGCGACGTGATCGATGTTGACCCCTAAACGGATGTTGGCATGGTTCATGGTGAACTCAAGAAGCCTTTGATGTTCCAGGTACCAGGGTGGTGCCCATACAGGCCCGCGCGACCGCCCGTGTGACGATGGGTCGACCCTCCAGGCAATGCTCCAGGGCGGCCGTGAGCACCCTGCGGGCATCCGCCAGCTCCCGGCTCTCGCGCAGCGTGCCGGCCGCCAGGGCCAGCAGCGAGCTGCCCTGCACGGCACCGGAATGTTCGGCCGTGCTCGCCATCAGACCGTCGGCTGGGCGGAAATGATAATACCCCTCGGGGCGAACCGGGCCGCCAGCCACGGTCCGGGTCAAATCCAGCCCATAGCCCACTTCCCGGAGCAGGCGCAGTTCAAAGCTGCGCAACACCGGCTCCGGGGCTCCCCCGGCACTCAGCCCCAGCAAGGCTTCCCGATAGGCGTCAAACAAGCCGCCATTCGGGTCGTCTCGGGTAGTCAGCTTCAGCAGCAGTTCATTCAGATAGAACCCCGATAGCAAGGCTGCGGCAGGCAAGCCACCGGTCAAGCTGCCGGGGTGGCGCGAGGGGTCGTTGGCCGCCCCGCTTTCCGCAGTGATCAGCTGGGCCGCCTCACCGCGGGAGCTGTAGGAGATCAGCAGGGACTGAAACGGCTGCAAGAGCGAAGCCATGCGCGCCTTCGGACCGCGCACGCCACGGGCGAATACCGAAAGGCGGCCCTGCTCGCGGGTGAAGACCTCAAGAATGCGGCTGGTATCCCGGTACGGATGGGTGTGCAGGACGTAGGCCTGCGCCAACAACGTCCGGCGCGCCCTCATTCCAGGCCCAACTCCGTCAGCGCCCGGGCACTATCGGCCCAGCTCTCACGCACCTTCACCCACAGCGTCAGGTGCAGCCGCTCCCCGAGCATATGATTCAGCTCCAGGCGCGCCTTGCGACCAATGCGCTTCAGGCGCTCCCCCCCGGCGCCAATGACAATGGGCTTCTGGCCGGCCCGATCCACCCAGATTGCCGCGGCGACATTCAGCTGGCCCTCATCGTGGCCCATGGCTTCCACCTCAACGGCGATGCCGTAGGGCAGCTCCTGGTCCAGCTCCATGGTCAGCTTTTCGCGGATCAGTTCACTGATGCGAAAGCCCAGGTCGCGGTCGGTCAGCTGCCCTGCGGGAAACAGCGCGGGCGAGACCGGCAGCAGCTGGGTGATCGCGCTGATCAGGGGCTCCAGATTCGTATGCTTGGTGGCACTGATGGGGATGATCTGCACGAACTCGTGACGGCGCGCCAGCTCCGCCAGAAAGGGCAGCAGGCGCTCGCGCGGCTTGACCTTGTCCACCTTGTTGACGGCGGCCAGCACCGGCCGACCACTGCGCACCAGGTGCTCGAGCACCAGATCATCCTCACGAGTCCACTGCAACGACTCGATCACGAACACGCACACATCGGCATCGGCCAGGACACTGGCCGCCGTGCGATTCATGGCGCGGTTCAAGGCACGCTTGCCGCCGTGGTGGATGCCGGGAGTATCCACGAAGGCAATCTGCGCCGACTCGTTCTCGTGCAGACCCAGGACCCGATGCCGGGTGGTCTGCGGCCGCGGCGTGACGATACTCAGCTTCTGGCCGATCAGCGCATTCAACAACGTCGACTTGCCGACATTGGGGCGCCCGACCAGCGCGGCGAAGCCGCAACGAAAGTCATCATTCATGTGTCGTGTTTCCGATTTCACGCAGTATCGATGCAGCAGCTTCCTGTTCGGCGCGCCGGCGGCTCAGGCCCTGTCCAGTGGCCGCCAAGCCCAATGTGCTCACATCGCACCGCACCCAGAAGGTTTGCGCGTGGATCTCCCCCTCGGTGCGCACGACCTCATACACCGGCAGCGGCAGGCCCAGGGATTGCAGGTGTTCCTGCAGACGGGTCTTGGAATCCTTGAGCTCATGGGATTCCGGCATATGCGCCATACGGGTGGCGAACAACGCACAGATCACCCGTCGCGCCTCGTCCAGTCCGCCATCCAGGTACACGGCGCCAAACAGCGCCTCCAGGGCATCCGCCAGGATGGATTCGCGCCTGAAACCGCCGGTCTTGAGTTCACCGGACCCCAGCCGCAGCACCTCACCGAGCCCGATCTGCGCCGCCGTCTCGGCCAGCGGCGGCCCGCTCACCAGCCAGGCCCGCAGGCGGCTCAGGTCCCCCTCGGTCGCCTGCGGATTGCCGCGGTACAGGTGCTCGGCAATGCTCAGATTGAGCACCGCATCGCCCAGGAATTCCAGTCTTTCGTTGTGCGGCCGGGCGGCGCTGCGGTGGGTCAGCGCGGCACTGAACAGCGCCACATCCCGGACCTCGTAGCCCAATCGCTCCCGCACCCAGCGCGTTGGCCAGTCCTGCGGCATCAGCCTATCTTGCTGACCTTGTCGAAGTCGACGACCAGGGAGATATTGCCGAACAATGGCGCGTTGTCCTCGAATTTGGCCTCGATGGTCCAGCCGTCGCCATCGCGGGTCACGATCAGATCCTTCACTTCCGGAAAGGTGATGCTTTCGATGTCGAAGTGCTTGGCCAGCGTGGCGCGGATGCGCTGCGGCGTCAGCGTGCTGACATCGTCGGTCTTCATTTCGGTGGCCGTTTCCTGAACCGAGTGCGCCACCCGCATGTAATTGAGGTAAATCGGTACCAGACGGATGACTGCATATCCGGCGATGGCCACCGGGATCAGCAGAAAAACCCAGCCAATGAGTGTGACACCACGTTGTCGCCTGAACATGAGACCCTCCCACTGCCAATTGAGCAGATTATTCGATGCGGGCGCCTATTCGGCTCCAGACCGGCCAGCCCTTGCGGTTCAGGTCCCAATTGAACCAGATCCGCGTCGCTTTGCCGACCAGATTCGCCTCGGGCACGTATCCCCAGTAACGGCCATCCTCGCTGTTGTCGCGGTTGTCGCCGATCATCAGGTAGCTGCCGGGCGGCACGATCAGGACATTCGCGGTATCCCCACGGTCGGGCTCGCCCGGGATCTGCTGCGCCACGCAAACGTAACTGGTAGGCGGGGTGCGGTTGCAGGTGGGCAGCGGCTCGGCGCCGATGTCCCCGGGGGTGGGACAGAACAGGATCTCGTGCCGGTGCTTGCCCAGCTGCTCGGCGGCCAGGTGCATGCCCTCATAACAGCCATCATCGTAGGTTCCCAGATCCATGGCCGGCACTGGCTTGCCGTTCACGATGAGCTTGTCGTCCTTGACCATTACCCGATCCCCGGGCAGGCCCACCAGACGCTTGATGTAGTTGATGCTGGGATTGGGCGGGTAGCGGAACACCACCACATCCCCGCGCTGCGGCTCACCAATGGGCACGATTTTCTTATTGATCACCGGCAGCCGCAGGCCGTACGCAAACTTGTTGACGATGATGAAATCACCATCCACCAGCGTCGGCATCATCGAGTCGGAGGGGATGCGGAACGGCTCGAAAACGAAGGCTCGCAGCATCAGCACGGCCAGCGCCACGGGGAAGAAACTGCGCGCATAGTCCACGGTCCCCGGCTCGGGAATGTCGGCCAGATTCTTGCCGGCCGCCCGCGCGGCATTGGTGCGCACGCGCCGGAACACGAGGACATCCACCAGCCAGATCAGGCCCGTCACGACCGAGATCACCAGCAGCACGGCGCTGAAATCCAGCTCCTCGGCACTCAGCAGCCCGATCACGCCGCAGATGATGAGCACCGGCAGCGCGTAGTACACCGCCGTGATGAACGGCGGATCGCGCGCGATCTGCGGAGCCCGCGCCAGTTGCCGCCTGGGGCGCAGGAACCAGTCGTCCACCACTGCCACCAGGGTCGCCGGAATGGAAATCCAGGCCAACACGTCGATCACTTGCATCAACATCAATAAGCTTCCTATTCCTTCCGTCCGATCTGCAATACGGCGAGGAAGGCCTCCTGCGGGATCTCCACGGAGCCGACCTGCTTCATGCGCTTCTTGCCCGCCTTCTGCTTTTCCAGCAGTTTGCGCTTGCGACTCAAGTCACCGCCATAACACTTGGCCAGCACATTCTTGCGCAACGCCTTGACGGTGGCGCGGGCAATGATGGCGCCGCCGATGGCCGCCTGCACGGCAACTTCGAACATCTGCCGTGGGATCAGCTCCTGCATCTTGTCCACCAGTTCGCGACCCCGCTGGTAGGAGTGCTCCCGATGCACGATGATCGACAATGCATCCACCCGGTCGCCGTTGATCAGAATATCCAATTTCACCAGCGGGGCGCTCTGGAAATGGCTGAATTCATAGTCAAAGGAGGCGTAGCCACGGCTGACGGACTTCAGCCGGTCAAAGAAATCGAGCACCACTTCAGCCATGGGCAGCGCGTACTGCAATGACACCTGCGTGCCCAGATAGAGCATTTTCTTTTGTACGCCGCGCTTGTCGTTGCACAGTTTCAGCACCGCACCCACATAATCGGGCGGCACCAGGATATTGGCAAGAATGATGGGCTCGCGCAGGTCCTCGATCTCGTTGGCCATCGGCAGCTTCGCCGGATTGTCGATGTACAGCAGCGTCCCGTCGGTGCGGGCCACTTCATAAACGACGGTGGGTGCGCTGGTGATCAGGGCCAGCTGGTACTCACGCTCCAGGCGTTCCTGCACGATATCCATGTGCAGCAGCCCGAGAAATCCGATCCGGAAGCCAAAGCCAAGGGCGCCTGAGACTTCAGGCTCGTAATGCAACGCAGAGTCGTTGAGCTTCAGTTTCGCGAGCGCGTCGCGGAAGGACTCGTAGTCCTCCGAATTCACCGGAAACAGGCCCGCGAAAACGCGGGGTTTGATCTGGCGGAAACCCGGCAGCGCCTCGCTGGCCTGGCGATGTTCCAGGGTGATGGTGTCCCCCACGGGGGCGCCATCGATCTCCTTGATGCCGGCAATCACGAAGCCCACCTGCCCCGCCGAGAGCTCTTTGAGCATCACCGACTTGGGCATGAAGCGTCCGAGTTTGTCCGCCGTGTGGGTGCGGCCCATGGACATCACACGGAACTTGTCGCCGATCTTCAGCGTGCCATTGACCACGCGCACCAGCGACACGACCCCCACGTAGTTGTCGAACCAGGAATCCACGATCAGGGCCTGCAGGGGCGCCTCGGGGTCACCCTTGGGAGCCGGGATGCGGCGAATCAGGGCCTCGAGCAGTTCCGGCACGCCTTCGCCGGTCTTGGCGCTGACCCGCACGGCATCATCAGCCGTGATGCCGATGATGTCCTCGATCTCCTTGACCACGCGGTCAGGGTCGGCGGAGGGCAGATCGATCTTGTTGATGACCGGCAGGACCTCCACGCCCTGCTCGATGGCCGTGTAGCAGTTCGCGACGCTCTGCGCCTCCACCCCCTGGGAAGCGTCCACCACCAATAGGGCGCCATCGCAGGCGGCCAGGGAGCGGGAGACCTCATAGGAGAAGTCCACGTGACCGGGGGTATCGATGAGATTGAGCTGGTAGCGCTCCCCATCCTTGGCGTCATACAGCAGCGTGACGCTCTGGGCCTTGATGGTGATGCCGCGTTCGCGCTCCAGGTCCATGGAGTCCAGAACCTGTTCCTGCATCTCGCGGGCGTCCAGGCCGCCACAGAGCTGAATGAGTCGGTCCGCCAGCGTGGATTTGCCGTGATCTACGTGAGCAATAATGGAGAAATTACGTATAAGCCGCATGAAAAGGTGACTATCCGCCGCGCGGAGGGTCTTGCGGCCGGGCGCATTATATAGAGGGTGAGCGCAGAAGCCGTAGCAATTCCGGGGCATCCAGCCGCTGGCGGCACACCACGGTGCCATCGAGCAGCAGAATCGGTACATTCAGTCCGTGCCGGCGCAGCAGCTGCGGATCCGCATCCACATCGACCACGGTCACCGGCGGGAGTGGCTCGCGTCTGCCCAGGGCGGCCAGCTGCGCGACCATCTGGTCGCACAGCTCACAGTCCTGGCGGTGCACGAGAGTGAGTTGGTGGGTCATGGCTGACCGGTGGACAGACGCATCAGCGATTCGATGATGAAGCGGACCGTCGCCGGTGGCACTTCCCCCAAGGCCACGAACTTGTGCCCGGACTGCACCGAGGTGAAGGCCGATGAGGTGCCCACTTGTGCCACCCCGGCATGGAGCTGGTTCGGTGCACTGCGGAAGGTTTCACTCTGGACGAACACCGAGACCGTCGCCACGCCATCGCTGAATACCAGGTGCGTCACCGGCTGCCGAACGCCAGGCATCATCTGGGCCGTCTGGGCGGTCAGATGAAAGCCGGGGGGCATCTGGGCTTTTGCCCAGACTCCCGCGCCCTCAGCGATGACCGGTGGCGCGCCATCATCGCGCAACCATTGAAAGCCGGTGGTGGTCACCTGCGGCACAAACTCCTGGTCGGCGATGTGGTGACGCATCGACAGGCTGGAAAACACCACCTGCTCGAGGATTGTGCCATCGCTGTTCAGCAGCTGGGTCTTCAGGGGCATGCCGGTGGAGCGCTGGATCCACAGCCGATAGCCGTAGCGGAAACCGTCGCGGGGGGTGACGCTGATCACCTGCGCCTTCTCCCCCATCTGCCGCATCGTGCCCTGACTTTCCAGCAGGTAGTAATCCGCCATGGCGCCGGCAAACTTCGGCAGCCCGGCAGGCATCAGGCTCTGGGGCGCCTTCTCCACCAGCACCGTACGCTGGTCCGGCAGGTAGCAGGTCAGTTCGGTACCGGTGCGCACGAACTCCCGTCCGGAACCGTCCAGGGACTCCAGCCGCTCGGTCACGATGCCATCCATGACCCGATGGACTATGCGCTGGGTCGCCACCCGACCGCTCTCCCAATGGGAGAACACGCCCTCGTAATTACGGGTGGTCAACGCCGCATTCATGCGGTCGAGCCAGTACTGGGGGGTGTCCGCGCCGACCGCCACGGCACTGGCCAGGGTCATGACGAGCCACAGGACCGGCTCGCGCGCGGCGCGCAGGCGGATCATTTTCGGGTCACGACCGCCGCAGCAATGGGCTGAGCGGTAATCTGCGGCACCGCAGAATCCCCACCAATCAGCGCCGACAGGGCATTCCGGCGCATCAAGGGCCCGGAATATTCACTGTGGGCAACGATGTAGTTGGCGAGTTCCGTGGGCGCCACCAGCGCCGGACCCTGTGAGACCGCAGCAGGAACCACATAGCTGTCCGCCTCCCGGGACTGGCGCGGGCGCAGTGCCGCCGGCAGCGCGGCCAACTGCGGCGCGGAGGACCGACCCGTATCCGCTACCCTGGCCACCGCTGGGACAGGCACCTGGATCTGCGCAACCGGACCGGGTCCGCTACCACGCATCCACAATATCGCCACGGCCGCCACGGCCGCTGCGGAGGCCAGTCCGCCCAGCGTCGTCATCCACGGAGCTGCCATGCCCCGGCGTTGGCTGCCCACGACTGGCGTGGCGGCGGGGGTGGCTTCCTGTTTGATGGCGGCGCTGACCCTGGTGGCCAGCGCGGTCTGGAGTCCAACCCCGGGTTCACCACGGATGCAGGCGCCGATCGCGGCATAGCGACCCCAGCGTCCGCGCAGCAGCTCATCACGGGCCAGGCGGCGTGCCAGCAGCTCACACTGACTGGACGGCAATTCGTCGTCGAACATCGCCGATAGTTGGCTTTCCAGCTCTTCGTTGCTCATCCGATTTCCTCCGCGCGGCCCAGCCCACCTTCGAAGACTTCGCGCAGCCGGCTGTCGATGGCCTCGCGCGCCCGGAAAATCCGCGACCGGACCGTCCCGACCGGACAGTCCATGGTTGCAGCAATCTCTTCATAGGAAAGGCCATCGAGCTCGCGCAGCACGATCGCCGTGCGCAGGTCATCCGGCAGATTGGCGATGGCGGCGTTCACGGTGGTGCGGATCTCATCCGTCAACACCAGGGCCTCGGGGGTCTCGGAATCCTTCAGTCTGCCTTGCATCTCGTAGGACTCCTCGGTGTTGGTCATGTCGAGGTCGAAATCGACGGGGTTGCGGTCACGCGCAACCACTGCATTCTTGGCGGTGTTGATGGCGATGCGGTACAACCAGGTATAGAAGGCGCTATCGCCCCGGAACTGGGGCAAGGCGCGGTATGCCTTGATAAAGGCGTCCTGGGCGATGTCTTCAGCTTCTGCAGGGTTGCGTACATAACGCATGACCAGCTTGACCACTTTATGCTGGTACTTGAGCACCAGCACATCAAAAGCACCCTTGTCCCCGTGTTGCACACGTTGGACCAGGCTCAAATCGCTTGCGTCGGCAGTCATCCCCTACACTTTACTCTCGTACCGTTTACGGGACAGATTGCCTTGCTCCTTGGATAGACTGGCAAGGGTCCCGAAAGTTCACGCCGGACAGGCCGGACTGGGCATTGACTTCAATATTGCCCGCACGACTGCCGCCAGCTCGCCCTCCGGCGGGGTGCCATGGCCCAGCAGATAGTCGGCGATCTGCGGATCCGGCAGCGCCAGCAGCGCTTCGAAGGCCAGCCGCTGACCGGCGGGCGCCGCACCGTAGCGTTCCCGGGCGTAGCGGCTGAGCAGCTCGTCCAGCTCCTTCATGCCCCGGCGACAGTGCCACAGCATGCGACGCTGCCGGGCATCTGGCGGCGCAGCATTCGGGTCGATGGCGCTCAGTGCTGTCGCTCCAGCATTTTCTTCTTGATTTCGGCAATGGCGCGGGCCGGATTCAGGTCCTTTGGGCAGACATCGGTGCAGTTCATGATGGTGTGGCAACGGTACAGCTTGAACGGATCGTTCAGCTGGTCCAGTCGCTCACCGGTGGCCTCATCGCGGCTGTCGACAATCCACCGATAGGCGGCGAGCAGTGCCGCCGGCCCCAGGTAGCGGTCGCTGTTCCACCAATAGCTGGGACAGCCCGTTGAGCAGCAGGCGCACAGAATGCAGGCGGCCGGCCGGTCAATCTTCATCTGGTCCTCCTTCGATTGCAGGCGCTCCTGATCGGGGGGGGCCGGGGAACGGGTTTTCAGCCAGGGCTCAACTGAGGCGTACTGCGCGTAGAAGTTGGTCAGGTCGGGCACCAGGTCCTTCACCACTGGCAGGTGCGGCAGTGGGTAGATCTTCAGCTCCGAACCCAGGTCCCCGATGGCAGTGGTACAGGCCAGACAGTTCAGACCGTTGATGTTCATGGCGCAGGACCCGCAGATGCCCTCGCGGCATGAGCGGCGGAAGGTGACGGAGGAATCGATCTTGGCCTTGATGTGGATCAGCGCATCCAGAACCATCGGCCCGCAGGCCTTGGTGTCCACCTCAAAGGTGTCGATGCGCGGGTTCTCGCCCGAATCCGGGTCGAAGCGGTAGATGCGGAAGGTGCGCACCGCGGCAGCGCCGGCGGCGGCCTTGTGCACTCGCCCATGCGGATTGATCTTCATTGCTCTTGAGAACCTCAATAGGTGCGGGTCTTGGGCGGAATCGACTCGACCTCATCGGTCATGGTCCGCATGTGCACGGGCCGGTAATCGAATTTCACCTGGCCGCCACTGTCAACCCATACCAGGGTGTGCTTCATCCAGTTGGCGTCATCGCGGTTGGGAAAATCCTCGCGGGCATGCGCCCCGCGGCTCTCGGTGCGGTTTACCGCGGAATTGATGGTGGCCGTGGCCTGCAGCAGCAGGTTATCCAGTTCCAGCGTCTCCACCAGATCGGTGTTCCACACCAGTGTGCGGTCCGCCACTTTCACCTCCGCCATGGAGGCGAAAGTGCTCTGCAGCTTCGTCACGCCCTCGGCCAGCGACTGGCCGGTGCGAAATACCGCCGCGTCGGTTTGCATGATGCGCTGCATTTCCAGGCGGATATCGGCGGTGGGCCGCGAGCCGTTGGCCTGGCGCATGCGATCCAGCCGGGTCAGTGCCGGCTCAGCCGCATCGGCAGCCAGGGGCCGGTGACGGGTGTTGGGCTCGAGCACCTCGGCACAGCGCCGGGCCGCCTCGCGTCCGAAGACGACCAGATCCAGCAGCGAATTGGACCCGAGGCGATTGGCGCCGTGCACCGAGACGCAAGCGGCCTCACCCACGGCCATCAACCCCGGCACCACCGCCTCGACATCGCCGTCGCGCGGACACAGGGCCTCGCAATGGTAGTTACAGGGAATGCCGCCCATGTTGTAGTGCACGGTCGGGAGCACCGGGATCGGCGCCTGCGTGACATCCACGGCGGCAAAAATGCGCGCCGTCTCGGCAATGCCGGGCAGACGCTCATGGATCACTGCCGGTCCCAGATGCTCCAGGTGCAGGTGGATGTGATCCTTGTGCTCACCGACGCCACGACCCTCGCGGATCTCGATGGTCATGGCACGGCTGACGACGTCGCGGGACGCCAGGTCCTTGGCATTGGGGGCGTAGCGCTCCATGAACCGATCCCCCGCCGAATTGGTCAGGTAGCCGCCCTCACCGCGCGCCCCTTCGGTGATCAGGCAACCGGCGGTGTAGATGCCGGTGGGGTGAAACTGCACGAACTCCATGTCCGACAGCGGCAGCCCGGCCCGCAGCACCATGGCATTGCCATCTCCGGTGCACGAATGCGCCGAGGTGCAGGAGAAGTACGCGCGCCCATAACCGCCGGTGGCGAGGATGGTGCGATGGGCGCGGAAGCGGTGGACCCTGCCTTCGGTCATATCCAGTGCCACGACGCCGCGGCACTCGCCGTTCTCCATGATCAGGTCGATGGCAAAGTACTCGACGAAGAAGGTCGCCGCATGACGGATCGACTGCTGATACAGCGTATGCAGCATGGCGTGACCGGTGCGATCGGCCGCAGCGCAGGTGCGTTGCGCCGTGCCCTTGCCAAAATGCGTGGTCATGCCGCCGAACGGGCGTTGATAGATGCGGCCCTGCTCGGTGCGCGAGAACGGCACGCCGTAGTGTTCAAGCTCGATGACGGCGGCGGGTGCCTCCTTGCACATCAGCTCGATGGCGTCCTGATCACCCAGCCAGTCCGAACCCTTGACGGTGTCGTACATATGCCAGCGCCAGTCATCAGGGCCCATGTTCCCCAGTGCCGCGCTGATCCCGCCCTGGGCGGCCACCGTGTGACTGCGGGTGGGAAAGAGCTTGCTGATGCAGGCGGTGGACAAACCCGCCTCGGCCAGGCCGAGCGTGGCGCGCAGGCCGGCACCGCCGGCCCCAACGACAACCACATCATAGCTGTGGTCAATGATCTCATAGGC
This sequence comes from Steroidobacteraceae bacterium, assembly GCA_036489445.1. Lineage (GTDB taxonomy): Bacteria > Pseudomonadota > Gammaproteobacteria > Steroidobacterales > Steroidobacteraceae > DAIDKA01. The sequence goes on along the minus strand of DASXFV010000031.1, from coordinate 76,130 downwards.
ACTCAAAGCGGGCTCCCGAAGGCGATGCGCAGCACGGCGAAGACGCCGAGCGCGGCGAGAAGAGCGTGCACGAAGCGCGACAGCACCAGGCTGACGGTCTTGACACCCTCGTCATGGACATAGTCCTCGATGATCACCTGGAGGCCCAAGCTGGAATGCCAGCTGGCGGTGATCACGAACAGGCTCAGCAGGCTCGCGGTCCAGGTGCCCGCGATCCAGGACACCACGGTGACGAAATCCAAAGCGGGCAGCGTCACCAGCGACACCAGCAGCCATACCGCCAGCGGCACCAGCGCCACGGCCGTGAGTCGTTGCACCCACCAGTGATGCACGCCATTGCCGGCCGACCCCAGGCCACGCACCCTGCCCAATGGAGTTTGCAGACTCATCAGACGGCCTCGCGGGCGCGGAACGCCCACCAGGCGCACAGCGCGGTCAACGCGAGGGCCGCAGCGATGACCCCCCAGGCGCTGCGCTGCGACTGTGCCTTCTCCATGCCGCGGCCCGTGTCCCAGACCAGATGGCGGATACCGGCAAGCAGGTGGTACGAGAATGCGGCGATGAGCGCCACGTAGACCAGCTTCGCCACATCAGATCCCAGCACTTGCTGCGCGCGCGCGTAGGCACGGGCGCCGCGCGCCAGGGCCAGCAGCCAATAGATCAACAGCAGCAACCCCGCGCTTAACGCTGCGCCCGTGATGCGATTGGCAAACGAGGTCAGCAGGCAGTACCGGCGCATCCGGTATATGGACATATGAGGCGACAAGGGTCGGGCGCGCATGGGTGCTCCTGCGACACGCTCAGGGGACGTGCCAGCAAAACTTACGTCAATCAGAAATCGATGCAGCGACCTTTGCGCTCCCAGTCGCCATACCGCGTGGGTTCCGGTCCGCTGGGCCCACCCACTTCGCGCGCAGGTGGCAGGGGGGCGGCAACCGCTTCGGCTGCCGGCGGGGCATACGCCTCCGGGGCGGGGAATTCTGGGGTGGTAGCCTGCATGGGTGCGCGGAAGTCTGCCAGAATTCGCCCCAACAGGCCACGCAGGCGCAGGCGATCGGGCACCGAAAGCACAGGAAAAACATGGTGATGTGGAAAGATTGGCGGGTGATTACAGAACTCGGACTGGGGGTGCTGCGTGCCCGCGGTGCGGACGCGGTCAGTTTTTTGCAGGGCCAGCTGTCCAATGACACCACGCGCCTGCAATCCGGTCGGCTGCAGCTGTCCGGTTACCACACGCCGCAGGGTCGGGCGATCGCCCTGCTGCGACTGACGAGTCTGGCGCCGGATGACCTGCTCGCCGTGTTGCCGCGGGAACTGGTGCCACCAGTCGTTGCCCGATTGAAACGGTATGTCCTGCGCGCCAAAGTGCAGATCAGCGACGACTCGGCCCAGTGGCAGATCCTGGGGTACCAGGGGGAAGCGCCGGCTGTACCCGCCGGGGTTCTGTGCCTGCCCTATGGCAAGTCCCGGCAATTGGTCCTGATACCCACACTCGCGGGCGCCCTGCCGGCCGCGCTGCACTCCTCGCCCGCAGCCGATGCAGCCGCCGGCACGCGCAGCGACTGGGCGGCCGGTGACATCGCCGATGGACTGCCCCAGGTGTACCTGCCCACCAGCGAGGCCTTCGTCGCCCAGATGCTGAATCTGGATGTCACGGACGGCATTGCGCTGGACAAGGGCTGCTACACCGGGCAGGAAATCATTGCCCGGGCGCATTACCGCGGGCAGGTCAAACGCCGGATGCAGCGGTTTGCGTCCCAGCTGCCCTGCGATCTGAAGCCCGGACAAAGTGGCCTGTTGAGCGATGGCAGAAGCTTCAAGGTCGTGGAGGCCGCCGCGCTGGCCGATGGCCACTGTGAGTTCCTGGCCGTGACCAATCCCGCACCGGGGTCCGACGCCGAGGCCGAGGTCGACGCCGAGAGCGCCGAGACGCAGACGCGCCTCGTCGCGCATCAGCTGGAGTTGCCTTACGCATTACCCGCGGGGCGAGGTTGATCGGGCTACAGATCGATCAGTTCGATCCGCCGCGCCTCGATGGTGCGACCCAAAAAGCGGCTACCCACTCGCGCGAACCGTTCCGGCCCGTCGGTGGCCATGAACTGCAGCGACTGTGAACCGCTCGTACGGGCGATGCCAGCGAGAGCGAGCGCATCACGCACGGTCGCCGCAGTGGTCAGCGCCGAATCGACGATCCGGATCTGCGGACCCACCACCTCACGAATGCTCGACAGCAGCGGCGGAAAATGCGTGCACCCCAGAACCAGCGTGTCTGGCGCCGACTCACCGGCAAACAGCGGCCCCAGGTAATAGTTCACGATGCTCTGCGCCACCGGACCATCCACCAGGCCCTCCTCGGCCAATGCCACCAGCAGCTGGGTGGGCAGCTGCTCAACCCTGGCATCCGTGCGCCGTTCCAGAATCGCCCGCTGATAGGCACCGCCACGAACCGTGGCTTCGGTGGCGATGACGGCGATGTGTCCGCTGCTCGTGGCCGCGCAGGCGGCCTGGGCTCCGGGCTCGATGACCCCGATGACCGGCAGCTCCCCGATGCGGGCGCGCACGGCATCCAGGCCCACCGAGGCTGCGGTATTGCAGGCCACCACCAGGCATTTGACGCCGTGCCGTGCCAGCACCTCGGCCGCCTGCACCGCGTAGCGCGCCACAGTCTGGGCGCTCTTGGTGCCATAGGGCAGCCGCGCCGTATCGCCCAGGTACATGAAACGCTCATGCGGCAGCGCCCGCATCAGCGCAGCGAGCACGGTGAGACCACCGATGCCCGAATCAAAGACGCCGATGGGTGCGTCCAGCGGCGCCGCAGGCGCCGCGCCCCCGCCGCCGATCACTCAAGCTTCCGGGCGCAGCTGTGGAAAGGCGATCACATCGCGAATCGACGCTGAGTCGGTGAAGAACATGACCAGACGGTCGATGCCCACACCGAGCCCCGCGGTCGGCGGCATGCCGTATTCCAGAGCTCGCACGTAGTCCGCGTCGTAGAACATGGCCTCCTCATCACCCTTGTCCTTGCGCGCCACCTGCGCCTGGAAGCGCGCCGCCTGATCCTCCGGATCATTCAGCTCCGAGAAGCCGTTGGCCAGCTCGCGCCCCGCCAGGAAGAACTCAAAGCGATCCGTGATAAACGCATCCTTGTCATTGGAGCGCGACAGGGGTGACACCTCCACGGGGTAGGCGTACACGAAGGTCGGATCCATCAGGGTCTGTTCGACGGTCTTCTCAAAGATCTCGATCTGCAGCTTACCCGGGCCATCGCGATCGCTGAAGGGAATGACCAGTTGGTCGCAGGCGCGCCGCAGGTACGCAAGATCACGCAGCAGCGTCGGGTCCAGCTCCGGGTTGCGCTCGATGATCGACTGTTCCACCGTCACGCGGCGGAACGGGGCGGCCAGATCATAGGTACGGCCCTGGTACTCGATGCTGTCGCGACCCTTGATCGCATGGGCCATGCCCCGCAGGGCCTTCTCCGCCCAGTCCATCAGATCATGGTAGTCCCCGTATGCCAGATACAGCTCGAGCATGGTGAATTCCGGATTGTGCCGCGTGGAGAGTCCCTCGTTGCGGAACACGCGGTTCAATTCATAGACGCGCTCAAAGCCACCGACGACCATGCGCTTCAGGTACAGCTCCGGCGCAATCCGCAGGTACATGTCGATGTCCAGCGCGTTGTAATGAGTGCTGAACGGCCGCGCCGCCGCCCCACCGGGAATCGGCTGCATCATGGGCGTCTCGACTTCCAGGAAGTCCAGCGCGTCCAGGAAGTCGCGCAGGTAGCGCACGATGCGCGAGCGCGTACGGAACACTTCGCGGCTCGCCTCGGTCATGATGAGATCGACGTAGCGCTGTCGATACCGCATATCCACATCGGCGATGCCATGCCACTTGTCCGGCAGCGGGCGCAGCGACTTCGCCAGCGTCCGCAGTGCGCTGACGCGTACGGACAGCTCGCCGGTCTTGGTGCGGAACAGCACCCCCTCGGCCCCCAGGATGTCGCCGACATCGGCGCTCTTGAAGTCCTCGTACGCGCTTCCCAGAGTCTCGGCCTGCAGGAACAGCTGAATCTGACCGGTGCGATCGGCAAGCTTGGCAAAGCTCGCCTTGCCCATGACGCGCTTGAACATCATCCGTCCGCCGACCTTCACGGCCGTAGGATTGTTGAGCAGCCAGTCATCGTCGCGGCCGCCAAAGGCGGCATGCAGATCCCCGGCCAGCGCATCGCGCCGGAAGTCGTTGGGAAAGGCCACGCCTGCTGCACGCAGTTTCGCGAGCTTTGCGCGCCGGTCCGCGATCAGTGAGTTTTCATCGTCCATCAGTTGACACCGGCCTTCAGGGCCGCCTCCAAAAACTGGTCCAGGTCCCCATCGAGCACGGCGGTGGTGTTGCCGACCTCAATGCCGGTACGCAGATCCTTGATGCGCGACTGGTCCAGCACATACGAGCGGATCTGATGGCCCCAGCTTACGTCGGACTTGGAGTCCTCGAGCACCTGGGCGGCGGCGTTGCGCTTGTTGACCTCGAGTTCGTACAGCTTCGCCTTCAACATCTTCATCGCTGTGGAACGATTCTTGTGCTGACTGCGTTCGTTCTGGCAGGCCGCGACAATGCCGCTGGGAATATGCGTGATGCGCACCGCGGACTCGGTCTTGTTGACGTGCTGGCCGCCCGCGCCACTGGAGCGGTACACATCGGTCTTCAAGTCCGCGGGGTTGATGTCGATCTCAATGTCGTCGTCGATTTCCGGCGACACGAACACGGAGGCAAACGATGTGTGGCGGCGATTGCCCGAATCAAACGGCGACTTGCGCACCAGGCGGTGCACACCGGTTTCGGTACGCAGCCAACCGTACGCGTAGTCGCCGGTGAACTGCACCGTGGCGCTTTTCATACCGGCCACTTCTCCCGGATTCGAGTCGATGACTTCGCAGGCAAATCCACGTGCGGCTCCCCATCGAAGATACATGCGCAGCAGCATCTGGGCCCAATCCTGCGCCTCCGTACCGCCCGCGCCGGCCTGGATGTCCAAAAACGCGGAATGGGAGTCCATCTCGCCACTGAACATGCGCTTGAATTCCAGCTTGCGCACTTCGGCCTCGAGACGCTGGGCCTCAAGTTCGATGTCCCGGGCCGCGGCTTCATCCGCTTCCGCCTCCGCCAGATCCAGCAGCTCGCCGGCCTCGGCAACTGCCACGGTGGTGCGCTCGATGACGCCCAACTCGGTGCTCAGACGCGCGCGTTCCCTGCCCAGTTCCTGCGCCTTGGGGGGATCCTGCCAGATCGCCGGGTCCTCCAGTTCCAGACCTACCTCTTCCAACCGCTCCTTCTTGCGGTCGTACTCAAAGAAACCCCCGAAGAGAGCCGATTCGCTCCCCTAGGTCTTTGAGCTGGCGCCTGAGCTGATTAAGTTCCATTGCGATTCGAGATCCGCGAAAAAAGGACGCGCATTCTAGCAGCTCCGGGCGCACAGCTGGCTGATCACCGTGCGCGCCGCGCCGCTATAGGGCAAGAACCCGATCCACCAGCAGCTGCAGGCGCTGCTGGTTCTGGTATCGGTTCACATCCAGCCGGTAGACCAGCCGGACCTCCCCGGACGGCAATGCCGTTGCAGCGCCCGCCTCGCTCGCCTCAGCGGCATCGGCCGCATCCAGGAAGTTGAAGGCGATGGCATCAAAACAGCGACCGGTACGCGGCACCTCCACCCACATCTTCACGTGCCGCTCCCCGACAATGCGGGTATTGCGCACCACGAAGACGCCGTCAAAGGTGGGCTCGGGAAACAACTGTCCCCATGGGCCCCCTGCACGCAGTGCGGTGGCGGTCTCGAGCGCCAGTTCCGCCACGGTCAATTCGCCATCGGTTTCGATGCTGGTGGAAAAACCGGCCACCTGCGCCCAGCGCGTCACCTCCGCATCAAACGCGGCGGCAAACTCGTCCAGGTTTGCAGCCTCGAGTGTCAGGCCCGCCGCCATGGCATGACCGCCGAAACGCGCGATCAGATCCGGCTTGCGGCTCGCGATGGCATCCAGCACGTCGCGGATATGCAACCCGGGGACGGATCGGGCCGAACCGCGCAGCACCCCATCCCCGGCGCGGGCAAAGGCGATGACCGGCCGGCTGGTGCGATCCTTGATCCGGCTTGCGACCAGCCCCACGACCCCCTGGTGCCAGCTCTCATCAAACAGGCACAGGCCATTGCGGTGTGCGGCGCGGCTCATGGGGTCAGCCATGCCCCGCAAGCACGCCAGGGCATCCGCCTGCATCCGCGCTTCAATCAGGCGACGTTCCTTGTTGATCGCATCGAGGCGCGTCGCCAGCGCAGTCGCCGTCGGGACGTCATCCGCCAGCAGACACTGGATGCCGATGGTCATGTCCTCCAGCCGGCCCGCGGCGTTCAGACGCGGCGCCACCGAGAACCCCAGATCGGTTGCAGTCAGGTCGGCACGCTGGCGTTGCGCGACCTCCAGGAGCGCGGTGATACCGGCCACGCAGCGTCCGGCACGGATGCGCTGCAGGCCCTGCGCCACCAGCACGCGATTGTTCCGGTCCAGCGGCACCAGATCAGCGACAGTCCCCAGCGCGACCAGATCCAGGAAATCCGCCACACCTGGCGCCCCCGCCGGCGTCAGGGCAGTCGCATCGAGCCTGCGTTTCAACGCCGCGAGCACATAGAAGGCAACGCCGACCCCAGCCAGGCAGCGGCTGGCGAACTCATCCCCCCCGGCATTGGGGTTCACGATGACATTGGCCTGCGGCAGTTCGGCGGCGGGCAGGTGATGATCGGTGATCAGCACATCCAGCCCCAGGGCGCGCGCGCTGGCAACCCCGGGCAGACTCGATATGCCGTTGTCGACAGTGACCAGCAAGGTGGGTTGGCGCACAAAGGCCACGGCGACGATTTCCGGCGTCAGGCCATAGCCGAACTCGAAGCGATTGGGCACCAGGAATTCCACGCTGGCGAAGCCCCAGGCCCGCAGGGCACGCAGCATCAGCGCGGTACTGGTGGCGCCGTCCGCATCAAAGTCCCCGATCACCAGAATGCGACCGCTGACACGATGCTGCAGCAGCAGTTCCACGGCGGCGTTCACCCCGCCCAGGGTCCCCACCGGCAGCAGGCGCGACAGCTCCGTGGCCAATTGCGCAGGTTCATGGATACCGCGTGCAGCGTACGCGCGCCTGAGCACCGGGTGCAGGTGCTCACCCAATGCGCTCGCATCGCCGCTCAGGGTCCGGCGCAGGATCTGTGACGTCATTGCAGGACAGCCCGGGGGCTGCGCGAACGGCGCCAGAAGCGCAGGCCATCGCGCGCCTTCAGGATGCTGCAACGGTCATTGGCGATCAGTGTCAGTTGCCGGATCGCACCGTGTTTGAGCGCCGTGATCACCGGCCCGAGCACCCGCTCGTCCAGTTGCTGCAGCAGGTCCATGAGCGTGGCAGGCTGCGGCTTATCGGTGTGGAACAATTCGATGAGCACCGCAGTCCGCGCAGCGCCGCTGCTGAGGATGTCCTGCGCACTCCAGGCGGGCGGGCACAGTCGCGCCCCACTCAGTACGCACAGGCCCTGCACCACGGGATCCTCACCGAACACCGTCATGCAGGGGGTCGCGGCGGGCGCCGCGGGCAGCACCGCAGTCGTCGATTGCGGGCTCAAAGGCCTGCCGCCGCCCCACATCCACAGCGTCGTGAGCGGCGGCTCACGGCGCTTCGCCCGCGCCGCGTTCAGCGGATGGGCATGCAGCCACATTTCCACCTCGGAGCCCAATGCCAGCAGCTGCGCCGCGTCCGGGCCCTGCACGGTGCCGCCGCAGATGCCGCCGCCCAGCAGTCGCGCCGGATCCATGGTCAGCGGCAGGTGCGCAAAGTCAGGACCACTGGCCAGCAGCCCACCGCCGGGCAGACGATGCAAGGCAAAGCCACGCAGGGCAAAGGTGCTGTTGAAATCCAGGCACAGGGTATCCAGTGCCGCATCATCCAGTTGCAACAGCCCACGGTAATCCAGGTGCACGCTGGTGAGACCGGCAATCAGATGCAACGGAGTGGCCAGCCAGATGCTGCCGGATGGAGCCCCGATCTGCCGGCAGGCCGGCAATGCCAGCGCCGCGACCACGGCTGGGGTCTGGTTGCAGGCTGCGGCCAGATCAGCGCGTCCGAGCCAACCGGCAAGCCAGGCCCGCCAGCTGCCGGGAAGCGGACTCACTCCCGCGAAGCGAGCGATACGGGCCAACGCAGGCAGCGCAGCTTTGGGCAGCGTCGCTTCCCGAGCGGTCCCCTCAGCCCCGGTTGCCGCGAGGTACAGGTCCGACAGTATGATTGCCACCTCACTCATGGGGCTATCGTTACACACATGAAGTTCACGCTCGAGTCACGCAGCGACATCAATATCATTCGCAGCTATGGCGCAGGGGAAGTGCGCATCGGCGAACACGTGCAGCATGCGCCCTGCATCGTGACAGCTGAGCGATTGATACTGGATTGGGCGGCGCGCGATGTGGCAACACTGGCGCCTGAGGATCTGGCGCAGATCTTTGCATTGCAGCCGGAGGTCGTGCTGCTCGGCACGGGACCTAGGCAGAGGTTCCCCGCGAGCGCAATTCAGCAGGCCTTTGCCGCGCGCAAGGTGGGGCTGGAGGTGATGGATCTGGGAGCGGCCTGCAGGACGTACAACATCCTGGTGCAGGAGGAACGGCGCGTGGCCGCGGCGCTGTTTCCCGCCGGCTGAAGGGCGCTGACAAAGAAGGCACCGGAGAAGAAATCCAATCCGACGAGACATTCATTCGAAGCTGACAGACTCGAATAAAAGTCCGTTAGTTGTTGTTATTGCTGATCTTTTTGTTGCTTTTTTCGCGTCTCTCGCCCGGTGCCCTCTGGTCAGCGTCCTAACCGTCGCAGGGCCGCGACATGTTAAACACGTCATGCTTCGCGACGCAAGCGCTTGATTAGACCCGAATATGTGCCGCCACTCGCCCGAAGGGCCGCGCTGCGGCGGGCGATCAATCAAACATCTTTTGTAAACCATTAAGTTACGCGACATACATCGCGTAAAACCTAGCCGACCAGGCCACCCAGCAGGGGCACGAATGCGACCGATCCTAATGACTCACGCTCCATGCGGGTTTCCTTGCGCGTGAAGCGGATCAGTTCCTGATGTCCCTCGGCGCCCACGGGAGCGATCAGCCGCCCGCCCACCCGCAGCTGTTTGAGCAGTGCCTCGGGTACCGCGATCGGTGCCGCTGTCACCAGTATGCCGTCGAAGGGCGCGAGGCTCTTCCAGCCCACGGTGCCATCACCGTGTTTGAGCCGTGCATTGCGCAACTCCAGTTCGGCGAGTCGCAGCTTGGCGCGCAGATACAGCGGTTCGATGCGTTCGATGCTGTAGAGCTTCGTGACCAAAGGTGCGAGCACCGCGGTCTGGTAGCCACAGCCGGTGCCCACTTCCAGCACCTTGGTCAAGGGGCCGCCCGCCAGCAGCGCTTCGGTCATGCGCGCGACTATGTAGGGTTGGGAGATGGTCTGGCCGAACCCTATGGGCAGTGCGGTGTCCTCGTAGGCGCGGGTGCCCAGCGCCTCGTCCACAAAGATGTGCCGCGGCACATTACGGATGCGATCCAGCACGGTAGGATTGGTAATCCCCTGCTCACGCAGTCGCTGCACCAGCCGGTCGCGGGTGCGTGCCGAGGTCATGCCGATTCCGGACATGCGAACATCAATCATGCTGTGGCTTTCCCGTCATCCGAGCCAACCACCCCTGCACGGTATCCATTGCGCCGTACCGCGTCAGATCGATCTGCAAGGGCGTGACCGAGACAAATCCCTGCGCTACGGCATCAAAATCGGTGCCTTCGCCAGCGTCGGCTCCGGCGCCCGCGGCTCCTATCCAGTACACCACGCGGTTGCGCTGATCGCGCGCCTCGATGATGTGCTCGGCCGGATGCCGCATGCCCAGACGCGTGGTGCGAAAGCCGCGCAACTGTGCCAGCGGCAGGTCGGGAATGTTGATATTGAGAATCATCGCGCGCTCGAGGGGCTGCTCCAGCAGCCGCCCCACCAGCCTGCGCGCAACGTCCGCTGCCGTCGCGAAATGACGGCCGCTGGTCTCGGTGGTGCACAAGGACAGCGCCAAGGTCGGCAGGCCCAGAAAGCGCCCTTCCATGGCTGCGGCGACGGTACCGGAATACAGCACATCATCACCGAGGTTCGCACCATCGTTGATACCCGAGACCACCATATCGTGGCGATAACTGAACAGGCCGGAGATCGCCAGGTGCACGCAGTCGGTGGGCGTGCCGCCGAGGACGCAAAACACATCCGGTTCGGTCTCCTGCACGCGCAACGGCACATCCAGAGTCAAGGAGTTGCTGGCGCCGCTGCGGTTGCGATCGGGAGCGACCACGGTCACCTCGCCCAGATCCTTCAAGGCTTCGGCCAGGGCACGAATGCCATCCGCCCGGTAACCGTCATCGTTGCTGACGAGAATTTTCACGCGGGCCAATATAGCTGTTGAGGAGCCGGTCCGGGGAGATCCTGTGAAGCCCAAGCCTGATGAGAACGAGATCGCGCTGTTTCGCGAGGCCATCCGCGGGGTGAAGCCTCTGGCGCACGCTGTGCGGGTCACCCATGAGCCACCCAAACCCCACGCCCGGGCCCGCTTCTCGCGCGCCGACCGCGGGCAGGTGCTCGAGGAGATCCTGCACGGTTCGCCGGATGAGCCGGAACTCGCCGCCGCCGATCCCAGCCTCTTCGCCCGACCCGGTGTGCCGGAGACGATCGTGCGCAAACTGCGTCGCGGCCAGTATCGCGTCCAGGCAGAACTTGATCTGCATGGCCTCACGGCGGCCGAGGCGACCGTGCGGCTGCGCGAGTTCCTGATCACGGCCTTGCAGCGCAATGCCCGCTGCCTGCGCATCGTGCATGGCAAAGGATTGCGCTCCGGCGTGCGCGGACCCGTGCTGCGACAACTGGTCAACCGCAGGCTGCGACGCACAGCCCAGGTGCTGGCCTTTGCCTCGGCACGGCAGGTCGATGGCGGCACGGGTGCCGTGTACGTGCTGCTGGATCCCGCTCACGCATCATCGGCATCCACCACCAGGGATTGAGCGCCCGCGGACTGCGACCCGAGTATTTCCCGCAGCACCGCCGTGGCAAAACTGCCGCTGCGCAGCCAGAACCTCAGGACGACTGCCCCGGGTTCGCTTTCCCACTGCAGATCGCGCACTTTGAGCCGCAGGCTGCGCCGCTCCTGACGCAGCCCCGCATCGATCGCAAACTGGCAGGCCGCGGCAAGGTCAAGGCCGATGCGCTGCTCCAATTGCAACACCTGCCCGCCGGAGAGCAATTCGCCCGCACCCCACATCGGTCCCGTCGGATGCACGTCCAGCTGCGCCAGCCGCTGTGGCAGATCCGGCGTCACCTCTGCCACGGCAAACACACTGCCGCGGCCATCGAGATTGGCCACATCCCCAACACTGAGCGTGTCCCAGCTGCCGTTGCGAACGCGCTCCCCCACGACGGCGTTGAACACCAGGCTGCGCGCGGCCGACAGTATGAAACTGTCCGGTCGAGCGGAGCGAGGTTGCGACCCGGACGCCGTGCCAGCCGAGCCGGCCAGGCGTGCGAGGTTGCTGGCCTCGCGACCGAAGCGCTGCGGACCAAAGTAATTCGGCACTCCGCAGCGCCCGATCATCTCACAGCGCTCGCGCAGGCTCGCAGCGGTACCGGTGTACTCACGGATACGAATGGTAAAGGCGTTGCCCGCCAGGGCGCCGCGCGGCAGTTTGCGCCGGTGCCGGTGCACCTCGAGGACGGCAAACTCCGGGTTCTCAAATCCCGGAGCGCCGCTCACCGAACGGGCAGTCACGGGGAGCGAGAACCATTGGATTGCCACCGCGCGTCGATCCTTGAGGCCCGCAAAACCGATGTCCCGCACCGGGCAGCCCAAGCCGCGGGCCAGCTCCTGCGCCACCCAGCCCGTATTGGCATTTCGCTTGCGGACCTTCAGCAGCAGATGGGCACCCTCCCCATCGGGCGCGAAGCCCAGGTCCTCCTCGACCACAAAATCCTCAGGTACCGCGCGCAGCACCCCGGTGGCCTGCGGTTCCCCCCACGCATGCGGCGGGCCCAGCGCCAGCTGCCGCCACTGCTGCAGCATCAATGGCTGGGCCTGGAGGCCATCGAGCGCAGCAGCACGACGGCCTGGGCAGCCAGGCCCTCGCCGCGGCCCAGAAAGCCCATTTTCTCGGTGGTGGTGGCCTTCACGTTCACACAGTCGGTGGCGACCTCCAGCAGTTCTGCGATGCTGCGGCGGATCTCCTCGCGATGCTGCGAGAGCCGGGGCGCCTCGGCGAGCACCGTGATGTCGGCATTGACCACCGCAAGATTGCGTTCGCCCAGCATCACGAGCACGCCGCGCACAAACCCCTTGCTGTCCGCGCCCCGCCACTGCGGATCATCGTCCCGGAAATGCTGGCCAATGTCGCCAAGGCCAGCGGCGCCCAGCAACGCATCACACAGCGCGTGCAGGATCACATCCCCGTCGGAGTGCGCGATGACCCCCCGCCCGTACGGGACGCGTACGCCGCCGAGCATGACGAACTCCCCTTCCCCAAAGGTATGGACGTCGAATCCTGATCCGATGCGCATGGCCTGCTCCGCCGTGGTATTCAATATTGCCGCCGCCACCACCAGATCCTGAGCAGTGGTCACCTTGAGGTTCGCCGCAGAGCCTGCCACCAACCGCGGCCGCGCACCCGCCCATTCCAGGGCCTGGGACTCATCGGTCGGTGTACGCCCCGCATGGTGCGCAGCCTCCAGCGCCTGGCGCAGCGCGCCGCAGCGGAACATCTGCGGGGTCAGGGCCCGCCACAGGCCGGTGCGATCCACGGTCCGGTCCACCGTGGTCTGATCACCCGCAGGTCCATACTTGAGGGTATCCGCACCGGGAGAGGCCAGCAGACCGCCGGTCTCCTCATGCTCGAGCGCGCGCAGCAGCCGGGCAAGATCCTCAGGCGTCAGACAGGGTCTGGCCGCATCGTGCACCAGCACCCAATCGCGCTCGCCCGCCCGGCCACCCAGTCCCTGCAGGCCCTTGAGCACCGACTCGCTGCGGTGGGCGCCGCCCAGGACGGTGGTGACGGGGACGGGCAACCGCGCGGCGACCTGCGGCCACCACGGATCCTCAGGTGCCAGTGCCACCACGATACCGGAGCATTGCGGGTCAGCCAGGAACGGCGCCAGCGCCCACTCGATGACCGCGCGACCCAGCAGCGGGGCGTATTGTTTGGGGACCGCGGCGCCAAATCGGCTGCCGGAACCCGCCGCAGGCATGATGAGCCAGTAGTGCAAGGTGCCCGAAACGCTCAGCGCGCGGCCACTTGCCCCGCGGGCGGCCGGGGGACATCGGATTTCGCGGGGACCACCTGGTAGTAGGTTTCGTTGCGGGCGATCATCCCCAGCTCGCTGCGCGCCCGCTCCTCCAGGGCCGCCATGCCGGTCTTCAGATCCCGCACCTCGGCGGCCAATTGCCGGTTGCGATCCACCAGCGCAGCGGACTGCGCCCGCTGCGCAGTCACGGCATCCTGCATGCGCGCCAGCTCACGCACACCGCTGTCCGACAACCACAGTCGGTACTGCAGTATCGCGATCACGACGCCCAGCGCTATTGCCAGCCATTTCACAGCGGATAAGCCTACAACTTTACCGGGAACGCGTCGCGGCCCGCGTAACGCACCTTGCCCAGAGCCAGCTCGATGCGCAGCAGCTGGTTGTACTTGGCGGTGCGATCCGACCGTGACAGCGAGCCGGTCTTGATCTGGGAGGCGGCCGTCGCCACCGCCAGATCGGCGATGGTGACATCCTCGGTCTCACCCGAACGATGCGAGATCACCGAGGCGTAGCCGGCCTTCTCGGCCATGGTGATGGCCGCCAGGGTCTCCGTCAGAGTGCCGATCTGATTGGGTTTGATGAGAATGGCATTGGCAGTGTGCTTGGCAATGCCTTCGGCCAGAATCCTGGTGTTGGTCACGAACAGGTCGTCACCGACCAGCTGGAGCCGATCCCCCACGGCGCGGGTCAGCTCGCCCCAGCCTGACCAGTCCGACTCGCTCATGCCATCCTCAATCGTGATGATCGGATAGCGCGCGGCAAGGTCCGCCAGGTACTTGGTGAATTCGGTGGCCGTGAAGCGCCGCTTCTCCGAGCTCAGTTCGTAGCGCCCGTCCCTGTAGAACTCGGAACTGGCGGCATCCAGACCCAGGTAGATTTCCTTGCCCGCCTTGTAGCCGGCCTTGTCGATGGCCTGAAGAATGATCTCCACGGCCTCCTCGTTGGAGCCGAGATCCGGGGCGAAGCCCCCTTCATCCCCGACCGCGGTGGAGAGACCCTGATCGCTGAGGATTTTCTTCAGCGCGTGGAAGATCTCCGCTCCGTAGCGCAACGCCTCGCGAAAGCTCGGCGCGCCGACGGGCAGGATCATGAATTCCTGGATGTCGAGGCTGTTGTTGGCGTGCGCGCCGCCGTTGACGATGTTCATCATCGGCACCGGCATCACCGGCTCGCGGCCTTTGCCCAGGTACCGGAACAGCGGCAGCTTCTCGGCGGCCGCGGCCGCATGCGCACTGGCCAGAGAAATCGCCAGCAGTGCATTGGCGCCCAGACGGCCCTTGGTCTCGGTGCCATCCAAATCGATCATCACCCTGTCGAGGCCCTCCTGATCGCGCGCGTCCCGACCCAGCACCGCCTGGCGCAGCACGGTGTTGACATGCTCGACCGCCTTGAGCACGCCCTTGCCCCCATAGCGCTTGCTGTCCCCGTCCCGCAGCTCCACCGCTTCGCGCGTTCCGGTGGACGCGCCCGAGGGCACCGCGGCGCGGCCCTGTGCGCCGGACTCCAGAATGACGTCGGCCTCCACCGTGGGGTTGCCGCGGGAGTCCATGATTTCACGCCCGCGGATCTCAACGATACGGCTCATAACAGCGATTCCTCGAAAGGTTTTTGCTTGACGATGCGGTCCAGTTCAACCAGCGTTTCCAGCAGCGACTGCATACGCGCGAGGGGCCAGGCATTGGGACCGTCGGAGAGCGCCTTCTCAGGCTGGGGATGGGTCTCCATGAAAACCCCCGCGACGCCCGCCGCAACCGCAGCCCGTGCGAGCACCGGCACGAACTCGCGCTGGCCGCCCGAGGACTTGCCCGCCCCGCCGGGCAGCTGCACCGAATGCGTGGCATCAAACACCACCGGGCAGTGCGTCTCGCGCATGATCGCCAGCGAGCGCATATCGGTGATCAGGTTGTTGTAACCGAAGGAAAAGCCACGCTCACATACCATGATGGCATCGTTGCCGGTGCTGCGGGCCTTCTCGACCACGTTGCGCATTTCCCAGGGAGATAGAAACTGGCCCTTCTTGATATTGACGGGTTTGCCTTGTGAGGCGACGTTGGTGATGAAATTGGTCTGCCGGCACAGGAAGGCCGGGGTCTGCAGCACATCGACCACGGCAGCGACCTCGGACAGCGGGGTGTCCTCGTGCACATCGGTGAGCACGGGGACCTGGAAGATCTTGCGCACGGACTCCAGCACCGCAAGACCCGCTTGCATTCCCGGCCCCCGGTAGCTGTCGCGTGAGGAGCGATTGGCCTTGTCGAAGGATGCCTTGAAAATGAAGGGCACACCGAGCCGCGCGGTCAGTTCCACCAGGGTGCCGGCGATTTCCTGCGTCAGCGCCGCGCCCTCGATGACGCACGGCCCGGCGATCAGAAACAGGGGCTGATCGGCACCGACGCTAAGTCCCGCGAGCTTCATGCACCCGCGGCAGCGGGCAGCTGCGATGCACGATGCGCCCGGGCAGCGCGGACAAATCCGGTGAACAGCGGATGCCCGTCACGGGGCGTGGAGGTGAATTCGGGGTGGAACTGGGTCGCCACGAACCACGGATGGCCGGGCAGCTCGATGATCTCGACCAGGCCATCGTGCGACAGGCCCGCGAACTTGAGTCCACCCTGTGTGTAGCGGTCCATGTAGGTATTGTTGAACTCGAAACGATGACGGTGGCGCTCGAAAATGGCGTCCCGACCGTAGAGCTCGCGCACCTTCGTGCCCGCGCTCAGCAGCACCTCCTGCGCGCCCAGGCGCATGGTGCCACCCTTGCCGGATTTCTCGTCCCGCTGCTGCGACCCGTGCGCCGTATCCTGCCACTCCGCGATCAGCGCGATGACCGCATGCGGGGTGGCGCGGTTGAACTCGGTGCTGTTGGCATCGCCCAAGCCCAGCACGTTGCGGCCGAATTCCACGATGGCAATCTGCATGCCCAAGCACAGGCCCAGGTAGGGAATGCCGTTCTCGCGTGCATAGCGCACCGCGGCGATCTTGCCCTCAATACCCCGCTCACCGAAGCCGCCGGGTACCAGGATCGCATCCATGCCCGCCAGCGCGTGGGTGCCGTGCTGCTCGATATCGGTGGATTCGATGTAGTGCACGTTGACTCGTGTGCGGGTCTTCAGTCCGCCATGCGTCAGTGCTTCGTTCAGTGAGATGTAGGAATCGCGCGCCTGCACGTACTTGCCGACCATCGCGACATCCACCTGCCCGTCCGGATTGGCCTTGGCGGCGACCACCTGGCGCCATTCGGCGAGGTCGGTCTGAGGCACGGACAGACCCAGCTTGTTGACGACGATCTCATCCAGGGCCTGCTCGCGCAGCAGCAGCGGAATCTTGTAGATGTCATCGGAATCGACCGCCGAGATCACCGCGCGCTCTTCCACATTGGTGAACAGAGCAATCTTGCGGCGCTGCTCCTCGGGCAGTGGATGCCGGCAACGGCACAGCAGTACATCCGGCTGAATGCCGATACCGCGCAGCTCCTTGACGGAGTGCTGCGTGGGCTTGGTCTTGATCTCCCCTGAGTCCGGCCCGCCGACCACGGGAACGAGCGTCAAATGCATGAATACGCAGTTACTGCGGCCCAGCTCAACACCCAGCTGGCGGATGGCTTCCAGGAACGGCAGGGATTCGATGTCGCCCACCGTGCCGCCGATCTCCACCATGCACACGTCCGCCTCATTGGCGCCGAGCTTGATGCTGCGCTTGATCTCATCGGTGATGTGCGGAATGACCTGCACCGTCGCGCCCAGGTAGTCGCCGCGCCGCTCTTTGGCGATGACGCGCTCGTAGATCCGGCCGGTGGTGAAATTGCTGTGCCGACCAGTGGTCGTGCGCACGAAGCGCTCGTAGTGACCCAGGTCCAGGTCCGTCTCGGTCCCGTCCTGGGTGACGAATACCTCACCGTGCTGGAACGGGCTCATGGTGCCCGGATCCACATTGATATAGGGGTCCAGCTTCACCATGGCGATAGTGAGGCCCCGGGCCTCGAGGATGGCGCCAAGGGAAGCGGCTGCGATGCCTTTCCCCAACGAGGAAACGACACCGCCAGTTACGAAAACGAAACGGCTCATGGATGAAGGGGATTCCGCCGGACAAAAACATGGCCTGCAGGTGTGCAGGCTCGACGGGCGGACAGACTATCAAATCACGCGGGTCTGTGCCACAACACCGTCATGTGTTTTCGGGTAGCCGCACCGGACTGCCAGCGCGCATCCACCCACAGGTCCCCGACCGCCGCGAGGTGCTCCCCGGCAAACAACAGCGGCAGATGCTGTCGCTCGAGCAGTGGCACCTGCTCAGTCTGCAACAGGCTTTTCAAGGTGCGGGAGGGTCCGCCGATGCGGGGCCGCAGCCGCTCGCCACCGCGGCGCGTGCGCACCGTCACTTGTGCAGGCAGCGCTGCGCCATCAATGGGACCGTGCGCCGAGCGCACCAGCTCCAACCAGCCGGCACCCGCCGGCAGGGTGAGCCGGGAGGTGCGGCGCAGGTTCCAGGTCAGTTCATAGGCGCCGTTCGCCGGCTGCACCTGCTCCAGGGTCAGCCGCCCGGAATGCCGCTGCACCCGCATCTGCCCCCAGCGCACTTGCGGGTTCGCGCCGACTCGCGCGGCGAGCAACGTCACCGCGATCTCCTCCAGGCGGCGCGCATCCGGAACCCCATGTCCAGCCATCCGCTGGGCGATCCACCATCGCAATGCATTGCGCCGGCGAGGCAGCGGCAGCGCCCGCAGCGATGCGACCGATAACGCCGCGCCATCGGCGGCGCGCGCCACATCGGCTCGCGCCATCTCCTCGAGCAGGCCCTGCGCGGCGCCGATGTGGCGCGCGCTGCGGCTCACGGTGTGCGCCGCGCCGCGCCAGCGGCTCATGATGAGCGGCAACACCTGGTGTCGCAGGAAGTTGCGGTCAAAGGCCTGATCGGCGTTGGCAGGATCTGCGACACACTGCACACCGCACGTCTGCACCCAGGCATTCAGCGCTGCGCGCGGCAGCTCGAGGAGCGGTCGAACCAGGAATCCGCAGCCCAATGGCATCACGGCCGGCATGGCGCTGAGGCCAGGCAGCCCGGCGCCGCGCAACAGCTGCAACAACACGGTTTCCAGCTGATCTTCCAGATGATGAGCGGTCAGCAGCAGCTCCCCGGGACGCAGCGCAGCGGCCAGCGCCGCATAGCGGCCCTCGCGGGCGAGCGCTTCGAGCGAGCGTCCGCGGGTGCGCCGCAGATCCAGCCGCCGGGTCGCAAAGGGCAGGTGCAGTGCGCGGCAGGTTGCGCGGCAGACCCGCACCCAAGAGGTGGAGTCTGCATGCAGACCGTGATCGATATGCACGGCGCGCAATCGCGTGCGCACCTGCGGCAGCTGCGCGAGCAGGCTCAGGAGCGCTGTGGAATCCTCACCGCCGCTGAAGGCGACGCACAGCGATGCTGTTGCGGCTGCGGGGTGCAGCCTGAGCAGCTGCGAGTAGACCCAGGCCGGATCAGCCTGCGGACCGCGCTGCGGCACGCCACTACTCCGCTTTGTCCTCGGAGAACACGCCGTAACCGGCAAGCCGCTCGGCGCGGCGCGCCACCAGCTCGTCCTTGCTGAGTTTCTCCAGCTCATCCAGATGGCGGATCACCGCCTCCTTCAACGAGGCAGCGGTGGCGACCGGATCGCGATGCGCGCCGCCCAGGGGCTCTTCCAGCAGCTCGTCGATGAGACCCAGCTGCTTCAGACGCCCGGCGGTGATCCCCAGCGCCTCGGCGGCCGCCTCTTTCTTGTCCGCGCTGCGCCACAGGATGGAGGCGCAGCCCTCCGGGGAGATCACCGAGTAGGTGCTGTACTGGAGCATCATCAGCCGATCGCAGACGCCGATTGCCAAGGCGCCACCGGAACCGCCCTCCCCCGTCACGACCGTGACGATGGGCGTGCCCAGCACCGCCATTTCAAACAGGTTGCGCGCAATGGCCTCACTCTGACCACGCTCCTCTGCGCCCACGCCCGGGTAGGCGCCCTGGGTGTCAATGAACGTGATGATGGGCAGACCGAAGCGCTCGGCCATCCGCATCAGGCGCAGCGCCTTGCGGTAGCCTTCCGGCTTGGGCATGCCGTAGTTGCGGCGCACGCGCTCCTTGGTGTCACGGCCCTTCTGATGGCCGATGATCATGACCACCCGGTTCTCCAGGCGCCCCAGGCCACCCACGATGGCCATGTCATCCCCGTACATGCGATCGCCGTGCAGCTCATGGAATTCACTGAGGATCATGGTGGTGTAGTCCAGCGGATACGGCCGCTGCGGATGGCGCGCGAGCTGCGTGATCTGCCAGGGGGTGAGATTCGCAAAGATGTTGCGCGTCAGCTGCCGGCTCTTGGCCTGCAGCCGGGAAATCTCGTCCTTGATATTGACCTCGGATTCCGAGGTCACGTGCCGCAGCTCCTCGATCTTCGCTTCGAGCTCGGCGATGGGTTGTTCGAAATCCAGAAAGTTTACAGCCATGAATGTAATCGTTCCAAGTCAGGCCCCTCCAGGGGCTCCTACGGGGCCATACAGTACACGCATGCCGTCCCGGCCCACCAACTCCTCGAGGTGTTCCAGCAGCTCCCGCCCGGGACGGACATTCCATTCCGAGCCCAGGTCCAGGGCGCCACTCGCCTGTTCCGTCCGGCACTGCACCGTCACCTGACAGGGGCCGTTGCGCCAGGGGGTGAGCACTTGCGCCAGGCGGGTCAGGAACGCGGTGCGATCGGATTGCGGCGGCAGCTTCAGCACCAGGCGCCGCGCCTGCTGCTCGCGCACGGCGTTGAGGTCAGTGATCTTGCGCACGGAAATCCGCCAGGCATCCCCGAACTCATCGAAACGGAAATGCCCTTCCACGAGCAGCAGGGCGTCCTTGACGAGCAACTCGCGATGCCGCTGGAACACCTCATCAAAGAGGGTGGCCTCGATCCGGCCGGTGCGGTCATCCAGGATGATGCTGACGCGCTGCCCGCGCTTGCGGATCTCATCCACCAGTCCGGCCACGGTCACCAGCCGCCCGCGGCTGAAGCCGCGCTCGCCCTCCCCGGAGCTGGCCGGCCGCTCGCTGATCAGTTCACCGATGCGCATGGCTGCAAAGCGCGGCAGATCCGCCTCGAAACGGTCGATGGGATGCCCCGTCAGATACAGACCCAGAGTCTCGCGCTCGCCCTGCAGGCGCACCGCTTCGCTGAAATCCGCAATGGCTTTGACCGTGTCGCCGGCCTGTGTGGCGCTGGGCTGCGGCATGGCGCTCAGACCAAACATGTCGTTCTGCCCGGCCTGGTGTGCACGCGCATTCTGGTCACCCAGCTGCATCGCCGCCGGCAGGCTGTCCAGCAAGGTTGCGCGGTTCGGGCCAATGGTGTCCATGCTGCCGGAGCGGATCAGAGCCTCCAGCGTGCGCCGGTTGATGCGCGTCAGATCCGTGCGCCGGCACAGTTCAGCCAGACTGCGGTAAGGACCGTGGGCTTCACGTTCCGCGATCAGACCCTCCACGGCGCCCTGCCCCACGCCCTTCACCGCCCCCAGTCCATAGCGAATGGTCTTCGCGTCCGCCACCGCGAATTCATACAGCGATGCGTTCACATCCGGGGGCAGCACAGCCAGGGACAGCTGCTTGCACTCATCTATGAGCGTGACCACCTTGTCGGTGTGGTCCATGTCCGCCGAGAGCACCGCCGCCATGAACGCCGCGGTGTAATGGGCCTTCAGATAAGCGGTCTGGTACGACAGCACCGCGTAGGCGGCCGAGTGCGATTTGTTGAAACCGTAGCCGGCGAACTTCTCCATCAGATCGAAAATA
Organism: Steroidobacteraceae bacterium; assembly: GCA_036489445.1. Taxonomy (GTDB): domain Bacteria; phylum Pseudomonadota; class Gammaproteobacteria; order Steroidobacterales; family Steroidobacteraceae; genus DAIDKA01. Next base: position 54,956 of record DASXFV010000031.1, on the reverse strand, counting down.
TGCGCGGCCTGCTGCTCGGGCACCCCGCGTGCCACCGCGCCACTGACAAAGATCGAGCGCTGCTGGGCCATCTCCTCGGCCTTCTTCTTGCCCATGGCCTTGCGCAGCAGATCGGCGCCGCCGAGGGTGTAGCCGGCGAGAATCTGCGCGATCTTCATCACCTGTTCCTGGTACAGGATGACCCCATAGGTCGGGGCCAACACCGGCTTCAGGTCCGGATGCAGGTAGTCGATCACACCGCCCGCCGGTTCGCGTTTGCGCGTGATGAAGTCATCCACCATGCCCGACTCCAGCGGGCCCGGGCGAAACAGCGCCACCAGCGCGACGATGTCTTCAAAGCAATCCGGCTTCAGCCGCCGGATCAGATCGCGCATGCCGCGCGATTCGAGCTGGAAAACGGCGGTCGTGCGACCGGACTTCAGCAGAGTGTAGGTGGCCACATCCCCGGCCGGCATGCCCTCCAGGCGGAACGGCTCCGCACCGCTGGCCGCGCGCGTGCGGTTGATGATGCTCAGCGCCCGATCGATGATGGTGAGCGTGCGCAGCCCCAGGAAATCGAACTTCACCAGGCCCGCGGCCTCGACATCGTCCTTGTCGAACTGCGTCACGATACTGCTGGATCCGGCTTCGCAGTACAGGGGCGCGAAATCCGTGAGTACCGAGGGTGCGATCACCACGCCACCGGCGTGGGTACCCGCGTTGCGCGTGAGGCCTTCCAGCGCACGCGCCAGGTCGATGAGGTTGCGGATCTCATCCTCGGAGTCGTACAGCCGCCGCAGTTCCGGCTCCTTGGTGAGGGCATCATCCAGCGTGATGCCGAGCTCAAAAGGAATCAGCTTCGCGATACGATCGACGAACCCGTAGCCCAGGCCCAGTACGCGGCCCACATCACGCACCACCGCCTTGGCGGCCATGGTGCCGTAAGTGATGATCTGGGAGACGCGGTCGCGGCCGTACTTGTGCGCCACATAGTCGATGACGCGATCGCGCCCGTCCATGCAGAAATCGACATCGAAGTCGGGCATGGAGACGCGCTCGGGATTCAGGAAGCGCTCGAACAGCAGCTCATGTTCGATGGGATCCAGATCCGTGATCCGCAGGCAATAGGCCACCAGGGAGCCCGCACCCGAGCCTCGCCCCGGTCCTACGGGGACCGCGTTCTCGCGCGCCCAGCGGATGAAGTCGGCCACGATCAGGAAGTAGCCGGCGAAGCCCATCTGGCAGATGGTCTGCAGCTCCAGGTCCAAGCGCTCGCGATACCCGGCGGGAGCACCGGAGGGATGCGTGAGCGAGAGTCGCGCGGCGAGGCCCGCGACCGACTCGCTTTCCAGGAAGCGTTCGGTAGTCATCCCGGCCGGCACCGGGTAGTCCGGCAGCCGTGGCTGTCCGAGATTGAGCACCAGGTTGCAGCGCCGCGCGATCTGCACGGTGTTGGCGGTCGCCTCGGGTACATCGGCGAACAACTCACACATCTGCGCCGGGGTGCGCAGGAACTGCTGCGGGGTGTACAGCTTCGGGCGCGCCGAATCGTTCAGCAGGTGCCCGCCCTGGATGCACACGCGCGCCTCATGGGTCTCGAAATCCGTGGCGGCCAGGAACCGCACGTCATTGGTGGCCACCACCGGCACCGCGCGTGCGGCCGCCAGTTCCACGGCAGCGGCAATGTAGGCCTCCTCATCGCGGCGGCCCAGGCGCTGCAGCTCGATATAAAAACGGTCACCGAACAACCCCAGCCACACATCCAGCTGCGCCTGCGCATCCTGCGTGCGGCCATTGAGCAGCGCGCAACCGATATCGCCTGCGGCACCGCCGGACAGGGCAATCAGACCGGTGAGGGATTCAGCCGTGAGCCAGCTGCGCTCGACTGTCGGTGGCCCGGCTTTCTGCCCTTCCAGGTAGGCGCGGGTCACCAGCCGGGTGGCGTTGCGGTAGCCCGCCTGCGTCTGGCACAGCAGGGTCAGCCGGGAGCTGCCGCGACGTTCAGCGGTTTCAGCGACCAGCATATCCACGCCGATGATGGGCTTCACGCCCTGGTTCAGGGCTTCCCGATAGAACTTCACCATTGCGAACAGGTTGGTCTGGTCGGTGACGGCAATGGCCGGCATCCCGGCACTCACGGTCGCCGCCAGCAGCTGCGGAACGCGCACGATGCTGTCCACCAAGGAGAACTCGGTGTGCAACCTCAAGTGGACAAATTCCGCCTTCATAGGGCGTCCAATTCTACCGGTCCTGGTGCGGACGGATCGGCCACGGGGCGAAAACTGCGCCGATGGATGGCGCAGGCGGCTTGCCGCAACAGCGCTGCCAGATGATCCGCCGTGCAATAGCCTTTGTGCACTGCCAGACCATACCCGGGATAAACGACGTCCAGTATCCGCATGAGCGCATCGCGGTGCGTCTTGGCCAGAATCGAGGCCGCGCTGATCGCAGGTTCCAGCTGGTCGCCGCGGATGATGGCGCGCGCCGCGCAGTCCGGCAGCAGATCGATCAGGCGGGGTAAGCGATCGCCGTCCACCAGGATGCTGCGCGGCGGGATGGCAAGTCCCAGCACGGCGCGGCGCATGGCCAGATGCGTGGCTTCGAGGATGTTCAGGGCATCGATCTCTTCCGGCTCCGACCAGCCCAGTGCCCAGCATAGTGCGCGCTCGCGGATCTGCACGGCCAGCTGCTCGCGGATCAGCGGGCTGAGCTGCTTGGAGTCCTTGAGCCCGCGGATCGGCCGCCGCGGGTCCAGGATCACCGCGGCGGCGACCACGGGTCCGGCCAGCGGGCCCCGGCCTGCTTCATCCACTCCGGCGGTGAGGCGCTCGGTGCGGATCATCGTCTCAACCCGCCACGGCGCGGCTGGCACCGCGCTCGTTGACCAGGTCCACGATGGCCTGCGCGGCCCGGTCGGCGGCGCCCACGCGCAGCTGCTGGTGCACCTTCAGGAATTCGGCTTCGATCTGCAGCCGACCCGCCGTGTCGGTGATCTGTCGCAGCAATGCCTGGCCCAAGGCCACGCCCGTCACGCCCTCCTGCAGGAACTCGGGCACCAGGGGTTTGCCGGTGAGCAGGTTGGGTTGCGAGAAATGCTTCACCTTCACCAGCCCCAGACCGCGCAACAGCAAGGCGGTCAGCGCACTGAAGCGGTACGCGACCACCATCGGACGGCGCGTCAGCAGCGTCTCCAAAGTGGCCGTTCCCGAGGCCACCAGCACCGCATCCGCGGCAATCAGCGCCTGCTGGGCCTGACCGTCGAACAGCTGCACGGCAACGCCACCGGCCATGCGCTCGCGTTGCGCGGCAAATACGTCCCGAACCTGGCGCGACGCCATGGGTGCGATGAATTGCAGGTCCGGTCGGCTGCCCTGCAGCCACAGTGCGGCGCGCAGGAAATCCTCGCCCAGCCGCTGCACTTCGCCCAGGCGGCTGCCGGGCAGCAGCGCGATGATCGTGCCCTGCGGATCCAGGCCCAACGCCTGGCGGGCGGCCGCGCGGTCCGTCTGCAGCGGGATCTGGTCGGCCAGGGGATGCCCGACAAACTGTGCCCGCACGCCATGCTGGCGGTAGAAATCGCTCTCGAAGGGGAACAGGCACAACACCAGGTCACAGGCGCGGGCGATGCCGCGCACCCGCCCCGGCCGCCAGGCCCACACCTGGGGACTCACATATTGGACGGTGGGGATCCCGCGTGTCCGCAACTGCGCCGCAAGCCCGATATTGAACGCCGGCGCATCGATGCCGACGAACACATGGGGGCGTTTGTGCACCATATCGCGCACCAGGCGGCGGCGCAGAGCGAACAGGCGCGGCAGATGCGCCAGGGGTTCGATGAGTCCCATGACCGCGAGCTCATGGGAGTCGGCCCACACTTCGCATCCGGCGGCGCGCATGCGCGGGCCCGCGACACCAAAGGCCTGCAGAGCTGCGGTCCGGGCACGCAAAGCATCCAGCAATGCGGCGCCGAGGCTGTCACCAGAGGATTCGCCGGCAACCAAGCCGATCACCAGCGGGTCAGACATGGGTGGCTTGCCGGGCAGGTCGGTCAGCGCACCAGGCTGCGCGTGGAAGCGTCGATGAACTCGAGCAACGGGCGCACCTCGGAGTGGTCCCGCCCGAGGGCTGTCAGCTGGGCAACCGAGTCCGCCAGCTTCAGCCCCGAGCGGTACAGGATGCGATACGCCGCGCGCAGGTTGCGGATCTGTTGCTCGGTGAAACCGCGACGCTTGAGGCCCTCCGAGTTGATGGAATGAGGTCTGGCGGGATTGCCGGCGATCATGACGTACGGGGGCAGATCGCGTGTCAGCACCGCGCCGCCGGCCACAAAGGCATGCGCCCCCACCTTGCAGAACTGGTGGATGGCCGAGAGCCCCCCCAGCTGCACCCAATCGCCGATCCGCACATGCCCGCCCATGGTGGCGCAATTGGCCAGGATCACCTTGTCGCCGATGGTGCAGTCATGCGCCACGTGGCTGTAGGCCATGAACAGGCAGTCCGAGCCAATGTGCGTCAGGCCATGGCCCTGGGCCGTGCCGCGATTCATGGTGCAGAATTCGCGAAACACATTGCGATCACCAATGGTGAGCTGCGTGGGTTCGCCCTGGTACTTCTTGTCCTGCGGCGCCCCGCCGATGGCGGCGAAGGCGAAGATCTGGTTGTCCTCGCCGATGCGGGTCGGACCTTCGATCACGGCATGCGCACCCACCGTGCAGCGCGCCCCGATCACGACATCTGGCCCAATCACCGCGAAGGGTCCGACGCTCACTGTCTCATCCAACTGTGCCCGTGGGGAGATGACTGCGCGGGCATCGATCATGACGCCACCGTCACTTGGACGCCTCGGGTGCCACCATCATGTCCGCGCTCGCCACCTCAGTGGTGCCGACGAACGCCGCGGTGGCGAAGCGCCAGATGCCCTTGAAGCTGCGCGTCAACTGCGCACTCAGGATCAGCTGGTCCCCAGGCTCCACCGGCTTGCGGAACCGGGCCTTGTCGATGCCGACAAAGTAGAACTTGGTGTCCGCATGCGGCGTCACGCCGCTGGTGACAAAGGCCAGAACGCCCGCGGTCTGCGCCAGCGCTTCGATGATCATCACACCGGGCATCACCGGTCGCTGCGGGAAGTGCCCCATGAAGTACGGCTCATTGAATGTGACGTTCTTGAGCGCACGGATGCTCTGCCCCGCGCGGCACTCCAGCACCCGGTCCACCATCAGAAACGGATAGCGATGCGGCAGGAGTTTGAGAATGCCATGGATATCAAACTGTACGGCTTCAGTCATCTTTGCTCTCGTGTCCGTCCGGCTTGCGATCTGGCGGACTCAGGCGCTTGAATCGGGCAACCATCCGGCGCCAGGTCCGTGCTTCCTCAAACGGAATTCCGCTGGAGTATACCCCGGGCTTTGGGATCGAATGGCTGATCATCGAGAAGCCGGTAATGATCACATCATCGGTGATGCTCAGGTGCCCGCCAATCCCGACGGCGCCCCCGATCTGGCAACGCTCGCCGATGAGGGTGCTGCCGGAGATACCGGTACAACCCGCGATTGCGGTGTGCGCTCCCAAGCGCACGTTGTGCCCGATCTGGATCAGGTTATCCAGCTTCACGCCATCCTCGATCACCGTATCCCCGATGGCGCCACGATCAATGGTGGTATTGGCGCCAATCTCCACGTCCGCACCAATCCGCACGCCGCCCACCTGCGGAATCTTCAACCATGCGCCATCCTCCGGCGCGAATCCGAATCCCTCACTGCCGGCCACCGAGCCGGGGTGCATGACCGAGCGTGCGCCCAGGCAGACCCCGTCGCACAGGGTCACCCGAGCCACCAGCCGTGCCTGCGCCGCAATCGACACCTCGGCCCCGATCACACAGTGCGGACCAATCAGGGCGCCGGCGCCGATGCGGGTACCCGCACCAATCACCGCCAGGGCCCCGACATGGGCGCTGGGGTCAACCTGAGCATCCGCCGCGATGATCGCGCTGGGGTGGATACCCGGGACCACCGGCAGCGGCGGATACAGCCAGGTGGCGATCCGGGCATAGGTGGCGCGCGGATTGGATGCGATCAGGGCCGCCACGGGACAGCCGGCCGCGAAGCGCGCTTCCACCACTACAGCGGCGGCTTTGGTTTGCGCCATCGCCGCGCGGTGGCGGCTCTCAGCCAGGAACGTGATGGCGCGCGGGTGCGCGTCCAGCAAGGTGCCGACGCAATCGACTTCGCGCAGCGGGTCGCCGCGCAATTCACACCCGAAGCGGACTGCTAGCTCGCCGAGGGTGACAACCATGCGGCCGCCTCATGCGGACCCGCAATGGGGCCCGCTTTCAAACTCACTTGGCAGCAGGCTTTGGGCCAGACTTCTGCGACGTTGCGGGCCCACCGGCCTTGGCACCGTGTGGCTGCAGGGCCGCCAGCACCTGCTGCGTGATATCCAGCGCCGGAGCCGCGTAAATGACGCCTTCGGCCAGGATCAGATCGTAGCTCTGGGACTTGCCAAAGGCGCCGACCTGCTGGACCAGCGACTTCTGCAGCGTCGACAGTTCTTCATTGCGGCGCGTGTTGAAGTCATCCTGCGCTTCGCTCTGTTTGCGCTGCAGTTCGCGCTCGCCGTCGCTGATCTGCTTCTCCTCGCGGCTACGCTGGTCGTCCGTCATGGTGGCGCCATCTTTGGTGAGCTTGTCGCTACGCGCCTTCAGCGACTGCTGCAGGGTCTGCAACTCCCGCTGCCGGGGCAGGAACTCGGTGCGCAGTGCATCCGCAATGGTCTTCGCCTCCGGTGACTCCTGCATCAGCGCATTGTAATTTACATAACCAATTTTCAGCTCCGCCCACGCCGGCGCCGCCGCCAGCACCAGTGTCGCAGCCGAACCCAGAATCAAAGACCTGACGACGCCCTTCACGATGCTCCTCTTGTGGGCAAAGCCCAAATTAAGCGGGCACGCGCGGCGCGCGACCCCGAACATTGAACAATAGACAAAACAATGAAAACCCTACCGGACGAAAGGACGGGGGATCATAGCGGAATTCACCCGCTGCTAGAACGCCTGTCCGACCGAGAACTGGAAGCGCTCGGTCTGGTCACCCCAGGTGACGCCGTCAACCTCACGCTGCGCGTTGATGGGGATCGCCAGACTGAAGCGAAACAGGCCCAGAGGCGCCAGCCACTGCACCGCGACACCCACCGATTCCCGCAGGCCGCTGAAGGAGAAGGCGTAGTTTTCCGGATGCTCGGCCAGAACGGCCGGATCGCTGATGTCGGCCTCCGTCAATCCATAGCCCGTGCTGTAACCGGGGGGCGGCGCATAGAACGCCGGAGTCTTGCCGGTCGAGAACACATTGCCCACATCGACGAACAGGCTCAAACGGGCACTGGAGGCAATTTTGGGCGGCAGTGGCACGATCAGCTCGGAGCGCGCCAGCACGTTCAGGTTGCCACCATAGGGATTGCCGTACTGGTCCTTGGGTCCGAGCAGACTCTCCTGGAAGCCGCGCACCGAATCCGGGCCGCCGCCGTAGAACAGCTCATAGGGCGGCAGTGAGGTCGTCTTCCCCAGACCCGCGCCATAACCCAGGTCCCCGGTGAATGCCATCGTCCACCTGCCCCACAACGGTATGTACTTCACGAACTCGTAATTCGCCTTGTAGTACGACACGCCGGTGATGGGCGGTGTGTAGGTGATGTTCAGGGCCTGGTGCATGCCGCGATCCGGGAACAAGCCGCGGTTGCGCGAATCGTAGCTCCAGCCCATCGAGAACTGACCGACGACAAAGCGCGTGCCGTCAAGATAGTAGAGGCCATTCGCATACGTGGCGGTGGTCGGATCGAAGACCAGGCCGGTGGCGGTCCCGGTGTAGGTATGGCCGTTGTTCTGCACCCACTGCAGGGACTGCAGCGCGCTGCTGTTCTCGATCGCAACCAGCTGCACACCCTGCACATTCGCCCCGAGACTGACGCCCTGATATTCGGACAGCGGGTAGCCAAAGCTCTCCCCCAGGCTCAGGATCTTGGTCGAGAAGTCGGAAGAAGACGAGGTGAACTGCGACTGGTCCCGGAAGCTGAAGGCATAGGTGCGCGTCAGGTTGTCGACGTTGGTGTAGGGGTTGGTTTCGGTAATACCGTAGACCTTGTTGTACAGGCCCTCCTCCAGGTTCACGGACACCCGCTGCCCGGAGCCCAGGAAGTTGGCGTCGGTGTAATTGCCATTCAACTCGAACTTGTAGGTCTCCGAATAGCCCACGCCGCCGGAGAGGGAGGCACCCGGGCCCTCCTCGACCTTGAAGTCCACGTCCACCTGGTCGGATGAACCGGGCACCGGTGTCGTGTCCTCATCAACCTTGGTGATATAGGGCAGCTTCTGCAGCCGCTGCTTGGAACGGTCCAGCGCCACATTGGACAGCCAGCCGCCCTCCAGGATGCGCATCTCACGGCGCAGCACCTCGTCATTGATGCGCTTGACGCCTGAGAAGGTGATGTTGCGCACATAGACCCGGTTGCCCGGATCGACGAAGAAAGTGAGTGACACGATGCCCGTGGCCTTGTCGGTGGTCGGCACCGGATCCACTTTGGCGAAGGCATAACCATCCTGGCCCAGACGGTTCTGGATCAGCTCCTGCGTGGCGGTCACGGCCTTGCGCGAATAGATGGTGCCGGGGAACACCAGGATGAGCCTTTGCAGTTCCTCCTTCGGCACCGGGAAAGTGCCGGCCAGTTTCACCTCCCCGACCTTGTACACCTCGCCCTCGCCGACGTTGATGGTGATGTAGATGTCGTCCTTTTCCGGCGCGATGGTCACCTGGGTGGAGTCGATCTGGAAATTCGCATAGCCGCGGTCCATGTAGTAGGAGCGGATCTTCTCCAGATCACCGTCCAGGGACTCGCTGGAGTAGCGGTCATCCTGCTTGTACCAGGACAGCAGGTTCGGGGTCTGCAGTTCAAAGCCCTTGTCGATCTCCTTATCCGTGAAGGCGTGGTTCCCCACGATGTTGATGGTGCGGATCTTGGCGCGCGAGCCTTCCTTGATGGTGACCTTGATCTTCACCCGGTTGCCCGAATCTTCCTCGACCTTCTCATCGATGCTTACCGCGTACTTGCCACGGCTGAAGTACTGGTCGGTGAGATAGCCCTTCACCTCTTCCAGCACCGAGCGGTCAAAGGTCTTGCCCGCGGCCAGACCCACGCTGCGCAGCGATTTCTGCAGGTCCTCGGTCTTGATGTCCTTGTTGCCGGTGATCTCGAAGCTCTCGATGGCCGGGCGTTCCACCACCAGCACCACCAGGGTGCTACCATCGCGGCGCATCTGCACATCGCGGAAAAACCCGGTGTTGTACAGCGAGCGGATCGCCTCGCGGATGCGCGCCGGCGTGACATGGTCGCCGATATTCACGGGCAGATAGTTATAGACCGTGCCCTCGGAAATGCGCTGCAGACCTTCGATGCGGATATTGCCAACCATGAAATCAGCAGCCGCGAGGTCCGGGACCGCGGCCAGCGGATTCTGCAGCACGAATTGCCCTGCAGGGGCTGGCGCAGGTCCCGGGGCAGGGTTGGGCGCCGGAGGATTTGGCGCGACCGCGGCCGCCCCCGTCGGAGCCGGTGTCTGGGCCGCACATACTGCTGAACCCGCGCACAGTGCGAGGGTGCTCACCAATCCAAATCGCTTCATGAACAGATTGCCGGCCCGGGTGTTGTTGGAAGTATCGCCTTGGTCATTCCGCCACGGATGCGGCAGAACTCCACGGCCAGGTCACGCGCTTGGCGGTCTGCGTGCAGGACATCATCGAGACTGCGGACCCCCCCTTCGGCAGTCCTGGCCCCATCAGCCTTGTTAAGAACACATTCAATGACCGCAGGTATGTCCGGAAAGTTCAATCGGCGCTCCAGGAATGCAGTGACGGCGACTTCGTTCGCCGCATTGAGGATGGCAGGTGCCAGCCCGCCAGTGTCTGCTACAGCCCGAGCCAGAGCAAGACAGGGGAAGCGGGTCATATCCGGCGCCACGAAGTCCAGCTGCCGGGTGCGGATCAGGTCCAGGAAGTCGGTACCGGCCTCGATACGTTCCGGCCAGGCCATTCCATAGGCAATGGGGGTGCGCATATCCGGACAGGCCAGCTGCGCGAGCACCGAACCGTCGATGTATTCCACCAGCGAATGCACCACGCTTTGGGGGTGGACGACGATCTCCACCTGCGCCGGCAGCAGGCCGAACATGAAACAGGCCTCGATGAGTTCCAGGCCCTTGTTCATGAGCGAGGCGGAGTCCACGGAGATCTTGCGCCCCATCACCCAGTTGGGATGCTTGCAGGCCTGATCGGGAGTGGCTTTGGCGATTGTCTCGCTGTCCCAGTCCCGGAACGGTCCGCCCGAGGCGGTCAGCAGGATGCGCCGCACGCCCCCCGGGGCCGTGCCGGGCTTGGCGCCATGGGGCAGGCACTGGAAAATGGCGTTGTGTTCACTGTCGATGGGCAGCAGCTCGGCACCCGATGCATGGACCGCCGCCATCAGCAGCGGACCTGCCATGACCAGGGATTCCTTGTTGGCCAGGAGCAGGCGCTTGCCCGCGTGGGCTGCGGCCAGCGTCGAGCGCAATCCCGCAGCGCCCACCACGGCGGCCATCACCTGGTCCACCTCCGGCAGCGTCGCCAGCGTCTCCAGGGACTCAGGCCCGCTCAAGACCTGCGTGGGCAGGCCCAGGGCCTTCACTCGTTGCTCGAGCAGCCGCGCCGCGGCCGGATCGGTGAGCGCGGCCACGGCCGGCCGGAACTGCCGGATCTGCTCGAGCAGCAATTCCACGTTGCGGTGCGCGCCCAGGGCGATGACCTGGTATCGGTCGGGGTGCCGCGCGACCACATCCAGGGTGTTGACACCCACGGACCCGGTGGCGCCGAGGACTGCAATGCCCTTCATCGCGCCACTCTCAGGACCACCAGACCCAGCAGCAGCACCGGCAGGGCGCTGGTCAGACTGTCAATTCGATCCATGACTCCACCATGCCCCGGAAACAGGCTGCCGCTGTCCTTCAGGCCCGAAAAACGCTTCAGCAAGCTCTCGGTCAAATCGCCGACGATCGAGAACGCCACGACCCCCAGGCACAGGGGCACCAGCTGCAACACCGGCACAGCAAACCACCAGCTGCCCCACAGGGCAACCAGTGCCGCCAGCGCCAGGCCGCCCAGGACACCTTCCCAGGTCTTGCCCGGAGAGACCTGCGGTGCCAGCCGTACCCGTCCGAAAGTGCGCCCGGCAAAATAGGCTCCGACATCCGCGGCCCACACCAGGCACAGCGCAAACAGCAACCATTGATCGCCGTGCGGCACATCGATGCGCAGGCGCACCAGCGCCACCCAGGCCGGAGCCAGCGCCAGGAGACCCGCGAGTGCCGCCGACCAGGCGGCGACCCGCCGCGGGGCGAACACCACCCAGAGCAGCGCCACCACCCACCACACCAACGCCGCCACCAGGACCGGCACGCACGCCGGATCCGCCAGCCGCAAGTGCCACAGGACCGCCAGGGAGGCGGCCACCGCGAAGACGTACAGCAGCCGTGCGGAGATTCTCTGGAGCCGCAGAAATGCCGACCACTCCCACGCACCGGCGAGGACCACCGCGGTCATCGCGATCTTGGTCGCCACGGGCGGCAGCCACAAAATGACGACCAGCAGCAGTCCGATCAGGACAGCGGCGGTGAGGATTCGGGTTTTAAGCACTCGCCGGGCTCCGCGTCTGCTCCGACGTGCGCCCGAAGCGGCGCTCGCGGGCGGCATAGAATTCCAGGGCTGCATCCAGCTGACCGGCATCAAAGTCCGGCCACAGGCAGTCGGTAAAGTACAGCTCGGTGTAGGCGAGGTTCCAGAGCAGGAAATTGCTGATGCGGCGCTCGCCGCCGGTGCGGACGAACAGGTCCGGATCCGGCAGCTCGGCCAGCTGCAGGGCCTGCGCCACCTGTGCTTCGGTGATGTCGGCGCAGCGCACGCTGCCCGCGGCGCATTGGGCCGCAAGCTCACGCACCGCGCGGGTGATATCCCAGCGCCCGCCATAACTCATGGCGATGGTCAGGAACAGCTGATCGCAGGCGGCGGTGCGCGCTTCGGCCGAGGCCAGGTAGGCCTGCAGGCGCACACTCAGGCGCTGGCGATCACCGATGAAGCGCAGCCGCACGCCGTTGGCGTGCAGCTCATCAACTTCCTGGTCGAGCGCGTCGATGAACAGGCTCATCAATAACGACACCTCTTCCGCCGGCCGTGCCCAGTTTTCACTGGAGAATGCGAAAACCGTGAGCGCCCCGATACCGCGGGTCTTGCACGTTTGCACGCAAGCGCGCAGCGCGCTGATGCCGGCCTTGTGCCCAGCGTGTCGCGGCAGTTGCCGCGCAGCGGCCCAGCGGCCATTGCCGTCCATGATGATCGCCACATGACGCGGCAGACTCATCGACTCGCAGGCATCAGGAACATGGAATGCTCATGCAAGTCGCTCAGACCTGCATGATCTCCTTTTCCTTGGCTGCCAGCAGCTGATCGATGTCGGCCACATGCTTGTCCGTGAGCTTCTGCACATCGGTCTCAGCGCGACGCTCGTCGTCCTGGGAGATAAGCTTTTCCTTGAGCAGTTCCTTGATATCCGACATCACATCGCGCCGCACGTTCCGCACGGCGACGCGCGCGCCTTCCGCGTCCTGACGGATCACCTTGGTGAACTCCCGCCGGCGCTCCTCGGTGAGGGGCGGCATGGGGATGCGGATAATGGTGCCGGCGGTCATCGGATTGAGGCCCAGGTCCGACTTGTGGATGGCCTTCTCGATCGGCTGGACCATGCCCTTCTCCCAGGGGGAGACGACCAGCGTGCGACCGTCCTCGACTGCGATACTCGCCACCTGCTGCAGCGGCACGTCCGAGCCGTAGTAGTCGACCTTCAGATGATCGATCAGGCTCGGGTGGGCACGACCGGTGCGCATCTTCTTCAGGTCCGCCTGGAACTGAACCACGCACTTGCCCATGCGGGTCACAGCGTCTTTTCTGATGTCATCGAGCATGCTTGGCCCCTATTCGAACGTGACTGCCGTACCAATGTCCTCACCGCGCGCGATGCGGGTCAGGTCCCCCACATTGTTCAGGTTGAACACGCGCAGTGGCAGGCGGTTATCACGGCACATGACGATGGCCGTGGCATCCATGACATTCAGCCGGTCCTGCAGCACCTTGTCGAAGGTCAGCTGCGTATAGCGCTGCGCGTCGGGGTTGCGCAGCGGATCATCCGAGTACACGCCATTGACCTTGGTGGCCTTCAGCAGCACATCGGCGTTGATCTCGATGGCGCGCAGCGAGGCGGCGGTATCGGTGGTGAAGAACGGGTTGCCGGTGCCGGCGGCGAAGATCACGACGCGGCCCTTCTCCAGATGGCGGATCGCGCGGCGGCGGATGTAGTCCTCGCAGACCTGGTTGATGCGGATCGCCGACATCACCCGCGACTGCATGCCCAGACTCTCGAGCGCATCCTGCAGGGCGACCGCATTCATGACGGTCGCCAGCATGCCCATGTGGTCGGCGGTGACCCGATCCATGCCCGCCCGCGCCAGTCCCGCGCCGCGGAAGATGTTGCCACCCCCGATCACCACGGCGACCTGGGTGCCCATGCGAACGATCTCCTGAATCTCCCCGGCAATACGCCGCAGCACCGCCGGGTCAATACCGTAGTCGCCGCCGCCCATGAGGGCTTCGCCGGACAGCTTCACCAGGATGCGGGAGTATCGGGACCGCGTGCTATCGCTCATGTGGTCTTCACCCTCGTGCATGAAGAAAACCCCGCCGGAGCGGGGTCTTCTTTCCGGCCTTACTTCTTGTCGGACGGATCGAAGCTCTTGACCTGCGCCATCACTTCGGCGACGAAGTCGTCCTGCTTCTTGTCGATACCGGCTCCGACCTCGAAGCGCTCGAACGCCTTGACACTCGCCTTGGCATTCCTGAGCAGCTTCTCGACGCTCTGGTCGGGATCCTTCACGAACGCCTGTCCGGTGAGTGTGATCTCGCCCAAGGTCTTGCGCAGCCGGCCTTCGACCATCTTGGCAACGATCTCCGGCGGCTTGCCCTCGCCTCTGGCCTGCTCGGCCAGGATCTCGCGCTCCTTGGCAACGACCTCCGCGGGAACCTCGGCCATGCTCAGATATCTGGGGTTGCTCGCGGCGACGTGCATGGCGACATCGTGGGCCAATGTGGCATCGCCCCCCTCTACCGCCACCAGCGCACCGATGCGGGTGCTGGTGCCGTGCACATAGGCGCTGACCTGTCCGGCGCTGGTGAGCACCGCGAAGCGCCGCACGCTGAGCTTCTCGCCGATCTTGGCGACCAGTGCGCGCCGGCGCTCGTCAATCGTCTCACCGCTGTCCAGAGGCAGCGCCAACAGCGCCTCCAGTGAGGCGGGCCTGGCCGTCAGCGCCTGGGCGGCCACCGCCTGCGAAAAGGCCTTGAAGTCGCTCGCGCGGGCGACGAAATCGGTCTCGCAATTGACTTCCACCATGGCGGCCGTGTGGCCATCCGCGGATCGCGCAATGACGATGGTCCCTTCGGCGGCGATGCGGGCGGCCTTCTTGTCGGCCTTGGCCAGGCCCTGCTTGCGCATCAGCTCGGCGGCAGCGTCCAGATCGCCCTGGGTTTCCACCAGCGCCTTCTTGCACTCCATCATCCCGGCGCCGGTGCGCTCACGGAGCTGCTTCACTGCGTCTGCTGTGATGTTCATAAGAATTCCACGCCAAGGCCCCGGGCCGCTGGGCTCCGGGGCGACTCAAAACGAACTTCAGGTCGGGGCGCCGGCATCGCCTTCGCCGGCAGCCGGGCCCGCAGCCGCTGCAGCCGGGGCCGCAGCCTCGGCGCCCTCTGCAGCCTGGGGACGACGGCGCACCACCCCACCCCGACCGGTCGGTGTGGCAGCTTCGGCGGGGGTGCCCGCGGCAGCGGCCGGCAGCTGTGCACCCTCATCCAGATCATCCCCGTCGGCGGCCGCATCATCCGCCCCCTCCGGGGTCTTCACGGGCAGACGGCGGCGGGCCGGGGCCTTCTTGTTGCGCATCGGTGCCTGGGGCTTCGGACGCGGCTTGCCGGACTTGCGGCGCGGCTGACCGGTTTCGTCCAGCTCCACAAATTCATCTTCACCCACGGCCACCTGCGGCACCGAGGCCTTGCCTTCCAGAACCGCATCCGCGATGCCGGAGGCGTACAGCAGGATGGCGCGCATGGCATCGTCATTGCCCGGGATCACATGGTCGATCCCTTCGGGGCTGCAATTGGTGTCCACGACCGCCACCACCGGGATGCCGAGCTTGCGGGCCTCGTGAATGGCGATCTTCTCGTGACCCACATCGATGACGAACATGACATCGGGCAGTGATTCCATGGCCTTGATACCACCAAGGCTACGTTCGAGCTTCTGCATCTCGCGGCGCAGCTGCGTAGCTTCTTTCTTGCCGCGCTTGTCCAGCGCGCCGCTGGTCTGCAGTTCGGTGATCTCGGCCAGGCGCTTGATGGACTGCCGGATGGTCTTGAAATTGGTCAACATGCCCCCCAGCCAGCGCTGGTTGACATAGGGCATCCCGCTGCGGCTGGCCTCCTTCTGGACGGCATCACGCGCGGAACGCTTGGTTCCCACGAAGAGCACTTTGCCGCCATCGGCGACCACGCTCTTGATGAAGGCCGACGCCTGTACGTACAGGGGTTGGGTCTTCTCGAGGTTGATGATATGGATCTTGTTACGTTCGCCGAAGATGAAAGGGGCCATCTTCGGGTTCCAGAAACGGGTTTGATGTCCGAAATGGACACCCGCTTCCAGCATCTGTCTCATGGACACGCCGGACATGTGAACTCCTGACTGTAGGGTTGATCCTTGCGCGTATCCCTGGTGGCCACCCAGACATTCAAGTCCTGAGCACCCAGCCACCGGGTTGTGATATGCGTATGGAATTTCTCGTCGTTGCCAACGAGGGCGGCGCTTTATACCATGAACGTCCCGTGGGAACAATGTCTTACGGCCCAGTTACCAGCCACTATAGATAATGCACATCACCATCAAATCCCCTGAAGAACAGCTCAAGATGCGCGAGGCCGGGCGGCTCGCGGCGGAAGTGCTCGACATGATCGGCCCCCACGTGGTGCCGGGCGTCACCACGGAGGAGCTGGACCGGCTGTGCTACGAGCATATCGTCCATGTCCAGGGCACCATTCCGGCCAACCTTAATTACCGCGGTTTCCCCAAGACCATCTGCTCCTCGGTCAACCACGTGGTCTGTCATGGAATCCCGAACGATCGCAAGCTCAAGGCCGGGGACATCATCAATATCGATGTCACGGTCATCAAGGACGGCTTCCACGGGGATACCAGCCGCATGTACTACGTGGGCAAGCCTCCGGTGGCCGCCCAGCGTCTGACCGAGGTGTGCTTCGAGGCCATGTGGCGCGGCATTCGTACCGTCAAGCCCGGCTCCCAGCTCGGCGACATCGGCCATGCCATTCAGGAATACGTCGAATCCCTTAATTTCTCGGTGGTGCGTGAGTACTGCGGTCATGGCATCGGACGCATCTACCACGAAGATCCCCAGGTCCTGCACTATGGCGAGGCCGGGACCGGCCTGACGCTACAGCAGGGGATGACCTTTACAGTGGAACCGATGGTTAATGCAGGCAAACGCCATGTGCGCCTGCTGCCCGATGGCTGGACGGTGGTGACCAAGGACCACTCCCTGTCGGCCCAGTGGGAACACACCTGCCTGGTCACCGCGACCGGCGTGGATATCCTGACCCTGGGTGCGGCGGACCGCCATTGAACGCGGCCTTCACCCGCGTAGGCTGCGCCCATGACGCCTCATGAGTCTGTCGAGGACCTGCTGCCCGAGGCCGCGCCTGCGCCGCCGTGGCCGCTGCTCGCCCGCCTGCCGGCGCTGCTCGCCGCCCAACCCGGCTCCCGCGAGGAATATCGCCGGCTGCTGGGGGAGGCCCACGAGGAGCTGAAGATCCGTTTCCTGGCCGAGGAGCCGGTGGAAATCCTGGTCTACGCCCGAGCCGCGCTCATCGATGCGGTGCTGCGCCAAGCATGGTCGGAACATCTGGGCCAGGGCGATCGGCACTGGGCCCTGGTGGCCGTTGGGGGCTACGGCCGGGGCGAACTGCACCCCTGCTCCGATATCGACATCCTGCTGCTGGTTTCCCAGCCACCCGATGAAGCCGAGCGCTCCCAGGTGGAGCAGCTGATCGCCTTCCTGTGGGATATCGGCCTGGAAGTGGGCCACAGCGTGCGCACCGTGGCCGAATGCGTCCAGGAGAGCGCTGCTGATGTCAGTGTCATGACGACGCTGCTGGAAGCACGGCTGCTGGATGGGGATGCCGCGCTGCTGGACACCATGAACAGCGCCCTGAGCCCACCGGGCATCTGGCCGGAGAAGGAGTTCTTCGAGGCCAAGCTCAAGGAGCAGATCGCTCGGCATCTGAAGGCCAATGACACGGCGTACAACCTCGAGCCGAACGTCAAGACCGGGCCGGGCGGCCTGCGCGACATCCAGACCATAGGCTGGGTGGCCAAGCGCCATTTCGGCGCCGAATCCCTGGACGGCCTGGCGCGCCGCGGGTTTGTGACGATGAGCGAGCTGCGGCGGCTGAAGCAGGCCCAATCCTTCCTGTGGAAGGTGCGCTTTGGGCTGCACATCGTGACCGGCCGGCGCGAAGACCGGCTGCTGTTTGATCATCAGTTGAAGCTGGCGCAGACCTTCGGCTACGAAGACGCCTCCTACACCCTGGCGGTCGAGCAGTTCATGCAGCGCTACTACCGCACCGTGATGGATGCGAGCCTGCTCAATGAGCTGCTGCTGCAGTTGTTCCGCGAGGCCATCCTCAGCAATGAGGAGGACATCCGCCCGTTGAATGCGCGCTTCCAGGTGCGCAACGGCTCATTGGAAGCGCGGCGCGAGGATGTCTTCGCGCGCACCCCCTCCGCCTTGCTGGAGCTGTTCGTGCTGCTGCAGCAGAACCCCGACATCAAGGGCGTGCGCGCCTCGACCATGCGCGCGGTGACCCGCAGCCTGTGGCTGATCGATGAGGAGTTCCGCCAGAATCCGCGCCATCACCGGCTGTTCATGGACATCCTGCGCGCACCGGTGGGCGTGACGCATGAACTGCGCCGCATGAACTCCTACGAGGTGCTGGGGCGTTACATACCGGCCTTCGGCCGCATCGTCGGGCGCATGCAATATGACCTGTTCCATGCCTATACGGTGGATGCGCACACACTGTTCGTGCTGAGCAACCTGCGGCGGCTGGCGATGCCGCGCTACAACCATGAGCTGCCGGTGCTGTCGGGGATCATGCAGCAGTTGCCGAAGCCGGAAATCGCCTACCTTGCGGCGCTGTTCCATGACATCGCCAAGGGCCGTGGCGGGGATCACTCTGAGCTCGGCTCAGTGGATGCCGAGGCGTTCTGTCTGGAACAGGGCCTGTCCCGCTACGATGCGCGACTGGTCGCCTGGCTGGTGCGCAGTCACCTGGAGCTGTCGGTCACGGCTCAGAAGCAGGACATCACCGATCCGGGAGTGATCAACGCCTTCGCCCGCAAGGTGGGTGACGAGACCCATCTGGATCACCTGTACGTGCTGACCTGCGCCGATGTGCGCGGCACCAATCCGAAGCTGTGGAACTCCTGGAAGGCATCGCTGTTCCACGAGTTCTATGAACGGGTGAAGCGCGCGCTGCGCCGCGGCCTGGAAAGCCCCATTGACCAGGAGGAACTCATCCGCGAGACGCAGGCCGCGGCACGCCAGCTGCTGACCGGCCATGGGATTGCGGATGAGGATATTTCGCGGGTCTGGGACCGCTTCTCCGCGCAATACTTTCTACAGTACACACCCGAGGAGGTGGCCTGGCATACCCGCCTGCTGGTGGAGCGTCAGCCCGGTCCGGGGGACACGCTGGTGGCCATCGAGCCGCGCAGCGTGCGCGGGACGACCGCGGTACTGGCCTTCGTGCCCGAAGGCATCCAGGGCTTCGCGCGCACCACCGCGGTCCTGGATCAGCTCGGACTCAATATCGTGGATGCGCGCGTGTCGCCCACGGATGATGGGTTCACGCTGGGGCTGTACCACATCCTGGAAGATGACGGCGCGCCGATCACGGACCAGGACCGGCAGACGGAAATTGAATTCGCGGTGCTGCGCGCGCTGCAGCGCGCCGATGGGACCATGCCGGTGGTCTCGCGTCGCGCGCCGCGTCAGGCGCGCATGTTCAACACCCCCACCCAGGTCACCATCAGTGTCGATGACCGCAATCAGCGCTCGGTGCTGGAACTGGTGGCGGGGGATCGTCCGGGACTGCTGTGCGATGTCGGCACCGTGCTGATGCAGCAGCACATCGAGCTGCGCAAGGCCAAGATCATGACGGTCGGTGAACGCGCCGAAGATGTGTTCTATGTGACGGACTTGCAGCACCGGCCGTTGAATGAACAGGCGGCACAGCGGTTGAAGGAGCATCTGCTGCAGGCACTGGATCAGCGACTGTCGGCATGAATCCTCGTCTTGCGTCCCTGCACACCTACCCGTTTGAAAAGCTGGCCACTTTGCTGGCAGGGGCCGTGCCGCCCGCAACTGTGCCGCCCATCGCGCTCTCGATCGGTGAACCGCAGCACGACCCTCCGGCATTGGTCCTCGAGGCGCTGCGCCAGGGGGTCGAGCGCCTGGGCACCTATCCGGCTACCGCCGGCACGCTGCAACTGCGCAGCAGCGCGGCACGCTGGCTGACGCGGCGCTTCTCACTGCGGCCCGGCAGTGTGGATCCGGCCACCATGGTATTGCCGGTCAACGGTACCCGTGAGGCCTTGTTCTCGCTGGTGCAGGCGGCGGTGGACCCGAGCGACTCGCCGGTGGTGATCACACCCAACCCGTTCTATCAGATCTACGAAGGTGCGGCGTTGCTGGCCGGGGCGACGCCCTATTACCTGAACGCCACCGCCGACAGCCACTTCGCGCCGGATCTTGCGACCATACCGCGCAGCGTGCTGGAGCGCACCCAGGTGCTGTTCCTGTGCAGCCCGGGCAATCCCACCGGGGCCGTATTATCCCGCAGCTACCTGGCGCAGGCGCTGGACCTGGCCGAGCGCCACGATTTCATCGTGGCGGCCGATGAGTGTTACGCGGAAATCTTCCCCGATGAGGCCGACCCGCCGCCCAGCCTGCTGGAAGTCGCGCAGGAAACCGGCCGCGACCGCTTCGAGCGCTGCATCGTGTTCCACAGCCTCTCCAAACGCTCCAGCGTGCCTGGACTGCGCTCCGGGTTCGTGGCCGGGGACCCTGAGCTCATGCGCCGCTTCCTGCTGTACCGCACTTATCACGGCGGCGCCATGTCGCCCATGGTGCAGCTGGCCAGTTGCGTGGCCTGGGACGATGACGCCCACGTGCGCACCAATCGCCAGCTGTATCGGGAAAAATTCGACCGCGTCGTGCCCATCCTCTCGCCGGTGCTCGACGTGCAGCATCCCGCCGGGGCGTTCTATCTGTGGGTGGACGTGGGCGGGGATGACGAACGCTTCACCCGTGAGCTCTTCACCCGCCACAATGTCACCGTACTGCCTGGCAGCTACCTGGGGCGCACCACTGAGCAGGGTAACCCCGGCCAGGGCCGCGTGCGCCTGTCGCTGACCGCCAGTGTTGCCGACTGCACGGTGGCCGCGAGGCGGATCCGCGATTTTCTCACCACCACGAAACCCCTATGAGCGACAACCCGACACTGCAGGCATTGATCGAAGCGGCTTTCGAGAAGCGCGCCGAGATCACACCCAAGAACATCTCCCGCGAACTGCTGGCGGCCCTCGAGACCACCATCGGCCTGCTGGATGGCGGCAAGCTGCGCGTGGCGGAAAAGCGCGCCGGCGAATGGGTGGTACACCAGTGGCTGAAGAAGGCGGTGCTGCTGTACTTCCGTGCGCACGACAACGAGGTCATGGAAGCCGGCTACACGAAGTTCTACGACAAGGTGCCGCTCAAATACGCCAACTACTCGGCCACCGACTTTCGCAACGATGGCGCCCGCGTCGTGCCGCACGCCGTCGTGCGCCGCGGCGCCTATGTGGGGCCGAACACGGTGCTGATGCCCAGTTACATCAATATCGGGGGCTTCGTGGATTCCGGCACCATGGTGGACACCTGGGTGACCGTGGGCTCGTGCGCGCAGATCGGCAAGAACGTGCACCTGTCCGGTGGCGTGGGCATAGGGGGCGTGCTCGAGCCCCTGCAGGCCAATCCCACCATCATTGAAGATGATTGCTTTATCGGCGCCCGTTCCGAGATCGTCGAAGGGGTGATTGTGGAGGCCGGCTCGGTGATTTCCATGGGCGTGTTCATCGGCCAGAGCACTCGCATCTATGACCGCACCACCGGCAAGATCCTCCAGGGGCGGGTGCCGGCAGGCTCGGTGGTCGTGTCCGGCAGCCTGCCCTCTGCCGACGGCCGGTATGCGCTGTACTGCGCCGTGATCGTCAAGAAGGTCGACGCCCAGACCCGGGCGAAGACCTCCATTAACGAGTTGCTGCGTGCCGTGGACGAGGTTGCGGCGCTTTAGAATTTGCAGCGCACGCCCACGGTGGGGTTGATGTTGGTCGAATAGAAGTAGCCGCTGGCCATACCGTCATGCGCGCCGCTGTACAGGGCGCCCAGATACGCGTCGAAGTGCACGTTGAACCGGTAGTCGGCGTCGAAGGAATAGGCCTCGAGGCTGCCGCTGCACACGCTATGTGCGGCGGTCGAGCAATTCGCCAGGGTTCCGGTGCCGTAGGCATT
The DNA here is from genome assembly GCA_036489445.1 of Steroidobacteraceae bacterium. Taxonomy (GTDB): domain Bacteria; phylum Pseudomonadota; class Gammaproteobacteria; order Steroidobacterales; family Steroidobacteraceae; genus DAIDKA01. Next base: position 33,181 of record DASXFV010000031.1, on the reverse strand, counting down.
CTGATGCACGCCGTAATAGGCCACGGTCAGGTCGAGGTGGGGAATCACGGTGTAACGCACGCCGGTCCAATACACCTGCACCATTTTCGAATCCACGTAGGCGTTGTTGGTGACAAACGCCAGAACATAGCCGCCAATGTCCGTAAAGCCCGCTTTCAGCGGCGTGTTGGGGTCGGCATACCTGATGTGCTCATATCCGGCAAAGAATTTAAGCGGGTCCAGCTTGTAGGAGCCCATGAGCGCATAGGCCGTATTGTCCGAGATTGTGGCTGCCAGCGAATTCGTTACCGAATAGCCCAATGCCGGCAGCGCGGCGACCTGAGTGGCGCTCAAGGCGCTGGCGGTGATGGAACTGTTGACCTTCGAGTAGTACGCATCGAGTGATGCGCCTGCGAAATCAGCGCCTAGATTTGCCTGGACGGCTGTGTCGGAGGACCCGCTGGCATCATTGAACTTGTACAGGGCACCGAGGTGCAGCACACCGAGATCCAGCAGATACTTTGCCGTCGAATCGAGCCGATTGTTTTCGCTGCTGCCGGCACCGGCGTAGGTGTTTGAGGCGCCCAGCAGTCCGAACGCCGTTGACAGGTAATTCGGGTCATGCTGAATCATCCCCTCCGACACCAGGCTCACCTGACGACCGAAGGTGAGCGCACCGAACTGCGCCGATTTCAGCCCGACGAAGGCGGTCTGAAAGGCTTGACCAGCGGAACTGCCATCGACACCGATGCTCTGGGTGTTCAGAGCCTTACCGTTGTTCAGGGCCAGCGACTTCAGAGAATCTGCGAGTTGGCCGGACTGGGGATTGAAGAAGCTCTCCAGCTGGAATACCGCCGACCACTCATCGTTCAGGCGTTCGTTGCCCTGCAGGCCGACTCGCGACTGGCCCATGTTGCTGGGCGTCACACCGGTCACCGACTCGTAGTCGTTCGAGCGCACGATGTTGCCGCTGGCCGCCGGCCGGTAGGGGGAAAACGGCGCACTGTGGGTGTCGTATTGGATACCGGCATCAAGGACGCCATACAGCGTAATGCCGTACCACGTCAGGCTGTCATCCCCAGGAACGCCCGGTCCGGTCTTCTGCTGCGCGAACGCGGGGACCGCAGTCAGGGCACTGATCAAAAGCAGCGCGCCCCCTATGAAGGTGTGGCGCACGGCTGCTCAGTGCGGGCGCAGTCTGACTTGGATGTTGTTGCCGTACCGGTCGGACAAGAACCAGCTGGCCATCTCATGGTCCAGTTGTACGGTGTCACCCGGCCGCAGGTTCAACTGGCTGGTGGCGGGCGCCGACTGCTCCCACACATCACCATTGTCGAGCGTCACGATCAGGTTGTCGCCCGATTGCCGCGCCGCGCTCACCTTTGCCGTCAGATGGCGGGGCGGTGCCGCGGGGGCTGCGCCGGGCGGCACGGACGCGGGGGGTGCGAGGGTTGCCGGCGGGGCGGGGGTGGCGCTCGGAGCGAAAGTATTGGGCGGCGCAATCAAGCGCGCGACCTCGCGGTCATAGCAGGTCAGGCGCCGAGCCGCATCGGCTTCGCCGATGCAGCCCCGAATACTCGCCGGCAGGGTGTCAGCCCCGGCAGGTACGGCCATGACCGCCGCGCAAAGGGTAGAAAGAATCACAATGCGTAAGGTCGGCATGCAGTCCTCGTAAAAATCCTGCCCGGAGGGTGCCGGGCCAGACAGATCACCATTGTGGCAGTTGCCGCGGCACCCGCAATAGCCCGGATGGCGTGGGAATTGCCCCTCCCTGCTCTGACGTGCTTTTACAACAGTGGCGCCAGACCGGTTGCGGGAATAACCAATATAAGACCCGTATAGAACCTGCGCGCTACCGACCTTGTAACCGCATTACGGCAGTATTCACTGCAGAAACAATGCGACTCACCGCAGATTGTCATCCCGTTGTCATTGGCCTTCGAGTCGCCTTTTTTCGGGATTCGCCCGCAGGCGAACCCACAACAAATCCAGGGATCCGTCTTTTATCGAACCCACCCGCGTTGCTGCGCTAGGCACGCGAGTGGCAAACCAGGAGTACTGCTCGATGCGTAAGCACCTTATCACCGCGGCCATTCTTGCGAGTTGCGTAACCGCAACATCCGCCTACGCCGCAGACGTCGGCGAGAACACCACGGTGGGTGGCCAGGCGTTCTTCGACTTCAGCAACATCAGCCAGCAGCAAGGGCAGGCCAATGGCAGTGACCCCTCCGTCGCGCCCAGCGGCACGGGCTTTGACGTCAAGCGCTTTTATCTGATCATCGATCACACGTTCAACGATGTCTGGTCAGCGGATCTGACCACCGACGCCCAATACGCCAGCAGCACCACCGTGGTCACCGGTGCCACGGTCACCTGCACGGGCGGGGCCAAGCCGACCGGCACCACCTGCCCCGCGGGCAGTTCAGTGGCCAGCGTCACGCCCGGCACCACTTCCCTCAACACCGGCGGTAGCGCCACGGAAGTGATGGTCAAATATCTGTACCTGGCCGCCAAACTCAACGATGCCTTCACGGTGCACGTCGGCTCCTATGCCATGCCCTGGATTCAATACGCCGATGGCATCACCGGCTATCGCTGGGTTGAGAAGTCCGTCGGTGACCGCCTGAGCCTGGCCTCCACGGCCGACTGGGGCGTGAATGCCTCCGGCTCCTTCATCAACAATCTGCTGGGCTACTCCGCCTCCGTGGTCGATGGCGGTGGTTACAAGAACCCGAGCCGCACCAAGTACGTCGACTTCGAGGGTCGCGTCACCTCCAAGCCGTTCAGCTGGCTGGATGTGGGCGTCGGCTATTACAACGGTCATTTGGGCCAGGTGACCGTCGCCAATGAAGACTACCCGACCGGTACCGCCACCCGCTGGGATGGGCTCGTGTCGGTGAATTACGCAGGGTTCCGCCTCACGGGTGAATACATCGATGCGAAGAACTACAAGACGGTCAACAGCCTGACGGCCGGCGTGTTCGGCACCCAGGACGTCGTGGCCTCTTCGCCGACCGCGGTGCTGAACAGTGACGCGGCGAAAGGCTACAGCCTCCTCGCCTCCTACGCCTTCAACGACAAATGGAACGTTTTCACCCGCTATGACAATGTGAATCTGAGCGAAAACGTGCTCCCCAAGCTGCAGGACAGGTTCTTTGATGCAGGCATCGACTACAAGCTGCTGAAGTCACTGGATGTTGCCCTGGTCTACAAGCTCGAGACGGTCTACGACGGCGCGGCGACCATCGGTAGTGCCGATGCCAACAGCTCGTACACCATCGGCGGTGCAAACGCGGCAACCGACGGCAAGTTCCGCGAGATCGGTATCTACGCGCAGTACAAGTTCTAATCGGCTCCCCGGTCAGGACTTCAGCAACCTCGAGGCCGGTCGTGTCCCCCAAGGATACGACCGGCCTTTCAATTCGGCGGCCCGCTCAATGCGGCAGCCGGGCGAGACTGCGATCCAGCACGCCGCCCTCATCGAAGTGTTTGCGTGCAATCGCCTCCCAGCCACCAAAGCGCTGTTCCAGCGCAACCAGGCGTACAGGCGGAAACTGCGCCTGATAGCGCTGCGCGACCGCCGTACTGCGGACGCGGTTGAAATTGCGCGCCAGAATTTCCTGCGCCGGGTCTGTGAAAAGGAACTGCGCATACGATGTCGCAAGTTCGCGAGTGCCATGACGGTCCACCACCTTGTCCACCACGGCCACAGGAAAGTCCGCCTGCACGCTCATGGGGGGAACCACCATCTGCAGACCGGCATCGGGACGCTCGCGTCGAATCAAATTCACTTCTGACTCAAAGGTCACCAGGACGTCGCCAACGCCCTGCTCGGCAAAGGTAGTGGTTGCACCACGGCCGCCCGTATCCATCACCACGACGTTGCCCAGCACGCGGGCAACCGTGTCCTGCGTCTTGCGCTCGTCGCCGCGATTCTTCTCCAGCGCATCGGTGTAGACACCGAGGTATGCGTAGCGGCCATTACCGGAGGTTTTGGGATTGGCCAGAATCACCTGCACGCCAGGCCGCGCCAGATCGTCCCAGTCGCGAATATGGCGTGGATTGCCGGCGCGCACGAGGAACACAGGCAGTGAATACGACGGGGATGCCTGATAGGGCAGACGCTGCCGCCAGTTTGCGGCCACCATCCCGGACTTCTGCAGAAAAAGAATGTCGGTGACCTGATTGAGCGTCACCACGTCCGCCGGCAGCCCTTCCACCACCGCGCGAGCCTGTGCGGATGAGCCACCATGAGATTGGGATACCTGAACATTCTGACCGGTGCGTGCTTTCCAGAAACTCGCAAAGGCCGGATTGATTTGCGCAAACAGCTCGCGCGCCACGTCGTAGGAGACATTCAGCAGTCGGGCCGTACCGGCAGTGGCGCGCGCGACCGGCGGCAGCGCCAAGCCGGCGCTCAATCCAGTCAGCACCAGCCGGCGACGACTCCAGTCTGCCAGCAGTGCAGGCTGGCTCATCCCGCCAGGCGACACGACACTCTGGTTGGCCGTCACGTTCATTCGCTACCATCCCACTTGCCCCGGATCGTAACCTTGCGACGATCAGAGGCAAATGCTGGATGGGCATGAGCTCATGCTATATATCGCGGGGAGCAACCTCGAGGAGCCGGACCATGCACTTTCTTGATTTCTTCTACACCGAACCGCAAGGTCAGTCCTGGGTGCAGTTTGGCGAACTTGCACTGGCTCTGGTGCTCTCCTCGCTGATCGGACTGGAACGCGAGTTCCGGGCAAAGAGTGCGGGATTGCGCACCCATACCCTGGTGGGAGTCGCCGCCGCCCTAATCATGCTCGTCTCCAAGTACGGCTTTAGCGATACCATTGTGAAGTACGCGATCGTCTTGGACCCCTCCCGAGTCGCAGCACAGATCGTATCGGGAATCGGCTTCATTGGTGGTGGCCTCATCTTCGTGCAGCGGGACATCGTGCGTGGGCTGACGACCGCCGCGATCATCTGGCTAACGGCGGCGGTAGGGATGGCGTGCGGTGCGGGGCTCCCGCTGCTGGCGCTATTCGTGACGGGCGCGCATTTCCTGGTCGTCTACTGCTACACGCCGCTGGCCAAACGGATCCTCTCCGAGCATGCCGACATTCATGTGCAATATACGCCGGGCAAGGGCGCGGTGGAGAAGGTCGTGCAGATGTGCACGGGACGCGGTTACTCCGTCCAGGAACTCGCGGTGGAGAGGTTCGACGGCGGCGCAGACGGTGAGACTCGCGGGATACACCTGCAACTGAGTGGTCGGCGTGGCGTGGAGGCCTTGGTCGTCGCCATAGGCGATATCAAAGGCGTGGTCGCCACGAGGCTGTCTGCAGTCGATCATGGTAAGGATTGAATTGATCAGCCGCCTGCATCCCTTAAGAACTGCTGGAATCCCCGTAAATTTTGTTTCACTGGGTTGTGCGCAGGGGCGCTATTAACATCTCCACACCGGATCCAAAGGATCTAAGAGCGGAGAATTTCATGATTACCCGGACCTCTCTTCCCCTGGCCTCCATGCTGACTGCGGCCTCCTCTGCAATCGCGGTTCTGAGCATCTCGGCCTGCGCGGCCGCATCACCGGCCTTCAACCCGGACGGTCTGCAGGAGGCACAGCTTTCGCGCGTCGCACAAGTATGCCAGAACGTCATGGGACTGAGCCCTTCGGAACGCCTCATTGGCGGCGAATGGCTGGGGGACTCCCGTCTGGATTACTGGACCAGCCGTTACCGGGGCTGCGTGACCAGTCTGTCGGACTCGGCGCAGGGTGCCAGTGACATTCAGGCAAACCAGCAGGCGGACCGCGCTTGCCGGGCAAAGGGCTATGCAGACGGCAGCCCGAACCTGGCGCTGTGCGTACTGCAGTCGGCACGCCAGACCCAGGCTCCCCAGAGTGCCCAGCTGACGCCCGCCGGTCAGGAGCAGAGTGCGCAAGCTCTGCCGACCGCGAGCGGCTCGCTCTTCTACGCCTCACCACACGAAACTCAACAGCGCGAAGAGCTGGCCTGCGCGGCAATGGGGATCGAGCCCACGGTCGGCGCATTCACCGCTTGCGTCAATGACCTGCAGAGGACCTTCCACGCAATCGACACTCCGATTACCTGAAGTCCTCGGCCGCTGTTGTCCTATGATTGTCCGGCCGGCGCGCCGCATCACCTGCGGCGCGCCGTATTGAAGCCAGATCATTCGCAGGAACCACCGGTGACGCGAATCCTCATAATCGAAGATGACGTGGAAATAGCCGCGGAGATCGCCGATTGCCTGTCGGCGAGCGGCTTCTATCCGGAACGCTGCTACGACGGCAAGCAAGGCCTCGATCGCGCGATGAGCGGGAATTTCGACGCCATAACGCTCGACCGGATGCTGCCGGGCTGCGACGGTCTGCAGATTGCAAAGTCGCTGCGCGAAGCGGGTCGCGACGTGCCGATCCTGATGCTGAGCGCGATGGCGGACCTGGATGATCGGCTGGCCGGCCTGCGCAGCGGCGGTGATGACTATGTGCTGAAGCCCTTCGAGCCCAGCGAGCTGGTGGTGCGCCTGGAGGTGCTGCTGCGCAGGGCGGGCCGCTCGCAGAAGAAGGAGCTGGTGCTCACCGTTGGCGACCTGACGCTGGATCTGGTCACGCGTGAGGCTCGCCGCGGCCTGCACACCATCGAGCTGCTGCCCATGGAGTTCAAACTGCTCGAATTCATGATGCGCAATGCGGGACAGATGCTCTCGCGCCGCATGATCTTCGAGCATGTCTGGGAATATCACTTTGACCCCGGCACGAATCTCATCGACGTTCACGTCGGCAAGCTGCGCAAGAAGATCGACGAACCGGGTCGCCCGTCCTTCATCCGCACCGAACGCGGCACAGGCTATGTTCTCGATGCAATTTAATGTGCTGCGACGCACGACCACGTTTCGCCTCACGGTCCTCTACGGTCTGTTGTTCGCGCTGGGTACGATCGCGCTGCTGGGCATGGTGTACGTGCGGTCGACCGGCTATCTCACCCGACGTGTTGACAGCATCCTCAATGCCGAAGCAGGCGGCCTGGTGCGCTCGCCGCGCCCTGGACTGAGCGCACGCGTCATCGAGGAACTGACCCTGAACGGCAATCGAAACAATGTGTTCGGGCTGTTCACCAGCGGCGGCGATCACATCGCCGGCAATCTCATTGCCCTGCCGCCCGCGCTGCTGAAGAGCAGTGGACCGGCGGAGATGCCACCGACCGCGGAATTTCCGGCCAGCACGCGTCTCATCGCACGCCACCTGCCAGGCGGGCAGATTCTGGTGGTGGGGCGCGATATCGAGCAGCTGCAGCAGATGCGCGCCATCATCACCCAGGCGCTGACCTGGAGCGGGGTCCTGATCCTGCTGACCGGACTGGCCCTGGGGCTGATCCTGAGCGCGGCGCCGTTGCAGCGCGTGCGCCGATTGCAGGCGGTCGCCCAGGACATCGCGCGCGGCGATTTGAAGCGCCGCATGCCCGTCAGTGGCCGGGGCGATGAGCTGGATGTGTTCGCCACTGCCGTGAACTACATGATTGGCGAGGTCGAGCGACTGATATCCGAGGTCAAGGGTGCCACCGAAGTCATCGCGCACGACCTGCTGAGCCCATTGGCCACTGCGGCACTGCAGTTGCGCCGCATCCAGCGCTCCGACGTGCACGAGCCGCAAGCCGTGGAGCGTGTCGCCGCACGGATCGAAGAGGTGCTGGAGCGGTTCCGTGCGATCCTGCGGATCGCCGAACTGGATGTGCGACAGCGTCGCGGCGGCTTTGGCACGATCGATCTGGCCGAGGTCACCGACCCTGTCTCGGAACTGTATCAGCCGCTGGCCGAGATGGCAGGAGTCAGGCTGCTGGTGCTGGCCCAGCGTGGGACCCTCGTGGAGGGGGATGCGAAGCTGCTGTTCGAGGCGGTCACCAACCTGATCGACAATGCCATCAAGTTCAGCGGCCGCGGCAGTACGGTGCAGGTACGATTGGGCACTGACCCGGCGCGGCCGCAGATCATTGTCGAGGACGACGGTCCGGGCATCCCCAGCACCGAGCGCGCCGCGGTGCTGCAGCGCTTTTATCGCGGCGAGCGCAGCCGGCCGGTGGCCGGATCCGGGCTGGGACTGAGCGTGGTCGCCGCGATTGTTCGACTGCATGAGTTCAGCCTGACCCTGGAGGACGCCAATCCAGGCGTGCGGGCCATCATCGATTGCCAGCCCATGGCCGGCCCGGGCACCTGAAGATTCCACCAGGCTGCAACCGATGTCTTTTGTCCGCTACATCCTGGGTAAGCCCTATACCGTTGCCGCGGTTCTGATTCTCGTGAGCCTGCTCGCGGTTGGTGAGGGTTTGCGGATGCCGGTGGACATCTTCCCGAGCATCGACATTCCGGTCGTGAGTGTCGTATGGACCTACGCCGGGATGAGCGCCCCGGACATCCAGAACCGCATTCTGACCCTGCACGAGCGCCAGCTTGCCTCCCTGGTGGATGACATCTCGCGCATCGAGGCCACCGCCTACGAGGGCGTCGGCGTCGAGAAAATCTACCTGCACGAGGGTGCGGACGTGACCCGCGCCATCGCGCAGCTGGCCAGCAGCGCCTCGTATGTGCGCAAGTACATGCCGCCGAACATCAACCCACCGCTGGTCATCCGCTACGGGGCCACGGATGTCCCAATCATCCAGCTGAGCCTGTCCAGCAACACCCTGCCGGATACCAAACTGAATGACCTGGGTCAGAACATCATCCGACCCGAGCTCGCCGTGGTGCACGGTGCCGACGTGCCCTACCCCTATGGCGGCAAACCGCGGGTGATCATGGCGGACCTGGATCCGAAGGCGCTGGAGGCCCGCGGCCTCACCGCCAATGACGTGAGCGACGCCTTGCAGGCGCAGAACGTGATCCTGCCGGCCGGGGACGTAAAGATCGGCACGCAAGACTACACCCTGACGATGAACAACAGCCCGAATGTGCTGGATGAGATCAACAACTTCCCGGTCAAACAGGTCGACGGGCGTACCGTATTCGTACACGACGTCGCGCACGTGCACGATGGCTTCCAGGTGCAGACCAATTCCGTCTCGGTGAATGGCGTGCCGGGAGCCTTGATGACGATCCGCAACACCGGCGGTGTGTCCACGCTCGCCGTGATCAACGGCGTTCGCGCCCTGCTGCCGGACATCGAGCGCCTGCTGCCGGCCTCGGTGAACATCAAGCCGATTTTCGATCAATCCGTATTCGTGAAGGCGGCGCTCAACAGCGTCGTGATGGGCGGCTGCATGGCCGCGGGCCTGACGGCGCTCATGATCCTGCTGTTCCTGGGCAACTGGCGCCTGACGCTGATCATTCTGGCGTCGATTCCCCTGTCGATACTCACTGCAGTGCTGTTCATGGGTGCCGCCGGGGAGACCCTGAACACCATGACGCTGGGAGGCTTCGCGCTCGCGGTCGGTATCCTGGTCGACAACGGCACGGTGGTGATCGAGAACGTCGAACGCCATGCGGGTCTCAACCAGAACATGCGCGAGGCCATCATCCGCGGCGCCGGCGAGGTCGGCACTCCCACCTTCCTGTCCACGCTGTGCATCTGCATCGTATTCGTGCCCGTGTTCCTGCTCGAAGGCACCGCCAAGTACCTGTTCTCGCCGCTGTCGGTATCGGTCATCGCCTCGCTGCTGGCGAGCCTGGTGCTGTCCTTCACCCTGGTACCCGTGCTGTTCAATTTCCTGATGCGCGGCAGCGGGCACTCCGGTGAACACGCTCCGGCCACGAACGTCTTCGCGCGCATCCACCAGCGCTTCGAGCGCGGCTTCAGCGCGCTGCGCGAAAGCTACCGCAACACCCTGTCCTGGTGCCTGGCATTCCCCCTGTATGCGGGCGCCGCCTTTCTCGGCCTGATGCTGGTCTCACTGCTGCTGTTCCCGCTGCTGGGGCGGGATTTCTTTCCCCAGGTCGATGCCGGGCAGATGCGACTGCATGTGCGCGCCCCGCCGGGCACGCGCCTGGAGAGCACGCAGCAGGACTTCGCCGCCGTCGAGAGCAGCATCCGCAAGCTGGTTGGAACCCAGCAGATCAGCGTAATCCTGGACAACATCGGATTGCCGTATAGCGGCATCAACCTGGCGCTGAGCGATTCCGCAACCGTCGGACCGATGGACGGGGAAATCCTCATCTCGCTCAACCAGAAACACACCCCGACCGCCGACCTGACGGCAATGCTGCGCCGCGAGCTGCCGCGACGCTTTCCGCAGTTGCAGTTCTTCTTCCAGCCGGCCGACATCGTGGACCAGGTGTTGAACTTCGGTGAGCCTGCGCCCATCGACATCAGGGTCACCGGTTCCGACGCGGCCGCCACCTATGCCAAGGCGCTGGATCTTGCGCGCAAGCTCAGCGGTGTGCCGGGTCTGGTGGATTCCCATGTGTTTCAGGTGCCGGATGCACCCTCCCTGACGGTCGATGTCAATCGGGCCCAGGCCTCGCAGCTGGGTACTTCACAGCGTCAGGCGTCCGAGAACGTGCTGGTGACCACCAACTCCAGCGCGCAATCGGCGCCCAACTTCTGGGTCGATCCGCGCAATGGCGTGAGCTATCCACTCGTGGTGCAGCAGCCGCCCTACAGCATCGACTCCACCGGGAATCTGCAGACCCTGCCGTTGTCGGGCAGCGCGGTGAGCAACACTCCCTTGCTGATGAATATCGCCTCCATGGGCCGCGGCACGGTGCCGCTGGTCATGTCGCAGTTGAACATCCGCCCCTTGTTTGATGTGCACGCCAATGTCCAGGGACGTGATCTGTACGGCGCGGCTCGCGACATCGATCGTCTCATCGACGCCAATCGACCGCCGCTGAGTTCCGCCATGACGGTGAGCCTGGGCGGCCAGGTCGACACCATGCGCAGCAGCTATGACGGGCTGTTTTCCGGCATTGCGCTCGCCATCATCCTGGTCTACCTGTTCCTGGTCGTAAACTTCCAGAGCTGGATCGATCCATTGATCGTGCTGATGGCGGTGCCGTTCGCACTGGGTGGAGTGATCTGGATACTGCTGCTGAGTCAGACGCATCTGTCGGTGCCGGCCCTGATGGGAACTCTCATGTGCATCGGGCTCACCACCGCGAACAGCATCCTGATCGTGAGTTTCGCCAATCAGCGGCTTGCTGCCGGCGACTCCCCGCTGAGCGCCGCGGCGACTGCGGGCTACACCCGGCTGCGGCCCGTCCTCATGACCGCCGGTGCCATGATCCTGGGCATGGTACCGATGGCGTTGGGAGTAGGCGAAGGCGGCGAGCAGAACGCGCCCCTCGCCCGGGCCGTGATCGGCGGACTGCTGTTCGCCACTTTCGCCACCCTGATCTTCGTGCCGACCATGTATCGCCTGTTGCGGCGAGCCCCCCATCAGAGTGCGGCACCGATCGCACGAGGCGCCCATGCAAACGCGTGATTCAGACAAAACAGAAATCAAGGAAACGGATTATGAGGACGAGGTCGCCGCGGATGAACTGCGAACGAAAACTCATTCCATTTCCACCGCGTATGCACCGGATACGGCACGGGGGTTGCGCAAGACCAGCATCATTGCTGTCTGTGCGCTGGTCATCGCCCTGCTGCTGGTGCGCATGATCGGATTCTTCCACGAGCGCACTCTGGCAAGCCAGGCACGCGCCGCGGCCACCGCGCCGCATACGGTGGATGTGGTCATAGCCGCTCCGGTGGGCGCCGCTCAGCACTTCGCCCTGCCGGGCCAGACCGCGGCCTGGCACTCCAGCACCATCTACGCCCGGGTCAACGGCTATGTCGCCAGCTGGGTCGTCGATATCGGTGATCATGTGCATACCGGTCAGGTGATGGCGACGATCGATACGCCGGAGCTGGACGCGGAGCTGGCCGCGGCGCGCGCCGAACTGAAGACTGCACAGGCGCAGGTGGAAGTCCGCAAGGCCGAGGCGGCGTTCGCCAAGACCACCTACGAGCGCTGGCGCGACTCTCCTGATGGAGTCGTCTCCGCGCAGGAGCGCGACGAGAAGCAAGCGGCCTTCGGCACCGCAAACGCCCAGCTGCAAAGTTCCTATGCACAGGTGGCTCTGGACCAGGCGCGCGTGGATCAGTATGCCGCGCTGTCGGCGTACAAGCAGGTGCGCGCACCATTTGATGGCACGATCACCCAGCGCAATATCGACATCGGCAATCTGGTCACGGCCGGCAGCACCAGCGCGACAACGCCACTGTATGTCATGACCCAGAATGACCCGATGCGGGTCATGATCGAGGTACCGCAGAGCGCCGCCACCGACCTGATGCAAGGACAGCTGCCGGTCACCGTCAGTGGCGCGGGGAGCGGCCCGGGGCTTACCTACTCGGGCAAAGTCGCCCGTACCGCGCAGGCCCTGAACGCCCAGGCGCGCACTCTGCAGGTCGAGGTGGACATCCCCAATGCTGCCGGGCACTGGGTACCTGGCATGTACGTCACGGCAAGTTTCGATCTGCCCCCGCGGGGTCTGGTGCAGGTGCCGGCCGCCACCCTGCTGTTCCGCGCCACCGGCACCCAAGTCGCCATGGTCAACGCTCAAGGGCGCCTCGTGATGCGTGATGTCTCAATCGCGCGCGACGATGGCAATATGGTGGAACTGGGTTCCGGGGTGAAACCGGGCGACGAACTGGTCCTCAATTTGAGCAGCCAGATCGCCCCGGGTGATCAGGTAGAGGTCGCCAGGCAGCCATGAGCGCGCGAGGCTTGCGCGGACCGCTGCCGGCGGTGGCACTCGCGAGCGTACTGGGTGCGCTGGTCAGCGGCTGCGCGGTCGGCCCCAACTATCACCGTCCGCAGCTGCCGCTGCCGGATCACTACGCAGCGCAAGCGCAGTCGAGCACCGCCAGCGCCGTTGAATTAGCCTCCTGGTGGCGCGCGCTGCAGGATCCGGAACTGAATTCGCTGATTGACCGCGCCATCGCTGCGAATCCGGACATAGAAATCGCGCTGGATCGGCTGCAGGCGGCGCGCACCTATGAGGCGGGGATGTTGGGCACGGCCCTTCCCGATGTGCAAGGCAGCGCGGCGGCGGCGCGCGGCACGGGCGGCGATCTGGCGCGCGGACGGGCCACGCAGTCACTGGTCTCGGCTGATAACTCCACCGGCCTGCAGCATATCAACGAGCTTGGCGGCTTCGATTCGTTGTGGGAACTGGACATCTTCGGCAAGTACCGGCGCGAAATGCAGGCGGCACGGGCCGACACCCAGGCGTTGGCGGCGGCACGCGATGGCGTGCTGGTGGCCATCATCTCCGATGTGGCACGGGCCTACATCGACCTGCGTGGCGCGCAAATGCAGGTCGCGACCCTGCAGGCGACCATCCAGGCGCTGCAGGAATCCCAGCGCATTGTTCATATCCGCTATCAGCGCGGCATCACCAATGAGCTGGATGTCACCCTGGCCGATCGCGAACTGGCCGACGAGCAGGCGCAGCTGGCGCCGCTGCAGGCACAGGTCAGCGCCGGCCAGTACACCCTGGCGACATTGCTCGGCCGCTTCCCCGAAGATCTGGTCGCCGAACTCGCACCCGCGAGCATGATCCCCGGCACGCCGGAACTTGCACCCGCAGGCCTGCCACTGCAACTGCTGCGGCAGCGTCCCGACATCCGGCAGGCGGAGCGCCAGCTGGCAGCCTCCTCGGCGCGGATTGGCGTCGCCACTGCCGACCTGTTCCCCGATGTGGCGGTGACCGGTGCCATTGGCTTCCAGCGCCAGGGCCTGGGTACGGATCCGGCCGTCGGCCAGCACATCTGGTCGGCGGGCCCCTCGGTGCTGTGGCCGCTGCTGGATTTTGGAACACTGGATGCGCAGGTGGACATCGCGGACCTGCAGACCCGCGCGCTGCTGGTGAGCTATCGCAAGACCATCCAGTCGGCGGTCAGCGAGGTGGACACCGCGCTCAGCCGGTATTCGGCCGAACAGTCACGTCTGGAAAAACTTGCACTCGCCGTCACCGCCAGCCAGCGCGCGATTACGCTGGCGCAGCAGCGGTACACCCGGGGCCTCACGGATTATCTGAACGTCGTCGATGCGCAGCGCGCCGGGTACCAGATTCAGGCCGAGTACATCCAGGCCCAAACCGCGGCCGGCGAGCAGTTCGTCGCTCTGTACCGCAGCCTGGGCGGGGGCTGGCAACCGTATCAAAAGGTGCCCGACATCCGTCGCCCGCAACCCGCCATCATCGCCGCCTTCCGCCGCCTGGTGCAGCCAGGCTGACCTCGAATTGGGGCGGCCCCGGTATCCCCCACCCGCCTCGAACCCCGTAAATCCCTGCGTCGCAGCAGCGCTGACACATAACTGTCACAGCGCCGCAATCTGGATGTCATTCGCATGAATCACAGTTGCGGCGCTGAAACTTACGGTCAGGAAGGATACCGACTCATGACACACCGACGATTGTCCCCGGTCGCAGCGGCCGTCGCCCTGGTGCTCGGCGTAGCCGGCGCACCGGTGGTGATGGCGCAGAGCGCTGCCGATACTGCCGCGGCGCCGGCGACCAGCACCAACCCGGCCATCCAGACCGGGCCCATTACCCTGTTGTTTGGCGGCTTCACGGAACTCGCGACCATCTACCGCAACAAGGATGAGAGCGCCGATGTGGGCTCGAGCTTCAACGGCATTCCGCTGGCCAATACGGAACAGAGCAACGTCTCTGAATTCCGGGAAACCGCCCGCCAGAGCCGTCTCTCCCTCCTCGCCCAGACCCAGGACATGGATGGCTACAAGGCCGAAACCTGGTTCGAGATGGACTTCCTGGGCGCCGCGCCCACCGCGAACTCCAACGAGAGCAACAGCTACCAGCCGCGCATCCGCAACATCTATGGCCGCTTCACCAGCGACTCGGGCTGGTACCTGCTGGCCGGTCAGAATTGGAGCCTCGTGACCCTGGAAAAGAAGGGCATGGATCCGCGCGATGACAACGTACCGCTGACCATAGACGCGCAGTACGTCGCCGGGTTCAACTGGACCCGCAACCCGCAGCTTCGCCTCGTCGACAAGCTCACCGACGGCCTGTGGGTGGGCCTGTCGCTGGAGAGCCCGCAGGCCACCGGCATCATCAGCACCAACGCTCTCGCCACCGGGGGCCTCAAGGGAACCCTGCCGGCATCGCCCATCACGGGCTTCGCGGGCACCAGTCAGCTGGGTAATGGTGGCGGCACCTGCACGGCCACCACCACGACCACCACCACGACTACCACGACCACCGGTACTGCGACCTCCACCTCGAGCTCCTCCAGCACCTGCAGCGTCACGGGAACCAGCTTCTCGACGGACATTGCCCCGGACATCGTGGCCAAGATTGCCGCAGATCCGGGCTACGGCCACTACGAACTGTATGGGTTGGCGCGTTGGTTCCGATCGGCGATCGCGGCCAACACTCAGACCACCATGGGCGGCGGCGTCGGTGCTGGCGCCATTCTGCCCCTGGTTCCCGATCTGCTGAGCTTCCAGCTCAGTGGCCTCGCCGGCAAGGGCATTGGCCGCTACGGTTCCGGCTCGCTGAACGATGTGGTCGTGAAGCCCGATGGCCAGCTGGCCCCGGTGCAGGCATACCAGGTCATGGCGGGGCTGCTGTTCACGCCCACGCCTTCCCTGCAGACCTACCTGTACGCAGGCCGTGAGCAGCAAAGCAAGACGCTCTACCAGTACAGCACTGCGAGCATTGGCCCCTACTGGTATGGCTTGGGGATCCCGACCCTGAGCAACAGCGGCTGCTACATTTTGAATGGCACCTGCTCCGGCCAGAACCGGAAGGTGGACGAAGTGACCGGCGGCTTCTGGTGGAAGTTCTACCGCGGCTCCCTGGGCAATGCTCAGTTCGGCCTGCAGGCCGGATACATCCAGCGCACGCTGTTCGAGGGTATCGGCGGCGCACCGGCTGCCGGGATGTTCGAGGGCATGGCGTCCTTCCGCATCTACCCGTACCAGAAATGAGCAAGCAGTCGGTTACGGGACGAGCTGCTTTCTGACAATCGCCTGGTCGGCAATGCCGACGATCTGTTGGGCGGCGTTGCGAGCGTGATCACCGATACGCTCCAACGCCTTGAGCGCGAAGGCCGCCTCCACCGTCATTTCCAGCTGCGCCGGATCTTCCAACGCGCGGGTCAGCAGGCGCCGCAGCCCGGACGCATATTCAACATCCAGGTCCCGATCACGATCGATGACCTGGTCGGCCAGTGCTCCATCCAGCTGATCCAGCGCCTCCAGGGCCAGCCGCAGCAGCGCGGTTGCCAGATTGGCGAGATGCCGTGCATCGCTCGAGGTGCGCCGCCCCGGTCGTCCGCTCTGATGCAGCACCGTGCGGGCGATCTTGCAAGCCTCGGCGCCCGCCCGATCCAGTTCCGCGGCAATTTTCGCCAGCGCAATGATGGCGCGCAGGTCCCCGGCTACGGGATTGCGCCGGGCAATCAGCGTCAGCTGGTCATCGTAGATGCGGGTGCCGCAGCAGGTCAGCACGCTCTCCCGATCAATGACGTGCTGGGCATGGCGCAGGTCCCATTCAGCGTAGGCGCGGGAGGCGGCCCGCACCTGGTCCAGCGCCAGCCCGCCCATCTCCAGCACACGGATATGCAGTCCCGCGAGCTCCCCGTCAAACGATCGGCTGATGTGACCTTCGAGCATGCTCAAGACCCAAGCCCGCGCACCTGACAGGTCAGCCGAAGCGGCCGGTGATGTAGTCTTCAGTGAGCCGATGACGCGGGTTGGTGAAGATCCGGTCCGTCTCGCCCACTTCCACCAGCGAGCCCAGATGAAAGTATGCGGTGCGCTGCGAGACGCGTGCCGCCTGCTGCATGGAATGCGTGACGATGGCGATGGCGAAGGATTCCTTCAGCTCATCGATCAGGTCCTCGATGCGCGCCGTGGCAATGGGGTCCAGCGCCGAACAGGGCTCATCCATGAGAATGACGTGCGGCTTCACGGCAATGGTGCGGGCGATGCACAGGCGCTGCTGCTGGCCGCCGGACAGACCGGTGCCGGACTGCGTGAGCCGGTCCTTCACCTCGTCCCAAAGGCCGGCGCGCTGCAGGCTGTTGCACACCAGTTCATCGAGGTCGGTGCGGTTGCGGGCCAGGCCGTGCAGACGCGGCCCAAAGGCCACGTTGTCATAGATGGATTTGGGAAACGGGTTCGGCTTCTGGAACACCATGCCGACGCGGGCGCGAAGCTGCACCACATCACGTTGCGGATCATGGATGTCCTGCCCGTCGAGCAGGATCTGCCCGGTCACGCGCGCACCGGCGATGGTGTCATTCATCCGGTTCAGGCAGCGCAGGAAGGTTGATTTGCCGCAGCCCGACGGACCGATCATCGCCAGCACCTGCTTCTTGGCGACATCCAGGCTCACGTCCTTGAGGGCATGCTTGGTCCCGTAGTGGACATTGACGTCCCGGCAGGAAAACACCGGATCCAGCACCGTGACCGTGCCGATGGTGTGGCCGATCGTGGCTCCGTCGAGGCGGTTGACCTGCGGCCCACGGGCTTGGGGTCGCAGATTCAGGCCCGAGTCTGGATGCGGTGCGAGGCTCTGACTGGATTCATTCATGATGTCCCTTGCCTTCAACCGAATCGGCCGGTCACATAGTCATCCGTACGGCGGTCCTTGGGGGAAGTGAAGATCTGCTCGGCAGGTCCCACCTCGATCAGGTCCCCCAGGTACATGAAGGCGGTGATGTTTGACACGCGTGCCGCCTGTTGCAGGTTATGAGTGACAATCGCAATGCAATACTTTTCGCGCAGGAACTGCAGCAGTTCCTCGATCCGCAACGTGGAGATGGGGTCCAGCGCGGCGGTCGGTTCATCGAACAGGATCACCTCCGGACGCACCGCGATCGTGCGCGCAATGCACAGCCGCTGCTGCTGACCACCGGAGAGGCCGCGGCCGTCCTCATGCAGTTTGTCCTTGACCTCATCCCACATCGCCGCATCGCGCAGCGCCGCCTCCACGCGCTGCGCCAACTCGCGCCGCGAAATGCGTTTGCCCAAGCGAATGCCGAATGCGACGTTGTCGAAGATCGACATCGGAAAGGGTGTCGGCTTCTGAAACACCATGCCGACCCGGAAGCGCAGATCCGCCACATCCACACTGGGTTCCAGGATATTGGTGCCATCCAGCAGCACCTCACCTTCCGCACGGTGCCCGGGATACAGCGCGTACATGCGATTCAACACCCGCAGCAGGGTCGATTTGCCGCAGCCGGAAGGGCCGATGAAGGCGGTGATGCTGCGATCGGCCAGATCCAGGTTGATGCCCTTGAGGGCATGCACGCTGCCGTAATAGAAATGCAGATTGCGCACCGTCACCTTGGGCGGCCCGGTGACCGGACCGGTGGCTGCAGCCTCATCGGTCCCGCGAGCCGTTGCCGGCGGAGTGGCGCCATTGACATCACTGACACTCATGTGCGCTTCGCCGGCTGCAGGGCCGAGACCACGATGCGCGCGCCAATGCTCAAAGCCAGGATGGTCAGGGTGATGAGCAACGCCCCGGACCAGGCCAGCTGCTGCCATTCCGGATACGGGCTCTGTGCAAACAGGTAGATGTCCACCGGCAGATTTGCGATCGGTGCATTGAGGTCGCGGCTCCAGAACTGGTTGTTGAGCGCGGTGAACAGCAGCGGCGCGGTCTCACCGCTGACGCGCGCAATGGCCAGCAGCAGTCCGGTCAGGATGCCGCTGCGGGCAGCCGGATAGATCACACTGAGTGTGGTGCGCCACGGATAGGCGCCCAGTGCCGTGGAGGCATCCTTCATGCCCTGCGGCACCAGCCGCAGCATGTCCTCGGTGGTGCGCACCGTCACTGGAATGGCGATCACCGCCAGGGCGAGGGCACCGGCGATGGCGGAGAAGTGCCCCATGGGCACCACGACGACCTGATAGACGAACAGGCCGACGATGATGGAGGGGGCGCTGAGCAGGACATCATTGACGAAGCGGATGACCCCGGACAGCTTGGAGTTACCGCCATATTCGGCAAGGTATGTGCCGGCCATCACTCCCAGCGGGGCACCCACCGCAATACCGATCAGGGTCATGGCAGCGCTGCCGAAGATGGCGTTCAGCAGGCCACCACCCGCCGTACCCGGCGGGGGCGTCATTTGCGTGAACAGCTGCACCGATATGCCCGCGAGCCCGTTCTTCAGCAGCGTCCAGAGGATCGCGGCCAGAAAAAACAGCCCCACGGCGGTCGCGCCCACGGACAGGGCCAGGGCTGCGACATTGGTGATCTTGCGGGTGAGGCTGCGTTTCATACCGATGCCAGGGCTTTGCGATCCATGTGACGCAGCATCAGCCGGGCCGCACCGATGACGATGAAGGTGATCACGAACAGAAGCACGCCCAGGGCGATCAGCGAGGAGGTGTACAGGTCACCGACCGCTTCGGTGAATTCATTGGCGATGGCGGCCGAGATGGTCGTGCCGGGGGCCAGCAGCGAGCTGCTGACGCGATGCGCATTGCCGATCACGAAGGTGACGGCCATGGTCTCGCCCAGTGCCCGTCCCAAGCCCAGCATGATGCCGCCGACGACGCCGGTGCGTGAATACGGCAGCACCACCTTCCAGATCACCTCCCAGGTCGTGGCCCCCAGGCCGTACGCGGATTCACGCAGCACATCCGGAACGGTCTCGAACACATCGCGCATCACCGAGGCGATGAAGGGCAGCACCATGATCGCGAGCACCAGGGATGCAGTCAGGATGCCAATGCCAAACGGCGGCCCCTGGAACAGCAGGCCAATTCCCGGCAGGGATCCGAGGTGGTCGATGAGCCAGGGCTGTACATGCCGTTGCAGGATGGGCGCGAACACGAACATGCCCCAGATGCCGAAGATGATGCTCGGCACCGCGGCCAGCAGTTCCACCGCCACGCCCACCGGGCGCTTCAGCCATGCAGGACACAACTCGGTGAGGAATATCGCGATGCCAAAACTCAAGGGGATGGCCACCGCCATGGCGATGATCGAGGTCACCACCGTGCCGTAGATGGCCGCCAGAGCGCCGAATTTTTCGGTCACCGGGTTCCAGACCTCGTGCGTCAGGAATCCCAGCTTGAAGTGCGCGAGGGCGGGCCATGCGCCCTTGACGAGCGCGATGGCCACACCGCCGAGCAGCACCAGGACCAATATGGCAGCGGCCAGGGTTGCCCCCCGGAAAAGCCGCTCTCCGAGGCGCTGGCGAGCCGCATGACGCGGCTCGATGGCGAACACAGTTGCCTGGTCCATTATCCTTGAACGGGGGTGCGAGGGTTTACTGAACGCCCTTGGCCGCGACCTGAGTCTTCCAGGTGGTCTGCACCTGCTTGATCAGCGCGGCCGGCAGCGGCACATAGTCCAGGTCGATGGCCATCTGCGTACCATTGCGGAACGCCCAGCCAAAGAACTTCAGCGCCTCGCCCGTGACGACCGGGTCGGGCGGATTGGCGTACACGAGGATAAAGCTCGCGCCGGTGATTGGCCAGCTGTTGGCCCCGGCCTGGTTCGTCAGGATCAGGTCATAGTCCTGCGCGTGGCTCCAATCCGCATTGGCGGCGGCCGCCTGGAATGAGGCGGCGTTTGGCGCCACAGGATGCTGCGACTGGTTGATCAGCAACACATTGGCCATCTTGTTCTGCTTGGCGAACGCGAACTCCACATAGCCGATGGCCCCGTCGGTCTGCGTGGTCTGATTCGCCAATCCCTCATTACCCTTGGCACCGATGCCCACCGGCCACTGCACCGAAGTCGCAGCGCCAATATTGTCCTTGAACTTCGGGCTCTGCTTGGACAGATAGTCGGTGAACAGGAAGTTGGTGCCCGAGCCGTCCGAGCGATACACCGGGGCAATCGCGGTGGCCGGCAGGGCCAGCCTGGGGTTCAACTTCCGGATCGCAGGATCGTTCCAGGTCTTGATGTCGCCCAGATAGATGCCGGCGAGCGTGGCGCCATCGAGAATCAGCTGGCTCGGGCCCACACCCTTGATGTTCACCACCGGCACCACGCCGCCAATGATCATCGGAAACTGCACCAGACCGGAGGCCTTGAGTTCCGCGGGTTTGAGGGGCATGTCCGAGGCGCCGAAGGTGACGGTCTTGGCCTTGATCTGCTTGATGCCGCCGCCGGAGCCGATGGACTGGTAGTTGAGGCCGGTGCCGGTGGCCTTCTTGTACGCATCAGCCCACTTGGCATAGATGGGGTACGGGAAGGTTGCACCCGCCCCGGAAATATCGGCGGCGTGGACCAGCCCCGTGAGCGCAACGGCGGCCGCAGCCACCATCACGCGTTGTACACTTGCAAGGCTCATAGTCTGCTCCTGAGTACTACATGAAATTTCGTAAGCCCAGCGCACGTCAGGCATTACATGACACTATTGTGACGATCACATGACACCGCTCGGCCCCTGGTTTGTGTATTTTGGGTATGGAACGGTGTCACCCGTATGACAACCCCTCGAAATCTTGAACTTTTCCCGCAAGAGCACATGTCTCGAACACTTGAGCTGACCGTGGATCTGATGGCTCGCGCCTCGGTGACCCCCGCCGATGAGGGGTGCCAGGCCGTCATGGTGGAGCGACTGGCTGCCGTGGGCTTTGCGGTCGAAAAGCTCGATTACGGCAATGTCGCGAATTTCTGGGCACGGCGCGGCAGTGCCGGGCCGGTGTTGTGCTTTGCAGGACATACCGACGTGGTCCCCACCGGGCCGCTGGAGGAATGGCGCACCAGGCCCTTTGAGCCCACCGTGCGGGACGGGGTGCTCTACGGCCGCGGTGCTGCGGACATGAAGAGCGGACTGGCTGCCATGGTGACGGCGGCGGAAGAGTTCGTGACCGCCCATCCGGATCACCGCGGGACCCTCGCGTTCCTGATCACCAGTGACGAGGAAGGCCCTTCGGTGGATGGCACCAAGCGCGTCGTGGAGACGCTGCTCGCGCGCGGCGAACGTGTCGACTGGTGCATCGTGGGCGAGCCCTCCAGCGAGTCGGTGCTGGGGGACACCATCAAGATCGGGCGCCGTGGCTCGCTGTCAGGGCGGCTCACCGTCCATGGAGTGCAGGGGCATATCGCCTACCCGCACCTGGCCATCAATCCGATCCACACTCTGGCGCCCGCGTTGGCCGAGCTCACCAGCCGCGTGTGGGATCAGGGCAACGAACACTTCCAGCCCACCACCTTTCAGGTATCGAACCTCAATGCCGGCACCGGCGCACCGAATGTCATCCCCGGGGAACTGAAGGCGCGGTTCAACCTGCGCTATTCACCCGTCCAGACGCTGGATCAGTTGAAGCAGACCGTGGAGAGCATCCTGCGCAAGCACCAGGTCAACTTCAGCGTGGAGTGGTATCTGTCCGGGGAACCCTTCTATACGCCGGAAGGCCCGTTGTCGCAGGCCGTGTGCCATGCGGTGGCGGCCGTAGCCGGGATGCCACCAAAGCTGTCCACCGGCGGCGGCACCTCTGATGGGCGCTTCATTGCCGCCCTGGGGGCGCAGATCGTGGAACTGGGTGTGATCAATGCCAGCATCCACAAGGTCAACGAGCAGGTGCGGGCCGCCGATATCGACGACCTGCATCGGATGTACGTGGGCGTGCTGGAGCGGCTGCTCGGGTAGTTGCGCGCTCAGCGCATGCGCAGCGCCGGTGGCCGGCGCGGGATATTGGCGATGACGCCGACACCCCCCAGGATCAGGGCGCAGAACAGTACCCAGGCGGGCATGCTCAGGCCCAGGAAAGTCCAGTTGATGAGCGCGCACTCGCCCCCGGCGTGCAGCACCTTCACCACCACCTGCCAGGGGTGGAACATCTGCAGCAGGACATTCAGCGGCGCCCCGCACGCTGCAACGGTGCCTGCCGGCTGACTTTGGATGTAGACATGTCGGGCCGCGATCCCGATGGTCGTCAGGGCCACCAACGCGATCAGCGCAACATAACCCCAAGCCCCGCGGCGGCGCGGATGATGGATGCCGGCGGCCAGGAACACCACCCCCAGCGCCACCACCGTGATGCGCTGAAAAATGCACAGCGGGCAGGGTTCCAGACCCCCCACGTATTGGGTGTAGAGCGCGAATGCGAACATCCCCAGGCAGGCGCCCGCACCGGCAAAATTGATCAGCCTGCGTTCAAGCATCTGCAGATCATACTAAAGGCCGGCGAACGAGCATACCCGGTGAGCGGTCAGCTGCTGGTGTGGCCGCCCGGGCCACCTTGGCCGCCGCCGCCCTGGCTACTCTCACTACCGGGGGAGCCATCGCCCTGGGCCCGCGCCCCGCGCAACTCCCGTTCCACATCGGCCAGGGCCGTATGACGCACATCCCGGCCATGCACCATGTAGATGACATACTCGCCGATGTTCTTGGCGTGATCCCCGATGCGCTCCAGGGACCGCACCACCCACATCACATCCAGGTGGCGCCGGATGGTGCGCGGATCCTCGAGCATGAAGGTGATGGTCTGACGCTGGATGGACTCGTACTCCTCGTCCACGGCGATGTCCTGTCGGGCCACCTGCAATGCCGATTCCGAATCCATGCGCGCGAAGGCGTCCAGCGCGCTGTGCACCATGTCCTGCACCACGCGGCCGAGGTGCTTGATCTCGCGGTACTTGTCCGCTGGGCGCTCCATGGTGGCGAGGCGCGAGGCGATATAGCCGATTTTCTCGCCCTCATCACCAATACGTTCCAGGTCCGTGATGGTCTTGATGATGGCCACGATGACGCGCAGGTCCCCGGCGGCCGGTGAGCGGGTGGCGAGGATGCGGCTGCACTCCTCGTCGATGGAGATCTCCATGTTATTGACCTTGAAGTCGTCCATGGCCACCGCTTCCCCCAGGGAGCTGTCGCCCTCGACCAGCGCGGAAACCGCTTTCTGCAACTGCTGCTCGACGAATCCGCCCATGGCCAGCACCCGGTTGCGCACGCGCTCCAGGTCTTCATTGAAGCGGCGGGAGATATGGTGCGAAAGATCGGCGGTTTCCATCAGCTGGAGATCCTCATGAGCGCTGAATCGACGGGGTGGCGCCAGGTGCGGATCATAGCCCAATGCGTGGCGAGTGACTTAAGCGGCATCAGCCAGCCAGGGCGTCAGATCGCTGCTGGCCACAGACCCTTGGGGCCAGCGCAAGAGCTGCATGTCTCCGCCGCGGGTCTCCACCAGCGCCGTGCACGCATTGGACGAGGGCCAGCATCAGGCATCGCCGTGTCCGTCGTGTGACAGATCAGGCGGTCGCCGAGCGGTCCAGGTCACGGACGCTCTCAGGGCGCGCCTGGCGCAGCAGTTGCGGCGGGAAATGACAGGTGAAGGTGCTGCCGCGCCCCTGGACGCTCGCAATCTCCAGCGTCGCCCCATGCCGCTGCAGGACGTGCTTGACGATCGCCAGTCCCAGGCCCGATCCACCGCTGCCGCGCGCGCGGCCGGCATCCACGCGATAGAAGCGTTCGGTGAGGCGCGGGATATGGTCGGGATGGATACCGATGCCGGTATCCGCCACCGAAAAATGGCCGCCCTCCTCATCCACGCGCCAGCCGATCTCGATGGACCCGGTGACCGGCGTGTACTTGGCCGCGTTGTCCACCAGGTTGGAAAAGGCGGAATGGATTTCCGACTCGTTGCCGGTGAGCATCGCATCCGATTCAACCCGCAGCCGCACTTCCTCGGGATGTTCCGGGCGTGCCAGCACATCCTTGCGCAGCAAGGACATCAGTGCCGTCACGTCGACTGTGGTCGAGTCGATTGCATCCTGCGCGGCCTCCAGCCGCGACAGCTCCAGCAGTTCGGTGATGATGGTCGTCATGCGCTCGGACTGGCGGCGCATTTCGCCGATGGGTCCTTGCAGATCCGCATCCAGCAGCGGGTCCTGGCTCAGCGTCTCCAGGTAGCCGCAGATCACCGTCAGCGGGGAGCGCAGCTCGTGGGAGGCATTGGCCACGAAGTCCTTGCGCATGGCCTCCAGGCGCATCTGGCGCGAGACATCACGCACCAGCAGCAGCTGCTGGCCTTCGCCATACGGTACCAACTGCAGCGACAGGTACAGATGGTCGGTCTTGCCACCGCGCACCACCACCGGATTGGCGAACTGACCGGAGTTCAGATAGCGCACGAAATCCGGCTGGCGCAGCAGATTGTCGATGCGCAGGCCCAGGTCCGCGGGCCGCCGCAGGAACAGCAGCTGACCGGCCATGCGGTTAAACCAGACAATCTCGCGCAAGTCATTCAGGATGACCACGCCGTCGGGCAAGGCCGCGGTGGAACGCTGGATCTGCCGGAACAGCTGTACAAAGCGTTGCTTGTGGAAGCGCTTGCGGCGGTGCAGGCGCACGATCTGGGTGATGACCTCGCCCCAGGGACCGCCGATATCCGGAGGTTCCGCGAAACCCCGATGCCGCACCCACCACTCAACGCGAAACAGGGTCACCAGCTGCCAGCACACGTATAAGCCGCAGGCGAGCGTCAATCCGGCCCAGGAGCTGCCCAGCGGCCAACCCAGCAGCAGGCCCAGAGCCGCCACTGCGAGAATCCGCAAACCGATGAACAGGCCGACTTGAAAGCCACTGGACATACGGCGCTACACCTGCGAACTGTCAGGCGGTGCGGGCGGAGAACCGATACCCCGAACCGCGCACAGTCTGGATGAACCGATCGTACCCGAAGTCCTCGAGCGCCTTGCGCAGGCGCCGGATATGCACATCAATGGTCCGCTCCTCGACGTACACATTTCCACCCCAGATGCGATCGAGCAGCTGATCACGGGTATACACCCGCTCGGGGTGGGTCATGAAGAACTCCAGCATCCGGTACTCAGTGGGCCCCAACGGCACCGTCATCTCGCCCACCAGCACGCGGTGACTGGCCTGGTCCAGAGCCAGACCCTCGAAATCAATGCGCTCCCCTTCCCCGGAGGGTCCTGCGACGCGGCGCAGCACCGCATTGATCCGGGCCAGCAGCTCCCGGGGAGAGAACGGCTTGGTCACATAATCATCGGCGCCGCCTTCCAGTCCTGCGACCTTGTCGCCTTCTTCAGAACGCGCGGTGAGCATGATGATGGGGACTTCGCGGGTCTCGCGGTCACGCTTGAGCGCCCGGGTCAGTTCCAGTCCGCTCATGTCCGGCAACATCCAGTCCACCAGGACCAGGTCGGGCCTGCGATCGGCCAGCAAGGCACGGGCCGCCCGGCAATCTTCGGCCTCGCGAACCTCGAAACCCGCCCGCTTGAGACCGAAGGCGATCATTTCGCGAATCGGTCGCTCATCCTCAACGATCAGTACTTGTTTGGCTGGCATGGGCTTTGTGGTGACTTGACGCGCGTATTACGAGGCCCGTTCATTGCAGAATCATGACGTTCTGCACTATGTGTCATTGCCGTGACGGCTTGGCGACGTTATCCCGAAGATACACGGGCTGCGCCTGCTCCGGTGTGAGCCCGTGCCCCGCCGCCCACAGCGGTGCTGCCAGCCGCGCGATTTCGCGTGCCCGGGGCAGCAGTTCCGGCTGCACCTGGGAAAGCTGCGCACCCAGGCGCCCCTGGAGCGTGGCCCACACCCCAAAACCGCGGCCCGCCCCCAACACCGGGTCGGGCAATCCGGGGGGTAGCAGCACACTGCTCGGGGGCCCCACCTGCTCGGGTCCTGCAGGAGTGGCCAGGCCCCCAGGTCCACGGGTGGCACAGGTCCAGTACACCTCCTGCATCCGCGCATCGTTGCAGACCAGGACGCTGCGGGCGCGGGGCGCCAGATCCAGTGCCTGCTGGGCAACCGCCAGCAGGTCCGACACCGGGATCACCGCCAGCCCCGCCCCGTAGGCCAGGCCCTGGGTCACACTGGCGGCCAGCCGCACGCCGGTGAAGCCCCCCGGGCCGCGGCCGAAGGCGATGCAGTCGAGGTCCGTGAGCGCCAGGTCCGCCTCGGCGAGCACGGCCTGCACCAAGGATAGGATGTGCGCGGAGTGCCCGGTACCCGGCGGCAGTTCGCGCACCAGCAGATCCTCCTGCAGCAGCAGCGCGACGGAACAGACCTCGGTGGCGGTATCCAGCGCCAGGATCTTCAAGACAGCGCCTCGGTCGCCCGTGGCGAGTGGCGCGCCAGAAACTGCGCTACCTCTTGCAGGGAACCTGCGCGTCGCATCGGCGGCAATGCGGCCAGCAGGGTGCGGCCATAGGGTCGGGTCCGCAGCCTGCGATCCGCGATCATCACCACGCCATAGTCCACTTCGCTGCGGATCAGGCGACCGACTCCCTGGCGCAGGGTCAGGGCGGCTTCCTGCAGTTGATAGTCCTTGAAGGGATTGCCGCCCTGGCGCTGGATATGTTCCACGCGCGCCTTGACGATGGGATCATCCGGCGAGGCAAAGGGCAGCTTCTCGATGATGACCAGCCGCAAGGCCGTGCCTTTCACATCCACGCCCTCCCAGAAACTGGCGGTACCCAGCAGCACCGCATTGCCGTCCTCGCGAAAGCCACGCAGCAACTGCTCGCGCGGCGCTTCGCCTTGCACGAAGAGCCGATAGCGTTTGCCGGATGCGCTCCACAGGGCGCGCAGGCGCATGGCCGCCTCGGACAAGGCGCGATGACTGGTGAACAATATGAAGGCGCCGCCGCGTGCCGCATCGATCAGCGGCACACTGGCATCCAGCATGGCACCCACGAAATCCGGGTCCGCGGGCTCCGGCAGGCCTTCCGGCAGCCACAGCAGACTTTGACGTTCAAAGTCGAAGGGACTGGGAATGCGCACGGTCTCGGCCTCCTCCAGCCCCAGCCGGGAGGTGAAGTGGCTGAAATCCTCCCCGACTGACAGCGTGGCAGACGTGAAGATCCAGGCACTGCGTCGCGCCCGCACCTGAGCCTGGAACCGGTTGGCGACTTCGAAGGGCAGCAGGTGCAGGACAAACCCGCGCGGGGTGCGCTCCGCGGAGCGCGCGCCCTCGATCTCCTGGACCTGCGCGATGCGCGTGAGCTGCGCCGCCATCTCCGTCACGCGTCCCATCAGGCCCTTGGCGATGCTGTCCTCGGGCAGGGCTTCCAACTCGCCAGCCAGTGCGGACAGGGTGTGCGCCAGGTCCCGGGTGCGCTCGGTGAGTTGCGGCGGGCACTCCTCCCAGGGGGTCCGGCCGGGACGCGCGGGCAGCGCATCACTGAGCGCGTCGAGACTCTCATCGACGGCGCTCAACGCGAACTTCAGCCCGGTCTCCGGCGCCGTGCCCTCGGCCCGCACGGCGTTGAGCACCTGGGTCAGTCCACGGGCGCTGCAACTCGCGCCGAAGAACTGCATGGCAAGGTCCGGCAGCTGATGCGCCTCATCGATCACCACGGCATCCGCGGTTCCCAGCACATCCCCGAAGCCGTCTTCCTTCAGCGTCAGATCCGCCAGCAGCAGATGGTGGTTCACGATGACCACCTGCGCCTCCAGCGCTTCGCGCCGTGCCTGCACCAGGTGGCAGCGTGCGTACTCCGGGCAGCGCGGGCCCAGACAGTTGTCGCGGGTGGAGGTGATCTGCGGCCACAACGGATGCGAGTCGGCGAAGTCCGGGATCTCCGACAGATCCCCGGTGGCGGTGCGGGTCGCCCAATTCAGGATGCGGTCAAACAGGTCCGTGGCGGGCTGCGCCAGCAGTGCACTCCCGCGCAGGGCCTGCTGGAGCTGCACCTGACCCAGGCGGTGCACGCACAGATAATTGCCGCGGCCCTTGAGGACCGCGACATCCACCGGCATCCCGAGCGCCCCGCCGAGCAGCGGCAGGTCCTTCTCGTACAGCTGGTCCTGCAAGGTGCGGGTACCCGTGGACACCAGCACCCGCAGGCCGGACAGCAGCACCGGAACCAGGTAGCCAAAGGTTTTCCCGGTGCCGGTGCCCGCCTCGATCACCAGCATCCGCCGCTCGGCCAGCGCAGTGGCCACCCGCTCGGCCATGTGCCGCTGCTGACGGCGTGGCACAAAGCCTTTCAACGCCCTGGCAAGACTGCCACCAGCATCAAAAATTCCTTCTAAATCAGATTCTTGCACCAAGCCTTCCGGACAACATTACAGAATGGTTATGCCGATGCTGCACTTGCTCGGCAAAAGTTGCATGATTGCCGGGTCGTACCGGCGATGACTGACAACCACCCGCGGTCATCGTCGCGCTACGGATCCCCGCCGGCCGCTTATATAATTGAAAGATTAATGGATTTCCCGCACCGCCGGCCAATTCCCGTATGCCGTAAGACTTGGCAAACCGCTGCGGCCAGGCCGCGGCGGTGCATTCAACACGTGACTTCATAAGGACTGAAACGCATGGCCACTGCTCCGCACGCGATCCTCCCGTTGTCGAAACTATGCCCGGAAGTCACTTCCTGGGTGGAGTCGGTCCGCAACCTGACTCAGCCCGCTTCAATCTATTGGTGCGAGGGCTCCCCGGACGAAATCGCGCGGCTCACGGAGCAGCTGACGGCCAGTGGGGATCTGGCGCAGCTGAACAGCAAGGAGTTTCCCGGCTGCCATCTGGCCCGCTCCAACCCTTCCGATGTGGCGCGCGTGGAGCATCTCACCTTCGTGTGCACCCGCAACAAGGAAGACGCCGGCCCGAACAACAACTGGATGTCGCCCGCCGATGCGCATGAGAAAATGCGCGTGCTGTTCGACGGCTGCATGAAGGGTCGCACGCTGTACGTGGTCCCGTACTGCATGGGACCGCTGGACTCCCCGCTGTCGCGCTATGGGGTTGAGATCACCGACAGCGCGTATGTGGTGCTGAACATGCAGGTCATGACCCGCATGGGCCGCCCGGCGCTGGAACTCATCTCCCGCACCGGCAAGTTCGTCAAGGGTCTGCACTCCGCTGGCGAACTGGATCCAAACCGTCGGTTCATCATCCATTACCCCGAGGAACTGCTCATCGAGAGCTTCGGCTCCGGATACGGCGGCAATGCACTGCTGGGCAAGAAGTGCCATGCGCTGCGCATCGCCAGCTACCAGGCCCGCACGGAAGGCTGGCTGGCCGAGCACATGCTCATCGTGGGACTGCAGAGCCCCAAGGGGGAGACGCATTACATCGCAGCGGCCTTCCCTTCTGCCTGCGGCAAAACCAATCTGGCGATGCTGATTCCGCCGGAATCCATGCCCGGCTGGAAAGTCTTCACGGTGGGCGATGACATCGCCTGGCTGCATCCCGGACCCGACGGCCGGCTGTGGGCCATCAATCCCGAAGCCGGCTACTTTGGCGTCGCGCCCGGCACCAATCCGGAAACCAATCGCAACGCCTACGACATGATTCGCCACGACACCTTGTTCACCAACGTGGCGCTCACGGCAGACAACCAGCCGTGGTGGGAAGGTCTGAAGGAGGGCACCCCGGTGACCGACTGGCAGGGTCGTCCCTATGAAAAGGCCAAAGGACCCGCGGCGCATCCGAATTCACGCTTCACCGTTGCCGCGCGCAACAATCCGGCCTACTCCCCGCACGCCGAGGACGCCAAGGGCGTGCCCATCACCGCCATCGTGTTTGGCGGCCGTCGCCGCACCCTGGCCCCGCTGGTGTACCAGGCCCGAGACTGGGCGCATGGTGTGCTGGTCGGTGCCTCGGTGGCCTCGGAAACCACCGCCGCGGCCACCGGCCAGGTGGGCGTCGTGCGCCGTGATCCCATGGCCATGCAGCCGTTCTGCGGCTACAACTATGCGGACTACTGGCAGCATTGGCTGAACGTCGGCGCCAAGCTCAAGAATCCACCCAAGATCTTCCACGTGAACTGGTTCCGCCGCGACGAGCAGGGCAAGTTCCTGTGGCCGGGCTATGGCGAGAACCTGCGCGTGCTCGCCTGGATGCTGGAGCGCGTGGCCGGAACGGTCGGCGCCCAAGACAGCGCCATCGGGTCGTTGCCGCATCCGCAGGATCTGCATGTGCAGGGACTGGATCTGAAACCCGAGGCGCTCAACGAACTGCTGCGGGTGGACCCGACGCAGTGGCGCCACGAGGTCGAAGAGTTTCGCAAGTACCTGGGGCGGTACGGCTCACGCCTGCCAGCGGCCCTGGTGCAGAACCTGGATGTGTTGGAGAAGGGGCTGGACTAGTCCTCTTCGCACACGAAGCGGATGGTCTGTGGGGAGTCCTGGTCGGGCAACTTGCCTAGTCCGATCATCCCCTTGCCCTTGATCTGCACGCTGTCGCGGCGCACGAAGGCCTCATCGCCCTCGTGGGACTGCACAAAGGTGCCATTGGTGCTCTGGTCGACGAGTACGAACTTGTGGCGGTTCATTTCGATGCGGGCGTGGAGCCGGGAGATCAGGTTGCCCTTGACGATAACGTCATTGTCTTCCGCCCGGCCGATCGCCACCGCAGGATGGCGCTCATCCAGAACGATTTCCCGCTCCTGGAACTGCAATCGCAGGCGCAGGTGCGGCAAGGTGCTGTTGCTCATGCCGATGGCCGGCACCATGCTGGTCACGTCCTCGGTCTGCCAGAGCACCTCGTAGAGCACCACCTCATTGCCCTGGCCCTTGAGTGTTGCGACATCAACCTGCCGCACCGCCGCCCGCCACTGCGGCGCAAGGCGCTCGACCACCGCGGCCGTCGTCATGATCTGCATGGCCTTGGCCTGGCTGGTCATGCGGTTGGCCGTATGCACGGTCGAGCCAAACACGTCCCGGTTTTCCAGCACCACCGGACCGTAGTGGCAACCGATGCGCAACGCGACCGGCTGGCCCTCCACCTTCAATTGGGAATGGCGCGAGATCTGCTGCTGCATCTGGGAGGCGGCATTGAGGGCCTGATCGGCGTCCGCGAAGGTCGCCATGATCTCATCGCCCATGGTCTTGATGACGGTGCCCTGGTGCTGCTCCGTCGCAGTTCGCATAACGTCGATGCAAATGGCCACCATGTCACGGGCCCGCAGGTCGCCCATCAGCTCATAGAGCCGTGTAGAACCCACGACGTCAGCGAAAAGGATGGCCAGCTCGATATCTTTTCCCATGCACCGATTAGACGTAGAGCCGTGCCATAGATGTCATAACGCTGCGGCACCGATGGCCGCGATTATACGCAACTGCGGTGCTACCGCTACTTTGCCGCTCACGGGCACGGACCGCCTCAGGATGCGGGGCTCGGGGCAGCCCGGCGCAGCAGATCCGGTCCGGCGTCCGGCTCCCGTGCCCCGACGCTGAGCAGGCGGCGATATTCGCGGGCGCCGGGCTCCCCGGCGTACAGCCCGAGCATGTGACGGGTGATGCTGGGCAGGCGCTCGCCCTGTGCCAGTTCCCGGGCGGCGTAGTCCGCCATCCGCTCGAGCAGCGCCGCCCGCTCCGGCGGCGCGCCGGTGCCACCGAGCGCCGCGTGCAGTTCCACCAGCAGCCACGGACGGTGATAGGCCTCGCGACCCAGCATCACCCCATCGCACCAGGAGAGGGCCTCGCGCACCGTGCTCGTCTGTCGCAGGCCGCCGTTGAGGATCACGGGCAATCCGGGGTACCGCTCCTTCACCATCTTCACCACCTCGTAGCGCAGCGGTGGAACTTCCCGGTTCTCCTTCGGCGACAGTCCGCCCAGCACCGCCTTGCGGGCATGCACGATGACTGCCGCAGCGCCTGCCGCGTGCACCTGCGCCACAAAGTCCATCAAGGCATCGCGATCCGCATCCGTGTACTGGGCGATTGCTGTGCGCGCGGCGGCACCGTGTCCCACCACCACGCCAATGCGCATCTTGACGGTGACGGGGATGCTGACCACCGCACTCATGGCCGCCACACAGTCGGCCACCCGCTTCGGTTCCAACATCAGGCAGGCGCCAAAGGCGCCACTGTGCACGCGGTCACTGGGACAGCCGCAGTTCAGATTGATCTCGGCGTAGCCGAACTGCGCGCCGATCCGCGCAGCGCTCGCCACGTCTGCCGGCTCACTGCCCCCCAGCTGCAGCGCCACCGGGTGTTCGGCCGCATCGTAGGCCAGCAACCGTTCGCGATTGCCGCGCAGAATCGCGGCCGCCGTGATCATCTCGGTGTAGAGCAGAACGTCAGGCGAGAAGCCGCGCAGAAAGTACCGGCAGTGCCGGTCCGTCCAATCCATCATGGGAGCGACTGAGATTCGGCGATCGAGCTTTTCTCGGGAAGAATCGGCGGAAACGCCTACGTTTATAGGCATTTCCGACCCAGGCGTTTCTGCGGGATTTATGGGCATTCCGGGGAGTTTAGCGTTTGCAAAGGGGTCATATAGGGGTCATATAGGGGTCATATAGGGGTCAAGAATACCTTGACCCCTCAAAGTTTGGGACA
>DASXFV010000093.1:0-20574 GCA_036489445.1 Steroidobacteraceae bacterium | reverse complement strand
GCCGCCGGTGCCGCAGGTGTCGACGATCTGCTCTGCGGCGAAGTCGACGCCGACCATGCGGGCGCGCATCGCCCGCGCCGCGCCGACGATCTCGTCGACTGTCTCCCCCTTCATCCGCAGCGCGACCAAGAGGCCGCCGATCTGGGCCGGGGTGGCCTGCCCGTCCATGATCTCGCCGACCACGGCCGCCATCTCGTCGGCGGTCAGGTTCTGACGATCGATGACGCGGGCGAGCGCCTCGCGGATCGTCATCGCTACCATGCCGGTCATGGCCGG
Organism: Steroidobacteraceae bacterium; assembly: GCA_036489445.1. Taxonomy (GTDB): domain Bacteria; phylum Pseudomonadota; class Gammaproteobacteria; order Steroidobacterales; family Steroidobacteraceae; genus DAIDKA01. The sequence goes on along the minus strand of DASXFV010000093.1, from coordinate 20,298 downwards.
CCCTTCCTCGCAATGAAGTTGCGCAGCAGATCCTTGCCCGAGATGGTCAGGAACGACTCGGGGTGAAATTGAACGCCTTCCACGGGGAGCGTCTTGTGTCGGACCGCCATGATCTCGTTCTCCGCCGTCTCGGCCGTGACGTCCAGACAATCGGGGACGCTGGCGCGTTCGATGAGCAGCGAGTGGTAGCGGGTCGCCTCGAACGGATTAGGCAGCCCGGTGAAGAGCCCCTTGCCGTCGTGCGAGATCGGCGACGTCTTGCCGTGCATCACGCGCGCCGCGCGCACCACCTTGCCGCCGAACGCCTGGCCGATCGCCTGGTGCCCGAGACAGACGCCCAGGATCGGGATCTTCCCGGCGTAGGTCTCGATGACCTCCAGGCTGATGCCGGCCTCGTTCGGGGTGCAGGGCCCCGGCGAGATCACGATGTGCGACGGGGCCAGGGCCGCGATCTCCGCGGCCGGGAGCTCGTCGTTGCGCACGACGCGCACCTCCTGCCCCATCTCACCCAGGTACTGGACCAGGTTGTAGGTAAAGGAGTCGTAGTTGTCGATCAGCAGCAGACGCGGCTTCACAGGCCCTCCTCGGCCAGCGCCAGCGCCCGCACCATGGCGCCACTCTTGGCCAGTACTTCATCATGCTCAGCTTCCGGGATGCTGTCGGCGACGATGCCGGCACCGGCCTGGAAGCTGTATTCATCACCATGGAATACCAGCGTGCGGATGGTGATGGCCTGATCCATGGCACCGCGCGCACCAAAGTAACCCACCGTGCCACCGTACAGACCGCGGCCCACTGGCTCGAGCTCGTCAATGATCTGCATGGCGCGCACCTTGGGTGCCCCGACCAGCGTTCCGGCCGGAAAGGCGGCCGCGAACAGATCAAATGCGTCCTTACCTGCAGCGAGCTTGCCCTGGACTCCGCTCACGATATGCATGACGTGGCTGTAACGCTCGATCTGCCGGTACGGCTCCACGCGCACACTGCCCGCGGCCGCGACGCGGCCCAGATCGTTGCGCGCCAGATCCACCAGCATCACATGCTCGGCATTCTCCTTCGGATCGGCACGCAGTTCGCTCTCGCGCGCGACATCCGTCACCGCATCATCCGAGCGGGGCCGGGTACCGGCGATCGGGCGCAGTTGTGCGTGCCCGGAATTCAGCTTGACCAGCGCCTCCGGTGAGGAACCCACCACCGTGATGTCGCCCAGCGCGCAGTAGTACATATAAGGGGATGGGTTGATCAGCCGCAGGGCCCGGTAAGCCTGGAACGGATCCAGCTCGTGCCTGCCGCTGAAGCGCGACGCCAGCACCAGCTGGTAGACATCCCCCGCAGCGATATATTCCTGCGTGCGCTTCACGCCAGCGACGTATTGGGGCCGGGTCATGGAGGGAGTGGGCGGCTGATAGCGGCCCGGACGCGGCGCGGTGGGCAGACCACCGCGCAGCGCCTGGATGATCTCGCGCCGCAAGGAGGCGCGCTCTGCGTCCGAGCCGGCATGCAGCAACGCGATGCTGCGCGTCAGGTGATCAAACACCAGCAGCGAACGCGGAGCCACGTAGTGCAGCGCCGGCACGCCGTCTGCCGTCGCGACCCGCTTCGGCAGATGCTCGAAGAACCGCACCACATCGTAGGAGGCAAAACCGACCAGGCCGCCCGCCAGGGGCACGGCGGCAATCTGCGGTGCGGGAACTGGCGCAATAGCCAGCGCCGCCCGCAGCTGATTCAACAAATCGGTGGCGTTGTCCGGCCGTGCATGCAGCTTGGAACCCACATGCAAGCCCACGGCATCCAGTTTGATCTCCAGGCTGTCGCCAAAGCCGACGAACGAATAGCGCCCGAGCCGCTCGCCGCCCTCCACACTTTCCAGCAGGAAGCAGGGCCTGAAGGTGGCAAGCTTCATATAGGCGGAGACTGGAGTGTCCAGATCACCGGCAATATCAAAAGGCGCTTTCATTCAGTTTCTGGTTTCAAATCATGCAGACAACAAAAAACCCATCCCGGGACATTTCCGGAGATGGGTTCTGGCGACGCTCGAGTCTTTTTGGGAAAGTTTAAGGCGGCAGCAACCAGGGCCCACTCCGTCAGGAAGTGCGCCACCACCAGGTACCAAACTCGTTGCGAAGTTGCGTAGACATGCGGGCGGCAGTATCGCCGGTAGGCCTGGGGCCGTCAAGGAGCGATTCGGAGCCGGTCAGCGGGCACTGCGGTTAGCTTAGAATAGCCTTCCCGTTCACCCTCGCAACCCATGCACGCGGAGTCCCGCAGGTATGCCCTCATTTGATGTGGTCTCGGAGATCGACTCCCACGAAGTCACCAACGCGGTGGACCAGGCGAACCGCGAACTGAGTCAGCGCTTCGATTTCAAGGACACGGGTGCGGTTTATGAATTGAATGGTATGAGCGTGGCTGTCAAGGCACAGGTGGAATTCCAGCTCAAGCAGATGCTGGAAATTCTGAAGTTGCGCCTGTCAAAACGCGGCATCGACGTGTTGTGCCTGGAGATCAAGGAGCCGGTGGTCAATCTGGCGGCTGCGACCCAGGAAGTGACGCTGCGCCAGGGTGTTGATACCGATACCGCCCGCCTGATCGTGCGCCTGGTCAAGGACTCGAAGCTCAAGGTGCAGGCCAGCGTGCAGGGCGAGAAGGTGCGGATCATCGGCAAGCAGCGCGATGACCTGCAATCCGCCATGGCCCTGCTGCGCAAGGCCAAGGTTGAACTGCCGTTGCAGTTCAACAATTTCCGGGACTGAGACTGGCGGATCAGCGCCTGCTGCGCGCCGCGTCGAGCAGCGCGCACAGACCGGTCGCCGCATCCAGCACACTGGGTCCCAGCCGGCTGAGTGCCTGATCCTGGAAATCCAGCAGGTTGCCGCGGCGCACGGCCCGCAGCGCGGGAAACTGGCGCCAGGCCTGCAGCCATTGTGCGCCGGCCCCGGGCGGTGCAGCCGCGATGATCACCTCCGGATCACGCGCGATCACCGCCTCCACCTGCACCGCCGGACTCAACTGTGGCAGGTCGCCAAACACGTTCGTGGCGCCGCAGACGCCCAGCACATCAGACATCAACTGTGGACCACCAACGGTGTAGAGCGGCTGATTCCAGGTTTCCAACAGCACCGTCAGGTGCGTGGCGTGCGAATACCGTTCTGTAAGCTGATGCAACCGCTGTTCGAGCTGCGCGGCTCTGGCTTGCGCCGCGACTTCCGTACCCGCAAGTCGGCCCAGCCGCCGCAGTGATGCGCCCAGCTGCGCAAGGCGGTCCACCTGCTGGCCATACAGGGTGAATCCCAGGCGCCGCAGCTGCGCGATCTGCGCCGGATTGTTACCGCCCGGCCAGTACACCACCACGTCCGGCTTGAGGACCAGCAGCCGCTCCATATCAATGGCGTTGCTGTCACCGATCCGCGGTAGCCGGCGCGCGGCGTCCGGCTGATCGGCATAGGCCACGGTGGCCAGGAGCTTCGAGCCTGCGCCCGCCGCAAACAACATTTCCGTGGCACCGGGCGCCAGAGACACGATGCGCTGCGCGGGGTGCGTCAGGGTGAACCGGGCGCCGGTATCATCAACTATCTGGATGCCGGCGGCGGACAGCGGGGGTGAGGCGACCAGCAGCAGCACCGTCGACAGGGCGGCCAGCAGCCGGCCTCCGCCCCACGCGGAACATCCCCGTATAATGCGGGCCATGACACTCAAAGCCGTATTCCTGGATTTCGCCACCGTCAGCAATGGCGATCTTGACATGACCGCGCTCCAGCGCGTACTGCCCGACGTGGTGCTCCACGATGTCACCCGTGAGGTGGACATTCCGACACGCATGGCCGGGGCACACATCGTACTGACCAATAAGCTGCATATCACCCGCGCGCTCATTGACGCCAATCCGCAACTGCGGTTCATCGGTGTCGCGGCGACCGGCACCAACAATGTGGACCTGGAGGCGGCGCGCGATCACACGGTGGCCGTATGCAATGTCCGCGACTACTGCAGCCGCTCGGTCATGCAGCACGTCCTGGCGGTGATCCTGGCTCACACCCATCGGGTGCGTGAATTCTCGCGTCTGGCCGTGGATGGGTCCTGGACGCGCACGCCACAGTTCACCATGTTGAATTACCCCATCCGCGAGTTGTCCTCACGGGTACTGGGCATCGTCGGCTACGGTACCCTGGGGCGCGCGGTCGCCCAGGGGGCGCAGGCGGCGCTGGACATGCGGGTGATGATTGCCGGGCGCCCGGGACAACCCGCATCGCCCGGCCGCGTCGAGCTCGATATATTGCTGCGCGAAGCGGATGTCTTGAGCTTGCATTGCCCGCTGACGCCGGCCACGGCCAACATGATCGGAGCCCGCGAACTGGCCCTCATGAAGCCGGATGCGCTGCTGGTCAATACCGCACGTGGCGGACTGATAGATTCCGCGGCATTGGTGGCTGCGCTGCGCGTCGGCAAGATCGGTGGTGCTGCCATCGACGTGTTGCCGCAGGAGCCGCCTCTGGACGGCAATCCGCTGGTTGATCCGTCGATTCCGAACCTGCTCCTGACCCCGCACATCGCCTGGTCGGCACGCGAGGCGCGGCAGCGCTGCCTGGATCAGGTCGCGGCCAACATCGCTGAGTTCCTGAAAGGCGGTAGCCGCAACCGCGTAGTGTGACCGGCACTTAGCGGCAACATTCATGTCGGACATCAAGCTCAAGGACCTGCGGTATCTGGTCGCCGTGGCCGATACGGGCCACTTCGGCCGCGCCGCCCAACGCTGCTTCATCAGCCAGCCCACGCTTTCGGCCCAGATCAAGAAGCTGGAGGATTATCTCGGCGTACCACTCATCGAACGCCAGCCCCGGGGGGCGACGCTCACCCAGGCCGGAGAGCAGATCGTGGCGCGAGCGCGCCGCATTCTCAGCGCCAGCGATGAGGTGGTCACCATCGCCCAGACCCATCGGGATCCGCTGTCTGGACGGTTCAAAGTGGCCATGATCCCGACCGTCGGTCCCTATGTCCTGCCGCGCGTGGCGCCCGTGGTGCGTAAGCAGATGCCGCGGCTGGATCTGCTGCTGTTTGAATACCAGACCGCGGCGATGCTGGAGAAACTCCAGGCCGGTGAGATCGATATGGGCGTGTTGGCGTTGCCGGTCGTGGCAGATGGACTGACCACCCGCAAGCTCTACGATGAGGATTTCAAGGTCGCCTTGCCCGAGCATCATCGTCTGGCACGGCAGGCGACGGTGCGCATCGCGGATCTTGAAAATGAGAGCCTGCTGCTGCTGGAGGAAGGCCACTGCCTGCGAGATCAGGCGCTGGAGGTGTGCGGCCGCATCGCCGTGCAGGAGCGCCAGGACTTTCGCGCAACCAGTCTGGAGACCTTGCGGCAGATGGTCGCGGCTGGCGCCGGAGTGACGCTGATGCCGGAGCTGGCCTGCCGCGGCGCTTACGGCAATGCGCGCGGGGTGGCTGTTCGCCCATTGGTTCGGCCGACCCCGACCCGGCAGATCGGCGCCATATGGCGCAAATCGACGGCGCGCCTGGCCGCCATCCAGGCTTTCTGCGAGGTGCTCATCAAAGACAGCAAGTGAGGCCTGCGGCACATCGGGGCGGGCCCGGAGGCGGCGCCCTCTGGCATACTCAAGCACCCACGCCAGTGCCCTTACGGAGCCGCCATTCCATGACAGTCGCCGCCCGATCCCCGGTCCTTTGGAGCGCCCTGGTGCTGATGGTCACTGTGCTGGCGGCGACACCCAGCCTGGCCGCCGACAGCAGTCTGGTGGTGGCCGGCGCCTGGATACGCCAACCTCCGCCCGGATCCGATGTCGCCGCGGTTTATCTGTCGCTGCAAAACGCTGGAACCACGGCCGTCAAATTGACGGGCGTCGAGTGTCCGCTGGCGAGCATGGCGATGATGCACGAGACTCAGGAGTCCGGGGGACAGTCGCGGATGAGGGCGCTCAGCGCCCTGTCGTTGGCACCCGGAGCCAGCATCGCATTCACTCCCGGCGGCCGGCACATCATGCTGCAGGGCCTGGCGCATCCGCTGAAAGTCGGCGAGCGCGTACCGATCGTGCTGGTGTTTGCCGGCGGCATCAGATTGCACGTTCTCGCGCTGGTGCGCCCGTTGAGCGCAGGCTGAACCCAGGCGCGCCTCCCAGCGGCCATCCACCCATGCGGCTCGACGGCCCCTCAGAGCACATCACACCCTACGACCGACTGTCGTTCTCCGACGTTGAGGCCGAGGCGCTGCTCGCCAGCGGGGAGCAGCGCCAGGAACTCATCGCATTCTTCGGCGATCGCGAATACGGCGAACTGCGATATCTGGCACAGCGTGCCGCGCAGGCGCGACCCTTGGCCCAGGGGGGGCGCGTTTTCATTGTCCCCGGCATCATGGGTTCGCAGCTGGGCTTTGATCGCCCCGAGCCCCTGCCGCGAGATCTGTTGTGGGTCGACCCGGTGGATATCAGCGCGGGCCGTCTGCGCGTGCTGCAGACCGACGCGGGCGCGCCCGTGCGGGCCATGGGCGTGGTGCTGTTTTCCTACTTGCGCCTGCGTCTGCATCTCGTGGCCAGTGGCTTTGAAGTCACGTGCATGGACTATGACTGGCGATTGGGAGTGGAGGTCCTTGGCAAACAGTTGGCGCAACGGATCGAGGCCGCTCCCTACGCCCATGTACACCTGGTTGGGCATAGCATGGGCGGCCTGGTCGCCCGGGCGGCGCTGTCACACCCCGCGCGGCGCAAAGTCCAGCAGGTGGTGCTGCTGGGAACACCAAACGAGGGTTCATTCGCGGGCGTCCAGGCGCTGCGCGGAACTTATCCGGTGGTGCGCAAGCTCGCCAGGCTCGACTCCAGGATCACCGCCGAGCAGCTCGCGGCAGAGGTGTTCAACACCTTCCCCAGCCTGTATCACCTGCTGCCCACGCGCGCGCACACGCATCCCATCGATCTGTTCGATGCGGAACAGTGGCCGCGCCAGGGCCCACGTCCCCGTCCTGAACTGCTGCGCGCAGCGCGCGCCGAGCGCGGCGGCCTGGCCACGGCAAATGAGCACTGGTCAGTGGTGATCGGTACCGGCCAACCCACCGTCACCGGCATCGAGCGCGCCGGCGATGATTTCATCTACACCGTGACCCGGCATGGCGATGGCACGATCCCTGCTGTCAGCGCCAGACTGGCCGGGGCAGGCACCTACTATGTGGCCTGTGCACACGGCGAGCTCACCCGCGATCCGCTGGTGGCGAGCGCGGTCGCGGAGATTCTGAAGTCCGGCACCACGCGCCGTCTGGCGCGACGCTGGTGGCCACGCAATCGCGCGGTGGGCCGTATCAGTGATTCAGCACTGCGACTGACGCATACGGAGAAGGTGGATCTGACCACCCTCGAGCCCGACGCGCGGCGGCTTTACATGCAGACGTTGAACGAGCCGCCACCGCTGCGGCTGCGTGCGCCCGCGCGGCGACTCGGCGGTCACTAGATCAGCGCCGCATCGACGCCGGCGATGCACTCCGATCCCTTGAGGACGATCTGTCGATAGCCGGCGGCGCGCGGCAGCAACTGCCCGGCATAGGCGCGTGCAGTCGCCAGCTTCGCGGCATTGAACTCGTGCTGCACGTCAGCACCCGTGACGCTGACCAGGCGCGCGGCGCGTGCCATCAGCCAGCCACCGAGCACGACGCCACACATCATCAGATAGGGTACCGCGACGGACAGCGCCCGCTCGGTGTCCACCGCCGCCAGCTCCAGGAGTTGCACCGTGGTCCCGCGCAGCATGCCCAGCGCGGACAACGCTTCGCCGCGGATCGCCTCCGCGGCAGCAGAGCCCACCTCCGTTGCCAGTTCCCGCTCGATCTGGGTCAGGAGGCTCATCATGGCCGCACCCTTGTCGCGTGCCAGCTTGCGCCCCAACAGATCGTTGGCCTGGATGCCAGTAGTGCCCTCGTAGATCGCGGTGATGCGCACGTCGCGCAACCACTGGGCCGCGCCGGTCTCCTCGATGTATCCGGTCCCGCCGTGCACCTGAATGCCGGTGCTCGCCAGCTCCACACCGAACTCGGTGCACCACCCCTTGACGATGGGGATCAAGAGGTCACCCCGGGCCTGGGCCTGGGCGCGCAACGCCGGATCCGAGTGGGAATCGGCCAGATCCAGTTGCCACGCCGTGTACAGCGTCAGCGCACGCATGGCCTCCGTGCCCGCCTTCATCTGCAGCAACATGCGCTTCACATCGGGATGATGAATGATGGGTGCCGAGCCGCCGCCTGGCGCTTTGGCTCCCGCGCCGATGCGTCCCTGTACGCGCGTACGGGCGTAGTCAGCCGCCTGCTGGAACGCGCGCTCGGCCACGGCATAGCCTTGCAAACCCACCGCCAGCCTGGCTACGTTCATCATGATGAACATGTATTCCAGTCCATGATTGGCCTCACCCACCAGGTAGCCGACCGCGCCCTCCTGGCCGCCGAATGCCATGACGCAGGTGGGACTGGCATGGATGCCGAGCTTGTGTTCAATGGAGACGCAGCGCACTTCATTGCGCCGCCCGGGCTCGCCCCCTGCCTCCACCAGCACTTTGGGTACCAGGAACAGCGAAATCCCGCGCACACCTTCAGGCGCACCTTCGATGCGGGCCAGCACCATATGGATGATGTTGTCCGTCAGATCGTGCTCCCCCCAGGTGATGAAGATCTTCTGGCCAAAGAGCCGGAATTCACTGTCGCCGTGCGGTACGGCGCGGGTGCGGATCAAGGCCAGATCGGAACCTGCCTGCGGCTCGGTCAACACCATGGTGCCTGCCCATTCGCCGGTGACCATCTTCGGCAGGAAGCGCTGCTTCAGCGCCGGCGACGCCGTGAGTTCCAGGGCATGGATGGCGCCGTAAGTCAGCATGGGACAGAGCTTGAAGGCGAGATTGGCGGACGCCCAGGTCTCCTGCACGGCCGTCGCCAGCATCATCGGTGCGCCCTGGCCGCCGATATGCGCCGGAGCACGCAACTGCTGCCAGCCGCCCTCGATGAACTGTCGGTAGGCGTCACGGAAGCCCTTGGCGGTGCGGACACCCTCCTCGCTCCAGTGCGCACCCTCCTGATCACCGCTGCGATTGATGGGGTCCAGCACCCCTTGCGCAAACCGCGCTGACTCGCTGAGTACGGATTCAGCCAATTCCGCCGAATAATCGGCATGTGCCGGACACCCGGACAACGGCTGCGGCCCCAGCAATTCGTTCAGGACAAAAGACAGGTCCTTGAGTGGTGCGCGGTACATCTCACACCTCCTTGATTCAGATCTGCGCCAGCGCCGGCACCACATTGGCGGCCAGGAAATCCACAAAACATTGGACACGCGTGTCAGCGCCCTGCGTTGCAGGGTACACCGCATACAACGGCATGATCTGCGGTAGCTCCCAGTCGGGCAGCAGCCGCTTGAGCCGGCCGGTGCCGAGGCCCTGCCGACACAGGAATTCCGGCAGGACTCCAATGCCCAGACCCGCGGCGGTAGCCGCGTGCAATACCGCCGGATCATTCACCGCCAGCCGCGAGGCGACCCGGATCTGCGCGCGCATGGCGCCGCGCACGAGCGTCATGGAGAATTCCGGACCGTCGCCCTCGGGCGTGAGCAGATCGTGCGCCCGCAGGTCATCGGGCCGCTCCGGCGTGCCCCGACGCTGCAGGTATGCCGGCGTGGCACACAGGATGGCCGGAGGCGAACCCAGCAGCTGGTGTGCCATTCCCGGCTCCTCGCTCGTGCCGGTCCGGATGGCGACGTCACTGCCTTTACCGGACCCGCCCATCCCATCTGGCCCCTGGGACTGCAGATTCACCTCCAGCGGGATGTCCGGAAAGCTTTCCATGAATCGCGGTACCAGGGGGGCCAGCAGGATGCGGCCATACGTGGGATCGGCGGCGACCCGCAAGGGGCCGGTGGGGGGTGCGAACCAGCGTCCGATCTGAGCGCGTGCGGCGTCAGCCTCGTCCGCCAGGCGTCGGGCGTGGGGGTAAATGAGCTGGCCGGCCTCAGTCAATGACAAGCGGCGGGTGGTGCGGTTCAGCACCCTCACGCCCAGTGCCGTCTCGAGGTCGGCAACCGCGCGACTCACGGCAGCCTTGGGCACCCCAAGCGCGCGAGCCGCGGCGGAAAACCCATTCAGCTCGACCACCTTGGACAAGGTCGCCAATTGCGCTGGCATCCAGAACAGGCTCATTTTGGATCCAATTATAGCTTTTCGGTGCTCTATTGTTTCACCATCGTGACATCAATGTACAGCGGGACAGAGTGTAGAATCCGGCCCCTCTCTCACTAGCCAACCGCGTTACCAGGAGACCCCTATGCAGATTTCCGTGTACACCATGACGGTGGAAACCTTCCTGCCCATGCTGGCCAACCTCTCGAAGCAGCTGGACAAGGCGGCCGAATTCGCCACTGCCAAGAAATTTGATAGTGCGGTGCTGGCCAATGCGCGCTTGGCGCCTGACATGTTTTCGCTCATCAAACAGGTGCAGCTGGCGAGCGATTTTGCCAAGAGCGGCACCGCGCGCCTGACGGGCATTGAGGCGCCGAAGCTCGAGGACAACGAACAGACCCTCGCCGAACTGCAGGCACGCATCAAGAAGACGATCGATTTTGTCGCAAGCGTCAAGGCAGACGCCTTCAAGGGCGCTGAGGATCGGGACGTCGTGATTCCGTTGCGCGATCACAAACTGGAATTCAAAGGTCTGCAGTACCTGCGCAACTGGGTCCTGCCGAACTTCTATTTTCACCTCGCGATGTGCTACGCCATCCTGCGTCATAACGCGGTGGACATCGGCAAGCGCGACTTCCTGCCTGCCGCCTAAGTTATGACAAGCGCGGGGCGCGCGGCGCGCGCCCCGCGAGGATTTGCCTCGCAGAACGCGAGCAGGATCACGGTGTCGCTTCGCGCAGACTGCCACCCTTAGCCGCAGCAACCGGGGTGCCGTGACTTGCCGAATACCCAACAAAATACCGCCCTGCGCCCGGAAACCGAGGCGCCGGGTGAGCAGGTGGATCTACTGGGGGCGCAGCTGCTGTCGCTGCTGTCGCCGCTGCGCCTGCATTCCGTTTCCATATTCGACGCCGACAGTGATGTTCAGTGGCTGAGCCAAGGGGCGCTCGGGCCCGATGAACAAAGCGTGGTGGAAGAGGCTGTCGTCACGCTGGCCGCCGCCACCACCCGCGCCCACCTTGAAGCGTCGCTGAGTGACGGTCGCGCCGCGCTGTTCCTGGCGGTGCGCACGCCGCGCGCGACTCTGGCCGGCCTGGTCATGGTGCTCATGGATGCCAAGATCCTCAGCTCCGGCAACGTCGCGGCACGGATTCTGACCACCAGCATGCGTTCGGTACTGCAGAAGGTCGCCATGTTGCTGGTGCCGCCACCGCCTTTGGGGGCGACGGGTATCGGCACGGGAATCCGCTCGTTTTCGATTGACAGCCGACCGCTGGAAGTGACGCTGATCCCGGGCGCAAGCCCCGGTGATCCCGCAAACGATGGGGCCGATGATTTGCTGGACTGGCAGCCCGCCGCACCCAGCGACGCGCAAGCTCTGGCAATCCTCGAGCCCGCCTCCGCCGTCGCCGCGATCTGCGGCGCTGACGTACTCTCGTGGTCAGCCCAGCCCGAGGTCGAGGTCGAGGTCGAGGTGCCGGATTCTGCAACGCCCACCACGGGTGAAGTGCCGAGCGTCCCCAGGACTGCCGGTGACACGGGTACCGCGACCGTTGCCGCGGCACGCGGCCTGCAACTGCGCGAACTGATCCGACTGCGGCCGGGAGGCCGCACCCGTCGCTACCAGATCGTGCCCGTAGCCGAGCAGCAGCGCGGCGACGCACTGGCGACGCTCAACCAGCTGCTCGCCTGGCTGCAGCAGAATCCGACGCTGCTGCAAGGCGATCCCGTGAGCTTCACCATTGGCGTATCCGCTCAGGCGCTTGCCGATCCGCAACTACCCGCGGCCTTGGGCCGCGCCCTGGCGTCCGCCTCCCAGGATCCGCGGATCATAGGCTTCGAATTACGCGAGTCTGCGTGCGTGAACCAGCGGCTCCTGGCCGAGCGGTTTCTCACCCAATGCGAGCAATCACAGTGTTTCGCGGTGATTGATGACTTCACCTTCAATACAGCCGCCCTGGACCTGCTGCGCTCCAGTGCGGTAAGGCTATTGAAGGTGGAAACCCGATTGGTGGCCGCGGCTCTGCGCGACAAACTCGCGCAGGCGCGGGTGGTGGCGATCGCTCAGGCCGCCAAGGTCCTGGGTACCCATTGCGCCGCAAAGTATGTGGATTCGCAGTCCGGCCGGCGTTGGCTGACGGCCGTGGGGTTCGACTTCACGCAATCTTCGGTGGTCGAACCCATGGACCGTCTGCTCGAGCCGCTCTCATCGTGAAGCGGTCTTGGCGAACGCCGGGTTGCCGGGATCAAACACCCCTGTAGTAATCATTTCCTGGTCCCGATCCAGAAAGGCGATTTGATTGCGCCCCGCGCGCTTCGCCGCATAAAGCCCGCGATCGGCCAGCAGTATCGCCCCCTGTGGGCTGCGATCTGCCGTGGGTCGGACATAGGCCACGCCAGTGCTGACCGTCACCACCGGCGCCACAGAGGATTCGGGATGGGTGATCCTGAGTTCTTCGACCATGCGCTGGACGCGTTCGGCCGTAGCCGCGACGTACTCCCGGGTGACATCAAACAGGATTATCGCCAACTCCTCGCCCCCGTATCGGGCGGACAGGTCGAGCGGCCGGCGCGCGGTCGCCGCCACCACGCCTGCGATACGCTGCAGCGCTGCATCTCCGGCCTGATGACCCATGCTGTCATTGAAGGCTTTGAAGAAATCCACATCGATGAGCAGGACACCCAGGGAGCGCCGATCCCGCAAGGCCAACTGCCAGACCCGCCGCAGGTGCTCGTCAAAGGCGCGTCGATTCTTGAGCCCGGTGAGGCCGTCACGGGCTGCCATCTCCCCGACCCGGCGATTTTCCAGGTACAGGGCGCGCACCGAGCGTTCCAAGGTGACGGCGACCAGGCTGGCCATCAGCATCGCGAAGGCGACCTGCCCGATAACCGACCACACCACCATGGGTGGCAACGGTTGACCCCACGCGTATCCAACCAGTACGCATAGCGCGGCGCCATTGACCAGGAGCGACTGGCGCAGTTGCAGGCCGGTCAGGAAGCTCGCTCCGAAGGCGTAGACTGCGATCGCCGCCAGGTAGCCCGGATGCGGCCCGAAGCTCTCTCGGGCGAAGATTGCATTGACGCAGGCATGTCCCAGCACCGCCAGCGGCAGCGCCCATTTGCCGTAGACGGTCACATAGTCGGAGCGCCACGAAAGCCCACACAGCCCGGCGCGCGCACCTACCGCCAGGCCCAGCAGCCACAGTGTCGCCGGCTCCATCCGTCCTGAGATCAGCGGCAACACCGGATATGCATAGCCGATGCCGTGCAGCACGGTACCGACCGTCAGCAGCAACACGGCCAGACACAAGGCGGCCGAATGCCAGGCACGGATGCCGGGTCGGAACATGCGCAGGCTGAATTGGATATATTCGATTTCGATGGGCTCCGGGAAGCGCCTCGGCAGTAGCAGTCCTGCGGGCGCCGTGTACCGGGAGTCGTCCTGTCCAACCATGGCAAATGAATCGAATAACCGACCAAGACTCCGGAAAGTAGCAGAGCAGCCAGGGTCTAGCTGTGACCGCGCGCATGGGTAAGTACTCCCATGAGGTGCAATTGAGATCCAGTTCGCATTCGGCCAGGGAAGGGTGGTTCTGTGAGACAGCCCCTAGGCTTACATTCCTTAACACTGCACGATAGCCGCCTGAATCAATCCGGATTTCAAAGAGTTCAGCTGATGGCCTCGCAATCGAATCCTGGCTCGCTGCCTTCCGGGCCGGACCTGTCACCGGTGGATTCGCCTTCTGCGGACGATCTGCTGGCCCTGGTCCCGGACATGGAACTGCTGGAGACCTCGGCAGTTGATGCACGGGCCGCCCATGCGGCGGAAGCCGCCTCAGGAGCCGCTCGCAAACCCGGTACGACGCCAACGCTGACCGACCACACCGCAACGGTCACCATGCGGCTGCGGGCCGCCAAACCGGTCATCAGCGATGACCCCTATGCTCATCTGATGCCCGAACCGGAGGCCTTGGAGGAAGCCGTGCCGCTCCCTCGGGCCGTGCCGCCGGCGGCCCTGGCCGGGGCACCGAGCCTGCTCGTACCGCCACTTAAACCGCAGCTACCCGCCCCTGAGGCACGCGACCAGGTTGCGCCGCCTTCCCCCCCCGGTGCCGCGCCCAAACCAGCTGCACCGTTGCCAACCCCGCCGTTGCCTGCTCCGGCATCGCCTGCGGTCCGGACGGCCGCACCGGCGCGTCCCCTGGCGGCGCTGAATCCAAGGAAACTGCCCAATCCTGAGACGGTTGCCGTACCGCCGGTCATGGATCGGGAATTCATCGCCCGCAATCGAATTGTCGAACTCTACCTGGCGGGTAGCCTGCCGGTTCGGGGCGCAACCGTGTTTGAACGCTTCTGTCGCGCGAACCCCCAGATACTGGATGAGATCGGACTGCCCGAACGCGTCCATGCGGCCCTGCGGCTGCTGGAGGCGAGCGGCATGCCGGAACCCTGGCAGGAGAAGCCCAGGAAATTCTGGGAGCGGCCCTATGTGCCGCTGGTGCTCGCGGGTCTGATCGTCGCGCTGGGTATCGGAATTCTGGTGCTGAACAGTCAATTGTCTGAGCAGATGCTCAAAGTCGCGGTGCTGCACAAACTGGTCCTCGAGCAACCCCTGGATGCCGCTACCGGGACCAGCACGGTTGAAGTCCAGCCCACACATGTCGGGCCGGCTGCTGCGATCGCCACAGTCATCGGTGGCGCCGCGGCGCAGCTCGTCAATATCAAACTCGACATGACCCATTCGGACTTCAGGGCATTTCGCATCACCATCGACCGTGTGGATCAGGGACGGGTTGCAGTGTTCAACAACCTGATCAGGGACTCCAATGGAGAACTGGGTTTCTCACTCAACAGCTCCGCACTTGGCGCCGGCACTTATCAGCTGACCATAGAAGGCCTGGACTGGCGCGGCGATCCGCAGCCGGATTCCTGGGCAGCGATCATCCTCAAACATTAGCCGCGGCTCAGTCGCCGCGCAGCGTCAGAATGGGCGGCTGCGAGACCACGCTGCGAGTCGCCAGCCAGCCGCTGATGCACACCAGCAGCCCGCCACCGCCAATACCCAGCAGCGGTAACCACGGATCAAAGGCGTAAGGTACCTGCAGCACGCGCGTCGCCACGAATGCCCCGGCAAGCGCCGCACCCGCCACGGCCAACGCACCGGCGAGCAGCCCCAGGGCCACGAATTCGGCCATCACTCCCTGCCACACCGTAGCCCCGCTTGCACCCAGTGTGCGCAGCATGGCGCTCTCAAAACGCCGCTCCTCGCGACTCGACTGCACCGCGGCCAGCAGCACCACAAGCCCGGCGAACAAGGTGAAGGCAAAGACGCTCTGCACCGCGAGCACGGCCTTGTCGATGATGCTGCGGACCTGTGCCAACAAATCATCGACATCGAAGATGGAGACACTGGGAAAGCGCCGCGCTAGCTGCGCCATCACATGCGGATCCGTGGGGTGGAAGTACGCGCTGGTCAGAAAGGTCCCGGCCACCGCATCCAGCACACCCGGAGAGAACACCACGAAGAAATTCGGCTGAAAGCTGTCCCACTTCACCTTGCGGATGCTGGTCACAGTGGCCTCAAATGGTTCACCGCCGATGTCGAAGCTGACCTTGTCACCCACTCCGACGCCCAGGGATTGCTGGAATTCCGTGGCCAGCGAGACCTGCGGCGCACCGTGATAGTCCTGCGGCCACCAGCGCCCGGAGACGATCTGGTTGTCACTTCCCAGCACCGCCGCCCAGGTCACATTCTGTTCGCGGCCGGAGAAACCGCGACCGCGTCCGTCAGCGAAACGCATTGACTCCATCGACCGGCCATTGATGGCCGTCAGGCGGCCGCGCAGCATCGGCAGCATCCGCGACAGGTGCGCCCCGCGCTGCTCTAGAAACTGTGTAAAGGCATTGCTATCCGCGGGCGGAATGTTCACGAAGAAATAATTGGGTGCATCCGCCGGCAGGCTGCGCCGCCAGTCGCCCTCCAGATCATTACGCACCACGCCCAGCACCAGCAGCACCATGAGCCCGGCGCCGAATGCCGCGATCTGCACCATACTGTCGGCGCGGCGGCGGCTGAGATTGGCGATACCATAGCGCCAGGCTACCCCAACCCGCCCGCGCAGCCGCCCACACAGGGTTACCAATACGAACCCCGCGCCCCCGAGCGCCACCAGAAAGGTGGCCAGACCGATCAGAAACTGCACGGCGAGCCGCAGATCACGCACGGCCCACCACACCAGGCCAATCACCACCACCACGGCCGGACCGAACGCCAGGATGACCAACGGTGGTGGCGGTCCCACGTCCCGCCGCAACACCCGCAGCGGTGGCACCCGGGCCAGTTGCAGCAGCGGTGGCAGTGCGAATCCCGCCAGAACCGCCAGCGCCGCACTCACACCCATCCCCAAAGGAGCCAGGTTTGCGGGAGGCAGAGTGGTGGTGCCCAACAGGCCCTGCACCGCGCGCAGCAGCCATTCCTGCGCGATGAAACCAATCACTGATCCTGCAACAGAAGCGAGCAGCGCCACCGTCATCAGCTGCAGCAGACTGACACTCAGGGTAAATCCACGCGTTGCTCCCAAGGTCTTCAACAGGGCGACCGCATCCAGATGCCGCCGGACGTACTGCCGTGCCGACATCGCCACCGCGATCGAGCACAGCAGCACACTGACCAGGCTGGCAAGAGTCAGGAACCGGCCCGCACGATCCACTGCATTTTCCAACTGCGGACTGGCCTCGCTGACATCGCGCATGCGGTCCTCTGGCCGCGTGTGCTCCAGCAGCCAAGGTCGAAAGGCGCGAATGACGGGCGGATCCGCCGCGAACAAGGCCGAGTAGCTGACGCGGCTGCCCGGTTGGATGAGTTGAGTTGCCGGCAGGTCCTTGAGATTCATGATCAGAGTGGGTGCCAGGTCCGCCAGATTGGCACCCTGGTCGGGACGGGAAATCAACACTCGGGTGACTTTCAGTGTGGCAGCGCCGATGGACAGCTGCGTTCCGATGCCGCCCCCCAGCGTGGCGAGCAGCTTGGAGCTGGGCCAGACCTCGCCCGGTGCCGGGATTGCCCTGGTTGCAGCACCTGCCGCAAAGGGCTGATCGGCCACCAGCAGCGTGCCGCGCAGTGGATACCCCTCGGACACCGCTTCCACATTGGCGAGCTGACTCGCATCGCCTCTAAACACCACACTCAACAGGGTCTGAATGCTCGCGCTATGGACACCGCGCTGGGCGGCGCCGGTGAACCAGCCCTCGGGCAGCGGTTGCGTGGATGAAATGCGGATGTCTGCCGCCAGCACCTGCGTCGCCTGTTCGCGCACCGCCGTGTCGATCCGGCCGACCAGGAAACCCACCCCCGTCAGGGCCGCGACCGCGGTGGTCAATGCCAGCAGCAGCACCCCGAGCTCACCGGAGCGCCACTCGCGCAGCAGAGTCCGCAGCGCCAGTTTCAGCGCATGCATTACGGCGCGACCAGGCCGCCGGCCTGCATGTGCAAAATCCGGTCACAGCGCACCGCCAGTGGCTGCTCATGGGTGACCAGCACCAGCGTCGTGCGCGCCGTGCGGTTCATATCGAACATCAGCTCAATGATGCGCTGACCGGTGTTGGCATCCAGATTGCCGGTAGGTTCGTCCGCGAACAGCACCGCCGGCCTGATGACGAACGCCCGGGCCAAGGCCACCCGCTGCTGCTCGCCCCCGGACAGCTGGCGCGGGTAATGCCCCACGCGCGAGGTGAGACCGACCCGGTCCAGGGCCTCGCGCGCCTGGGCCCGCGGCTGATCGCGCTGCGCCAACTCCAGGGGCAGCAACACGTTCTCCAGCGCCGTCAGCGATGGGATCAGATGGAAGGACTGGAACACAAACCCGACGCGCTGCGCGCGCAGGCGCGCGCGACCGTCCTCGCTCAGCGTGGTCAGGTCATGGCCATCCAGCCACAGATGTCCGGTGGTGGGCAGGTCCAGCCCGGCCAACATCGCCAGCAAGGTGGACTTGCCGGCACCGGACGCACCGGTAATCGCAACCGTCTCGCCTCTGGCGATGTCGAAGGAGACATCGTGCACAATGGCCAGCGGCCCTTCCGGACTGCTAACCTGTTTTGTGAGGTTTACGACCTTGAGAACGCTATCGGCATTGGCGCGCTGCGGGGCACTCGCACTGACATTGCTGCTCATCGGGCTCCAGGGCGCGTTTGCCGCGCAAAATCACATCATCCTCAGCTTCGGTGACAGCCTGAGTGCGGCGTACGGCCTACAGCCCGAGCAGGGCTGGGTCGCGCTGCTGCAACAACGGCTCCGCAACCAAGGTTACGAGTACCAAATCATCAACGCCAGCGTCAGCGGCGAGACCAGCAGTGGCGGTCTCGAAAGACTGCCTCACCTGCTGGCCGTGCACCATCCGGCAATCGTGCTGCTGGAACTGGGTGCCAATGACGGCCTGCGCGGCTTGCCCCTGCAGACTGTTCACGACAACCTTGCGCGCATCATCACACTGGCCAAGGACTCCGGCGCCCAGGTGCTGCTGCTCGGTATCCGCCTGCCGCCCAATTATGGGCCACGTTATGGTAATGGCTTCGCCGCCCTGTATTCGGACCTGGCCCGACAGTACCAGATGCCACTGGTACCTTTCCTGCTCGCCGGGGTGGCTCTGCATCCAGAGCTCATGCAGGCCGATGGTCTGCATCCGGTTGCCGCGGGTGAGCCGCGCGTGCTCGACACCGTCTGGCCCTACCTGCTACCACTGCTGAGGCGTTGATCATGGAACGGATCTGGCTCAAATCCTATCTGCCGGGCATGGCCACGGATATCGACCCAGCCGCGCTGGCATCGCTCAAGCACATGGCCGAGCAGAGTTTCGTCAAGTTTCCGCGGCGCGCCGCATTTATCCAAATGGGGCGGCACCTGACGTACGGCGAACTGGACCGCAAATCCCGTGACTTTGGTGCGTGGCTGCAGAACGTCGCCGGCCTCAGGCGCGGCGATCGCCTGGCGATCATGCTGCCGAATGTCCTGCAGTATCCAATCGCGATGTTCGGCGCGCTACGCGCGGGGCTCGCTGTCGTCAATGTGAACCCGCTCTACACTGCGCCGGAACTGGAACACCAGCTCAAGGACGCGGGCTGCGCCGCCATCCTGGTTCTGGAGAACTTCGCCCACGTGCTGGAGGCCGTATTACCGCGCACGGCGGTCCGCCAGGTGATCACTACCAGTGTCGGCGAACTGCTCGCATTTCCGAAGTCTGTCATTGTCGATTTCGTCGTCCGCCGGATACGCAAGCAGGTGCCACCCTGGAGGCTTCCGGGTGCGGTGAATTTCAGTGCGGTGTTGGCGGCTGGGGCCCGTCAGCGGCTGCAGGAAATGGCTCTGACACACGAGGACATCGCTTTCCTGCAATACACGGGCGGCACCACGGGAGTGGCCAAGGGCGCAGTGCTCACGCATGGCAACATCTGCGCCAATCTGCTGCAGGCCTCAGCCTGGATTGAGCCCTTTCTGCCCAGCACCGCCGAGGCGACTCAATACCTGGTCACGCCCATTCCGCTGTACCACATCTTTGCGTTGACAGCGAACTGCATGCTGTTTCTGCGCATGGGGTGGACCAACGTCCTGATCACCAATCCTCGCGATTTCGCAGGGTTTGTCGCCGAGCTGCGCCGCTACCCATTCGCCTTCCTGAGCGGCGTAAACACCCTGTTCAACGCCTTGCTGAATACTCCGGGGTTCGCCCAGGTGGATTTCAGCCAGCTGAAAATCACTCTTGGCGGTGGCATGGCCGTGCAGGAAACCGTGGCACGCCGCTGGAAGGCGGCTACCGGGAATCCTTTGACCCAGGCTTGGGGATTGACCGAGACCTCACCCGGGGCGTGTATCAATATTCCTTTCACGGACTTCACTGGCTCCATCGGTCTGCCGATTGCCTCAACTGAAATCTCCATTCGCGATGATGCGGGCGTGGAAGTGAGCCTCGGCACCGCAGGTGAGATCTGTGTGCGCGGCCCTCAGGTGATGCGCGGCTATTGGAACCGGCCGGACGAAACCGCGATGGTGATGCTGCCGCAAGGCTGGCTGCGCACCGGCGATATCGGACACATGGACGAGCGCGGATACGTATTCATAGAAGACCGCAAGAAGGACATGATCCTGGT
>DASXFV010000087.1:0-184500 GCA_036489445.1 Steroidobacteraceae bacterium | reverse complement strand
AGACTTATGAATGGTCACGGAATACTCCTCGCTGGTGGAAACGCCAGGAGAAGGATCCGGACTATGCGCTGTTCCGCAATGGGGCCGCGATCTTAACTTCTTCAGTTATAAGTGAATTAAAGCCACGAAAGCTATGCTGCTACGCATAGTCCCGGACTCGGCATAGACCCGTCTATGCGGAGATCTGCATAGACGGGTCAAGCCCAGCGTACTGGGTCCGCCGGAAGTACAAGCGGTTCGTAGGCCACCTGCGTGGCAGCTTTTACTGGTTGGGCCGCCTTGCGAGAAAGCAGCCGCAGCTCTTTGTTCACTGGCAAGTGCTTTGCCGACCCGCGCTTCGATAATGGGAGCCGTATGACGCGAGAGTGTCACGTACGGTTCTGCGAGAGGCTGGGGGCGCAACTCCCCCGGCCTACTTACCCGCCTGTGGCGCAGCGTCAAGTACGAGAATGTGTATCTGCGCGCCTACGAGAACGGGACGCAGCTACGGCGAGGACTGACCGAGTACTTCAACTTTTATAATGGTCGGCGCGTACATGAGGCTCTCGGCTACGCCACGCCCGATGCCGTGTACTTCGGTGCCCTGGCTGAAGCGTTGCCAGCGGCGGCGTGAAGAGAAGTCATGGTCGACAACGCGCTCAGCGAGCCAATTTCGGGGGATACCCACATAGCGGGTACCCCCTCGATCACTGCTCCTGGAGCTTTATATGCGTTCGACTTCTCCACACTGAAGCAAAAAACATCGGCACCGGAGCTGCTCCCGCCCTTCGGGCGTGAGACTGCACTGTGGGTGAAGACAATTGACGAAGACCCAAGAGAAAGACACCATCATCATCAACCGCTCAGGCAGATCCATTTATCCCGAACAGAAATCTGTCTCAAGAAGCGGAGCCAGCCCTGACCTACTCAAGGTTTACGGGGCTGGATGGCTCGGAGAAGCGGGAGTCGCCTTCGGCAAGAATCCGCCGTTCGCTCCAGGCGGCGCATTATTCCATCGAATTGTGAACCAGGAAGGCTTCGGGCTTGATGATCTTTATGCCGCCTACCTTCTTTATAAGGCCGGCGGGCGTTTCAAGTTCGGTCATGGAGCGGAGAAGCAGCAGCGAGGCCAGACTCGGCATCTGTTTTACATGCTGGTAATCGAGATGCTGAAGGACTGCTTCATTGCCGGAGGCGTGCCTTCAACCGGCGCCAATATTACGGCCGCTCTACTCAAGCTGTTCCGACCGGAGAATGATGCGACGCTGAATGCTTTGCTCGAATATTCGATAGCAATCGCCGACGACTATCTGACTCAAGGACATGAGTACAGCGTTTTCAAGGAACCAAGCTTCACAGAGAAGGGCTCTGATCTGAATAGCTTTCTCAAATGGGAGCAGCTCGGAAGGAGCAATCAGGCAACTCCGCTACTAAACAACCTCTTGTCGCAATACAAGATTGCTATGAAGGGCGGCATCGGTGGGCAGCCGAAGTATCGCGACACAATCAAGGACATCATATTGGCGCCCTGAGACGGCCATCCCCATTTGCCTCAGCAACATTGCAGACGGTCGCTCGTCCAGCTAAGTAACAATCGCCCGACGCTGAATAGTCGTCTGCCCATTATGCAGAGACGCCCGAGCGCGGAATCGCGCATAGTCAGCCCAGATTTGCCGTTCCTGGAGGAATTCCCATGAAAACAGCAAAAAACCCTGTGAATTCTGGCGGTTAAAATTCTGGGAATTTCTTACACATGTAGTTACACAGTATTTTAAACAGTCCGATATTTTATATAAATATCATATAGTTGTGCTATATAGTGCTAGACTCAAAATCCGCCGCCCTTAAAAGCGTGTCGGTTCGACTCCGACCTCGGCACCACATAAGGCAGCCACCGGTCGGCGCACGTTCAGCGATCCGACCGGAAACCGATTTTGGCGTGGGTGCCATCGCAGAACGGCTTGCTCGCGCTACCCCCGCAACGACACAGGTTTGCCGTCACCACTCGGGCCACGACTCGGCCGGTACCGCTGATGATCTGCAGGTTGCCGCGCACGGCCAGCGGTCCATTGGGCTGTGGATCGATCGCCAGCGGGCCATCGGCCTCGGGTATCGGATCCGCCTGGGTCGTAGCCGGTTCACCCGTGGCATTGAATCCCGCCTCACGGTGTGAGCCATCGCAGAACGGTTTGTTGCGCGAGGCGCCACAGCGACACAGGGTGGCCCGAAACCCATGTTCCTCACCGTCAATCACCAATGGCGCGCGCAAGGCATAGGGCCCGGCTTCCCGCACACTGGCCAGATTGACCGGCGGCGGCGGTTCCTGCGCACCGCCATCCAGACGCGTGTAGCGGATCGCCCCTGACGGACACAGGTGAGCAATCTCCACGACACTCTCAATCGGCATCGCCTCCGGGTGGATCCACGGACCCTTCACATTGGCGAGGAAGACCTTGGGCGCCCCGACCACGCAGAACCGCGCGTGAATGCAGCGCCGGGTTTCGAACTGCAGTTCGATAGTCCGCGTCCGCACCGTTTCCACGCCGTTCGCCACCGTGGTCCCCAAGCGGTCCGAGGCGGCGGCAGCCCGCGCGGCTGCGGAATCATCGACCGGCGCGCTACGCTTCGCCGGCGGTGCGGCGGCAGGCGATGCGACCAGCTTCTGGCTCATGTCGAAGCCCCGCACTGCCCGCGCGTACAGATAGGCCAATTGGTCCCGGGCCGTGCGCACACGCGGGTCATCGGCACAGCGCAATTCATTCGCAGCCTGGGTGAAACATGCCAGTCGCTCCAGGAACACGCGGCGCGCGGCGCGCCCGGGCGGCAGCGGCGCTGCATCGCGCAATGCGATGAACGACATCCCCGCGTTGCAACCGGGGTTGGAGGGCCCTGCCGGCAGTCGGGCGGCCTTTTCCGCCAATGGCGTAATGGCGCGCATCAGTCCCACCGCCAGATCCACTGCCAGTGATTTCTCGGGCTGGGGACCCCGGATCACATAGGCGTAGGCCAGCAGCCGCACCATCAGGCCATAGGCAGCATTCGCCAGGTCCACCACGGCGATCGCCTCGGGGTCCTCGATCCATACCCGGCCTTCCGGCCGGGGCGGCTCACGCAGCACGGGATTGGTGGCGGCGGGAAATGCCGGCACGAACTGTGGGTTGGCCCGCAGCAGACGCTGGTACTCCTCGCGAATGCTGGAGAAACGTTGATAGTGGGAGTCAGTGGAGTCGCGCGGGGCGCCCTCTCCCTGAATCACGATGGTGTCAAATGCCGCAGTCGCGGTCTTCAGACAGATGACGTGTTTGGCAGCGGGCAGGGCCACTTCGCTCGGCGACAGCTGCAGAGCCGGATCGCCGTCAAAGGCCGCATCCTCCGTCTCGCGTTCCACCAGGCCGCGCAGGCCTTCCGATAGGGACGCGTAAAAATCTCCGACCGTCGCATAGTCAATACCCATGGGCGTAATGCGCGCCTGGGCGTTACCGCGTCCATAGGTACGCGGGTACACGAAGCCCTCACCATCCGGCTCCGGGGAACCGTTGGGCCGTTCCAGGAAAATGAAGTGCTGCAGCGTCGCCGGGTTGAACGGCGCCAGACGCACGGTCACGCTCGCCGGCAGATTGCCCGGATCCAGCGGAAAATTCGCGCGGCCAAAGCGCGGCGTGCCCCCCAAGGCCGAGGTGATATTCCACACTGCCGTGAGGTGCCCCATCTCCTCCACGGACACCTTGATCAGCTCGCTGCGCCAGCGGCGCACCGCATCGACCTCCTCGGCACGCAATCCTTCGGCCTCGCTGTCCTTGAGGCTGAACGCCGCGTACAGATAGGTGCACATCAGATTGTGTTCGAGTTCCGCCGCCTCGTAGAGCGCGTGCAGGATTTCTTCGCGACTGGTAAGTCGCGCAGTGGCATTCATGGCGGTCTCCTGAAGCTGGAACTGGCGATATCCATCGCATCCTTTGGCCTGCAAAATCAATTACCATGCCGCCGGCGTGATCGGGACCTCTGCAACAGGGGAATTGCATGCTCACGAAGCGTATCAGGCAGATGCTGTTTGCGGCGGCCTCTGTGCTGCTTGGCACGGGTATTTCCTACGGGGAATGCAAATTGCAGTTGCTGCTCGTCATGCCCATCACCATGGCGGGCAACCAGCCGCTGGTGACTGTGAAGCTCAATGGCATGGAAGCCCATCTGCTGATGGATACCGGGGCGTTCTTCAGTTTTGTCTCCCCTGAAGCCGCCAGACGCGCCGGGCTGCCCGAGTCGGCGGCGCCAGGCGACCTTGCGGTCGAGGGCGTGGGCGGCATCGTCCGCCCCGACAAAGCCATGGTTCAGGACTTCACCATCGGCAAGCAGACGCTGCATCGCGTGGATCTGCTCGTCTATGGGGATCGGTTTTCCGCCAATGGCGTGGATGGCGTCCTCGGGCAGAATTTCCTGCGCCTGGGGGATATTGAAATCGATCTCGCCAACGGCGTGGCGAAGCTGTTCAAGACCAGTGGCTGCGAGCACGCCAACCTGGCGTACTGGGCTGGCTCAGCGCAGGTCGGAGTACTGGACATCCTGCCCACCGACCAGATCTCACCGGATATCATTGCCGACGCCCAGGTGAATGGCACCGACATCCGGGTGATGTTTGATACCGGCTCGGGCGCCTCGAGCCTGTCGCTGCATGCGGCAAAAAAGGCTGGTGTCACACCGGAAAGTCCCGGTGTGGTCTCCGGTGGCCTGCAGATCGGCCTGGGTGCTGCGGCGCAGGACTCGTGGATCGCGCCTTTCAAATCCTTCAAACTGGATTCCGAGGAGACCCTCAACACGCGCTTGCGCATCGGCGACCTGCGCACACTGCCGAAAGATTCGGACATGCTGCTGGGTGCGGATTTCTTCCTGTCACATCATGTCTTCATTGCCTATAGGCAGCGCCGGCTGTTCTTCACCTATAACGGCGGCCCGGTGTTTGACTTGCGGGTCCGCGGCGCCCCCCCTGCCACCGTGCCAGCCACCGCCTCACCGCCGGTCACGAGTTCCGCACCCACGGCGCCGACTGCGAATGGGGCCGCCCTCACCGCGGCGGATTTCGATCGGCGCGCCCAGGCCTCGATTGCGCGCAATGAACTGCCGGCAGCCATCGCCGACTTTGACCGCGCCATCGCGGCTGAATCGGGCAATGCGTTGTATCATCTGCATCGTGGTGAAGCCCTGGCCCGCATGGGTCAGGTGAAACAGGGGCTGGCTGATGTGGATCAGGCACTGCGACTGCAGCCGCAGATGACGGATGCCTTGATGTTCCGCGCCGCAATTCGGATTCGTAATAACAACCTCGACGGCGCGCGTGCGGATTTTGCGGCTGCCGAGGCCAGCGCGCCCGGCCGGTTTGAGTTGCCTTTGGAGGAAGCAAACGCGTACATCAGCACCGAGCGTTATCCGATGGCGCTGGATGTGCTGAATCGCTGGATCGCCGCGCATCCCGACGACGAGCGGCGGTACGATGCCTTGAGCGAACGCTGCCTGGTGCGTGGCATGCTGGGCAAGGACCTTGAGGCGGCGCTGTCAGATTGCAATACGGTGCGGCGCAATGCCTCGTCCAACTCCCAAGTGCTGTACAGCCGCGGCATTGTGCAACTGCGGCGCCGTGAGTACGCCAAAGCAATCTCGGACTTCAGCGACACCATTGAACTGCAGCCCCGTTTTGCCGCTGCCACGTATGCGCGGGGACTCGCGCGCATCGCCAAGGGCGACAAGGCCGCGGGCGATGCGGACCTGCAGTCGGCTCTTGCCCTGAATCCCAGGGTGGCCCGCGTGTTCCATGACCTGGGCCTGGGACCGTGAGGGGCGGTTCGCGAACAGGCGCTTAAGTTTTCGAGGGCGCGTGCAAGGCGATGAAGTCGAGAATCCGCTCGCCCAGATACGTGTCGGAAGTGTTCAGATGCATGGTGGACGAGAGGTGATTGTGCCCGGTCATGTGCACATAGAAAGGCAGCCGACCGTTGTGCTGCATGCATTGCTCCAGCAATACCAGCGTCTGGCGCTGGAACTCCGGCGGATCCATCTCGGTCAGCACCAGTAGCAGCGGAATCCGGGTCTTCGCCAGACCCTGCAGAGTCGATCCCGCCACGTAGTTGGTCTTATCCTCACCAAAGTATGCGGCCTGGAACTGCGAGGCCGGCGCCGCGACCATGTCGTACAGTCCCGAGAGCAGCACCAGGCCGGCGAGTCCTGAATCAGCGCCAGCATGGAAACGGGAGTTCACCGCATAGGCTGCCGCGTGTGCCGCACCGGCCGAAGTGCCCATCAGGATGATGCGATTGGGGTCCCCCCCATGCTCTGCAATATGCGCGTGCACCCATGCGACCGCGGCGCCCACATCCATGGCACCGGCGGGCCAGGGATGCTGTGGCGCCAGCCGGTACGTCATGTTGACGCCGATCAGTCCATGCCGCACCGCCCACAGCGCGACATTGTCCTGATAGGGGGAGTCCGGCCGGTGCTTGTCACCGGCGACAAAACCCCCGCCATGGACGAACAGCAGCACGGGCCGCCCCACGCCGGTGGTTTCGGGTTCGAATACGTCCAGCAGGTGGCGGCCGTCGGCACCGTAGGCCTGATCCCGGCTCACTTTCACGCGCTGGTAAGGTTCCCGCTCATGGTACGGGGCATACAGCTGCGCGGTGCCCTCGATGGCCTGCGGAGCAATCTGATCCCCCAGTGCGCGGATCCGTGCTGCCATCTCGATGATATTCAGTGACATTCGCAACCTCCTGGCTCTGAACCCCGCCTTGGGCTCGCAGCTTAACGCGGTCGCGGCAACAGGTGTGCTCGCGATGCAGGTCATGCGAATATCATCGCCATGAACTTCTGCAGCCATTGCGGTCAACCGGTCGAGCTGCGCGTGCCGCCCGGGGATCATCTGCCGCGTTACGTCTGCGCCCATTGCGGCACTATCCACTACCAGAACCCCAGAATCATCGCCGGTTGTGTCCCCGAGCATGTGGGGCGCGTGCTGCTATGCCGGCGGGCCATCGAGCCGCGGTTGGGATACTGGACCTTTCCGGCCGGATTCATGGAGAACGGCGAGACCGTGCAGCAGGCCGCCGCGCGCGAGTCCCTGGAGGAGGCCCGGGCTCACGTCCAGATCGGCTCGCTGCTGGCTGTCGTGCATGTCATGGAGGCCCACCAGGTCCATATGTTCTTCCGCGCCAGCCTGCCCAGGGCCGAATTTGCCATCGCGCCGGAAAGCCTCGAGGTGCGCCTGTTCGCGGAACGGGATATCCCCTGGGAGGACATCGCCTTTCCCAGCATCGAATTCGCCCTGCGCCGGTATTTTTCCGACCGCGTTGCGGGGCGGGAGGACCATCATTTCACGACCGCCGAGCGCCGCCCCCGCATGTGAGTGTCGCACCGGCGCAGTGCGTGGCAGAATGACGGGTTCGGGCGCATCGAAATGCGTGCAAGTCTTATGTGTCGGGGATAGCCAATGACCTTTGTCGTGACGGAAAGCTGCATCAAGTGCAAATACACTGACTGCGTGGAGGTGTGCCCGGTGGACTGTTTCCACGAGGGTCCGAACTTCCTCGTGATCGATCCCGATGAGTGCATTGACTGCACCTTATGCGAGCCCGAATGCCCGGTCGAGGCCATCTTCTCCGAAGAGGAAATCCCGGCTGGCCAGGAGTCGTTCAAGGCCATCAACGCGGAACTGGCCAAGAAGTGGCCCGTGATCGCGGAAAAGAAGGATGCGCCACCCGACGCCAAGGAATGGGAAGGCAAGACGGGCAAGCGCGAGCTGCTGGAGCGCTAGCGTTTGGCGCAGGATTGCCCGGGACGGGCGATCAGCGGTCGATGCCCTTCAATTCCTGGGCCAGATCGTTCGGGGCCAGGTAGCCGGCCACCATCTCGCCGTTGCCGAGGATGAGGGTGGGAGTGCCCTGCAGGTTGAACGTCTCCCCCAGCGCGTATTCCTTCGCCACGGGGTTGTCGGCGCAGATCTTGGTTGACAGCGTCTTGCCCAGCTTGGCCTGGGTGAGCGCGGTCTTACGATCCGCCGAGCACCAGACCTGTTCGGCCTTGGACCAGGATGAGGTGTTCGGACCGGTGCGCGGATAGGCAATGTAACGCACCCGAATACCGAGTTTGTTGTAGTCGCTGATCTGACTGTGCAGCTTGCGGCAATAGGCGCAGTCCATGTCAGTGAACACCGTGATGGTGTGCTTGGGATTGTCCGGACCGAACACCACCATCTGGGTTTCCGGAATCGCCGCCAACAGTTTCAGCCGCAGGTCGCGGCGCCGATTTTCCGTCAGGTCATTATTGGTACCGGTTTCGTACATGTCGCCGATGATGGCGTACTTACCGTCCGTCGAGACGTAGGCGGCGTCCCCGGCCCGCAGCAGTTCATACACGCCCGGGATGGGCGTGGCATGCAAGTCCTCGGGTTTCACACCGCCCATCTTTGCCGCAATGGCGACTCTGGGGTCCGCCGCGGCAACGGTTGACGCCGTAGCGGTCGCTGCACCGGGAGCCGGCGTGGCGGCCAGCACCAGCGGCGCTGCGAACAGCGTCGCGATCAGAACCAGGGCGCGGCTGCGGAATGTCATGGCGTTCGGCCTCTACGGGGGGACCACCCGTACCCAATTGTATCAGAGGCTTGTCCGGAACCTTAAAATCAGCCCCGCGGGTGGTGCTGCTGATGCAGCTCCTTCATGCGTTCGCGGGCGACGTGCGTATAGATCTGCGTGGTCGACAGGTCGCTGTGACCCAGCAGCATCTGCACCACGCGCAGATCCGCGCCATGATTGAGCAGATGCGTGGCGAAAGCATGGCGCAGCGTGTGCGGGGACAGGTCCCGGTCCACGCCGGCCTTGCGGGCATAGCGCTTGATGATGTGCCAGAAGGCCTGGCGGGTCATGCGGTCCCCGCGCCGGGTCGGGAACAGGTAATCGGTCTGGCGTTCCAACAAGATCTCGCCACGCGCCGAGCGGGCGAACTCATTCAGCCAGCGCACCGCTTCCTCACCCAGCGGAATCAGGCGCTCACGGTTGCCCTTGCCAATGATACGGATGACCCCCTGGTTGAGATTCACCTGGCTGTATCTGAGGTTCACCAATTCAGACACCCGCAGTCCCGTGGCGTACAACACCTCGAGCATGGTGCGATCGCGGTTGCCCAGCGGGTCGCCGACTGCGGGGGCGCCCAGCAGCGACTCCACTTCCTCTTCAGTCAGTGACTTCGGCAACGAGCGGCCGATCTTCGGCATGGCAATCTGGGCGGTCGGGTCATCGCGGATGACGGTCTCGCGCATCAGGTAGCGGAAAAAGCGACGGAAACTCGACAATTGCCGCGCGGTGGAGCGCGGACGGGCGCCGGCCTCGACCCGGGCGGCGATGAAATCCTGCAGATCGGACTTGGTGGTCCGGGACATCTGAATGCCACGCTCGCCCAGCCACCGCGACAGGGCGGTAAGATCGGCACGGTAGGCGGCCAAGGTATTCGCCGACAGCCCACGTTCCATCCACACGGCGTCCAGAAAACGCCCGACAGCCGGATCAGCGGGTTCCGGCGCGGTGGTCGCGAGAGCGGTAGCGTGCTTGGACAAGTTCGGCCTCACTTGGAACAGCGGTGATTGCCCGGTGCGACCCGCAGGCCTGGTTGAGGACCCGGGGACCTATTCGGCGTCTGTGCAGAGTATGCGGAGGGGTGGCGCCGGTCCGTAGTGACCATTATCACAACTATTCGCCTGGTATTACATAAAGAGAACCAGTTCACACAATACGGCCGCTGATTCAGACTAGAACTGTGGCGAAACCGGCAAAGATCCCCGCACCACTCTTACGCTTACGCCATAGATGCATTTCATAGCCAAACCCCTGTACGGACTGTACGCGGCCGTACTGTTCGCCGCCCTTGCCTTGTTTGCCATGCTGCTGATGGCGCTGCTGCCTGGCCTGCAGCGGCGGCGCTGGCTCGCCCGGGCCGCCGCGCGCGCCTTTCTACGCCTCGCCGGCATGCCGCTGACCGTGGCGGGGCTTGAGCGCCTGCCCGCAGGCCCCTGCATACTGGTGGCCAATCACTGCAGCTATCTGGACGGCGTGGCCTTCACGGCGGCTCTGCCGCCACGCTTCGGATTTGTCATCAAGCGCGAGATGGCGACAGTGCCCCTGGCGGCCTTTTTGCTGAACCGGATTGGTTCGCAGTTCATGGCGCGCGATCGGGCCGCCCAGAGGACCAAGGATGCGCGCCGGGTGATGCGCAGCGCCGAGAGCGGTCAGTCGATGGTGTTTTTTCCGGAAGGTACCTTCAGCGAAGAACCGGGTCTCCTGAGGTTTCATTTCGGCGCCTTCGCCGCGGCACAGCGCGCCGGCTGCCCGGTGGTCCCGGCCGTCATCCAGGGCTCGCGCGTCGCGTTGTCCCCCCGCGGCGGTTTGCCGCATCCGACACGATTGCGAATCGAAATCCTCGATCCGGTGATCCCGAGCCCACACGGTGGCACGGAGTCCGTGGCCGCGCTGTGCCGCCAGGCGCGCAATGCCATACTGGGAATACTGCAGGAACCAGATCGAGAGGCTGCCTGATGAATCTCAATGAAGTGCGCGCAGTGATCACCGGCGGCGCGTCGGGTCTTGGCTATGCAGTCGCCGAACATCTCATCGCCCATGGCGGCCGGGTGACGTTGTTCGACATCCAGGATGCGCCAGGGCAGCAAGCGGCCCAGAGGCTCGGCGACGCAGCCGGCTTCCAGCACTGTGATGTGGGTTCTGAAGCCAGCATCGATGCAGCCATGCCCGCTGCGGCTGCCGCCATGGCCGGCCTCAATGTGGTGGTGAACTGTGCAGGCATTGGCACCGCCGGGCGAATCCTCGGGCGCAATGGCCCGATACCGATGGAGCCATTCACCCGGACCATCCAGATCAACCTGGTCGGCACCTTCATGTGCGATCGGGCCGCCGCCGTCATCATGCAGCACAATCCCCCCGGCCCCGACGGGGAGCGCGGTGTGCTGATCCATACCTCTTCGGTGGCCGCATTTGAAGGTCAGATCGGGCAGGCCGCCTACACCGCCACGAAGGCGGCCGTGGCTGCCATGACGCTACCCATTGCACGTGAGTTGGCCATGTTCGGTATCCGCTGCGTTGCCATCGCCCCGGGCATCTTTCAGACGCCAATGCTGGCTGGCATGGCGCCAGAGGTGCAGGAGTCGCTGGGCAAGCAGATTCCCTTCCCGCAGCGTTTGGGCAAGCCCGCGGAATTTGCGGCCCTGGCGGCCAGCATCATCACCAACCCGATGCTCAACGGCACCACCATCCGTCTGGATGGCGCCATTCGCATGCAACCGAAATAAGCCCGCTACAATCACGGCATGAACAGAGACGTTCTTGAGTACGATGCCGTCATTGTCGGGGCGGGTCCGGCGGGACTGGCCTGTGCCATCCGCCTGAAACAGCTGCAACCTGACATCAATATCTGCGTGCTGGAAAAAGGCGCCAGCGTCGGCGCGCACTCCCTTTCCGGCGCGGTGATCGAACCCGGGCCATTGGATGCGCTGTTGCCCGAATGGCGCGACAACCCACGCGGCATCTGTGTTGCGGCGACGCGCGATGAGTTCCGGTTGCTGACGCGTACCGGCAGCATCCGCCTGCCCACGCGGCCGCATCTCAACAATCACGGCAACTTCATCGTTTCCCTGGGACTGCTCGTTGCCTGGCTGGCCCAGCAGGCCGAGAAACTCGGCGTGGACGTGTTCCCTGGGTTCGCTGCGGCCGCGGTGCTGTTTGACGCGCACGGCGCGGTCGCCGGCGTCCAGATCGGCGACATGGGGTTGGAGAGATCCGGCGAGCCCGGCCCCAACTACTCCGCCGGCGCGCAGGTGCGTGCGCCGCAGACCTTCATCGCCGAGGGCTGCCGGGGCAGCGTGGCCAAGACGCTGATCAAACATTTTGCGCTCGATGCGAAATCGGGCCCGCAGACCTACGGCTTGGGGATGAAGGAGCTGTGGCAGCTGCCCAAGGGCCGGGTTGAACCCGGTCTCATCCAGCACAGCGTCGGGTGGCCGCTTGATACCCGCACCTACGGTGGCAGTTTCATCTATCACCTGGATCAGGAACGCGTATACGTGGGCTTCGTCACGGGGCTGGATTATTCGGATCCAAACTTCATGCCGTTTGAAGCTTTCCAGCAATTCAAGCACCACCCCGGTATCCGCCCGCTGCTCGAAGGCGGCGAGATTCTCGCCGCCGGCGCCCGCAGCATCGCCTCGGGTGGCTGGCAGTCAATACCTCAATTGGCCATGCCCGGCGCGGTGCTCATTGGGGATTCAGCCGGTGGTTTGAACGTGCCGAAGATCAAGGGCGTGCACCAGGCCATTCGTTCCGGCGTGCTCGCGGCCGAGGAGTTCGTGCAGACCGGATCCCTGCAGGGCTTCGAGGCGCGCTGGCGCCAATCGCCCGGTGGCACGGAACTCAAGGCGGTGCGTAACATCAAGCCGGGCTTCAAGCGCGGACTGTGGCTGGGTCTCGCCAACGCGGCACTGGAGACGGTTACCGGTGGCCATTTGCCCTGGACTCTCAAGCATCAGGCGGATCACGAGCAACTGCATACCCTGCAGGAGCAACCCCCCGTCGAGCGCCACTGGGTGGAGCGCACGCTGCCGCCGCGGGACCGCCTGGCGTCTGTGTTTTTCGCGTCGACCACCCATGAAGAGTCCCAGCCCGTGCATCTGAAAGTGCGCGATCCATCGCTATGCAGTGATCGCTGCGCCAGGGAATTCGGCAATCCCTGTCAGCGCTTCTGCCCGGCGAATGTGTACGAGATGGTGGACGATGGCACCGGTGGACGGCGGCTGCAGATCAACGCGGCCAACTGCGTGCACTGCAAGGCCTGCGACATCAAGGACCCGTACGGGGTCATCGACTGGACCACTCCGGAAGGCGGTTCCGGACCCAACTATCAGGCCCTGTAGCAATAGCCCGTGCCGCGAATGAGGCTGGAACAATGGGCGAGCCTGCAGCAGCTCTACCGCCGGGAACTGCGCGAACATGGCTATCAGTCGGACCCCGCGCAGCTGGCGGCGGTGGCCGCGCTGTCGGACCTGCGTCAGCGCCTCATCCATCGCCACCGTCTCGTCGGTAAAGGCCTGGATGTGCTGCGCGCCCTGCTGCGGCGCACGCCACGGCCCCCGGAAACCGGACTCTATCTGTGGGGTGCGGTAGGCCGCGGCAAGACCTGGCTCATGGACATGTTCTACGAGAGCCTGCCCTTCGCGCACAAGCGCCGCCGCCATTTCCATCGCTTCATGCAGGATGTGCACAATGGCCTGCGTGAAAACGCGGGTGAGCAAGCCCCGCTGGAGCGCGTGGCCGATGGCATCGCGGCCGGTGTCCGGGTGTTGTGCTTCGATGAGTTCTTTGTCAGCGACATCGCGGACGCCATGATCCTGGGAACCTTGCTGACGGCGCTGTTTGAACGTGGCGTGACCCTGGTCGCCACCTCGAACTGCCCACCCCAGGAACTGTACCCGGATGGTCTGCAGCGTCAGAGGTTCCTGCCGGCCATCGAGCAGATCAAACGCCACACTCAGGTGCTCAACGTAGATGGCGGCACGGACTATCGACTGCGGCGGCTGACTCGCGCCGGCACCTATCTGTTGAGCACGAATCCGCAAACCGCAGCACGCCTGGCGGACCTGTATCGGGGACTGACTCATGGTGCGGCGCCGGAGCCTGGCGTGATAGAAATCGCCGGACGGCAGCTCGCAACCACGGCGCTGCACCGCCAGGCAGTCTGGTTCGAGTTCCACGCCATTTGCGAAGGCCCGCGCAGCACTGAGGACTACATTGAAGTGGCGCGCACCTGGGCTGCGGTTCTGGTGTCACATGTGCCGGTGCTGACAGCGGCGGACGAAGATGCGGCACGGCGCTTCATCGCATTGGTGGACGAACTGTATGATCGTCGCGTGAAACTGATCCTGACAGCCGCAGCGCCGTTGCCGCAGCTATACAAGGGCGAGCGCCTGCTGTTCGAATTCCAGCGCACGCACAGCCGCCTGAGCGAAATGCAGACACCGGAATACCTGTCGCAACCGCATCGGCCCTGACCCAGTCTGCCGATTGCACAGGCGTATACTGCGCGCCATGCCAGCACAGATACCGGCCGCCCGGATGCGCCTCATCGACCGCATCATCGTTGCCGCGCGCAGCATGACGCGCCAGTCCAGCAGCGCTAACACGCGTTCCTTCATGAGACGCTACTTCATGGGCGTCGCCTACGAAGATCTCGCGGCACGTCACCCCGGGTACCTGGCACGCGTGGCGCTTGCGCATTGGCGCGCGGGCCAGCAACGAGCCACCGGTCGCTCCCTGGTATCCATCCTGGATGCGCAGTGCGACACCAAACTCTGTCCCCACACCCTGGTCGCTGTGGTCACTGAGGACATGCCGTTCCTGGTGGACTCGCTGCTGCTGGCACTGGGCAGCCTCGGGATCGGCGTACACCTGATCATCCATCCCGTATTGGCTATGCGGCGCGATCGCGCCGGTCACATCCTGGTCCTTGGCGATATCGGGTCTACCCGAGGCGAGTCCTGGCAGCTGTTTGAAGTGGATCGGCAAATCGATCCGCAACGCATGCAAGCGCTCGTCCGTACTCTCACCGCGACTCTTGCTGATGTGCGCGTCGCGGTCGCGGACTGGCGACCGATGCTGCACCAGGCACGAGCCGCCGCACGCGAGCTGCAGGCGCCAGGGGTGCCGCGGGAATCTGCCGCACCCGCAGCCCGGGCGCTCATCGAGTGGATGGTGGCGGAGCACTTCACGTTCCTGGGCTATCGACACTACCGGTTGCGCCGCGGTGCCCGCTCCGATCTGCTCAT
This sequence comes from Steroidobacteraceae bacterium, assembly GCA_036489445.1. Lineage (GTDB taxonomy): Bacteria > Pseudomonadota > Gammaproteobacteria > Steroidobacterales > Steroidobacteraceae > DAIDKA01. The sequence continues at coordinate 169,664 of DASXFV010000087.1, read as the reverse complement.
TGCCGAGGTTCAATCGGGTCTCGGTATCCTGCGCGCCGCCCGGCCCGGCGTAGCGGCCCCGACGCCCACGGCGCTCACTGGCGCCCTGCGTCGCGAGGCGCGCGCCGCGCGGGCAGTGCTGGTCACCAAGGCCAATTCGCGCGCCACAGTGCACCGTGGCAGCTATCTGGATTACGTGGGGGTGCGCACCTTTGACGAACGCGGCAGGGTCACCGGCGAACACCGCTTCCTGGGTTTGTGGACCTCCTCGGCCTATGAAAGCAGTCCGCGAACCATCCCGCTGCTGAACGACAAGATCAATGCTGTCATGGATGCCTTCAACACAGCCCCCGGCAGCCACGATGCCAAGGCACTCGCGCATGTCCTGGAAACCTATCCCCGCGATGAGCTGTTCCAGGCCACGGTCGGCGAACTGATCCGCACGGTCCGCGGTGTCGTGAATCTGTACGAGCGGGCACAGGTGCGCCTGTTCGCGCGCCGGGACCCCTTCAACCGCTTCTATTCCTGCCTGGTCTATGTGCCGCGCGATCGCTACGACTCACGGGTGTGCTCGCGCATCGAGACCGTCCTGCTCAATGCGTTCGGCGGACAGGCCGTGGAAACCCAGGTACACGTCTCCGAATCCACGCTCGCACGGCTTCATGTCGTCGTGCGCCTCGGCGCACAGCATCGCGCGCGCGTGGACCTGGCAAAGATCGAGCGCGCCCTGGCGCGTGCGGCCAGCACCTGGCAGGCCGGACTGCGCGATGCGCTGACGGCCAGCATGGATGAAGCCGCAGCCCTGGTGTTGTGGACACAGTTCGCTGGCGTCTTCCCGGCAGCCTACACCGAGCAGGTCTCACCGACCGCCGCGCTGGCCGACATCACCGAACTCGTGGCCCTGGGTTCCGAGCCCGGCGCCATGCGACTGCGACTGCATCGGGCGCCCGGCGAAGCGGACACGCAGCTGCATCTGACCTTGTTCCGTCGTGGCGCCGCGGTGTCAATTTCCGATGTGGTCCCGGTGATGGAGAATTTCGGCCTGCGCGTCATCGCCGAGCATCCCTACCAGATCCGGTGGCCCACGGGCGCGCCGACCCGGATCCAGGACTTCGAACTGGCCCACGCGAGCCCCTTCGACATCGGCAGACTCGGAGCCAAGCTCACTGCCGCCATGGAAAGTGTCTGGACCGGGGCCACTGAAAATGACGGCTTCAATCGCCTGCTGCCACTCACCGGACTTGCGGTGCGCGAGATCATGGTGCTTCGCGCCTGTGGCCGCTACCTGCTGCAGACCGGCCTGCCCTTCAGCCAGGCGTATATGGAGCGCGTACTGCAGGATAATCCGGGTACCGCGCTGAAACTGTTTCAGCTCTTTGATCGGCAGTTGAATCCGGCACGCTCCGCCGCGGCGCGCGCCAGGAGCCAGCCTCTGGAAGAGGCGATCGCCCATGACCTGGAAGCGGTGACAAGCCTTGACGCGGACCGGATCCTGCACGCCTTTGTGCACGTGATCCGTGCCATCGTCCGCACCAATTTCTGGCAGACCGTCGCGGGCGTCAGCCGGCCCTGTCTTTCGTTCAAGTTCGACTCGCATGCGATTCCCGAGCTACCGCTGCCTCGCCCGCACTTTGAGGTGTTCGTCTACAGCCCTGAGGTGGAGGCCATCCATCTGCGCATGGCACAGGTCGCACGCGGCGGCATCCGCTGGTCTGACCGGCGGGAGGATTTCCGCACGGAAGTGCTGGGGCTGATGAAGGCGCAGAACGTCAAGAACACCGTTATCGTGCCCATGGGCGCCAAGGGCGGCTTCGTCGTCAAACGTCCGCAGGCAGCGACACCAGAGGAACGACAGCGCGAAGCCATTCGCTGCTACCAGACCTTCATGCGCGGTTTGCTCGACCTCACCGACAACATCGTCGATGACCACGTGGTGCCGCCCAGGCTGGTGACCCGCCGCGATCCGGATGACCCCTACCTGGTTGTCGCGGCGGACAAGGGCACGGCCAGCTTCTCCGACATCGCCAACGCGGTGTCCGCTGAATACTCCTTCTGGCTCGGGGATGCCTTCGCTTCCGGCGGTTCGGCCGGCTACGACCACAAGAAGATGGGCATCACCGCCCGCGGTGCGTGGGAATCGGTGAAGCGCCACTTCCGCGAGCTCGGCCGCAATATCCAGGCCGAAGATTTTCTCGTCTGCGGCATCGGCGACATGTCGGGCGACGTGTTCGGCAATGGGATGCTGTTGTCAAAGCACATCCGGCTGCTCGCCGCCTTCGATCACCGGCATATCTTCCTGGATCCGGCCCCGGATGCGGCCGCCAGCTTTGCCGAACGCCAGCGCCTGTTCGCGCTGCCGCGCTCCTCCTGGGACGACTACTCGAAACGCCTGATCTCGCGCGGCGGCGGCGTCTTCGCCCGCACCGCGAAGTCCATCGCGTTGTCCGCCCAGATGCGCCAACTGCTGGACCTGGAGGTGGCGAGCGCCACGCCTTTTGAGGTCATCCGCGCGATTCTCAGGCTGCCGGTGGATCTGCTGTGGAATGGTGGCATCGGCACCTATGTGAAGGCCACGACCGAGACCCATGCCCAGATCGGTGATCGCAGCAACGACGCCCTGCGCGTCAACGGCGCCGAGCTGCGCGCCAAAGTGGTTGGCGAGGGCGGCAATCTGGGGCTGTCGCAACTGGGTCGGATCGAGTACGCCTTGAGTGGGGGCAGGCTGAACACGGACTTCATCGACAACTCTGCAGGGGTCAATACCTCGGATGTCGAAGTGAACCTGAAGATCCTGCTCAATCCCTTGGTGCTCGCAGGCAAACTGGGGCTAAAGGAGCGCGACCGGATCCTGACCCGCATGACCCGTGACGTCGCGGCGCTGGTGCTGCGTAACAACTATCTGCAGAGTCAGGCATTGAGCACGCTGGCGGGACAGGCCGTGGCGCGCCTGCCGGAGCATCAACACCTCATCCGGCAATTGGAGCACAGCGGCGATCTGAACCGGAACCTCGAGTTCCTGCCGGATGACGAGACGATTGCCGAGCGCCACAAGCAGTCCCAGGGTTTGACGCGGCCGGAGCTGGCCGTGCTGCTTTCCTATAGCAAGATCTGGCTCAGCCATCACCTGGTGCAGTCGGATGTGCCTGAGGATCCGTACCTGTCACGGGAACTGGAGCGCTATTTCCCGGAAGGAGTGCGCACGCGCTTTGCGCGCGCCATCAGCCGGCATCGGCTGCGCCGGGAAATCATCGCCACTGCGACGACCAACAGTCTGGTCAATCGCATGGGTCCGACGTTCGTCGCTCGCGCGCAGGAGGAAACCGGCGCCGCCCCGGCGCGCATCGCGCGTGCCTACACCGCAGCCCGCGAAGTCTTCGAGATGCGCGATCTGTGGTCGCAGATTGAAGCCCTCGACAACCGGATTCACGCACAGGTCCAGTACACCATGCTGTACGAGACCGCCCGCCTGCTGCGCCACCTGAGCTACTGGCTGCTGATGCATCGCCAGAGCCTGTCGATCGAGGCGGCGGTCAGTGAACTGCGCGGCCCCGTTCGCGCGCTCACCGCCTGCCTGGCCGAGGCCCTCGCCGGACAATGGCACGACAACTACCAGGCCGTGCTCGCCCGTTACCGCAGCGCCGGCCTGTCCCATCCGCTGGCAAAACGGATGGCACTGCTGGGTGCGCACAACTGCACCCTCGACCTGGTCGAGCTCGCCGCGACGGATCAGATACCCGTCAAAGATACCGCACAGGTGTACTTTGGCCTCGGGGCGCGTCTGGGCCTGGACTGGCTTCACGACCAGGTCGAGGCGCTGCAGATCGATGGCACCTGGCAGGCCGTGGCCCGGACGGGGCTGCGCGACAGCCTCTATCAGTCACATCGCGCACTGGCGCAGAAAGCCCTTATCCAGGCCGACCGCACCAGCCCCGCGGCGCGTATTGAGGCCTGGATCGGCGCCAATGTCCGGGACCTTGCACAATGGGAACGCATGCAGGCCGACATGCGCGCTGCAGGTGCCGTGGATTTCGCCACACTCTCCGTGGGCATCGAGACCCTGCGGCGCTTGACGGTGTAATCGGCTGACGGTCACGGTGGCATGCGGTAGAGTATAAAAATGCCTGGAAAGCTTATCCTGGTCCGCCACGGCCAGAGCACCTGGAATCTGGAGAACCTGTTCACCGGCTGGCACGACGTCGACCTCTCGGAGCAGGGTCGCGCGGAGGCCCGCAGCGCCGGCCAGCAGATCCTGGCCCAGAAGCTGAGCATCGATGTGGCCTTTACTTCGGTGTTGAAGCGCGCCATCCGCACGCTGTGGTTCATACTGGATGAGACCGATCGCATGTGGGTGCCGGTGGAGCGCAGCTGGCGACTCAACGAACGGCACTACGGCGCCCTGCAAGGTCTGAACAAGGCCCAGACGGTGGAACAACACGGCGCGGCCCAGGTGCAGGTCTGGCGCCGCAGCTACGACATTCCCCCGCCACCGCTGTCCGTCGATGATCCGCGCCATCCGCGGCACGATCCGCGCTACCGGGACGTGGATCCGGCGCTGCTGCCGTCCACCGAGTCCCTCAAGGACACCCTGGCACGCGTGCTGCCATTTTGGAATCAGCGCATCACCCCTGAGCTCATGGCGGGTCGCAATGTCCTGGTCACGGCGCACGGCAATAGCCTGCGTGCCATGGTAAAGATGCTGGACAACCGTTCCGAGGCTGACATCGTCGAGCTGAATATCCCGACCGGTGTGCCCCTGCTGTACGAACTGGATGCGAAGCTGGCGCCGGTTTCCAGTCGCTACCTCGGAGATCCTGCGGCCATTGCGGCAGCCGCCGATGCCGTGCGGCGCCAGACCGAACAGCGCTGAGTGATTGAATTGTGCCGCTGGACGCGCGATGGCGCCGCTCAATGTTCCCGTGGCGCCACGGGGTCGTACGGCACGACCGCCGCAGACCAGCCGTCGTAGTGGCCGCCATGAGCCTTGGCAACTGCCGTGAACCGGGCGGTCAGTTCCCGCATTCCCGGCACTGACAGCCGCATCGCCTTGGTGGCGTGCAGGCTGAAGGGATGTTCAGCGGGGTTCTCGGGCGCGGGCTTCACATCGACCCGGTAGCCTTCCGCTTCCAATATCGCCTGCACGGCGTGACCGGCTGCCTCCGAGGGCATCGCCATGAAGAAATCGACCTCATGCGGCTGGAAGGGATCCGATCCCTCGTTCCGCAACCGCTCGATCAGGCGGGTGTCCCAGTCCTTTTCGGTCTTCTGCTTCATCTTGTGGAGGCCATAGTAGATACGCCCCAAGGCGACGGCACCCGCGACCACCAGCAGTGTCAATAACCAGCTCATTCGTCTGGCGCAACCGTCACCCGCAGACCGGTCAGCGCATTCGTGAACTCGATCTGGCAGGACAGGCGCGAATTCGGCTCGCGGTGCGCCAGATCGGCGAGCAACTCACGCTCATCGGACATTGCGGCGGGCAGTCTGGGCACCCACTCCGGATCCACATAGACATGACAGGTCGCGCACGAACACATGCCCCCGCAGATCGCCGCGACCCCGTACTCCAGGTCACGCAGCGTCTCCATCACTTTCAGGCCAACTTTTGCCTCAACCTGGTGTTCAACTCCGTTCCGATCAATCACTCGCAGCAAGGGCATGAATCCGCTCCGCAAATCTTAAGTCCAAGTTGGCTAGTGTGCCGGGGGGCGGTGCAGGCGGGCAAGCGCCAGGCGGCGATACCACAGATCGGATATCAGGCGGTAGACCCAGGCGAGATCTTCCAGCGCCTCCAGTGGCGCCGAACCGGCCAGCCCGCATTGCTGCAACAGCAGTGCACCCTGCGGCAGGACCCGCGGGTAATACGCCAGCAGGCAGGCCAGGTCAGCCAGCGGATCGCCCACCGCCGCGTACTCCCAGTCGATGAGGCGCAGGGGCTCTGTGCCCATCAGGTTCGAGTGGGTCAAATCGCCATGGATGATGCACGCCGGGCGGCCCGCGTCCGCCTGCCTGGCCAGGATGTCCCGGGCGTGCGTTACCTGGGACAGCAGCTCCTGCGTGACGGCCCCGTCCTGCGCGGCAATCTGCGCAATGTGGTGATCCAGCAGCCTCGCAAGATCCAGGGGCGGCATCTCGGGGGCGGGCAATGCATGGAGTTCGCCCAGCGTCTGCGCCAGCTGCCGCAGCCGGGATTCATCCGCAAGATCGGCTGCACGCCAGGTCGAGGTGGTCAGAAATTCCGTGACCAGATAGCGCCCCTGCGGGTCAGCGGCCAGGATGCGGCTGGCGAGGCCGGCAGCGGCGGCCGCCGCATGCAGTACCGCTTCGCGTCTGCGGTCCACGCCAAGATCCAGGGTGTAGGGCTCGTGCAGCCGCACCACGAAGGTGCCCTCCCGGGTCTCGACCCGGAACGTGGCGTTGGTCGTGCCGCCCGCCAGCGGCCGCACCCTGAGGTCGGCGCCTGATTGAGCGCCCGGCACATGCGCCAGGGCGTCCTCCCAGGGACCGGTGTGGCCCGGGTTCATGCGGCAGCCGGCACCGTGCCGGACTGCTCGCGCCAGGTGCGCCACCAGGATCGATGCCCGATGATGATGACCACCAGCGTCGCCGTCGTCATGAGACCCACCAGATAGAGCTTCTGTTCAAAGAACAGAAAGGCCTCCACGGCGTCAATCACGAACCAGTACGTCCAGTTCTCCAGTTTCACGCGCGCCACGAGCCAGGTCGTAAAGAGGCTCCCCCAGGTCGTGAGCGAGTCGAGGTAGGGCCATGCGGCCTGGGTCTCCCGCACCAGGTACTGCGCGGTGGCCACACTGACCAGCACCACGGCAAGGCTTCCCAGCACATGCCAGCGCAGCGCCAGCAGGGTCACCGCCGGCCGCGGAATGTCCGCGTCGGTCCAGCGCCAGTAGCCGTAGACGGATACGACCACATAGTAGACATTCAGCCCCGCCTGCATGGGCAGCCCCGCGCGGGCGGACAGCCAGATCATGATGGCGGAGCTGATGCCGCCCGCCACCCAGCACCAGCGGCTACGTTTGACCGCCAGCACCAGGTACACCACGCCGAGCAGGACTGCGATCACCTCGGCAATGGACATCTCCCGCAGGGCGGCGATGAGTTCACTGATCAATTGATCAGGCCGGCGTCAGTCAAGGGGCCGATGATCTTCATCACCACGACGGACTTGTCGACCCGACCGAAAGTCGTCTTGATCTCACGGGCCAGCGCGTCGAACACCAGATCGAACGGCCCCACCACCTGAGTGCTCAGGCTGGTGGTGATCACCCGCACGCCGCTGACGGCGTTCAGGCGCTCGATGAAGTCCTTGATCTTCGGAACGCAATCCCGTTCCAGCGGATAAAGGCTCAGTTCCACCGCGATTTCCATGCGACAACTCCTCGGCAGCAATTCACTTGAATGAGTACGACACGGTGGCACCGATCTGCCGTGGCTCCCCCAGCTGGACGAACTGCTGGTTGGGAAAGTTCGGCGGCACATCTGCAAAATAGAACCCACGCACCGCATAGTTGCGATCCGTGACATTGCGGATCCAGACATCCGCCGACCAGCGATCACGGATCACCCCGGCCTTCAGGTTCAATAACACATAGGCATGGCTGGAATAGGGGTCCAGCGCCGGCAGATCGTAGTAGAAGCTGCCGCGTCCCGTGACATCGGCCCGCAGGTATAGACCCGCGCGCCCATGCAGCGTTCCGGAAAGCGAGCCCTGCCAGCTGGGCGCATGCGGCAGGGCGCGATCCGGGAGCAGCGCGCCGTCGAACGTGAGACCTTGATAGGTGGAGTTGAGCAGACCCATGGACGCACCCAGCTCGATGACCGGCATCGGCGTCCAGGCAAGGTCCGTCTCGAAACCATAGTTGCGGCCGCTGGGCGCATTGACGTTGTACAGCACGAATGTGGTGGGATCATCCGGCACCAGCTGTTCGCCGGTCTGCAGCTGCAATCCCGTGCGATGGGTGTAGAACACATCTGAATCCACTCGCAACCGATGGTCGAACAGATCCGCCTTGTACCCGGTTTCGAAATTCACGTCGGATTCCGGCTGGAACAGGATCTGGTTCGCGGGCAAACCTGGCCCCAGGTTGAAACCACCGGCCTTGTAGCCACGCCCCACGTTCACATACAAATTCTGTCCAGCCTCCAACTGGTACTCCAGCGAGGCATTGCCGCCCCACAGGTGCTCGACCGGCGCGAAGTCATGATAGAGCGGATCTGGATCATCCAGATCGTTGCTGACATCGTGATAATCCGCCGTGCGCCGCTCCGCCCGCGCGCCCAGGTTCCAGTGCCAGCGCTGGCCCAGTGGCCCATCCAGCGCCCCAAACACCGCCGTATTGAGGGAATCAAAATGACTGTCCGTGACATCCAAGGACTGTGAATCGTTCTGCGGATTGCTGGGATCGGCATACAAGCCCGGCTGGGTGTCAGCCAGGCTTTCCCACAAATCCAGCGTATAGACGCCCACCAGCCAGTTCACCGCAGCAGGGCTGGTGTTGGCCAGCCGCACCTCCAGACTATGTGTGCGCCGCTCGCGCACCTGCGAGTCCGAGTACTGGTAGGTGATCGGCGCCCACAGAATGGGATTGCCAAAGTCCGAATCATACGAATACCGGATATGGGAATTGGCGAATGTCCCGATGAAGGTGAGCGTGGTGGGCCCAAGCCCGGTATCGGTGATTTTCAGCGACCCTGCCGCCGAATCCTGCGCATCCTGCCCCGGCTGATCGCTTTGCGTGGTGCGGTTGTTGTCGATGTCCCAGGCGTCGTAGCCGTCATTGATGCGGATGTCGAAGACGGTCAGATCCATGCGCAAGTCATCGGATGGTTGATACCGCCAGCGGGCGCGGACGGTGAGTTCATCATCGCCGTCAGTGCTGTCGCGCCCAAGGTATTCGTTGCGATAGAAACCATCGCTGGAGTACTGCTGGACTGCGATGCGGAACGCCGAGTCCAGGGCGGTCACCGGGCCGGTGACCATGGCGCCGTAGGAACGGGTGTCATACTCGCCACCACTTAATTCCACACGCCCACCGAATTCGTCAGCCGGCGCGTTACTCTGCATGGCGATCAGCCCCGCCAGCGCATTCGCCCCGTAGCGTGTGCCCTGCGGACCGCGCAACACTTCGACATCATTCATATCAAACAGTGTGCCGACCGTACCGATACCGCTGAAGTCAACGTCATCGATCAGGAATCCCACCGAAGAATTCGGTGCACCCTGGTACTCATCCAGTTCGCCGATGCCGCGGATCTGGAAGTATCGCGGCCGGTTGGTATCGCCCGACCAGTTCAGGTTCGGCACCAGGTTCAGGACATCCGCGAAATGCTGCTGCCCAGCGGCTTGCAGGGTTGCCGAGTCAAGCACCGTGATGCTCGCCGGTACCGACTGCACAGGCTCATCCCGCAGCAGCGTCGCCGTGACGACCACTTCCTGCAAAGTATTGCCGGATGCATCGACCGACTCAGCGGCATGGGCCCAGCGCAGGGCCGCCACAGCGGACAGGAAAAACACCAGGACTGCGGGTCTCGCGCGAATCTTCACACCTGCTCCCTACGCCGGCATTATCCGGATCAGGTTCAACGGGTTCGCAGGACCATCCTGCATCTCAGGCTTTCGACTCCGGGCCGGTAAGGCCGTCGGAAAAAGCCACCCCAAGGTTCTAGGGTGCGTATGTTAGTGACTGCGCGGCTGTTTGCAAGTGCGTTGAACTGTGCGGGATGGGCATACAATGCGCACCAGCCCCAGCCCTACCATGCCCTGCGTTACCAGGAGCAGCCGAAGCATGTCGCGTACCATTCAGGTCCATCAGGTCGATGCGTTCACCCGTGTCAAATTCACGGGCAATCCCGCCGGCGTCGTCTTGGAAGCCGATGCTCTGAGCGACTCTGAGATGCTGGCCATCGCCCGCGAACTCAACAATGCCGACACCGCCTTTGTCTTCAAGGCCGACGGTACCGATCATGATCTGCGGATCAGGTTCTTCACGCCGCGCACCGAGGCGGCCTTCGTCGGCCACGCAAGCGTTGCAGCGCATTATGTGCTCTCAAGCGGCAGCGGTGCCCCGCGCCGCCTGCGCCAGAAGTCCCGCGGCGGTATCGTTGAGGTTGATATTCGCGGCGCGGATGCCGAGCGCCGCATCGCCATACGCCAAAGCGCACCGCCGCTGGGCCGCGAGATCAGCGACCGTGAGCGCCTGGCGGTGCTGGATGCCCTGGCGCTGGCCTCTTCCGACCTCGACGTGCGTTGCCCGGTGCGGGTGGTCGGCACCAGCAGCACACGCCTGATGGTGGGCGTGCGCGCAGCAGAGCAGCTGCGGCAGCTGAAACCGGACGTCTCGCGTCTGACGACGCTCTCAGCTCAATTGGGCGCGCAGGGCTTCTTTGTGTTCACCCTGGCACCCGAAGTGCCCGAGGTGCTCACCGAATCACGCATGTTCTGTCCGGCACTGGGCATTGCGGAGGATCCGGTCAGCGGCAATGCGCACGGTATGCTGGGCATCTACCTGGCGCGCCTGGGGCTGCTGGGACCCGCCGCTGCGCGGGTGAATTTCGCGGGTGCGCAGGGTCATCACCTCAACCGGCCCGGGCGCGTCGAAGTCGAACTGGACTTTCAGGCAGAGACCGTCGCGGGCGTGTGGATTGTCGGCCAGGCGGTCGCGATCTTTGCAACCCAGATCAGCCTGTAACCTCAGGTCGTAGCCGATTCTGCATCCTGGGAGCCGCTGCCCTGGGACCGCCAGATCAGCAGGGCGGCCGGCGCGGTGATGGCGGCGGCGGCGAGGAACGGGGAGTTTGCACCCCACAGTGCGTACACGGGCCCCGCGACGAAGGGGCCGATCACCCGCGCGAGGCTGGTGGCAGACTGGTAGATGCCCATGACGGCACCGCGATTACCGCCATGTGACTGGCGCGACGCCAGCGCCGAGGCGCTGGGACTGAACGCTCCCATACCGGCGCCGCAGAAGAGCATGCCGAACGCGGCGGCCATCAGGCTGTTGCCGGCCAGTCCCACCAGCAGCAAGCCCACGACGTAGGACAGGATGCCCGCCTGGGCGAGGCGGCTTTCGCCCATTCGCGGCACGAGAACCCGCACCAGCCCGCCCTGCATGATCACCGCCACCAGCGCGGCGCCAAACAGGGCCAAGCTGACGGTGCGCGGACCTGCCCCAAAGCGATTCAGCGCCCACAGTGCAAAGATGGATTCCAGAATGCCTTGGGCGGTCGTGACCAGCAGCGCGGCGGATGCAATGAACACCAGTCGCGGCCGCTGTCGCAGCACCGTCAAAGGACCCCTGGCCTGCGCAGTTGGGGCCGCAAGCGTGCCGTCCTCTGCCCGCTCTTGCCCCGGCTGCCGCACCCGGCTCTCCGGCAGCAGGAACTTCACCAATGCCAAGGCCACCAGACTCAGCACGGCCGAGGCCACTGCCGGCCTCAGGAAATTAGCGGTCTGCGCGTGATCACCCGCCAGGATGCCGCCCATTGGGATGCCCAGCATGAAGCCGAGACCGATGGCGGCGCCCACCGTGCCCATGGACTTGGCGCGCATCGCAGGCGTGCTCACATCCGAGGCGTAAGCGAAAGCTGCCGCGAGGTTTCCGGCCATGAATCCGGCCAGCATGCGCGCCGCCAGCAGCATCCACAGGCTGTTCGCCAGACCCAGGATCACATACGACAGGCACGCTCCGGTCAGGCTGCTCATCAGAATCGGCCGCCTGCCATACCGATCGCTCAGCCGCCCCCACACGGGCGCGGCCAGGAGCTGGCACAGCGAGTAGCTGCCCAGGATGGTCGTGATCAGGACCGGACCTGCGCCGAAGCGATGGGCCATGTACGGCACCAGCGGTATCAGCACACCAAAGCCCAGCACATCGATCATCGACACTACGAAGAGGATACGCAGCGAGGGCGCCCGCCTGGGCGCAGCGGTTTTCGGCATGGAAATCATCGGGCGTGTCGGCGCACGGGCCCACACCATACCGGGCTCCCCTTGCACAACGCCAGCTCATGAGTCGCCCCGATGGGCCATTCCTCGCGATTATGGGTGGCGATGACCGCCGTGGTCCCGGCTGCGATGAGTTCATCCAGGTGTCGCATCAGCGCATGCCGGGTAGGCGCATCCACCCCCGAGTACGGCTCATCCAGCAGCAGCAGCGGCGGTTTGCCGACCCAGGCGCGGGCAAACAGTACCCGACGCATCTGGCCATAGGACAGTTCTGCCAGGGGCCGGGGCCCGAACCCGTCCATGCCGAAGAAGGCGAGCGCGGCACGCGCCGCTGCACGATCGGCCGCGCTGGGCGCCTCCACCAGGCCGATGCTGGCGTGCCGCCCGGACTGCACCACTTCGGCAACGGTCAGATCGCGGGGATGGTCGGCCTGCAGGTGCGGTGCGACCAGCCCCACCTTGCGCTTGAAGATTTCCAGCGGCACGCCGGCAACGATGCCGGCGCGCTCGATCCGGCCGCCCGCGGCCACACCATGATCCCCATACAGCGTGCGGATGAAAGTCGACTTGCCCGATCCATTGGGCCCATGCACCACCCAGCACTCGCCGCGATGGATGCTCAGCGTGATGCCACTGAGCGCCGGGTGCTCATCCAGGTACACGTTCGCATGGGTCAGCCGGATCAGCACGCGGGAGCGGGCGCCGGAGCGCCGCGCACGGGACGCGTTGCGCAGCGCCGCGGCGTGCGCGGCTATGGAGAGCAGCGGCAGGTCCGTGCCGCGGCTGAACCATCTGGCCAGTGGCGCCCGGGAGAGGGGTCCGCGATACAGGATCCGGCCCTCCTGCAGGATCAGCGCGTGCGTGGCGCCGGCTGGCACATCCTGCGGGCGATGCACGGACAGGATCCATGGCAGGTGTGAACGGCGCGTGGCGGCCAGGAACCGCAGCGCGTTGGCATGTCGTGTCACATCCAGTCCATTGAGCAGTTCATCCATCAGCAGCAGCCGAGGCCGACTGGCCAGGGCGCGCGCCAGCAGCACCAGCCGCCGCTCACCATAGGACAGGGTCAGGAAACGCCGCGACAGCAGCTGCGTGACCCCCAGGCGTCGCGCCAGTGCAGCGATGGCGCGCTGGTCCGCAGCACTCAGCTCATGCAGTGGAATATCCGTGCGATGGATACCCGTGCCGATGATCTGCTCGACCGTATGGTTCCAGCCATAGCGCTCGTAGCGATCCTGACGCTCCGGACCCACATAGGCGATCTCATCCTGCGCCTCGTAGGGCGTGGTGCGCACTTCCCGCCCCCAGCGATAGCGCCTTATGGGCCGCTGTTCCGGCACCGGCCACACGGCCCCCGCGATGAGTTTGAGCAGTTGCGTCTTGCCAGCGCCATTGGCGCCCACCAGCACCCAACGTTGACCGGGTCGGATCTGCCAATCGATGCCGCACAGGACCACACGCTCCCCGCGCGTGACGTGGATGCGTTGCAGACGCACTTCCAGATAGGCTTTCACGGCGCGCACATTGGACCGAACAGGCACACGTGGCAAGATGCCCCTATGCCCATCATTTCTGATACAGAAAAGTCCTGTGATCTGCTCGTGGTGGGCGGCGGCATCAATGGCTGCGGCATTGCCCGCGACGCGGCGGGTCGCGGACTTTCGGTCATCCTGTGCGAGCAGGACGATCTGGCCGCGCACACCTCCTCGGCCAGCACCAAACTCATCCACGGTGGCCTGCGCTACCTGGAACAATGGCACTTCAGGCTGGTGCGCAAGGCGCTGCAGGAGCGCGAGGTGCTGCTGGCCAGCGCGCCGCATCTGATCCGGCCGCTGCGCTTCGTCATGCCCCATGACGCGCACCTGCGACCGATGTTTGAAATCCGCGCCGGGCTGTTCCTGTACGACCATCTGGCGCCACGCAAGCGCCTCGCGGCCTCCAAGGCGCTGGATCTGCACCACCACCCGGCCGGCTCCGGACTCGATCCGCGCTTTCGCAAGGGCTTCATCTACTCCGATGCCTGGACTGATGATGCCCGGCTGGTGACCCTCATCGCCCGGGACGCCGCCGAACACGGCGCCACCGTCCTGACCCGCGTGCGCTGCGAGCATGCCGAGCGCCGGGCCGATGAATGGCGCATCCGGCTGATTCCCACCAGCGGTGGCGCGGCTCCCGCCACGGTGTATGCGCGCGCCCTGGTCAATGCGGCGGGACCCTGGGTTGCAAACTTCCTGCATGAACGCACGACGTTGAATACCCAGCGCACGATACGGCTGATCAAGGGCAGCCATATCATCGTGCCGCAGATATTCAGGCACCGGTTCGCCTACATCTTCCAGAATACCGACCGTCGTATCGTGTTCGCCATTCCCTATGAACGCGACTTCACGCTCATCGGTACCACCGATGTGGAGTACCACGGGCAGCCGCAAGATGTACAAATCAGCGCGCCTGAAGTCGACTACCTGTGCGCCACCGTGAATCGTTACTTCACCCGGCAGATCAGCGCGCGTGATGTGGTGTACAGCTACGCCGGGGTGCGGCCGCTGCTGGAGGACGAGTCAGCGGACGCCGCGAAAGTCACGCGGGACTACGCCTTGGAGCTGGATGTCGCGGCCGCCCCCATTCTCAACGTCTTCGGCGGCAAGATCACCACGTTCCGCCGCCTCGCCGAGGAGGCGGTGGACCGGTTGTGCAAGGTTCTGCGGGTCAAGGCGGCCCCATGGACGCAGCTTGCGGTGCTGCCGGGCGGGGATCTGCCCAATGCCAGCCTCGCCGTATTCCTGCGCGCCATGGCGCGGCGTTACCCGTGGCTGCCCGTCGCGGTACGTGAGCGCTATGCCCGTGCCTACGGCACACGCATCGTCAAACTGATCGGTGGAGTGCGCCAACTGGCGATGATGGGCGAGCAGGTATTGCCCGGCCTGTATGAGCGGGAAATCGACTATCTGTGCGGCTACGAGTGGGCGCAAACCGCGCGCGATATCCTCTGGCGCCGGAGCAAACTCGGACTGCATCTGCCGCCCGACAGTGAAGCACGGCTGGACGCCTGGCTGGCCGATCGCGGCCTGGGGGCTTCCGGGCGGTTCGTCTCACGTCGGGGCAGCCCTTAGGGCGTGAACATGCGCCCCTATGTGCTGGCCATAGATCAGGGCACGACCAGTTCCCGCGCCATCGTATTTGATCGGGAACGGCGCATCGCAGGTCTCGGGCAACGCGAACACCGCCAAGCCTATCCGCACCCCGGATGGGTAGAGCACGATGCCGCGCTGATCTGGTCCACGCAGATCGCCACCATCGCGGATGCCCTCGCGCAGGCCGGGATCAGCGCCGCGGATCTGACCGCGATCGGCATCACCAACCAGCGTGAAACCACGCTCTTATGGGACCGCCGCACCGGCCAGCCCATCGGCCCAGCCATCGTCTGGCAGGACCGCCGCACGGCCGAGCGCTGTGCAGCGCTGTTGGCGGCCGGCTCAGGTCCCCTGATCAGTGCCCGCACGGGACTGCTGCCGGACAGCTATTTTTCCGCGACCAAACTTGAATGGCTGCTGCAGCATCTGCCGGGGGCCCGCGCGCGCGCTGCGCGCGGTGAACTGGCCTTCGGCACCATCGACAGCTGGCTGATCTGGAACCTGAGTGGCGGGCGGGCGCACGTCACGGACGTCAGCAACGCCAGCCGCACCATGCTGTTCAATATCCACACCGGTGACTGGGACGATGAGCTGCTGCAGCTGTTCGATATTCCCCGATCCTGCCTGCCACGGGTGCTGCCCTGCTCTTTTTCGCCTGCCGATGAATCACTCACTGCCGATCTGGACGGCATCGCGGTGCCCATCACCGGCATCGCCGGGGATCAGCAGGCCGCACTGTTTGGTCAGGCCTGTCTGAGTGCGGGGATGGCCAAGAACACCTACGGTACCGGGTGCTTCCTGCTCATGAATACCGGGCCGGTTGCCATGCAGTCCAGTCACCACCTGGTCGCCACCGTTGCCTGGCGCCTCGGATCAGCCGCCACCCAGTACGCGCTCGAGGGCAGCGTCTTCGTCGGCGGTGCCGCTGTGCAGTGGCTGCGCGATGGGCTGGGAGTGATCCAGGACTCGCAGGGCGTCGAAGCCCTCGCGCGCCAGGTACCGGACACCGATGGCGTGCACTTCGTGCCCGCCTTCACCGGTCTGGGCGCACCCTACTGGGATCCCCAGACACGGGGCGCGCTGGTGGGTCTGACGCGCGGAACCACCGCCGCGCATATCGCGCGCGCCACACTGGAGGCCATCGCCTTTCAGAGCACCGATGTGTTGCATGCCATGCAGGCGGATGCAGGTCGCAGCGTGCGCGAACTGCGGGTCGATGGGGGCGGCAGCCGCAACCCTCTGCTGATGCAGTTCCAGGCGGATCTGCTGGGCGCCCCAGTGGTGTGTGCGCAGCAAAGCGAGAGTACCGCACTGGGTGCGGCCTGCCTGGCAGGCATCGGTGCGCACCTGTGGTCTTCTGAGCAGGTTGCCGCGGGCTGGCAGGCCGGCCCCACTTATCTGCCGGCCATGAGCCGCGATGAGGCTGCTGCACGCCTGCAGCGCTGGGCTTTGGCGGTGGCAACCACGCGCAGCTTTCAGTGATGCGGACCCGCGCTGCAGCCCGTGAGGCTCAGGAGGCGACCGTCTCCACCTCAGTGTCCGGGTGCGGCTCCTGAGGTGCGGGCTCGATGCGCACGCAGTTGCGTCCGGAGCGCTTGGCGGCATACAGCGCCGTATCGGCACGCGCCAGCACCTGACTTGCCTCGTCCACACCGGGCATGGACACCGTCAATCCGACACTGGTGGTCACACCCATATGGCCGGGAATCACCGCCCGGGTGTTGATTGCGGCCACGTTCTGGCGCAGCGCTTCAGCACAACGGCGTGCCTCGGCCAGTCCCGCATCCGGCAACACGATCAGAAACTCCTCACCCCCCAGCCGCCCGAAGAACGCCGGTGCAGCCGCGGCGTTGCGCACGGCATCGGCCACCAGCTTCAACACCTGGTCGCCCGCCGCGTGTCCGTACTGATCGTTGACGCGCTTGAAGAAATCGATGTCCATGATGAGAACTGCGCAGGGGGCAGGCTCAGGACCCTTCAGCAACTGGCTTAACCGGGCAAGCACGGCGCGGCGGTTCGGCACCTGAGTCAGCTCATCGGTCATCGCGAGGCTCCCCATGCGTCGCGCCCGGCCCCGATTCAGGATCACCAGCCACAGCGCGACCGCGCCCAGTGCGACACCTAATGCAATGACGATGGCCTGCAGCTGCCGGACGCGGCGCGACTGCGTCAACGCAATGTTGGTCGCGGCGTTCTCCCGCAGCAACGCACGATTCTCCTGATCCTGCGCAGCGCTGTCGTATTCGCCTTTGAGAACGGCAAAGCGCTGATCCAGGTTCTGCGACAGCAACTGCTCCTGCTGCTGCGCCGCCTCGGTCTGGTCGACATAGGCCGCGTGCCATTGTCCCAGGGCTGCCTCGACCAGGGCCAGTTCGGTATCGGCGCTGATGAGTTCCGCAATGGACTGCGCGGATTTGAAGACGCCGCGCGCCTGCCGCAACGCCGCCAGGCTCTCGGGCAGACGCCCGGCAAGGTGCAGGGCCCGACCTCTCTCCAGACTGATCTGCGCACCCAGACGCGCATCCGGCGTCTCCTTCTGCAGCAGCGCGGCGCGCGTCAGTTCCGTCAGTGCCCCCGGCGCATCATTGCGCGCGACCTTCACAGCAGCCAGGCCGCGCAGCGCAGCGGCTTCCACCCGGGGGTAGTGCAGCCGCTGGGCCAGATCCAGAGCCTGGTTGAATCCGGTCTCGGCGCGATCCCATTGATGAGTGTTCTCATAGGAGCGCGCCAGGTTGTGCAGCGTGACGGCCTGTTCACGCACCATGCCAGTCTGGCGCTGCATGCGCAGCACCTCGACGTACAGACGCGTGGCCTCGACGTTGTCGCCCATGCGGCTGTAAAGCGTGGCAATGCTGTCGCGGCAGGCGAGCGCATCGGAGCGTCGGCCCAGCCGATCGTACAAACCCTGCGCGCGACGCAGATCCACCAGGCCGCCCGCGTATTCGCCCTGAATGCCCAACAGGTAACCGCGCGAATCCAGCGCGGCAGCCAGCTTGGAGTTGTTGTGGGCGCCGGTGGCGGCATTCACTGCCAGCGTGAACAGCCGCAACGCCTGGGCGTTGTCACCGGCGGTTTCCCGGGTTTCGCCCTGGCAGGTCAGCACCCCGGCGCGCAAGCCGGCATCATGCACCCGGGGCAGCAGAGCCAGCGCCTGCTGGGCCTGTTCCTCGGCGGCGCGCAGATCGCGCTCGGAGTCATAGTCGCAAAGGAGCAGCCGCGTGCGGGTCTCCAGGTCGGCATCGGGGCTGCGCTGCAGCTCATCGAGCGCCGTGTGGGCATCGCGATTCTCGGCTTCAGGATCCGTGAAGCCTTCCTGCTCGGCGCGAGCGACCAGCTGCCGGATATCCGGCATTGCCGCAGCGATGCCGGCCGCGGACCACGACAGTACGCCGATCAGCAGCCACGCTGTCCGTCCCACCGCTCTCACGCCACGACCCTTAGCCTGACCATAATCTGCACGGCGCATTATCCAGTATCACCGCACCCCGGTGCGGTGAATTCATTCACTTCAGGCCGATGCAGGACGCAGCGCCACTGCGGGGCGGCACATTATGCAAGCTGTGTTCCCCAGGCGGCTTAAAGTCTTTATACGCATAGGGGCTTGTGAAAATCGTGCCGCAGTGGCTGCTCACTTGGTACGCTCGCTGGCGCAATGGCCACGGCACCCAGATTACCGACCTTTTACATCCCGCATGGCGGCGGGCCCTGCTTCTTCATGGACTGGCCTGGCCCCTCGCCCAATCCCTGGACCAGCCTTGCCCAGTGGCTACGCCACCTTGCCGCCACCCTGCCGCACCGGCCGCGGGCGGTGTTGGTGATATCCGGGCATTGGGAGGCTGAGCCGGTGGCGGTGAACATCCAAACACAGCCGCCGCTTCTCTTTGATTACTACGGGTTTCCCGACTCTACCTACCGGCTCAAGTATCCGGCACCGGGGGATCCACAACTGGCCGCTGAGGTGCGCTCGCTGCTGTCCGCAGCAGGCATAGCTTCCAGCGAGGAGCGCGAGCGCGGCCTGGACCATGGCGTGTTCGTGCCCTTCCTGCTGGTCTACCCTGATGCCGGGATGCCCATGGTGCAGCTGTCCTTGAAGCAGGGCCTCTCGGCGCAGGAGCATCTGAGGCTCGGTGCGGCGCTGGTGCCACTGCGCGATCAGGGCGTGCTGATCGTGGGCAGCGGCATGAGTTTTCACAATCTGCGTGTCCGCTCCATGGACAACGCACTGATTCCCGGTTCGCAGCTGTTTGATGACTGGCTGGGACAGACCGTGTGCGCTACCGATATTCAGGCGCGCAACGCGGGTCTGAGCAACTGGTCGCAGGCGCCCGCCGCGCGCTACGCGCATCCTCGTGAAGAACATCTCCTGCCGCTGATGGTCGCCGCAGGTGCTGCCGGCGCAGATGTCGGAGTCCGCACCTTCAACGACGTGATGATGGGCTGGCGGATTTCCGGCTTCCGTTTCGGCTGAATCAGGAAGGCTGCTGGCGTCGGATATGCAGCAGCACAAAGAGTTCACGGACGCGTTCGCCAAGCAGCTCGTAGATGGCCCGGTTGGAATACATCATCGCGTCCGCGGTGGGCAGGAGCCCTGAGTCGGCGTAGCCACGGCGAGGCAGCACATGGACGGGTGCTGCGGTCACCTGCAGCCCGGTCGCCAGAAATTCCCGCGTCGCACGCAACATGTGAGTGCTGCTGGTCACCAGCAGAATGGAGTTCACATGGTTAGCGCGCAGCATGAGCGCGGAATTGCGCGCATTCTCAAACGTGTCGTGGGCCTTCCAGTCCACCCAGCGCGGCTGAACCTGGAAATCCCGGGTCAATGACACGGCCATGGTCCAGACATTGCCGGGGTCGCTGGTGATCAGAATCGGCAAGTGGGTGATGCGCGACAGCCAGGCACCATAGTTGAGCCGTTCCAGCAATTCCAGCGACGCTGCGGGCTGACCCCCGTATTCAGGCGCGCGAAAGCGCTGATCGGGCCCACCCAATATCACGATGGCTTGAGCATGCGTCGGTTTTGCCGGATCGAATGCGGGATAGACCTCGGTCAGGCGCGTGAGTTCATCGGCAACCAGTGGCGTGCACAGCAGCCACAACAACCCCAGGCCAATGCTCAGACAGGTCCAGCCGCTGCGGCGATGATGCAATCTGATCAGAACAGCGCCCAACACGGCCAGGATCAACAACCCAAGCGGCGGTAACACCAATGCGCGTGCCATCGCCTTCAAAAAATAGAAATGCATCACAACGCCGGCAAGCCCTCGCAAGCCATCCGGTCCGTTCCGCTGTGGCTCATTCTGTGCGCGTACGATCGACGATTAGCCATTTGCCGTCAACCGGTGGCAATGGTGCTCACTGTCCCTTGCTGAGGCGGCGATAGTATTCAGCTACCGCGTCCTGATAGCCCTCGGGCACCGGCAAGGATTCGGCATCGCGCACGACGTTGCGATCGTCGTCGGCAGGATCGTGCCCCAGTTGCAACTCCAGGCGGTCCACATCACTGCGCACTTCGGCGAACAACTGGTTCGCAACTTCCGGGTTACCGGGAAAGCGGCGCGGATCCAGCTGCTGCATGGAACGAATCAGGTCGTCCACCTGGCGCCGGGCCACCGGATCATCGGCCACCGCGCGCCGCACGTTCTGCAGGTCCGCCAGCCCCTGGTCGAAATTCTTTTCGCGATCCTCAGGCGTCGGACTGGTATCCGGCGGCGCGGCGCCACCGGCCGTACGCGGGTTGTTGCCGGTGTTCCAGCCGCCGTCGATGTAACCGCCCGTGCCGCCCCCGGCGCCAGTCACCTCGCCCCCGCGCACCGTTCCATCCCCGTTCGCGCCGCCACGCCCCTGTCCAGGCGATGCAGCACCGCCTCGAGCCAGCGCGTTGGATTGGACGCGATCACCTGCCTGACCCTGGCCCTGCCCTTGACCTTGCCGCTGTCCTTGCCCTTGTCCTTGTCCTTGGCCCTGATTCTGCCCACCCGACTGGCTGCCATGCTGGGGGCTGTTTCCCGGGGCTCGATCACCGGGCGCACGCGGCTGACCGGAATTGTCCATCTGCGCCAAGCGGGCGCGGAAGCGTTGCACCGCGTTGAGCGCTTCATCGGTGGCCGGCGGCGCGTTTCCCGCCGCAGTGCTCGCCTGACGCACTGCCTCACCCAGCCTCGTCAGTGCCTCCGGAATATCGCTCTCCGAAGAATCGCCCCCGGGGTTGTAGCCCTGGCGCATGCGATCCGCACTGCGCTGCAGACGAGTCTGCACGTCCGATTCGTCCAGGTCGTTCAGGGCATTGCGCAGCTTCGTGGCCGCATCCCGATTGCTTTTCAGCGCCGCGCGCTCCGCGTCGCGCAAGGATTGCTCCAGACTCCCGACGTCATCCGCCAGCTGTTGTCGCGAGTCGACCATGGCGTCCGGACTGGGCAGGGATCGGCCGGCGCGGCCCTGGGCCGACGGATAACTGACCATGTCCTTCAGCTGCTCCTGCTGCTGACGCGCCCGGTCGGCAAGCTCCTGCGCCTTGCGCCCAAGATCCCCCAGATGGTCAACCGATTCGTTGCGCTGCAGACCACCCAGTGCGGCCATGGCATCACGCAATCCTTCAGCGGCGCGGCGTGCGCCGGCCGCATCGCGCTGATCGACCGCCCGACGCATCGATTCCTGCGCCGCGCGCAACTGGGCCAATGCCTGACGGATGGTCTTAGTGGCCGCGTCACTCGCGGCTTGACCCTTGCCCCGCGCGCCGCGTTCCTGCTGTGCCCGAGCCTGACGCGCCTGCATGGCGGATTGACCAGATTGGCCCGACTGGCCCGACTGGCCCGACTGGCCGGATTGGCCGGATTGGCCGGATTGGCCCGCTTGGCCGGACTGCCCGGACTGGCCGGACTGCCCTGATTGACCCGACTGACTGTTCTGGGCCATTTGTTCCAACTGACGCTGCAGCTCTTCAGCCTGTCGCCGCAGCATTTCCTGCTGCCAGCGCTCACCCGCCGCGTCCGCGACGGCGGGGTGTTCCTGCGCCAGCGCCTCCTGTTTGCGTGCCAGCTCATCGAGCTTTTTCAGCGCGGCGTCGATCTGTTCGTCCCGCTGTTGCGAAGGCGAGGCCGACTGCGCTGTTTCGTATTGATTCTTCTGCGTGTCCAGTTCCAGATCCGAAAGGCTCGCCAGCTCCTGGCCCGAGCTGCTACCGCCACCACCGCCGCCGCGGCTGCCGAAGGCGACCTGGATCTGGCGGAAGGTGGCCTCGGCGCGCAGCAGATGCTGCAGGGCCTTCTCTTCCTCGGGTAACGCCCCGCGCCATTGGGACTGGGCCAGCTGCGTGGCCGCCGGGGTCATGGCATCGGCCGCAGCGTTCATCTCCTTTTGAAAGCTGCTGAACTGCTCATTGGCGTCGGAGAGGCCGCGCATTTCCAGGCGTCCGGACAGCGATAGCGCCTGGCCGCGCAGCGTGTTCTGGACATCGGAGAGGAATTTCGCCTGCTCCGCCTGACGCGCCGCCGCGGCGCGGCCATCCACCTGGGACCAGGTACCGGCGATCACTTCTTTTTCGCGGCGCGAAATCTCCACCGAACCGTTGGCACCACCGCCGCCGCCACCGCCACCGCCGCCCTGTTGCGATTGGGAGAACTCACGCTCATAGGGATCGGCCTGGATGAACAGCATCTGCGAGCGCGACTGCGCCCTGGGATCGGCAGCCTGGGCATACACGCTGACCACATCCCCCGGGACCAGTTTCATGTTCTCCAGGCTGATGACGGCGCCCCCACGGGCCTGCTTCGAGCCGCCGTGGGACAACAGATTCACCTGCTGGTCGGGTCCGCCGTTCACAGAATAGTGCAGCGAAAATTCACGCAAGCCAAAGTCATCGGTCGCCTGGGCATTGATGGTGACTTCTTCAATCGGGCTGGCGTGGTAGTCCCCGCCGGGCTTGACGATGGCGACCTGCGGCGCGCTGGCCTCGCTGGCCTCGATGAAATAATCCTCGCTGAGCCGCAAGGCATGCGAGCCATCCACCATGGTCAGGTGATAGGCGCCATCCTTGTCCAGCGGGACCGTGACGCTGTAGGTATTCGCGGCTGCCGCGACCAGCGGCAGCTGGTGCCCGTCATCCAGCACCAGCGCACCGTGGCTCAGCGGCTGATCGGTGAGGATCGACAGCTGGGCATGAGTGCCCTGCACCGCCCGCAGGTCACCCCCATGCTCCTCGGTGCGATCCGGCATCTGCGTCCACGCCGGATAGTGATACGTCACCCGGATCTGCCGCACCTGGGCCAGGTCGGCCACCTTGGCCGTGAAATGCGCAGACGTGAGCGGTCCCGCCTCGACATAGTATTCGGCGTGATCCGGCAAGGCAGAGAGCAGGTAGCGGAAGCCGCCGGACTGCGGCTGGGGCTGCATGATGACCTGCTGCCAGGCGGCGTTGCCGATGCGCACATGCAGGCGTACGTCCTGCGTCGTCAGCCCCACGAGCCCGGCCGTCACCAGCAGGTCAGCATGACGGCGCACGGTGGTGTTGCCGGGTCCGACATGCAGTTCATAGATCGGGCCGCTGCGCGGTACCGACCACAGCAGCGCCGCCCCATAGCCCAGGTACCCGGGCCCCGAGCGGATCAACCACACCAGCCCCGCCACGCACACCACCCCGCAGCTCAGCAGCCCCGCGAGCAAGGTCGTGGAGACCAACGAGGCAGGCCGCGCGGTGCGCGCCACGCGCAGCGTGTCCGCCGCCAGCAGTTCGCCGAAGGCATTGCCGGCTGGTTCGCGTGCGGCAGCGGTTTCCTGCGCATCGCGTTGGGTGAACGTCCGCAGTCGCTCTTCGAATTGCGGGAAGCTGGTTTCAGCGCGACGGATCACACGCAGCCGGTTCAACCGCCACAGCGGAATCGCCAGCCCCAGCACCGCGCCGGTTGCCAGAGCGAGCAGCAACACCAGACGCATGCCATGCACGCTGGCCGCGGAAAATGCATACCGATTGGCGTAGAGCACCAGCAACGGTGTTACGCCCAACGCGATACCGCCCAGGATGGCCGCACCGCGCGCGATGGCGCCCAGGCGTAACCGCGTATGCAGTCGCCCTACGTAGTCGCGCAGTTCCTCGCTGGCATTCATGAGGATTCCCGCAGCGTGTTCAGATACCGGCTGGCCACCAGGGATTCGGCGACCACCGCCACAAGCAGCAGGCACATAGCGTACCACCAGAGGTTGTGCACCGATTGTTCGCTGGCAATTGGGACCCCGGCGGTCACAGGGCTCGTCCCCGCCGCATCCCCCTTGCTGGCCGCCTGCCAGAGCTTGAGCTTGTCATCACTGGCCGGGGCGAGATCCGACTCCAGACGGGAGATATTGGCCGCCACCAGGTCGTGGCGTGAGTCCGCAAGGGTCAGGGTGTAGAAGCCCGCCGCCGGCAGGGGCCAGGTGCGCACCTGCTGCGCCTGCCGCAGATTCAGCGGATGGGTTCCATCGGGCGCCAGCACATCCGCACTGCCGCGCACCGCAGGGTCCGGACGCAGATCGATGGAATCCCCAACGCTCAAGGCACTGACGCGACTGGCCCGGCCACTCAGATAGGTCGCCAGCCGATCCACAAAGGCCACAAACTGCGGATGCAGCGGCAGATCGGTGGTCAGGCGGTCAAAACCCGTTGCGAACAACAGCACCCTGCCCGTGCCCAGGCGCTTCTCCAACAGCAGCGGGGTCTGGTCGGACAGCCGCAGCCCGGTCTGCGCCTGGGGTGCAGCCACCCGGGTCACATAGAACACCTTGATGCCCTGCCAGCCGGCCAATGCCCCCGCCGGCGCATAGGACTCATCCACGGCCGCCACCGCGGCAAAGCGCGTGTCATCCCGCGTGTAATCGTGTGAGCCGATGATCGGCGCATCGAATACCGGAATCCGTCGCTCCTGAGCGGCCGCCGTACCGGCGCTGATCAGCAAGCGCCCGCCCGCCTTGACCCAGGCCGCGACGCGCGCCTCCACTGCCGGTGACAGGCCGGCGACATCGGAGAGCACGATAAAGGTATAGGCAGACAGATCGCGGGCCCGCAGTTGCTCCGCCGTGACCTCATCGAGCACCACTGCGGCATCAGCCGCCGATTCCAGTGCGGATCGAAAGTACAGCCCGGTCGCACGGTCCGAACCCTGGTGCACGAACAGGCCATGCACCCGCTCGCTGCGCTGAATCACGAAGTCATAGGTATCATCGGCCACCAGCGCATCAGCGCTGTCGATCTGTACGCTCCCGCGTACCAGGCCGTAGGGAATATCCGGGCTGGCGAAGATCACCGAGGCGCGGCCGGAGGCCGGGATCTTCACGGCCTGGCGGACGGTGGGTCGGCCGTTGATCAGCAAGGTGACGGTGCGCGTGGCCTCGGGTGTGCCAAACCCCGCCACGGTGGCCACAATGCGGGTCTTGGCCGGATCCCACACCTGGGCCGGGGCCGCGACGCTTTCCACGGTCCAGTTCGGCGTCGCCGCCTCACCCACCTTGTGCAGCACCAGCGTCACGCCGGGCGGCAGGCGCAGTTCGTTGAAATCCGGCGGCAACCCGGTGGCCTGCATATCGCTGAACAGATGCAGTTCGATGGGCATGTGCGTCCCGGCGGCCAGGGTGCGCGCCAGCCCCGCAAGCAGGACCAGGCTGCCGCGCGCATCACTCGGGGCGATGCCACGGATGGCTGTGGCCAGCGCCTCCGGATCCTGCAGCTGCTCGGTGCGGATGTCGGCGCGCGAACCCAGCGCCACCACCTGCGCCCGGGTCTCCCGCGGCTTGGCGGCCAGCACCGCCAGCGCATCGCGCCGGGCATCCGCCATGCGCGTGCCCGCCCGCATGCTGAAGGAATCATCCAGCGCCAGCACCATGAGTTTGTCCGGCACGGCCCCGGGCAGGTGCCCGCGCACGAAGGGTTCAGCGAAGGCTGCCGCCAGCAGCAGCAGCACCGCCACCCGCAACAGCAGCAGCAACCAGTGATCGATGCGGCGGCGGCGCGTGGTGCTGCGCTGCTGGGGTTCAAAGAGCATCAGGGAGCTGAACTGCCGCGGCTGACTCGCACTGCGTTTCAACAGATGCAGCCACACCGGCACCGCAATGCCGAGCGCACCGAGCAGAAATCCTGGTGCCAGCCAGCCCATCAGTCGCGCCCCGTGCGCAGTCGCAGGTACTGCATCAACGCCTGATCCAGCGGCTGATCGGTCTGCAGCAGGTGATAACCGATGCCCGCCCGGCTGGCCTCGCGACGCAGGTCCGCGACATGCGCATCGATGCGCTCGCGGTAGCGACCCTGCACGTAGTCCTGGGAGACCTCCAATTGTGCACCGGTCTCCACATCGATGAGCATGGAGGATCCGTCCACGCGGGGCCGCAGCTCCTCCGGGTCCAGAACCTGGAACAACACCACCTCGTTGCCATGGATGCGCAGGGGGCCAACGGCCCGGATGATATCCGCCGGAGGCGCGTAGAAATCCGACAGCATCACGACCATGCCGCGACGGCGCAGAAATGCCTGCAGATGCATCAACGGTGCCGCGTAGGAGGTATTGGCCTGCGGCTGCGCGGCCACCAGCGCCGCCAGCACACGCTGCAGGTGCCCCTGGCGCGAGGCCGGCGGCACGAAGTCGCGCACCGTGTCACCAAAGACGACCAGGCCGGTCGCATCGCGCTGGCGACGCGTGGCCAGGTAAGCCAGCGCGGCGGCAATGAAACGGACGTAGGCCAGCTTCGTCACCGCATGCGAAGCGAAACCCATGGAACTGCTGGCATCCACCAGCAGCATCAGCTGGCTGTTGGTCTCGCCGTGAAAGCGTTTGATATAGGCGCGATCGGAACGGGCATATACGTTCCAGTCCACATGACGCAGATCATCACCCGGCTCATAGGCCCGGTATTCGGCGAACTCCTGGCTGAAACCGAAGTCCGCTGAGCGATGCAGGCCGGCCACGAACCCATCGACCACGGTCGCGGCGACCAGGTCCAGTCCGGAGATGGCATTCAAGACGGCGGGATCCAGCAGGTTCTGCATCGATGTCTCTAAGAACGGGGTACCTGCGTCAGCATCTGGCGCAGGATCTCGTCGGCCTCGACTCGATCGGACTGCGCATGGAAGTTCAGCAGGATGCGATGGCGCAGCACGGGCAGTACGTAGGCATCGACATCGTCGAAGTCCACATGGTATCGGCCGCGGGCCAGGGCGCGCGCCTTGGCCGCGAGGACGATGAACTGCGCCGCGCGCACGCTGCCACCGTAGTTCACATAGCGGCGGATGATCTCCGGGGCTGCCTCGGATTTGAAGCGCGTGGCACGCACCAGTCGCACCACGTAGCGGGCGATCTCATCACTGACCGGCACCATGCGGATGAGTTGCTGGAACTCCAGCAGCTCATCCGCCGAGGTCACTGTCTTCACGATGACCGATTGGGTGGTGGTGGTACGGGCAATGACCTCCACCTCGTGCTCAAGACTCAGATAGTCGAGCACCGTATTGAACAGGAATCGGTCCAGCTGCGCCTCGGGCAACGGGTAAGTGCCCTCCAGCTCGATGGGATTTTGCGTCGCCAGCACAAAGAACGGGCTGGGCAGCTGATGGACCGTGCCGCGCACGGTGCAGGAGTGCTCCTGCATCGCCTCGAGCAATGCCGACTGGGTCTTGGGCGGCGTACGGTTGATCTCATCCGCCAATACCACGTTGCCGAACAGGGGCCCTGGGGAGAACGACCAGCGGCGCCGGCCCGTGGTGTCATCATCTTCGATGATGTCGGTGCCCGTGATGTCCGCGGGCATCAGATCAGGCGTGAACTGGATGCGGCTGAACAGCAGTCCCAGGGTCTGCGCGATCATGCGCACCATGAGCGTCTTGGCAGTGCCGGGAAGACCGGTGATCAGACAATGTCCGCCGACCAGCAGCGCGGTCAGGATCTGGTCCAACACCTCCTCCTGGCCGACGATCACCTGGCCCACCTGTGCCAGGATCTCGCCTCGTACCGCCTTGAACCGCTCCACGCGTGCGCTCAGCGCCGTGGCATCCAGGCTCGATATGTCGGTTTGCGTCATGCGTGTTCTCTTTGCAGGTTATTGACCAGTGAGCTCCAGCAACAGCTTCTGTGCGGGCCGGAAATCAGGAGCGGCCTCCAGCGCGGCCAGCACCGAATTCATCGCACAGTCCGCGTCGTGCGCCGCGTGGCAGGCGCGCGCGAGATCGTAGTTGGCCTGCGCCTTGTCCAGCGGATGCAGGGCCAGCACCGCGGCAAACTCGCGCCGGGCACCGCCGAAATCCTCGGTATCCATCAGCAGGTCACCCAGCCGGCGGTGCGAATCGGTATCGAACACCGGATCGATGTAGTTGATCTTCTTCAGCGTGGCGATGGCCGCGGCCTTGTCACCGGCTGCCTGCTGCAGCTTTGCCAGCTGTTCCAGCGCCGCCGGATCGCGCCCGCGGTGTTGTACGTAACGCTGCAAGGCGCTGCGGGTGATCGCAGGCTTGTTCAAAGCCTGCGCCGCATCGGCCAGCAGCTGGTAGGCGTTACCATCAAATACGTAATCCGGGTACAGCGCAATCACACTTTCAGCGCTCGCGAGCACCTCATCGTAGCGCTTGGCGCGCGCGGCGCCCACCAGGGCCTCCAGCTGCTTGTGCCAGGTGTCAAAGCCGCTGACCAGGGATGCGGTGTCCTGGTACAGCCAGGTCTGGAATTGCGTATCGAAGGCCGCCGGCTCCATGCCCAGTACGGTCCTGATGGCCTCGGGGGTGCTGCGTGGAATCGCAAACTGCTGCACCAGATCCAGCAGTTTCTGCTGCCCCCACTGAGCCTGGATGTAATCGCAGATCCGGCCGGCCTCGAAGTAGGAGACCAGCACCTGGGTTTCGTACTCCGGGTGGATGAATCCGCGGTCCAGTTGCGCGACCGGCAGCAGCTTGTGATCGCGCAGCGCGACAATGATATCCGGGGTGATCGAGTCGCCCCATTCCGGTGAGGCCGCGGTTTCCTCATGCACGGCCAGGCCTTCGGTGAACCACCGCGGCACCCGGTGACGCGTGGCCTTGAGGATGAACACGTGGCTCATTTCATGCCGCAGCGTGCTCGCCCAATGAAACTCCCCGGGTTTGCGCCCGGAGGGACTGTCCATGGCCACGACCTGGCCGAACGTCACACCCAGCGCACCCAGACCCGGCATCCCCAGAGTGCGCACCGCGAAGTCTTCATGGTTCGGATACACCTCAACCTGTACCGGTCCATCGAGCTTCATGTGGTACTTGCTCTGGTAGGCCTCGATGGCCTGGTCGAGCACTTCGTGAAAGTATGGGTACAACACTGCCGATTCCTTGGGGTCCAGCTTCAGGATGGTGGTGGCATCGGTGAAGCTCGCGAAGTTCTTGAGCGTGTCCAGCAGCCGCAGGCTGTTGACGGTGGCATCGTTGCGATAGCCGTTCTCATAGCACTGCGTCAGTTGCTGACGGGCTTCCTCGTCCTGTCCCAGGCGCATCAGGTTGATACCCAGTTCAGAACGCGCCGACCACAGGTGCGGGGAGAGCTCCAGCGCCTTGCGGTACATCGCCACGCCATCCTGGTAGCGGCGATTGAGGATCAGCTGCTGGGCGGCGATGGCGTAACCCGCCCCGTAGACGGGATTGATGCTGTGGAGGCGTGCCCACCACTGATCCGGGGAACGGTCCGCCAGGATCTCGATGACCGCGTGCAGTGCCAGGGCATCCAGCGACTGCGGATCGAGGGTCAGTGCCGCGTCGGCCTCCTTGGCCGCCAGCTCCGGCTGATCGTCCTGCAAGGCGAGGTTGGCGAGCAGTTCATGTGCCGGCGCCAGCTGCGGATCAGCGGTCAGGGCCTTTTGCGCCCAGGTCACCGCCTGATTATCGAACCCGTCCGCGCTGACGCGGGCCAGTGCCAGCATGGCCTGGGCATCCTTCGGATCGCGCTGCAGGGCTTCATTGAA
This sequence comes from Steroidobacteraceae bacterium, assembly GCA_036489445.1. Lineage (GTDB taxonomy): Bacteria > Pseudomonadota > Gammaproteobacteria > Steroidobacterales > Steroidobacteraceae > DAIDKA01. The sequence goes on along the minus strand of DASXFV010000087.1, from coordinate 139,661 downwards.
GAGCGCCACTGCATCGACGCTGTTGAAGCGCTCATGCAGCAGTTCGCCCCAGCGGGTGCGGTACAGGGCATTGCCATCCGCTGCGGCCACGGCTGCTCGGAACTCATTGTTGGCGGTATCGTAATCCTCCAGCCCCCAGGCCCCTTCCGCCCGCAGATAGGGCGAGGTCGCGCGGGCGAGTCCCATGAAGCACTTCTGTGCTGCCGCCTCCTGTCCATGCAGGCGCTGGGTCAGGCACTGCCGCACCTCGGCCGGCGGTGGAGCGGCGTAGGAGCCCGGCGCGAGGGTGAGCGCGCCGAGCAGCAACCCGGCCAGGGCGCCGCTGCGTGCCAGGGTTCGCCGTGCACCGGTCACTTGTCCAGCTCCTGCTGCACTTTGGCGAGCTGCACCAGCGCCTGAGTGAGTTCACTGCGGTACTCCTCCGGGGACATTGCGGCACGCTGGTACTTGATGAGGTCGATTTTCTGGTCCAGCTGCTCCTTCTGCTTGAGCAACGCCAGCTTCGCCGGATCGTTCGCCGCCTCGGGGCCGCTGGCGCTTCCCAGGTGCACCAGCGCAAAGGAACCGAGCATGCGGCCGGCCTCACCATTGGCCGCCGCCTCGCGCACCGGCGCGGCGCTGCCGCCTTCTTCAAATACTGCGTGCTCGGTGGCCAGCCGTTTCTCGGTTTCGTAGAACGCCGCGGTCTTGCGCGTGGCGTACTGAAACGCCTCAAGACCGGTGATGATCTGGTTCTTGTCGGTGTCCGCACCCGGGTCCTGCAGCGCCTCGACCCAGTAGCGCGCAAAGACGGTGGCGTTCTTTTCTGTTCCGGATTTGGTCGCCGCAATCACCACCCGATCGTGACGCTGCAATGCCTTGATCGAGCCGCCGCTGGCACTCGTGGTGTTGATGATCAGCTGGCGCGTTGCGGGAATGCGATCGCACCAGCTCGCCAGCGTCTCTGCGGACACATCCGGACCCGGCAGATTGAACTTGTACTGCGTGCCATCAAAGCTGCCGTGCCCCACCAGGGTGATCACCAGCACATCATCGGCCTGCGCCTCACCTGCGATGTCGCTCAAGGCCTGCTGCAGATGGTCGCGGGTGGCCTGCGCACCGGATAAAGTGATCACGTGCGCGGTGGTACCGGTCCCCTTGGCGATGCGATCCAGATCGGCAGCCAGGGCCGTGAAGCGCTGCTCGTAATCCGGCTCGCCGCCGAGACCTGCGACGTTCACGAAGTAGACGGTGGCGTGCGCCAGGGAGGCGCCGAGCAGCATTGCCACCGCCATCAGTCGCGCCGCGGTCTTCAAACCACCCCCCAGCGCCGGCGCAGCAGCCACTCGGCCATGCGCAGGATGATGAGCGTCAGGAATACGGCGGGCATGTTCCACAGGTCCTGGTACTTCTGCACCGAGACGCCGGCATTGGAAAAGGGTATCGCGCGCGCCAGTCCTGCCAGATCGTCCGGCGACCAATACCGGCCGCCGGTGTCCGCGGCCAGGGTTTTCAACAAGGCGACGTTCTGCCCGGTATGGAAGTCTTCCGCGACACCGTCCTGGCGCTGGAAGGCGATGGTGTCGTGCCCGGCGCTCAACGCGCCCTGCGTGGCGGTCATGTCCGCCACATACATGCCGGCCGCCGGGGCGGTCCAGTCCGCCTGATACCGTCCGGGCAGCCCGGGCACGACGCGCAAGGCGACATCAGCCTGCAGGCGATCCGGTCCCAGCACATGCGCAGTCACCACGGCGTCGGTTGCCGGAAGATAATTGCGGTCGCGCACATCGGCCAGCAGCTGCACATGGCCCTCGTCCTGCACGATACTGGCTGACACGCGCGCATAAAGCTGGCCGCGGGTATCGGCCACCAGCCAGTGCAGCAGCTGGTGCCAGAATACCGAATGGGTGGGATCCCCCAGCGGCAGGCTCATCTGCCAGCGCCAGGTGCCCCCCGTCGCCAGCACCGCAGTGCGCCCATGGCCGTAATTCTGTGTGATCAGCAGCGGCAGAGTGCGTCCGTCGACATGCATCTGCGCCAGCTCCGAGGCGCCGGGCTTCACCGTGCCCGGATCCTGGTAATCCATCAGGTAGGGCAATTTCGCCCACAGCGCGATATTCGCCTCACGATCATCCACCAGCCGGGTGATCGCGCTGTCGGCACCGGTAGCGGTCAGACTCACGGTTGCGGGTACACGGTGAAAGGTACCGCTGACCATCGGCAAGGTCACCGGCAACAGATCATTGAGTTGTGAGCCGCCCCAGACACCATCGGACAGCGCCTGGCGCCCGCCCAGAAACAGCAGTCCGCCGCCACGACGATCGACGAATTCACGCATCAGCGTCTGCTGCGCGGCGGAAAAGTACCCCGCGTCGACCGAACCCATGATCAGGCCGTCATAGCCAAACAGGTCCTCCGCCTTGGTCGGAAAACCTGCGGCCAGCTCCAGCGCATCCTTGACCCCCTGCCGGTAGATCTTGTTCTCGGTGGTGCGCAGCATGGACACGAGCTGCACCGCCGTGTCATCCCCTTCGGCGCGCCGGATGAACTTGTACTCCCAGCGCGGTTCGCCCTCCACATACAGAATGCGCCGCGGCCCGGCCTCCACATTCACCAGCCGGCTCACTTCATTGTTGCGCGCGTTGCTTTCACCCGGCAGCGGTGCCACCTGGAATCGCAGCATCCTGGGGCCGGCGTCGGGCAGATTGAACGTGAGCGCGGTGCTCACCGTCGCGCCGTCCGCGCCCAGCACCAGCTCGCGTGACGCGAGCAGCTGCTGTGCATCCCGCACCGTCACCGTGGTATGTCGATGGGCGAAACCACTCTGCGCCACCTCTACCACGGCAGTGACGCGTGAGCGCGCCAGCGCCCGGTCGGTGAGCGCCACGTTCTCGATTTCGACGTCCTGGGGCACCTGCGCGGCCCCGAACCCGACGGTGTGGACCGGAATGTGCCGCTGTCGCAGCACCTCGATGGTGTTGCGCTCAATGCGTCCGCTGTTGTCGCCGCCATCGGAAAGCAGCACCACGGCGCCCACCGGTACGCTGGCGGTGTCGCTGGCAAATTCGTTCAGCACCGCATTGATATGGGTGGCAGGCCCGCTCGGCGTCAATGTCGGGGTGCGTCCCGTCAAGCGCACCAGGCCGGAATCGAATCGGTACAGGCGGGTTTGAAACGAGCGTCCCAGGGTGGTCAGCCAGTCTCCCTGCAACGCCAGGGACGCCTGCTGCATTCGCGTCACACCATGTTCCGCGATACCCATGCTGCGCGAGTCATCGACCAGCACCGCTATGATGTTGGCCTGGGGCACCAGTTCGCTTACCGCAACCGCCGGTCGCCACAGCAGCACCAGCACCACAACTGCCATGGCCCACTGCACCAGCCAGATCAGCGGCAGCCGCCAGCGACCCGTCGCCTGGCTTTGCGTGGCGCGCCGTCCGCGCAGGGCCCAGGCCAGCAGCAGCCCGACTGCGATGATGCCCACCACCAACAGCCAACGCGGCCACGCGCTGCGCAACATCAGCTGCCCGTGCAGAAACACGGACGGCGGATACTTGAACAACCATTCAAACATCGCGCGTCAGTGCGTCATGCCGTAGATGATGTAGTTGATGCCGATGCGAAACGCCATGGAGGAGAACTTCTCCGGGTACTCCCCGATATCGGCCCACTCCCACGCATCCCCCAGATGCATGTTGTGGCAGATCACCACCATGATCCGGCCCTTGTCATCGCGGATGGCGCGCCATTTGGGCACATAGCCGTCCTTCTCGTACGTGCGGCCGGTGTTCACATACTGCTCGCCTGGAATCTGCATGCGATCCGACAGGTCGAAGAGCACATGAAAGATCTCATCATTGTCGGCAAGATCCTCCACCGGGCGGTCGGGCAACACCTGCCGCATGCCTTCCATGAAGCGGTCCCAGTCCTCCGTACCGTGGAAATCGTCCACCATCAGGAAGCCGCCCTTGAGCAGGTACTCGCGCAGGCGCTTGGCCTCCGCGTCCGTAAAGCTCCAGTTGGCCACCTGCACGGCGTATATCCAGGGGTAGTTGAAGATATCGTCGCTATCCAGATCGACCACCTGCTCATAGGAACGCATCTGGATGCGGGTCAGGCGCTTCAGTGCTTCGAGAAATTGCCGATCGGCTTTCGGGTAGTCGCGTGACCAGCCGGAGAAGCCATAGCCGCCGAAACCGTACGCGCGGCGGCCACCGCCGTAGTCATCAGCGGAGGTATAGCGCAGCCGCGACCAGTAGAACTCCGCTTTCTCGGAACTGTCTCCCGTGTCGATGTCCTGCTGGGAGTGCACGTGATCCACCCACAACCAGGCGCACAACACAGTTGTGACCATCACGATCGGTCGCCAGGGTCCTTGAATCCGCATGATCGCCGCCCTCGATGTGAGCCTGCGCCATCAGTGTAGCGGCTTGCCTGCTGCAGTGGTGCGCTTCGAGCTGCGCCGGTCGGTCACAAGCCGCTTGTCGCGGCGGCCGCGACATGCCACCATTTTTGACTACACAACTGCCTCGCACCACACATGAGACGCCGTGACTTTGTAACACTGGCTGCAGCGACACTGGGCCAGGCCGGCGCCGGTGACCTGATGGCACAGGTGGGCGGTGCGCCACCCATGGACATGGGTGCTACGGATCCCGGACCGCACGCGCCCCCGGCGGACTTCACCTTGCGGATCGCGCCGGTGGCCGTGGAAATCGCTCCCAGCCACTTCATCAGCACCATAGGCTACAACGGCGCCTCGCCCGGCCCGGTGCTGCGCATGCGCGAGGGCCGGCCGGTGACAGTGGATGTCATCAACGACTCCGCTGCCCCGGAACTGGTCCATTGGCATGGCATGTTTCTGCCCTCGCAGCTTGACGGGGCGGAGGAGGAAGGCACCCCGGTCATCCCGCCGGGCGCCCGCCGCCGCTACCGCTTCACGCCGCGGCCCGCCGGCACCCGTTGGTACCACTCCCACGCCATGGCCATGGGCGACCTGCACCGCGGCGCTTATACGGGGCAGTACGGTTTTGTGCTCATCGATTCGGGTCACGATCCCGGGGCCTATGACCAGGAGGTGTTCCTCGCGCTTCGCGACTGGGAACATTTCTATACCGACCAGTTCGTGGATATGGATGATCAGAATGCGCCGGGGCCGCAACCGGAAAAACCTGCCAGGCTGGATACCCGCCCCGACGGGCTGGAGGTGATGAGCCAGCTGTACTCCATCAACGACAAAGCACTGCGCGCCGGGGAGCCCATCCGGGTGCGCCCGGGCAGCCGGGTGCTGATGCACCTGCTCAACGCCAGCGCGGTGGAGAACCGCACCATCGCGCTGCCGGGACATGAGTTCCACGTGCTGGCTCTGGATGGCAACCCCGTGCCCAATCCCAAGTCCGCCAAAGTGCTGACCCTGGGACCCGGCGAGCGCATCGACGCGGTCGTGACCATGAATCAACCTGGGGTGTGGATACTGGGCTCGATCGATGAGGCCACCCGCCAGGCGGGCCTGGGGGTGGTGGTGGAGTACGCAGGGCAGCACCGGCCGCCGCAGTGGCTGCCGCAACCCGGGGTCTACTGGGACTACACGGTGTTCGGCGGCCCCCCGAGCGCCAAACCCGTGGATCACACCATCGAGATGGTGTTCGAGAAGGTGCCCGGGGGCGCCCGACCCTTCAACCTCTTCACCGTCAATGGCAAGCCCTATCCGCACGAGCGCGAGTTCGTACTGCAACAGGGCCGACGCTATCGGCTGCTGTTCCGCAATCGCACCGATGACGATCATCCCCTGCATCTGCACCGCCACACCTTCGAACTGGTCGACCTGAATGGCAAACCCAGCAGCGGCATTCTCAAGGACACGGTCATCGTGCCCATGTACGGCCGCGTTTCGGTGGACTTCACCGCCGACCAGCCAGGCCTGTCCCTGTTCCACTGCCACATCCAGGACCACATGGATTACGGCTTCAAGGCGCTGTTCCGGTACGCTTGAAGCTTCTGGCGTGGGTGCCACCGCATTGGTCCGCCAAAATTGTACTTTGTACGGTAAAGTAAACCCTATGACTGTGACCGTTGACGCCGTGCGGCCCATGAGACGTGCCGTATGTGCCCTGCTCCTGCTCACTGCCTTCACAACTGTGCGGGCCGCACCCTGGGCCGAGGTGGGGGATGTCCAGCTGCGCTCGGATATCGAGACCCTGGCGATGGCCGGTGTCATCGACAATCTGACGACGCAGTGGCCACTACCCTGGACGCGCATCCTTGATCGCCTGTCCGTCAGCGGTGCGCTGACCGGTCAGCCGCCGTGGGTGGTGGATGCGGCCGAACGCATCCGACACCAGGCCGCAGGTCAGATGGCCCAGGACACCTCGAGCTTCTCGGCCTATCTGGATGCGACCAATGCCCCGCAGGTGGTGCGCGGATTCGATGCCCTGGGAAGACAGGACGCGCAGACCCAGGGCACGCTGTCCTGGAATGGCGAGTCCACCTTCATCCAGCTGTCGGCGGGCCTGCAGTCACATGACAGCCTGGACGGCCAGACAGTGCTCCTGGATGGCACCTACATCGCAAAGCAAATCAGCGGCGCGGCGGTGTACGCCGGCTACCTGACGCACTGGTGGGGACCGGGGTGGATTTCCGCTCTGGCGCTGTCGAACAATGCACGCCCGATTCCCCAGATCGGCATCTCGCGCATCGATACCAGCCCCTTCAAGACCAGGTGGCTGTCCTGGATGGGGCCATGGCAGGCCGAGTTCTTTGTCGGGGTGCTGGATGGTGATCAGATTCCCAATCACACCTTGGTTGATGGACTGCGCTTCAACATCAATCCCGTGCCCGGACTTGATATCGGCGTGGCACGCATGGATGAGGCCTGTGGCGCCGGCCACCCCTGCAATCCTGCCAACTACTTTGATCTGAGCAACAACGACGCACATCCCAGCAAGACCAACGACCAGGGCGATATCAGCTTCAAGTACTCGCATGCTGTGGGCGTGATCGATCTGTCCGGCTACATGGAATTGATGAATGAGGACTCGAATCCTTTCTGGCATTCAGGAACCAGCCATCTGTTCGGGCTCACCGGTTGGGTGCCAGTGGGACAGACGCGCCTGCGCATCACTGCAGAGTTCACCGACAGCATCCCCACGACCAACATCTTCAACTTCGGCAATTACGAATACGGCTTCTCGTACAACGATTACAAGTACCTGGGCGGTCTGCGCTATCGGGATCGCGCCCTGGGCTTCAGCCTGGATGATGACTCCAAGCTCGCCACGCTGCAGGCCAGCTGGCTGGGGGCCCATGACATCACCTGGACCCTCAGCTATCACCATGCGGATGTCGATGTCATGGCGCCGCTTGGAGCCGAGGTTTACAGCACCATCAACTACGTGAGTGCTGGCGAGGTGCCCATCAGCATCGGTGAAGCCCGTGCCAGCTTTCCTTTGCTGGACCACTTCACCGTGGATGTCGATCTGCGCTACTCAACCGACCAGCCCCGTCCGGCGCATGGTTCACAGGCGGCTGGCGAGCTGCGCCTCACGTACTCGTTGTGATCATCTTGCCGGGCGCGATGGCGTGCGAGGCCCGCTACTTCGCCGGGGTCGCGAGTTCCTGATCCCAGTACAGCCCGCGCCTGGCGCCCTGCCCGGGAGCATGGGCCAGACCCATCTCGACGAACCGGGCATCCATGATGTTCTCGCAATGGCCGCTGCTATGGAGCCATCCGGCCACGACTTCATCCGCTGAGGTCGGACCGTAGGCAATGTTCTCGCCCACCAGCCTCTCCCGATAGCCCGTGGCGCGCAACCGATCCGCCGGGGTGCGGCCGGTCAGATCCACATGCTCGAAATAGTCGTGGCGCGCCATGTCCAGGGCGTGCTCGGCGGCGACACGGTCGAGCGTCGCTGAGAATTGCAGCGGCGGCGCAGGCCCGAACGCGCGCTCCCCGCAGCGGGTGCCGCGGGAGCGAACCTGGTTGACCAGCTCCAGCACGCGCGGTGCGAACCGCGAGGATTCAACGCGGCTCGATGGCAGGGCAGAATTCAATGCGGTCGCTGCGGGGAGTGAGGCGATCACCACCCACGCTTGCACTCCCATGCGATAGCTTCCCAGCTCGCTCAGCGACTGACCGGTGACCGCGCGACAGCGGGTTCGCCGCAGGGCGCGCAGGATCGAGTCATCCGGACCCCGTAAATGCAGGCCCACCACCGACTGCGCCTGATAGCCGGTACGCAGGGCCGCCGCCACGGGTGAACCGCCTGCGGCCCACAGCGCCGCTGCGCGATCCAGTTGCCGGTTATGTTGCAACGGTCGCATGGCGGGCAGCACTCCGGCGCAGCCGCTGACCCGCAACAGCTGCACGGCAGACACCGGGTCCGCGTAGCTTGCAAGGACGTGCAGCCCGCAAATCAGCACCACGAGGCGGCCCAACTGCCGCAGCGATCCACGATTCAACGGCGCTCCCCTCAAGGATTCCATTAGGGGAATGGAACGCGCGGGTAGGCAAAGGGATGACCAGGATTGGCGCGCCGGCGGCTGGAATATCGTCAAAACTTGAAGAATAAAGGAGGATTTACAATCCTATCTTCATATTTTAACGATTTCCAGATAAAATATGGCAGAAACGCCCAAGGAATCCGATGCTCTATAAACTCGAAATCGAAAACTTCTTCTCGATTCGGGACGCACAAGTCCTTGATTTGACTGTTGCGCCCAATGTTCCCGATTCCGAAGGGCGCTACGCGGAAATCTTCAGCGGCTCCGTATTGCGTGCACCGAAAGTCATAGCTTTGTATGGAGCTAATGCGTCCGGCAAGACAACCGTTCTGCGCGCTTTGGAATTCATCATCGCCATGGTTCGTGACAGCGCACAGCGGAGTACTCCAGGTTTTCCTTGTGAGCGATTTAACGACAATGACTCTTGCTCAAGGCCGATCCGACTGGCAATCGAATTGGGCGGAATGATGAATTACTCGCCAGAGGTTATGAAACGAGCTCAGGCAGGAGAAACCGTCGAGGAAGGACTGTATCGCTATGAGATTTTGATAGAGGTCAAGGACGGCACGGCCCAACGCATCGCTGCTGAAACGTTGCGCCAAAAACCCAACGGTCAGGGAAAATGGCAGCGCGTGTTTGAACGTGACGCGGAGGGAAAAGTTAAGGACTCGCGGTCCTTTCCATTAACGGGCTATCACCATCTCTTGAATACGCTTCGTCCAAACGTATCGGTAATATCTTCATTTGCGATGTTTCAACACCCAACGGCGTCGCTCTTTGCCCAATTAGCTCAAAAGGCAATATTTCACCTGGCTAATGCCCAAGAGAGCGATCTACAAATAATCAAGTACCTGGTCAATCAACCCGACATACTGTCGAAATTAAACAAAGAACTGAACAGAATTGATGTCGGTGTCGAGGGGATGCGCTTTGTGGACACACCCAACGGTCCCGCGCCTATGTTCAAACATTCCGGCTTGCAAGTCGAAATGCCCTGGCCGCTTGAAAGTCAGGGGACGCGCACATTCATCAGGATGTTTCCCGGAATTGCCGTTACCCTGGCACAGGGCGGTATCTTCGCAACTGATGAGTTAGATGCCTCGATCCATCCTTTAGTGCTTCCCGAGGTTTTGCGTTGGTTCCATGACAAGAAAGCGCGCAACTCTCTCGATGCGCAGCTCTGGTTCAGCTGTCATTCAGTGTCCCTGCTTGATGAACTGAATAAGGAAGAGATTGTCATCTGCGAAAAGGACCGCCATGGACGTACTAGCGTCCACAGCCTTATGGACGTGAAGGTGCGCCGCGATGAAAACCACTACCGTAAATATTTGAGCGGCGCATATGGCGGGATACCGCAAATCGGATCGGAAACTCGAACATCTGAGAAAAACGCGGACGGTGCCCGCCGACAGGTTCGTGCTTCTTGACTCAGATCAAGCGGAAGCCGACAAAGACCGTGCCGACGCCGCACGCAACCTCGCAGAAAAGAACCGCATACAAATTGTCTGGCAGCGCCCTTGCTTTGAAGCTGTCCTCCTGCGCCACCTTCCGCAATGCGCCACCCGCCGTCCCGCTGGCCCATGACCGGTGGCCGACGCTACTTCCCCTCGATCTGTCGCCTCATCTGGTCGTGCATGTCACCCCGCTCGAGATTGAGATTCTGCTCGAGGTCCGCTGAGTACAGCGCCTTCAGATAGGCTCGATCCGCCACCGTGAGCGAGTCGGCCACGGGTGTGGCGCAACCGTTGGCAAGAAGATCCGTGATGCTCGGCAGCGGCGCGCACTGGTCCAGCTGCGCCATGCGGGTCAGCGACAACAAGGCCAGGTAGTCGGCGAGCGAGTCCATCGAGTAGCCCCCGAGCTGCTCACCGTCGGCAATGATCAGCACGTGGACGAATTCACTGCGCCCCCTCCGGCCCAGATGGCTACCCGCGACACCGGAAGGCTGCACGCCCATGGCCGTAGCGTCGGAATCGACTTGCACCCCGGACAGGAGCGGCATATCGCCGATGCTCCCCCCAAGCTGCTCGGGAGGCTCCGTGATTGCGGCGAGTCCTATTGCCACTGCGTTACCGTGGGACGCAGCGGGCAGAGCATCCATGGCTCGGGTCCCTGTTTCGTACCACGCCTGGATGGGGCGACTGAAGGTGGTCATCTGCTTGACCTGCGATGCCGGATAAAAACCCAGCAGCGGCTTATAGGCCTTCGCAATGCGATCCAGCAGCGCCTGCGGCTCGCGAGTGAACACAATTTCCACCGTGATCGGACATTTCTTGCCCACCGCCCCGGTGGGCGCACCCACGCTCCGTGCCACGTCCAGAATTTCCCGGGTGATGACGTCCTGGACCGCGGGTTGCAATCCCGTGACCAACGGGCACACGTTCTCGTACCAGCGGCCAATCTGGTTGGTCCGGGTGCCTGGTGCCGAATGTGACGCCACGAAACCGCTGACGGCACGCGCCAGCGCGCCGGGATCCTGTAATCGTGCGGCGCTGACCGTCACCTCCTCAAGCGTCTGTTCCGAACCCGACTGCGAATCGTGCGACTGTGCACCAGCGATGCCGGGGTAAGTCGCGATCCCACAGATCAGGACACAGGTCCAGACGGACAGAGAAAGCCAAGCAGACCAGCAGCGGTGCATATCCGAGCCCCAAAGAATCCGAGCCTACCCGTTACTTTACTACGCAGTTGCTCCCGTCAAACACATAGTGCTTGCGGTCTCCGCTGTGCTCCGGCGTTATCTCTCCGGTGCGGTCATGGAATTGGCAGGCTATTGGGCTGGCTTCGTGGTCATGGCGCGCCCGGAGAGATTCGAACTCCCGACCCTCAGGTTCGAAGCCTGATGCTCTATCCAACTGAGCTACGGGCGCTTACGATCCGGACGAATGCCGAATTGCCTATAGGCTACCGAATTCCAAACCGGATTGGGAACTGCTCTTGGCCCCTGTGCTTACTCGACGACGCCTGCTCAGTCTGATCGGTCTTACGGCGGGCTCGGCCGCAGCCTATCAGGCTGCAATGGGTATGGGCCTGGCAACCGCGGGGGCCGCCGAGTCGCTGCCGGACATCCTGGCGCTGGGCACGCGCCGCCGCCGCGTCATTATCCTGGGGGCCGGTATTGCCGGGCTCACGGCCGCCTACGAGCTGGGACGCAAGGGCTATGACTGCGTGATCCTGGAAGCCTCGAACCGCGTGGGCGGGCGCAATCTGACCCTGCGCCACGGGGACACGGTGGATGAGATTGGTAATCCGCAGCTGTGCCGCTTCGATGCCGATCCGGCCCTGTACATGAATGCGGGACCGGCGCGCATCTCGGCGCTGCATACCTCGGTGCTCGGCTATTGCCGCGACTTTGGCGTCGCCCTGGAACCCTTCATCAACCAGAACCGCAATGCCTGGGTGCAGGACGAGGCCATCGCCGGCGGCAGCCCGGTCCGCATTCGCGAGTGCATGGCCGATACGCGCGGCTTTCTGGCGGAACTTACTGCGAAGGCCTTTCACTCCGGTCGGCTGGATCTGCCAGTGGAGCAATCCGACGCCGAAAACGTACTGGAGTTCCTGCGCATTTTCGGCGGCCTTGACGCGGACGGCCACTACGACCCCAACCGGCGTGCGATCGGCTACAACGCGGATACGACGCTGCCTGCGCCGCTGCGCGAGGCCCACAATCTCAGTGAGCTGATGCGCATGCATCTGTGGACGCAGCTGATCAACATCGAGGAAGCGCCGTACCAGGCACCGACCATGCTCACGCCCGTGGGCGGCATGGACAACCTGGTCCGTGGCTTTTTGCAGCACCTGTCCGTCCCGGTGCGCACCGGGTGCGAGGTGACGGCGATCACCCTGCGCGACAGCACCGTGGAAATCGCATATCGGGGACCGGACGGCCTGGCACGCGAGGTGGGGGATTTCTGCCTGAACAGTATTCCCGTGCACCTGATACGGGGCATCGCCCACAATTTTGACCCTGAGTACGCCCAGGCCTTCGATGCGCTGGAACCCGGCAATCTGATCAAGATCGGTCTGCAGATGCGGGACCGGTTCTGGGAGCGCGAGCAGATCTACGGTGGCATGTCCTGGACCACCCAGGACATCACCCAGATCTGGTATCCCGGCCACGGCATCCACGCAGCCAAAGGCGTGGTGCTGGGGGCTTATGTGTTCGGTGGCGACGCCGCGGTACGGTTCGAGCTGCTGACGCCGGCGCAGCGGCTGGAGGCAGCCATCGCCCAGGCCGGGAAACTGCACCCCCGCTATCATGAATATGTCGAGAACGGAGTCAGTGTGGTCTGGCGCCGGATGCGGCATCTGCAAGGATGTGCACCGGTGTGGACCGCGGCGGCCCGCGCCCGGTTTTTCGACACCCTGCGCAGCCCGCAGGGCCGGCATTATATGGTCGGTGACCAGGTCAGCTACGCCGGGGGCTGGCAGCAGGGGGCCATGGACTCGGCCTGGGCTGCTGTCCGGGACATCGACGCCCGGGTTCGGGCGGAAATCGCTTAATATGGCCGTCCGGGCACCGGGCGCTCAGGCCCGACCCATCTTTTCATTATTACTTGGGGGGAATCCTATGAAGTTGCGTTCCACCGTGCTGGCCACCACGCTGGCCATTGCCGCCTTCGCCGTAGCAGCACAGGCCTCGGCGGCCTGCAGCTACCCGAAAGCGCCGGACAAGATTCCGGACGGCTCCACGGCCTCCAAGGACGAGATGATTGTCGGAATGAAGGCGATGCGCGCCTATAACGACCTCATCAAGCAGTATACCGACTGCCTGAAGAGCGAACATGACAGCCAGGTCGCGAAAATCGACCCCAAGCTGGCGCAGGACAAGAAGGACGCGCAGAAGGCCGAGCTGGACAAGGTTCTGACACAGAAGAACGATGCCGCCGTGGATGAAGCCCAGGCCGTGACGGGCCGCTTCAACGACCAGATCCATGCCTACAACAATAAGCACAAGAGCTGACCTTGCGGAGGCCGCACGACCACAACACCTGAAGTGAGCACTCCGACAGCAGCGCCAACCGACTCTGCCGCTCCCGGGCTTCTGCTCCCGGCGCAGGCTGATCGGCTGATCGGCGAGAATCTGCGCTGTCTGCCCATCGAGTCGCTGCCGCTGGTGCAATGCGCCGGCGCGGTGTTGCGCGAGAACATCTATGGCGAACGCGATCAGCCACCCTTTGACCGCGTCGCCATGGATGGTATCGCCCTGGACAGTTCGGCTGTGCGTGACGGCCAGCGCAGCTTTCGCATCGAGGCGGTCCAGGCCGCTGGCGATGCGCCTTTGGCGCTCAGCCAACGTACCGGCTGCATCGAGATCATGACTGGGGCGATGTTGTCCATGGGCTGCGATGCCGTGGTGCCGGTGGAAGATATTTCCGTCCACGCAGGCATCGCCCGTCTCAAGGATGCCGTCAAGCTCGAGGCCTGGGAAAATGTTCACCGGCGGGGCACCGACTCCCGGCAGGGCGAATTGTTGCTGCAGGCGGGCACCCGTCTCAGCCCACCGGAGGTAGCGATTGCCGCCGGCGCGGGCATGGCGCGGGTGCGCGTCAGTGCTCAGCCGATGCTGGCCGTGCTCTCGACCGGCAACGAACTCATCGAACCCGGCGAGTCCGTGCTGCCGCACCAGGTCCGCCGTTCGAATGTCTACGGCATCATCGCCGCGCTGCGCCGCCACGGCTTTCAGCGTGTCGCGGACGATCACGTGCGCGATGAGGCGGCAGAAATGCGTGCCCGCCTGAAGCTGCACCTGAGCACACACGATGTGGTCATCCTGAGCGGTGGCGTGTCAATGGGGCGCTTTGACCTGGTGCCCAGTGTGCTCAGTGAGCTCGGGGTCCGCATGGTGTTTCACAAGGTGGCGCAGCGTCCCGGTAAACCGCTGTGGTTTGGCGTGGCGCCCTCGGGGGCGGCAATTTTCGCACTGCCCGGCAACCCGGTCTCCACCCAGGTGTGCATCAGCCGCTATGTCATTCCGGCGCTGCTGGCCGCGATGGGTGAAGCGCATCCGGTGGTCCGGAAAATTCCCCTGTCTGCCCCGGTCACGGTGGCCACGAAGTTTGTGCAGTTCATACCGGTGCGTACCGAAGTGGACGAGTGGGGTCGCGACTGGGCGACCCCGCGGCCCACCAATACCTCCGGAGACTTCACGGCGTTGGCCGGCACCGATGGCTTTGTGGAACTGCCCCCCGGCCCGAACACCTATCCCAAAGGCTTTGTCGCACGGCTGTTTCGCTGGTAAGTGCGGCCATGGCTATGAACGAAGTCATCGTCCCCTTGAATGCGTCCCGCCCGCGTGACCGGCTGGACCGGCCGCTGCGGGACCTGCGCATCTCGGTGATGGATCGCTGCAATTTCCGCTGCCCGTACTGCATGCCTCGGGAGCAGTACCACGAGGCTTACCGCTTCCTGAAGTCCTCCCAGCGGCTCTCGTTTGAGGAGATCCTGCGCCTCGCCCGGCTGTTCGTCGCCCAGGGCGTACGCAAGATCCGGCTGACCGGCGGGGAACCCTTGCTGCGCGCGAATCTCGCCGATCTGATCGGTGATCTCACCGGCATCGCCGGAGTTGAAGATGTCGCGCTGACCACCAATGGCATCCTGCTTGAGCGCCACGCCGCGGAGTTGAAGGCCGCGGGGCTCAACCGCATCACCGTGAGCCTGGATAGCCTGGATCCGGAAGTCTTCGCCCGCATGAGCGGTGGCTTCGGCGGGGTGAATGAAGTCCTCGCAGGCATCGAGGCGGCGCGGCGCGCGGATCTCATGCCCATCAAACTCAATGCCGTGGTCCAACGCGGCATCAACGATCACACCGTGCTCGATCTGGTGGAACGCTTCCGCGGCACCGGTGTGATCGTGCGCTTTATCGAATATATGGATGTCGGCAATCGCAACCAATGGGAGGCGGATCGTGTCGTGCCGTCCAGGGAACTGGCCGCACTGATCAATGCGCGCTGGCCGATCCAGCCACTGGAGCGCAATTACCGCGGCGAAGTCGCGCGCCGCTACGGCTTTGAGGACGGCGCGGGCGAGGTGGGCTTCATCTCCTCGGTCACCCAGGCGTTCTGCGGCGACTGCTCGCGGGCGCGGCTGTCCTCCGATGGCGCGCTCTATACCTGTCTTTTTGCAGCCCATGGCACCAGTCTGCGCGATCCGCTGCGGGCGGGCGCCACGGACGATGAGCTGACCGAGCTGATTCGCAAGATCTGGTTTGTGCGCCAGGACCGCTACAGCGAACTGCGGGCTAATCTGCGCCAGGGCAGCGGCGATCACACCAAGGTTGAGATGTACTACATCGGCGGTTGATAGATGGCATCCGGACTGACTCATCTGACCGCCCGCAATCAACCCACCATGGTGGATGTCGGGGACAAGCAGGTCACCCGCCGCACGGCGAGTGCCGAGGCACACATTCGCCTGCCGCGTGCCGTGCTCCTGGCCCTGCGCAAGTCCGGTCACCGCACCAAAAAGGGTCCGATTTTCGACACCGCGATCATCGCCGGAGTGATGGCCGCCAAGCGCACCTCGGAACTCATTCCGTTCTGCCATCCCCTGACTCTGGACAACTGCAAGCTGGAAGTCACCGCGGCGCCGGGTGGCATCCGGATCGTCTGCACCGTGGCCGTCCAGCACCGGACCGGGGTGGAAATGGAAGCCTTGACGGGGGCAACGGTAGCCGCCCTGACGGTCTATGACATGTGCAAAGCCCTGTCACATGACATCCAGATCACGGCCGTGCGGCTGCTGACCAAAACCGGCGGCAAGAGCGATTTCAGCCGCCGTTCGACCCGACGGGCCTCCCGGCCGTAAAATGGCCCCCATGGCTCCTCCCCTCTATGGCCTGGTCCTGGCAGGCGGCCGAAGCACGCGCATGCAGCGTGACAAGGCCGCCATCAGCTACCAGGGACAAACTCAGCTCGACCGCGCCATGACACTGCTGGAACCGCGCGTGGCGCAAGCATTTGTGTCCGTCCGGTCCGACCAGCGTAACGATCCCGCCCGCGCCCGGTATGCACAGGTGGTGGATGCGCAGGAGGGCCTGGGTCCCATTGCCGGCATTGCCGCGGCCCAGGCGCTGAAGCCGGGGGCCGCCTGGCTGGTGCTGGCCTGCGACCTGCCCTATCTGGACCCCGGCACCATCGACCACCTGATTGCCCACCGGGACCCCACGCGCGTGGCCACAGCCTACCGGTCCAGTCACGATGGCCTGCCGGAACCGCTCTGCGCCATTTTCGAACCGCACGGTGCGACCCGGATCCTTGAATACATCGGCGCCGGCAAGTCGTGCCCGCGCAAGTTCCTGATTCAATCCGAGCCACTGCTGCTGGAGCAGCCGGACCCGCGTGCGCTGGACAACATCAACACTCCGGAGGAGTACAGTGCGGCCCGCCACCGCCTCATGGCGCCGCAAGGACAGGATTCCATGCAGATCAAGGTTCAGTACTACGCAATTCTGCGCGAACAGGCCGGGCGCAGCGAGGAAACGGTGGCCACCGCGGCGCGCACGCCGCTCGACCTGTACTCCGAGTTGCAGCGTCGGCATCCTTTTTCCCTGGGCGCGGAAAGCCTGCGTGTGGCGATCAATGCGGAATTCAGCGACTGGTCACAGCCCCTCACCGAGGGTGATGCCGTGGTGTTCATCCCACCCGTGGCTGGCGGCTGACGGTCAGGCAATCGGGCATGAAGTCCTTCGTCTTCACCAAGACCCCCATCGACACCGAGGCCGAGCGCCAGCGGGTCATCGATCCGGCCTGTGGCGGCTACGCATCATTTGAAGGCTGGGTGCGCGATCACAACGAAGGCCAGCAGGTGCGCCACCTGCAGTACGAGGCCTTCGAGCTGCTGGCGAACAAGGAAGGGGAACGCATTATTGCCGAAGCCGTCGAGCGCTTTGGCGTCGAACATGCCGCGTGCGTCCACCGCGTCGGTGATCTGCAGCTGGGTGAGTTGGCGGTCTGGGTGGGCGCCAGTGCTCGCCACCGCCAGGAGGCGTTCCTGGCGTGCCGTTACATCATCGACGAGGTCAAGCACCGTGTCCCGATCTGGAAAAAAGAGCACTACACCAACGGGGACTCCGGTTGGGTGAACTGCGAGCGCTGCGCGGCCGTCGCGCCGGAGCATGGCCATGACCATGACCATGACCATGACCATGACCATGACCACGCCCATAGCCACACGCCCGCCAGCGCGGCGCGCCCCACTGCCGATTACTCACGCCAGCAGGCGTTGAAGGAAGTCGGGGAATCCGGTCAGGCGAAGCTGCGCGCCGCGCGTGTCCTGGTAGTGGGCGCCGGCGGACTGGGGGTGCCCGTGCTGTGCTACCTGGCAGGTGCCGGCATTGGCCGTATCGGGATTGTCGATGGCGACAAGCTGGAAGCCTCGAACCTGCATCGGCAACCCCTGTACAGTTTTGATTCCGTCGGCAAGCCCAAGGTGCAACTGGCCGCCGAGCGGCTGCGGGCGCTGAATCCCGACGTGGACGTGCAGACCTACGGGCTGCGCCTGACCGCCCAGAACGCAGCAGACCTGATCTCCTCCTGGGACCTGATCGTCGATTGCACGGATAACTTCAGCACCAAGTTCCTGCTCAATGACGTGTGCGTGGCGGCGCGCAAGCCCGCCATCCTCTCGAGCATCTATCAGTATGAAGGCCAGCTGCAGGCGATCCGACCGGATAGTCATGGCGCCTGCGTGCGCTGCATCTGGCCCGAGGCCGCGCGCGACGGACTGGTCGGCAACTGCGCTGAGGCCGGCGTGCTGGGTCCGGTGCCCGGCGTGTTCGGCAGCCTGCAGGCGCTGGAAGTGCTGAAGATACTGCTCGGCCTGCCGGGCCAGTTGGGGGATGAACTGCTGGTGATGGATCTGCTTAACCTGCAGGTCTCGCGCCTGAAGGTGCGGCGCGCCAGCGCCTGCGCCGCCGGTCCCTGCACGCGCATTCCGGCCGCATCAACCACTGAACCTGCACTACAGGCGCGCTTTGACTCACTGGCCGAGGCGCAGGCGGCTGGGTTCACCGTCATCGACATCCGTGAACCGGAGGAAGTGGCCGATGACCCCGCCCCCGGCACCGGTATCCGTCTCATGCCCATGCAACAACTGCTGCGCACGGATAATGCGCTGCCCAAGTCCGATCGCTATCTGCTGGTCTGTGCGACCGGGCGGCGCAGCCTGGCAGCCGCGCAAACCCTGCATGCCCGCGGCTTCACCGCGGTGGCATCCCTCACCGGTGGCGTGAGCGCACTGCCGGCGCTGCCGCAGCCTGCCTGAGGCCGGTTCCTGGATACTAGGGCCGCAGTTGTCCGGTGCCGCGCACCACATACTTGTAACTGGTCAGTTGCTCCACGCCCACCGGACCGCGGGCATGGAAACGATCCGTGGAAATACCGATCTCCGCACCCATCCCGAACTCTCCCCCATCAGCGAATTGGGTCGAGGCGTTGTGCAACACGATGGCGCTGTCCACCTGCTGCAGAAAGTGCGCGGCCGTGGCGGCATTGCCGGTCACAATGGCTTCAGTGTGCGCCGAGCCGTAACGCGCGATATGCGCGATGGCCGCGTCCACGCCGTCCACCACTCGCACGGCGATAATCGAATCCAGATACTCGGTGTACCAGTCCTCCTCGGTGGCGGCGCGCACTCGCGCATCGATCTTTTGCACGGTGGTGTCGCCGCGCACCTCGCAGCCGGCGCTCAGCAGATCCTGCACCACAGGCGCCAGGTGAGATGCGACACAGCCCCGGTCCACCAACAACGTCTCGGCGGCACCGCAAATGCCGGTACGCCGCAGTTTGGCATTCAGCACAATCGCCCGTGCCATGGCCAGATCGGCGTCCCGGTCCACATACACGTGGCAGTTGCCTTCCAGGTGCCCGATCACGGGCACGCGCGCTTCCTGCTGCACTCGCGCCACGAGGCTCTTGCCGCCCCGGGGCACGATCACATCGATGTACTCGGTCATGCCAGAGAGCATCAGACCCACCGCTGCGCGATCCGTGGTCGGGACCAGCTGGATGCACGCCTCGGGCAGACCGACCGCTTTGAGCCCCGCGGTCAGGCAGGCATGAATGGCGCGGTTGGACAGTTCGCTCTCCGAACCGCCGCGCAGGATCACCGCGTTGCCCGACTTCAGGCACAGGGCGCCCGCATCCGCGGTCACGTTGGGACGGCTTTCGTAAATGATGCCGATCACGCCCAGCGGAACCCGTACTCGCGAAATATCCAGCCCATTGGGTCGCATCCATTGCGCTGCGACCGAACCGATGGGATCGGCCAGCTGGACGATGTCTTCCAGTCCCTTGGCCATGGCCGCCACGCGCTTGTCAGTCAATTCCAGGCGATCCAGCAGCGCCGCGGACAGTTGCCGCTCGCGAGCCCGCGCCAGATCCTGGGCATTGGCACCGAGGATGTCGGCCTGATGGGCGCGGATGGCCGCGGCCGCGACGCTCAGCGCCTGATTCTTGGTCGCCGTGCTGGCAACGCTCAGAGCGTCCGATGCGGCCAGTGCCGCCTGTCCCATCTGGCGCATCAGTTCAGCCAGATCCGGCGCGCTCATGATGCCTCCTGTGCAGGCTGGCCCTGCCAATCCTTGCGCAGGATCACCAGATCATCCCGGTGCACCAGGGCATCGCCGCTGCGATAACCGAGGATGCCTGCAATTTCTGCCGACTGTCGGCCCATGATGCGGGCCACGTCGGCGTCTGAATAGGCGCTGATGCCCCGCGCCATCTCCGTGCCATCGGGCGCGAGGATGCTGACGGTGTCGCCCCGGTCAAAGCGCCCGGCCAGCCGCACCACCCCGGCCGGCAGCAGGCTCTTGCCCGTGCTCAGGGCCCGCAACGCACCGGCATCAACACTCAAGGCCCCGGCAGGACGCAAGGTCCCCGCAATCCACTGCTTGCGCGCCGCCACCGGTGTCTCGGTGGGCACAAACCAGGTGCAGCGCCCGCCCTCCTCAATCCGGCGCACCGGGTGCGGGTGGTGACCTGCGGCAATGCACATATGGCAGCCGGCCGCCACGGCGATTTTGGCCGCCAGGATCTTGGTCGTCATGCCGCCCGAACCCACCGCGGAAGCCGAACGGCCCGCCATGGCTTCAATCTCCGGGGTCACGGCGCTGACCCGCTCGATGAACTGCGCGTCGGGATTGCGGTTTGGATCGGCAGTGAACAGCCCCTCGACATCCGAGAGCAGCACCAGGCAGTCGGCGCCGGCCATCTGGGCGACACGCGCGCCCAGACGATCGTTGTCCCCGTAGCGGATCTCAGCCGTGGCGACCGTGTCGTTCTCATTGATGACGGGTAAGGCCCCCAAGGCCAGCAACGACTCCAGGGTAGCCCGTGCGTTCAAATAGCGCTGGCGTCGCTCGCTGTCTTCCAGCGTCAGCAGTACCTGCGCCACGGTCACGCCATGCGGACTGAGCAGCTCCTTGTACGCATGGGCCAGACGGATCTGGCCCACCGCGGCGGCGGCCTGGCTTTCATCCAGCCGCAACACCCCCGGGGCAAGTCCCAGTTCCCGCCGTCCCAGGGCGATGGCACCGGAAGACACCAGGATGACCTGCTGTCCGCGCCCGCGCAGGTGCAGGAGATCCTCGATCAGGCTGGTCAGCCACTCGCGGCGCAGCTGGCCACTGTCCGGGTCGACCAGCAGGGCCGAACCCACCTTGACAACAATGCGCCGGGCGGCAATCAGCGGGGACAAACCATTTTCACCAGTGGTGCTCATGTAAAAACTATACGGGATCGGCGCCAGGCGGGCGAATCCCGCGCCCAACAGCGTTGCCACCCACAACAATCCCCCCGTAAACTGGCGGCCACCTTCAACAGTTGAGCCCTCGAGGACAAAAGCGGTGAGCAGAGATTACGAACCGGCGGCCGGACAGTGGTACCAGAACGTGGAAGAAGAGGAGTCATTCCGCGTGCTGTCGGTAGACGAGGACTCCGAACTCGTGGAAATCGAATACGTCGACGGGGATATCGAGGAAATCGATATCGAAGCCTGGCACGAGATGGATCTTGAAAAGACCACGGCTCCAGAGGGCTGGTCCGAATCCGAGGTAGCGGAGGATGAGGACGACGATGAAGAGGACGATGAAGACGAGGACGATTGGGATGAGGACGACGACGAAGATGATGACGAAGAAGAGGATGAAGACGAGGACGAGTGACATCGCCGCGATCTAGCGCACCGGCGATCGCCCACCTCGCCAGCCTCCTGGGGGCCGACTGCGTCCGCACCGATGCGGCCGAACTCGCGCCACTGCTCATCGACCAGCGCAATCTGTATCACGGGAATGCCGCAGCACTGATCCTGCCGCGCTCCACCGCGCAGGTCGCCGCCGCCCTGGCGTTCTGCCACCAACAGCGTATTGGCGTCGTGCCCCAGGGGGGCAACACCGGGTATTGCGGGGGTGCAACTCCGGATCAGTCCGGCACCCAGGTGATCATGGCCCTGGGTCGGCTGAACCGCGTGCGGCAGATCGATCCGTTAAATTATTCCCTGACCGCCGAAGCCGGCTGCGTGCTGGCCCAGGTCCAGCGCGCAGCCGCGGATGCCGACCGATTCTTCCCCTTGCACCTGGGCTCCGAGGGCAGTTGCCAGATTGGTGGCAATCTTTCCACCAATGCCGGCGGCACCAACGTCCTGCGCTACGGCATGATGCGCGACCTGGTGCTGGGGCTGGAGGTGGTCCTGGCCGACGGCCGGGTGCTGAACAGTCTGACCAGTCTGCGCAAGGACAATACCGGTTATGACGTGAAGTCCTTGTTCTTGGGCGCCGAAGGCACGCTCGGCATCATCACGGCCGCCACCTTGAAGTTATTCCCCGCGGTTCGCAGCAGCGCCACTGCGTTCGTCGCCGTAGCGGGCGTGCAGGCCGCGGTGGAGTTGCTCAGCCGTTTACGCACTCGCAGTGGTGATCGGGTCAGCTCTTTTGAACTGATACCCCGTCTGGCGGTGGACCTGACGGTGCAGCACGTCAGATCCGCAGATCCGCTGCCCGGCCGGCACGACTGGTACGTGCTGTGCGAGCTGACTTCATCGCGCGCGGATGAAACTCTCGAGACGCTCCTCGCGGACGTCCTGGCCGACGCGCATACCGCCGGCCTGGTCCAGGATGCTGCGATCGCCCAGAGCGGCCGCGAGGCGGACAGCTTCTGGTTCCTGCGCGAGAACATTCCCCGCGCGCAGCGCTTGGATGGCGAAAGCCTCAAACACGATATCTCCGTGCCCGTCGCAGCGCTGCCGCAGTTTGTGCAGCAGGCCACCGAGTGGGTGAACCGTCAGGTACCCGAGGGCCGGTTGATCGCCTATGGCCATGTCGGTGATGGCAACCTGCATTTCAACCTCAATCAGGCACCGTTGATTGCCGCGCAGAAGTTTCTGGCCCGGGCCGACGACGTGCGCCGCGCGATCGATGACCTGGTGTACAGTTTCGGTGGCAGCTTCAGCGCCGAACATGGGATCGGCCAGCTGAAGGTCGAGGAGCTCGAGCGCTATGCCTCGCCCGTTGAACTGGACCTGATGCGCGCGATCAAGCATGCCCTGGACCCCAATGGGATCATGAATCCCGGCAAGGTCCTCAAGGTCGCCCCTTGAGGACCTGATGTGAAAGCTGCGGTCCGTGTACTGGTCTTTGCCGCGCTTTGCGTACTCACGGCCTGCGGCTCCAGTCGCCCCGAATCAGCGCACGCTGCTGCAGGTTCAACCCCCGCCACTCAGTTCACGGCATCCGCCGATGGCGTGAGGATTGCCTGGCGCAGGGTTGGCCAGGGCGATCCAGCCATCGTATTGATTCCCGGCTGGGCGGCCAATTCGACGATCTGGCGCGCGCAGTTGCCGGCACTGGCTGCCCGCTACAGCGTCGTCACTCTGGATCTGGCCGGTCAGGGCGCTTCGGGCGCGAACCGTCAGACCTGGACCCTGCCGCAGTTCGCGCAGGACGTGGCATCGGTGGTCGCGAAACTTCCCAACGCCCACATCGTACTGGTGGGTGATGGGTTGGGCGGCCCGGTTGCCCTGGAGGCGGCGCCCATCATCGGTGCACGTCTGAGCGGCATCATCGGGGTTGAGACCTTCCGCACCATCGGCTTGGCGCCGCCACTGCCCTCGCAGGTGGAGCACAACCTGCAATTCTTCCGCACCGACTTCGCGGGCGCCGTGCGGCGGTTTGTCAGCGGCACGCTATTTCGTGCGCAGTCCGATCCCGCGCTCGTGCACACGGTGGCCGACATGATGGCGCAGGCTGCACCGGATCGGGCCCTGGCAACGCTGGCCGCACTCAATGCGCTGGACTATGCGTCCATCCTGCCGGCGGTAAAGGCCCCGATCCTGGTCATTGATTCAGATCTGGGTGGCGCCGTGGACCAGACGCGGCTGCAGCATGCGGCGCCGCGACTGCGCCTCATCACTCTGAGTGGTGATGACAGTTTCCCGATGCTCAGCGATGCGCAACGCTTCAATGCCACACTGCTGCAATCGATAGCTTCGCTGGCGGCGCAATAGGGCCACAGCGGGCATCCATGGACTTCATGGCGGCCGCGATCTGCAGGGGATCGGACCCCGTCCAGCTGCGCACGGTCGCGCCATTGGGCGCCAGGTCCTGCAGGATCAGGATCAGCGCATTATTGCTGGCGTCGAAGGGCCAATCATCGCTGTGCAGAATCAGACGCAAGGCGCGGCCGTCCGGCAGGGAAAAATCCGCGTGGCCACCGTGATCGGCGACATCAACGTTCAGCAGCGGCAACAGATCCGCCGGCTGTCCTGAGGCCGACCAGCGGATACGGCAGCTGTACAGCCGGGCGAGGTGCATTTCCGGCCAGTCGTAGCCGGCGCTCTCCTGGACCAACGCGTCATCGGCAAAGCGGAACTGGCGGGTGCGAAACCAATACACCCCCTGCCCCACCTGCAGCCGGTAATCCACGTAACGTTGCGGGTCCGCTGGCGGCGACACACATCCGCGGCCCAGCGTGCCGCCCTGGAACTGGTCACCCTCCCGGGTCAGCAGCAGGTCACATCCGAGGATGGCCTCGATGTCGGTGCGTCGCAGCGCCAGCTGCGCCTGAGGATCGGCGAAAAGACCGCGCCACTGCGCCGGTGCACTGAATGTGTACTGCCGCACGCGGATGCGCTGCGGGCGCAGCTGGGAGTCGATGGACAGCCGCAGCAGCACCTGGCGCCGCGGAACGCCCGACACATCATGGGGAGTTTCCTCCAGATACAGCACGGTGGAACCCAGCCACGGCAGATCCACCGGTTCAATCACGGTGCGCAGCCGCGACAGATCGGCGGCGGCCGCCTGCGGCGAATGATCATCCAGGATCACCTGCACGGCACTGTCGTGGACACCGGACCACAGGCGCATCAGGTCCACAATCTCAGGAGGCGTTGCGGGAGTCACCTTGACCGGCGCACCGGCGGCAAGCGGCGCCCCCAGGTACATCCCCAGACCCACACTCAGGCCGAACACCCCCAGACCCCGCAACACCTGCGCCATCCAGCGCGAGGCGCGC
The DNA here is from genome assembly GCA_036489445.1 of Steroidobacteraceae bacterium. Taxonomy (GTDB): domain Bacteria; phylum Pseudomonadota; class Gammaproteobacteria; order Steroidobacterales; family Steroidobacteraceae; genus DAIDKA01. The sequence continues at coordinate 114,678 of DASXFV010000087.1, read as the reverse complement.
AGCCGGCCGCTCATGGTTTCGCGCCCGTCAGGCGCACCAGGCCTTCCTGGGCGGTACTGGCGACCAGGGTGGCATCCCGCGCGAACACATTGGCCCGGGCAAAGCCGCGCGCCCCGGAGGCGCTGGGGCTTTCGACGTCGTACAGCAGCCACTCGTCCACCCGCAGCGGGCGGTGGAACCACATCGCGTGATCAATGCTCGCCACCTGCGCCTTGCCGCTCAAATGCGAAATCCCATGGGGGAGCGTGGCGGTCTCCAGCAGATGGAAGTCCGACACATAGGCGAGCAGGCAGCGCTGCAGGGTCTGATCTTCCGGTACCGGCGCCACGGCACGAAACCAGACCTGACGCGATGGGGCGTGACCCGGCGCCGGCCTGGCATCCAGGGGGCCCACGGCGCGGAATTCAAACGGCCGCGGTGTTTCCAGCAACTGCCGCACTCGCTCGGGCAGCCTGGCCAGAAGCTCCGGAGCGACGCGCGAGGTATCCGCCAGACTCTCCGGCGGCGGCACATCCGGCATGGCCACCTGGTGCTCCAGACCGGACTCCTGGATCTGGAACGAGCAGGCCATGTTGAAGATCTGTTCGCCGTGCTGGATGGCGACCACGCGGCGATTGGAGAAGCTGTGGCCGTCGCGACTGCGGTCCACCTGGTAGATGATGGGGGCGGTGAAATCGCCGCGGCGCAGAAAATAAGCGTGCAGGGAATGCACGATGCGGCCGGTCACGGTGCGGGAAGCGGCGTTGAGAGCCTGGCCCAGTACCTGGCCCCCAAACACCTGTGGACTGCCGATGTCGCGGCTTGCGCCGCGAAACAGGTTGACCTCGAGAGTCTCGAGGTCAAGCAGGCCAATCAGATCAGCGATTCGCTGGTCCATCTGTGGCCTGCCTCAAACCACTCAGCCGAACTTGAACACGCCCTTCATGATCACGTAGTGACCGGGGAAGGTGCACATGTAGGTGTAGTCCCCACCCTTGGTGAGTTTTGAGGTCGGGAACGTGATCGTGGTGCTCTGGCCACCCCCGATGATCTTGGTCGCGGCGATGACGCGCGAGTCATTGGGGGTCAGGTAGTTGTTGGCGAGACCGGCGGACATGCCGGCATTGGCCACCGCGGTGACATCCGCAGTCTTCACCAGGACCCAGTTATGGCCCATGGCCGCGGCGGGCAGTTTGCCCGTATGAGTGAGAGTGAGCTGCACTTCGGTGCAGTCGCCCGCTACGTCGAGTTCCTTCTTGTCGTACTGCATCGCATCGTTGCCGGAAATCTGGAGCTTGCAGACCTTGTCGGCTGCGGATGCGGCGTGAGTGCCTACGGTCAGTGACACGGCGGCAATCGCCAGCGCGGCCAGAACACAATGTCTACGGATCATCGTTAACTCCTTGAGCGAAAATGGATCGTTCTATTTTGCATGAGCCCGACCGCGAGCGCACGTCGTCGCCGCCAGGCTCAGGTATCCGGAACTCCGAGGCGCCGGTGCATGATCGGGCTGGTGGTCGTGTATTGCAAAAACTGCTTCTGCCGTGGAAACAGATGGTGCTGGATGCCGAACGCTGCCAGCGCGGCCTCGTGGAATCCGGACAGGATGAGCTTCTTCTTGCCCGGATAGGTATTGATGTCGCCGATGGCAAAGATACCCGGAACGCTGGTCTGGAACTTCTCCGTATCCACCGCAATGGCCTTGCGCTCCAGGGCCAACCCCCACTCGGCAATGGGACCGAGCTTGGGATGCAACCCGAAGAACACCAGGATCTGGTCGGCGTGCAGCTCGTGATGGCGCCCGTCATTGCCCTTGATGCGCACGCCTTGGAGCGCATCGCCAGCCGTCAGCAACGAGTCGGCAATGCCCTCGAAATGTTGAATCCGGCCCGCGGCCTGCAGTTCCCGGACCCGCGCCACCGTGGCCGGCGCGCCCCGGAACTGCTCGCGCCGGTGTACCAGCGTCAGGCCTTGGGCGGTGGGCGCGAGTGCCACGGCCCAATCCAGCGCCGAATCTCCGCCACCAAAAACGACAATCCGCTGCCCGGCCAGCCGCTGGGCGTCGCGGACCCGGTATTGGATCTGGTTCCCCTCAAAGGCCTCGGCACCGGGGACCCCCAGGCGACGTGGCTGGAAGGCGCCCAAACCTGCCGCGATCACCACCGCGCCGACGGTCAGCTGAAATCCGCCCGCGGTGCCCACCTTGAAGCCGCCCGCGCCATCCGGCAGAAGGGTCGCGACTGCTTCGCCCAGATGGAACTGTGGATTGAAGGGATGGATCTGCTGCATCAGGCGATCCACCAGCTCCTGTGCCCCGCAGATCGGCAGTGCCGGAATGTCATAGATCGGCTTGTCGGGATACAGCTCGGCGCATTGTCCGCCCACCATCTTGAGCGAATCAAACACATGCGCCTGGATTCCGAGCAAGCCCAGTTCAAACACCTGGAACAGCCCGCAGGGACCGGCGCCGATGACGGCCACCGATGCACCGGGATCACCCTCTTTGAGTTCGGCAGCCGCAGTCAGATTCATGCGGGTGGCGGCCCTCAGGCGCGCCCGGCGTTGGCGTCCGTGGGGGTGTGGAAGTACTCGCTCTCCGCAGCCAGTTGATCCACGAGCCGCTTCAGCTCCGCCATCCTGCCCTCAGCGGTGCTGATGGGCATGCAGTCCTGGCAACGCGGGTCACCGCAGGGCTGCCGGGAGTACAACCAGTACTGCAGCGCACCGGCCAGGAGGCCATCGGCGATGTCCCAGAGATCCGCGTCCTTGTCCTTGTCTGCCAGTCGGTTGCCAAGGTCCACGGCCTTGGCAAAAGCCGAGTCGAAAGTATCCGCAAGTTCACTCATGGCGGCAGTATAAAGCAACTGGCCCCCCCCATCGGGGCTGCGAAAGTAAGGCCCTGAGCGTTCCGCCACGCCTCAGCCCGCGGCTTTTGCGATGCCCGCCACGGACTCGAGCCGTAGTTGTGGGGCAACCTCGGGTACTCGCGAATCGCCTGTTGAGTGATTACAGGCTTATGTCTCATGCGGCGGAACACCCCACTGTGCAGTCGGCTTCTGAAACGGCTCCCGACCCCGCGCCCCGCCGGCGAATCTGGCGGCTGGGCGTCGGCGCGCACCTGGGCCTCGGGCTGGCGGCCGTGGCGGTGGTGGTGATTGCGGGCCAGCTGGTCGCCAACCGGATCACCCATAACGCGGTGCAGGCGGTGCGTTCACTGCAGCTGCGCTACGAGCCGCAGTCGCGCCGCGCCGGGGCGATCATCGAAAAACTGGCCGCCTTCGATCGTCAGGTCGAGGAGTCGCTGGGGTCCGAAGGCACCCCGGAACAGGCCAAACGCTCCGCGCAGGCCGATATGGAGACCGCGGCCGCCGAACTCAACGAGGCCAGCGCTGCCTGGTTCCAGCGCCCGGCGACGGATCTGACCGCCACACCGGATGATCGCAATCAGCTGCTGCTGCAACAGCAGATCGGCGCGCACCTGGCCGCCGGCCGCGCGCTGGCCGGCAAATCCGGGCAACGCCAGCAATGGCTGCGCGAACGCCACGAACTGCTCGAAGCCGACAGCCGCCGCATCGCTCATGCCGGTGGCAGCGGCCTGTCCTTCGACAAGACGCAGGTGTTGGCCCGCAAATCGCTGGTGGAGCTGTCGCAGGCCGCCGCAGCGCTGGGTGCCACGGCGGATCTGGGCGAGGATGCGATCCGCGCGGAACACAATTTCGCCGCGGCGCTGGACCGCAACAGCGTGGAACTGATGCGCTCCCCAGGCCCTGCCTGGATGGAGATTGTGCGCGAGGACTTCAACAGCTCGGTAAGTCTGCGCAATCAGGTCAATCGCTTTGATGCCAGCAATGCGCGCGAACGGCGCGATTTCCTGGGCGCCGGTGCGCAGCTGTTCCGCGATGCGCAAACCCTGCTGCAGGCACCCGCGCGCAACGCCCTCTCGGCAGCTGCCGAACGCGCGGCGCAGGCGGCCACCAATGCGCAGCGGGCGCTGGTCAGCACCGGTATCCTGGTGCTGGCGGTGGTCCTCCTGGTCTCGCTGCTGCTGGCGCTGCGCATTTCGCTGCCCGTGCGCAGGCTCATGATCGCCACCCGACGCCTGGCAGCCGGTGAGCGCGCGGTCAGCGCACGCAGCACCGGATCTGCCGAAATCGCGGAACTGGCCGAGGCGTTCAATGCGATGGCGGCCAAGATCAGTGCCGCCGAGGATGACCTGCGGGCGCATCAGGCGGTGCTGGAACAGAATGTCGAGGACCGAACCCGCGCCCTGCATCACCTCGCACACCACGATCCGCTGACTGAGCTGCCCAATCGCCGGCACCTGGCCGCAAGACTGGCCGCGGCGCTCGCCAACGCCGCGCACGGCCACCGACGCTTCGCGCTGCTGTTTGTGGATCTGGACAACTTCAAGTCCGTCAACGATACCCTGGGCCATAAGTTCGGCGATCGCGTACTGCAGATGGTGGGCCTGCGGTTGCAGGAAGCGCTCGGCGTGGAGGCCTTCATTGCGCGACTGGGCGGCGATGAATTCACAGTGCTGATCGAAGATGCGCTGAGTGCGGAGTATGTGTGCGAACAGGCTGCGAAGGTGATCGATGCGCTGCAGAAGCCGCTCACTGTGGATGGCCGCCAGCTGTCCACGAGTGCCAGCGTCGGGGCGACGATGTATCCGGATCATGCCAGCGACGCCGATGCCCTGCTGCGCACGGCGGATGTCGCGCTGTTCCACGCCAAGGACCTGGGTCGCAACCGTTTCGCCATGTACACCCCGGAGCTGTACGACCTCGCCGCACACCGCTTCCGCCTGGAACAGGCGTTGCGCCGCGCCGTGGAGGCCGGAGACCTGTTGCTCATGTACCAGCCACAGGTGTCGCTGCACACCTTGCAGTCCGCTGGTGTCGAGGCGCTGTTGCGCTGGCGCAAGGCCGATGGCCGTATCGCCACCGCCAGTGAATTCATCGAAATCGCCGAATCCACCGGTCTGATGCGCGAATTGACCACCTGGGCGCTACGGTCGGCCACCGCCACGGTGAAAGCCTGGCGGACGATGGGCTGGCAGAATGCCTGCGTCGCCGTCAATGTCTCCGCCATGCAGCTCACGGATGGCAGTTTCGTGGACCATGTGATCGAAGCGCTTGCGGTGACGGGACTGCCTGGGGATGCGCTGGAAATCGAGATCACGGAGAGCGTCATCCAGACCGGTCCCGCAACGCTTGCGGCCCTGCACCGCTTGCGCACCCTGGGCGTCGCGGTGGCGCTGGATGATTTCGGCACCGGCTACTCCTCACTGGCTTCATTGGCGCAACTGCCCATCACCCGTGTGAAGCTCGACCGGACGCTGATCGAGGACATTGACCGCAGTCCACGTTCCGCGGCCATCGCTCGGGCCGTGATCGCCCTGTGCCATGGGCTGGGATTGGAAGTGGTGGCCGAGGGCGTGGAACGCGCCGGCCAGCTGGTGCTGCTGGGTCAGTGCGGCCCCGTCGCCGTGCAGGGCTTCCTGCTGGCGGCGCCCGTTGAAATGCAGATCGCCGCGCAGACCGCGGAAGACGCCGCCGCGCGCGCCCGCATGCTGCTGCAAACTCCGGTGGATCCTGCTGCTTCAGGTGGCCGGGGCCCCGAGGAGTCCCTGGTGTTCGTGGGCGCCAAGGCGCGACGTCGCCCCTGACCGGGGGCCCGGGCAGCCCCCTCCTTCAGGAGGGTTCGCAGGTCTGCAGCAGCGCATCACGCGTTCGTACGCCGAGAATCGGCTGGTCGATGAACAGCCCATCCAGACCCGCCTGCAGATAGGCCGTCAATTCCGCGGCGAGATCCCCGAATGCAGTGGGGTCCGGTCCCCTGCGCTGTGGTATGGGCAGGAAATGATTCTCGGCGCGAAACGTCCAGGCGTGCACCAGCAGACCTTGCGCGTGCGCATCATCAATCAGTGCCGTCGGTGAGCCCAGTGCGCCCTGCTGCGTGCGCGCAATCACCAGCGCCTTCTCCACTCCCACGGCATCTGCATAGGCCGCAACCTGTGCCAGGCCGCGCCGCGTGACCATGCCGGCATAGTTGCGCGAGTCCCCGGCAGCAACCCAATCAAAAGGCGCGCCGGTTGCTGCCACCAGCTGCACCAGCGGAATCTGCGTCGCGGTAGCCAGCCTACGCAGATTGGCCGTTTCAAATGACTGGATGAAGACCGGTGCGTCCTGACCCGTATAATCATGGCGGCCGAGCGTATCCAGCAGCGGTTCCTCCAGAGCCAGACCGATGCTGGAAAAATAGCTGGGGTGCTTGGTCTCCGGGTAGATGCCGATGCGCCGCGGCGGTGGTTCATGACGCGCGCGCGCCGCGTGCGCGCGCAGCACCTCGCAGCCGTGCACCAGGTCGAGGATCTCATCCAGAGTCGGGATCTCGAATTGCCCATCAAACCGCGCATTGCCCGGTCGCAGTTCGGCGATGCGCTCCCGCGCCCGCAGAGTCTTCAGCTCCGCCAGCGTGAAGTCTTCCGTGAACCACCCCTCGATGCTGACCGCATCGATGAGCTTGGTACTGCGACGCTCGGCGAATTCAGCATGTGCCGCGACATCCGTCGTGCCGCCGATTTCATTTTCGTGACGGGCAACCAGCACTCCGTCCCGCGTGCTCACCAGGTCCGGCTCGATGAAGTCCGCACCCTGTTGAATGGCCACGAAGTAGGAGGCCAGGGTGTGCTCCGGCACATAACCGCTTGCGCCCCGATGTCCGATGATGATCGGTACCAGTGCACGCGGTGAGCTGATCTGCCCGGTATCGGTACTTGCGCTCAAGATTCCCCCGACGATAGTCGATTCAGCAATGACGGACCAAGGCACGCCCAAGAGTGTACGATTATCTCATGACCGAACTCACCGAAACCGACATCTATCACTTCCGTGAGGGCACATTCTTTCGCGCCTACGACAAGCTGGGTGCGCATCCTGACAGCGTCGATGGCGTAGCGGGTACCCGCTTTGCGGTGTGGGCGCCGAACGCCGCGGCCGTCCATGTCATCGGTGACTTCAACGGGTGGAACCACGATGGCCACCCCATGAAGGAGCGAGCGGATCAATCCGGCATCTGGGAGGCCTTCATCGCGAAGCTCGGCCCGGGCAGCGTCTACAAATACTTCGTGCGCTCACGCTACGCCGGCTACGCGGTGGAAAAGAGCGACCCCTACGCCTTCCTGTGCGAGGAACCGCCCCGCACCGGAGCGGTAGTCTGGGACAACGCGTACGCGTGGCAGGACCTCGAGTGGCAGCGTGAGTGCAGCAAGGTCAACGCGCTGGATGCGCCCTGGTCCATCTACGAGGTGCATCTGGGCTCCTGGCGGCGCGTGCCTGATGACGGCAACCGCTCGCTCAATTACCGCGAAATCGCCCATGAGCTGGCCGACTACGTGGTGCAGATGGGTTTCACGCACGTCGAGCTGATGCCGGTCATGGAGCATCCGTTCTTCGGCTCATGGGGCTACCAGGTCACCGGCTACTTCGCCCCCTCATCGCGCTACGGCACGCCACAGGACTTCATGTACCTCGTCGAACACATGCATCGCATGGGTATCGGTGTGATCCTGGACTGGGTGCCATCCCATTTCCCGAGTGATCAGCATGGTCTGGCATTTTTTGATGGCACGCATCTGTACGAACATGCCGATCCGCGCCAGGGCTTCCATCCGGAGTGGAGCAGTTCCATATTCAATTACGGCCGTGCCGAGGTCCGCAATTTCCTGGGCAGCAATGCACTGTACTGGCTTCAGACCTACCACGCCGATGCGCTGCGCGTGGACGCCGTGGCGTCCATGCTCTACCTGGACTATGGCCGCAAGGCCGGCGAGTGGATCCCGAATCCCTATGGCGGCCATGAGAATCTCGACGCGCGTGACTTCCTGAAGTCCTTGAACGAGGCCATCTACCGGGACCACCCCGGCACCCAGACCATCGCGGAGGAATCCACCGCCTGGCCACAGGTATCCCGCCCGGTGTACCTGGGCGGCTTGGGTTTCGGCTTCAAGTGGAACATGGGTTGGATGCACGACACGCTGAAGTTCTTCCAGACCGATCCACTGTTCCGGCGGCATCATTTCAACCAGATCAGCTTCTCCATCTGGTACGCGTTCACCGAGAACTTCGTGCTCCCCCTGTCCCACGATGAGGTGGTGCATGGCAAGGGTTCATTGATCGGCAAGATGCCCGGTGACGAATGGCAGCAGTTTGCGAACCTGCGCCTGCTCTTCGGCTACATGTGGGGACACCCCGGCAAGAAACTGCTCTTCATGGGCTGCGAGTTCGGCCAGAAGCGCGAGTGGCAGCACGATGGCAGTCTGGAGTGGGAGGTGCTGCAGTATCCACTGCACGCCGGCGTGCAGCACTGGGTGCGAGACCTGAATCGTTTCTATCGCGCAACACCGGCACTGTACGAGCAGGACTTCACCCCGGACGGCTTCGAATGGGTGGACTGCAATGACGCAGACTCCAGCGTGTTGTCGTTTCTGCGCAAGGATCGGACCCGCGGCACGCTGGTGCTCGTCATCTGCAACTTCACGCCGATCGTGCGCAGCAACTACCGTGTCGGTGTACCCAGCGGCGGTACCTGGCGCGAATGCCTGAACAGCGATGCCCTGACTTATGGCGGCAGCGGTCAGGGCAATGCGGGAGTGGTCGAGGCGGATGAGCGCAGCACCCATGGCCGATCGCACTCCCTGACCCTGACCCTGCCACCACTGGGCGTGCTGTTCCTGACCCCGCAATGACAGCGGTCTGGCCGGGCGATCCGTATCCACGTGGTGCCCTCTGGGATGGCGCAGGCGTCAACTTCTCCCTGTTTTCGGAAAATGCGACCAAAGTGGAACTGTGCCTCTTTGATGCCAGCGGGCGTTACGAGGTCCAGCGCATTGACCTGAAGGAACGTACCGATCAGATCTGGCACTGCTATCTGCCCGAGGCCAGACCGGGTCTGCTGTATGGCTACCGCTGCCATGGCCCCTACGATCCGGAACGCGGCCATCGTTTCAATCCCAACAAGCTGCTGATAGAACCCTATGCCCGGCTGCTGTCGGGGCCCATGCGCTGGGGCGACGCGCACTTCGGGTATGCACCCGCGGACCCGACGCTCGACCTCTCATACGATGTCCGTGATAGCGCGCCGGGCACACCCAAATGCTGTGTGATCGATCCCGCCTTCGACTGGGGGGATGACCGTCCGCCGCGCACCCCGTGGCATGACACGGTGATTTACGAGCTGCATGTGCGTGGGATGACCATGCGACATCCGGCGGTGCCACCGGCGCTGCGCGGCACCTATGCCGGGCTGGCCACCGAGCCGGTCATCGACCACCTGCTGCGCCTGGGCGTGACGGCGGTGGAACTGATGCCCGTGCACGCCTTCCTGGATGACCGGCGGCTGCAGCAGCAGGGGCTGCGCAACTACTGGGGCTACAACACCATTGGGTTCCTGGCACCGGAGATGCGTTACAGCGCCAGCGGCCGGGTTGAAGAGTTCAAGACCATGGTGAAGAGCCTGCACCTGGCGGGCATCGAGGTCATTCTGGATGTGGTTTACAACCATACCGCGGAAGGCAACGAGTGCGGCCCCACCTTGAGCTTCCGCGGCATCGACAACTTCGCCTACTACCGGCTGATACCCGGTGACCTGCGGCATTACATGGACTTCACCGGCACCGGCAACACGCTCAATCTGCAGCACCCGCGCGTGCTGCAGCTGATCATGGATTCACTGCGCTACTGGGTACTGGACATGCACGTGGATGGCTTCCGCTTCGATCTGGCCGCGGCACTCGCCCGCGAACTCTTTGACGTCGACCGGTTGGGCTCCTTCTTCGACACCATTTCGCAGGATCCGGTGCTGTCGCAGGTCAAACTCATCGCCGAGCCCTGGGATGTCGGCGCCGGCGGCTACCAGGTGGGAAATTTTCCACCCGGCTGGAACGAGTGGAATGACAAGTACCGCGATAGCGTGCGCTCCTATTGGCGGGGCGATGGCGGCCTCATCGGGGAATTCGCCCGGCGCTTCACCGGCTCCGCGGATCTGTACGAAGCCAGCGGCCGCAAGCCTCACGCCAGTATCAACTTCGTCACGGCCCATGACGGTTTCACGCTCGCGGACCTGGTGGCCTACAACAGCAAGCACAACGAGGACAACGGCGAGGACAACCGTGACGGCACGGACGACAACCGCTCGTGGAACTGGGGTGTTGAAGGTCCGACCGCCGATCCACTGATCCGCGGAATGCGCGAGCGACAGCAGCGCAACCTGATCGCAACGCTGTTGCTGTCGCAGGGCGTGCCGATGGTGCTGGCCGGGGATGAGCTGGGTCGCACCCAGGGCGGGAACAACAACGCCTACTGCCAGGACAGCGAGATTTCCTGGGTCGACTGGCATCTGGATCCCCAACAAGACAGCTTCATGGATTTCGTCGCGCGCGTGATCGCCTTGCGCCGAACTCATGCCATATTCTCGCGCCGCCACTTCCTGACCGGCCTGCCGGTGGAGGGGGAGGCCTTCAAGGATGTCATCTGGTTCACTCCCACCGGTACCGAGATGACCGAGTTCGACTGGCAGCAGGGGTTTGCCCGGTGTCTGGCCGTGCATCTGTCAGGCGCTGCGGTGCATCGCACCGACAGTCGCGGCCAGCCGGTGCGCGATGAAAACTTCATGCTGCTGTTCAACGCGCACCACGACACCATGGACTTCGTATTGCCGCCCCTGCCGCGCACACGCCGCTGGCGTCTGGAGCTGGAAACCGCCGACGGCACCGTGGGCAGCGGGGAGCGTATTGCCGGCGGGATTGCCCTCAGCGTACCGGCCCGGTCCATCGTAGTGCTGATGGAGATCGGCGTCTGATCAGGAATCCGACTCAGCGGTAGCCACGGGCTTGCAGGGCAAACAATGCTGCGTAGTGTCCCTCCCGCTGCATCAGTTCCTCGTGGCTGCCGCGTTCGATGATCCGGCCGTTTTCAAGCACGGCGATCTGATCGGCCATGCGCACGGTGGAGAAGCGATGCGAGATCAGGATGGTCATCCGATCATGCCCCAGCTGGCGGAAGCGCTCGAACACCAGGGCCTCTGCCCGCGCATCCATCGCCGCGGTGGGCTCATCCAGCACCAGCACATCCGCCCGGATGCGCATGAAGGCGCGCGATAGCGCGATTTTCTGCCACTGACCGCCGGAGAGCTCACGCCCATCCTTGAACCACTTGCCCAGCTGGGTGTGATACCCGGAGGGCAGGGTGCGGATGAAGTCCTCCGCCTGGCCCTTGCCGGCGGCTTCGCGCCAACGCGCCTCGTCCAGGAAGAAGGGCTCATCTCCCGCACCGACGTTTTCGCCCACCAGCATCTGATAGCGCGCGAAATCCTGGAAGATGACCCCGATACGCTCGCGCAGCCGCCGCTCCTCCCACAATTCCAGGTCCAGGCCATCCAGCAGCACCCGACCCGAGGTGGGTCGATACAGCCGCGTCAGCAGCTTGATGAGCGTGGTCTTGCCGGAGCCGTTCTCGCCCACCAGCGCCAGGCTGCCGCCCGGGCGCAGATGCAGCGTGACATCGGCGAGTGCCGGTTCCGTGGCGCCTGGATAGACAAAACTCACATTTTCAAAGCGGATGCCATCCTCGGGGTCCGGCCCTTTGACCAGCGCCCCGCGTGGCTGGGGCACCGGGGTGTCCAGGTACTCATACAACGTCGAGAGGTACAGGTTGTCCTCGTACATGCCGCCGATCGAGGAGAGCACCGCGGACACCGCGGACTGGCCCTGGCGAAACAACGCCAGGTACATGGTCATTTTGCCCAGGGTGATGAGTCCATGAACGGTGGCGAGTGCGATCCAGGCATATGCCAGGTAGAGCGCCCCGGTGCCCAGCAATCCCAGGAAGAAGCCCCAGACATCGCGCTGGATGGTCAGCGCGCGATCCCCGCGGTACAGCGTGGTGAAAATGGCCTGGTAACGCTCCAGGAGCCGTGCCCCCAGACCGAACAGCCGCACCTCCTTGGCATGCTCCTCGCGACCCAGCACCGACTCCAGATACAGCTGCATGCGCGTTTCCGGTGAGCGCCAGCGGAACAGGCGGAAGGCATCGCCCGAGAAACGCGCCTCGGCGATGAAGGCCGGCACACCCGATAGCAGCAGCACCGCGACCGCCCAGGGTGAGAAGCGAAACAGCAGCCCGCCAAAGCTCACCAGCGAAATGGCGTTCTGCACCAATCCGAAGGTGCGCATCACCAGGCTCAACGGGCGGCTGGAGGCCTCGCGGCGCGCCCGCGTGAGCTTGTCGTAGAACTCGGAGTCCTCGAAGTGCGCAAGTTCCAGGGTCAGCGCCTTCTCCAGGATCATCACATTCACCCGCTGACCCAGCTGTGCGCGCAACAGCGATTGGCTCAGCGACAGGCCGCGCTGGGCGGCCGCCAGCACCGCCACCAGTATCCCTTCCAGCACCACGAAGTGCAGGACCCGGTGCGCATCCCCATTGCCGACCCGGATGACCGTCACCACGGCATCCACCAGCTGGGAACCCACCCAGGCGATCCCGGCCGGCACCGTGCCCGCGACCACCGTGAGCAAGGCGAGCGACAGGGTCAGGCCGCGACTGGTGCTCAGTACCAGCGCCAGCGCCTGGCGGCTGTAGCGAAAGACGCTGAAGAAGCCCGCTAGCGTGGAATCCACGGTGCCCGTGGCGGCCGCAGCGGCGGCGGAGTGGGTCTTTTGACTGACCAAGGGTCCCCTGAGCAAATTGTTGGCCAGCCCCCATCGTACCGTCATGCGTCCCAATTGGCGCTCAGGCAAAATGCCCCGCATGGCCCTGACATCAAACCTGCCGGTGGACGTTGCCCATATCATCCAACTGGCCGTTGCGCCGGTGTTCCTGCTTTCCGGCGTCGGCGTCACGCTCACCTTGTTCACCAACCGGCTGGCGCGGATCGTGGATCGCGCACGTGTCCTCGAGGATCGGTTGGCGGAGAGTGCGCACGTCGACCTCCACGAAGCGCTGGCGGTGCTGGCGCAGCGTGCCCGGTACATCAACTACGCCATCGCACTGGGCACGATGTCGGGCCTGCTGGTGACCACCACCGTGATCCTGCTGTTCACCACGGCGCTGCTGGGCAACAACATGACCTTGCTGATCGCTGCCATCTTCAGCGCGGCCATGCTTACGCTCACCGCCTCGCTGCTGGTGTTCTTCGTGGAGGTGCGTTACGCGACCAGCAATCTGCGCATCGGCGGCCGGTTCCGGGCCTGACCAGGCGCTCCACGAGCGGCTGTAGGGCCGTAGCAGGTTGTTTTCTATGGGTTGCGGCAGCTTTCTGGTAATCTTCGCGACCCTTTCGCGACTGCATACAAGCTCATGAACCGCCCCATCCGCAATATCGCCATCATCGCGCACGTCGACCATGGCAAGACGACGCTGGTGGATTGCCTGCTCAAGCAGTCCGGAACCTTCGAAGCACATGAGAAGGTGGGCGAGCGCGTCATGGACTCCAACGATATTGAGCGCGAGCGCGGCATCACCATCCTCGCCAAGAATTGCGCCATCGAGTACGGCGGCACCCGTATCAACATCGTCGACACCCCGGGACACGCCGACTTTGGCGGCGAGGTCGAGCGCGTGCTGTCCATGGTGGACGGCGTGCTGCTGCTCGTGGACGCGGTGGAAGGCCCGATGCCGCAGACCCGGTTCGTCACCCGCAAGGCCTTGGGGCTGGGTCACAAAGCCATTGTCGTGGTCAACAAGATCGACCGCCCGGGCGCGCGCCCGGGCTGGGTCATCGACAAGACCTTTGAACTGTTCGACCGCCTCGGGGCCACCGACGAGCAGCTGGACTTCCCGGTGGTGTACGCCTCAGCCCTGCAGGGCTGGGCAAGCCTGGACCACACCGAGCGGCGCCAGGATATGACCGCGCTGTTTGAAGCGGTGCTGCAGTACGTACCGGCCCCGCCCAGCGATGCGAACGCGCCTCTGCAGCTGCAGATCTCCACCCTGGACTACAACTCTTACGTGGGTCGTATCGGCATCGGTCGGGTGCGTCGTGGCACCATCCGCACCGGCCAGACTGTCGCGCTGCGTCACGGGGATGAGAACCGTGGCGAGGCCAAGATCGTGCAGGTGCTGACCTTCCGTGGACTGCTGCGCCAGGCCGTACCGGAGGCTGTGGCCGGCGACATTGTCGCCATCACCGGGGTCGAAGAGGTGAATATCGGTCTGACCATCTGCGATCGCGAGAACCCCGAGGGTCTGCCGCCGATCAGCGTCGATGAACCCACGCTGTCCATGAATTTCCAGGTCAATACCTCGCCCCTGGCCGGCCGCGAGGGCAAGTATGTGACCAGCCGCCAGATCCGCGAGCGCCTGTATCGCGAACTGCAGAGCAATGTCGCCCTGCGGGTGGAAGACACCGCCGAGCCGGATGTATTCCGCGTGTCGGGTCGCGGTGAACTGCACCTGACCATCCTCATCGAGAACATGCGCCGCGAGGGCTATGAGCTGGCCGTGGGCAAGCCGCAGGTGCTCAATCGCGTGGTCGACGGCGTGCTGCACGAGCCATACGAGGCGCTGACCGTCGATATCGACGCCGAACACCAGGGCGCCGTGATGGAGGCGCTGGGTGCACGTCGCGCTGATCTCACCGACATGATCATCGATGACATGGGTCGTGTGCGTCTGGAGTACCGCGTGCCGGCGCGGGGCCTCATCGGCTTCCAGGGCGAGTTCATGACCATGACCCGCGGCAATGGGCTCATCAGCCATATTTTCGACGGCTACTCGCCGCTGAAAGGCGACATCCCGGAGCGTCGCAATGGGGTGCTGATCAGCAACGAAATGGGGGAGGCCGTGGCCTATTCCCTGTTCAATCTGCAGGAGCGCGGTCGCATGTTCGTGCACCCGGGCGAGAAGCTGTACCCCGGCATGGTCATCGGCATCCACACCCGCGAGAACGACCTGGTCGTCAATCCGATCAAGACCAAGAAGCTCACCAATATCCGCGCCGCGGGCAAGGACGACGCGATTTTGTTGACTCCGCCCATCCAGATGACGCTGGAGTACGCGGTGGAGTTCATCGACGAGGACGAATTGGTGGAAGTGACGCCGGAGTCCATCCGCATTCGCAAGCGCTTCCTCAGCGAGCACGACCGCAAGCGTGCTTCGCGCGGCTCGGAAACCCTCGCCTGAGGGGGTTCCGGTTCACTGCAGCTCGTGTAAGGCCTGTTCCACCTGTTGCTCCCAGTGCGCACGGTCCGCGGCAACCTGAGCCGCGGTATCCGCGGTGCTGGTCCAAGCCTGGATGGCCAGCCGCGCCTTGGCGAAGGTCGCGCGGGCTGCGGGGCCGCCATCGGCCCTGGCCTGGGCCTGTCCCAAAGTAATCAGATTCGGCGGATAGGCGGCATCGCGCTGCACCGCGCGCTGCGCGGCAGTCACGGCGGCATCGGCATCACCGGGCCCCAGCGGCCAGGGCGGTGC
Source organism: Steroidobacteraceae bacterium (assembly GCA_036489445.1). Lineage (GTDB taxonomy): Bacteria > Pseudomonadota > Gammaproteobacteria > Steroidobacterales > Steroidobacteraceae > DAIDKA01. The sequence goes on along the minus strand of DASXFV010000087.1, from coordinate 99,232 downwards.
CCGCAGCAGCACGACGGCGCTCAGGCGGGCGGGCCCCGCATGATCGAGGCCGGGGTCCAGAGCCTCAGCCTTTGCAAGGCTCGCCAGCATTTCCTTGAGCAGGGAATCCGCCTGCAGGGGCCGTTCCCGGGCCGTGAGTCCCAGCACCTGCGCCTGCGCGTAATGGCAGGCGCCGTCGCCGGCAGCTAATGCCAGGCACTGCCGTGCGTTCGCCGCCGCCGCGGCGAGTAGTTGCCTGCGCCCGGCAGGGTCCTGAGTTTGCCCGATGCGGTCGGCATCGCGCTCCACGGCCGCCAGATCCTGCAACGGGGTAAGCGGTAGACCTGCGGCTGGCCCACCATTTGCTGCCGGCGGCGTAGCCCGACGCGGCAGCGTACAGGCGGCCAGCGTCAGCGCCGCCAGCAGCGCGACCGCTCTCAGGCCTCCGTTCATGATCCCGGGGTGGCAGACAACCTGGGCAGCACAAAGCCGTTCAATCGCAGACGGCCCAGAGTCGCGGCGCCCTGTGGGGTGGCCGACAGATGCAGCAGCGCCTGCTGCAGGTCTGCAGCGCGTGCCTTCGGGACCCGACCCTCGACCACCACGATCAACGCGACGGGCACGGCAGCGGACGTGCCGACCACCTGCAGAGTTGCCGCGAACGGCAGGCTTGGCAGGGCCGCGGCCTGTTCCTGGTCCAGCAGCACGGCGACCGGGTCACCCGTGGCCGCCCTGCGCAGGGCCGAGAGCACCTGGCCGGTGGCGGTGATGGTCGTACTGGCGGGTAATGGGCCGACCGTGCGCAGCGCCTCGCGCACAAAGTCCTGCGCATAGCCCGCGGTGCTGATGAGCGTCATGCCGGCCAGCCCCGCAGGGGGTGCTGCGTGGCCGCTCTTCATCACCAGGCTCCAATGCTGCTGCACGCCCGCGGGCGGCACGTCAGCCTGAGCCAGCGGCAGCAGGTGCAGCGCGGCACCATGTTCCACAAAGAATGGGTACGGGACAAAGGCCAGCGACGCATCGGGCGCCGCGAGCCGCTCCAGGTCGCTCTTCTCATTGGCGTCATACACCGCGGTGAGGCTGCCGGCGGGCCACCCGGCCGCCGCGGCGAGCGTTGCAGCGAATTCTCCTACAAGCGGTTGCGCGTCCCCGCTGGTACCGGGATAACCGGGGGCGCAGAACACCAGCAATGAGGCCGCGGCTGCGATCAATGTGCTCATGTGAGTAGGCTATCATCCCGGCGCATGAAGCGCTCCGCCCGAAGCCGTGCCATACCACCAGGATCCGCACGGTGACCGTTCCGGCCGCCCCGGCCGTCGTACGATTCTTTACCCGCGTGCTGGCGGCACGGCGGACGATTCTGATCGTGTGCGTGTTGCTCGGCGCGCTGGGAGTCTATGGCGCCACCCGGATTCCCGACGACAACGCCATCGGCACGCTCATGGTGACGGATGACCCCAACACCAAAGCCACCGCCGCGTTCGAGAAAATCTTCCCCGAAGGGGACCACGCCCTGTTGATGCTGGAGACTGCCGACCCGCTGTCCGGGCCCGCGCTGCGGGGGGCAGATCTACTGGAGCAAAATCTGCGCAGGATCGCCGGAGTCGAACCCGAAAGCCTCCTCAGCATCTATCGCAGCGCCAATCCAGACACCATTCTGAATGCCGCCGGCACCACTCGCGTGCGCCAGTTCGCGCGCGGCACTCGGCTTGTCAGCCGCGCCGGACTCCTGGGCCCCCATTTCCTGGGGATCGCGCTGGAACTGCATGTGCGCTCGCCCGCGGATCGCGACCGCATGCTGGCGGCCATCGACGCCGCCACCGAGCCGCTGTTGCGCATCCACGGCGGATCCTTTGACCGGATCCGCCATGTGGGCTCCCCCTGGCTGGATGCGTGGCTGGAGCGGGAGACCCAGGTGGCGACCCAGCGCTCCATGCCCCTGTTCGGCCTGTTCCTGGTCGTGCTGGTGTTTGCGTTGTATCGGTCCTGGCGGGCGCTCATGGCCATTGTGATCACCTTGGCGGTGGTGGTGGCCATTGCCATGGGGTTGGCGGCACTCACGGGCTGGACCCATACGATCGTCTCCTCCCTGGTGCCCCTCACTGTGCTGGTCACGGCGACCGCAACTCTGGTGTACATCCATTCCCGTTACATCGACCGCGCCGGCGATGGCACCGGTGCTGCAACGCGGGCAGATCTGCCGGATCTGGCCACCCATCACGCCCAGGTACTGGCCAATAAGTTCCTGCCGTGCACGGCCTCGATTTTCGCCACGGCCGTGGGTTTTGCAGCACTGTCCGTGTCGAACATCCGGCCCGTCAGCCAAATGGGGCTGTGGACCGCGGCCGGCCTCATCGTGGCCTGGCTGGCGAGCTTCAGCCTGTTTCCGGCACTTCAGCAGCTGTTGCGCACGCCCACGCAGTCCGAGCGACGCATCGCGGGCCGTTGGTATCCGCATTTCGTGGAGTGGTGGCTGCCGCTGACACGCAGCCTGCGCTGGCCGCTGGTGGGGATCGCCGTGGCAGGCATGGTGGCCGGCGCCATTGCCCTGGTGGGCATTCCCGGGCATATCCGGCCCCTGGCCTTGCAAACCGATACCCTGACGTACATCGACCCGCGCGTTGCCGCTGCGCAGGACACCCGCTACTTCGAAGCGCAGAACGGTCTGGGTGTGTACCAGCTATGGCTGAAGGTGCCGCACGCGGGTGCCCTGGATCCACAGTTCCTGCGCGCGGTGGATCAACTGGTGCGGCAATTGGAGAAGGATCCGCGCATCACCGCCGTGGATGGTCCGACTTCACTGCTGCGCTGGGCGCGGTATGTGCAATCCGGCGCTGACGAACTGCCGATGGACCCGCAATCCTGGAACGACCTGGCCGGACAGCTCGAGCAGATCCTGCTCACCACGCCGGGCGCACGTGGCTATGTGGACCTGAACACTCTGGGGGATATCCGCCTGAGCATCCGCGGCCGCGATCGGGCCTTCGGTGACATCGGCGTCATGCGCCGCTACATCGAGCGCACCTGGCAGGCCGTGCAGCGGCAGCAGCCGGCACTGGCCGATGTGACGGCGCAGGTGGTGGGCGAGAGCGTGCTGTCGGACCAGATCACCCTGCAGCTGGTCCCGACCCTCATGGAGAGCTTTGCGCTGACCGCGAGCATCATCTTCTGCGCTTTCCTGCTGGTGTTCCGCAGCCCGATGGCGCGACTGATGGCGATGATCCCCTCGCTGTTCGCCATTCTGTCCGCCTTCATGGTGATGCGCGGCGCGGCCATCTCGTTGAACATCGCCACCATCCTCATCGGCTCCACTGTGCTGGGGGCAACCGAGAACGACCAGGTGCATTTTTTCTACCATTTCCAGGAAGGCCGCGATGCGGGCTCGACGCTGGCCGCGCTGCGTCATGCCTTCATGGTCGCCGGCAAGCCCATCCTGTTCGCCACCCTGATCAATGCCGCGGGCTTCCTGGCGCTGGCCTTGTCACCGTTGCCACCGATGCGACAGTTCGGCACCGTATCCTCCGCCGCCTTTGTCCTGGCGCTGTTGGCCGATTTCACCGCATTGCCCGCCGCACTCTGGATCTGCACGCGGTCTGCAAAGACCGTCAGGAGTTCGCCATGACCACCGCCCCTGCTGTTATGCGCTGGAAGGATGTGCTCGCGATCACGCAAGCTGGCAATCCGGCCCCACCGCGGCGTGTCGAGAAGTCGCCAAGCGAGTGGCGCAAAATTCTGGATCCGCAGCAGTTTCACGTCGCCCGCGAGCAGGGCACCGAGCGGCCACACAGCTCGGCAATGTGTGAGCTGCTGGAACCCGGACAGTACTGCTGCGCGTGCTGCAACACCCTGCTGTTCGACAGCACCCAGAAGTTCCGCAGCGGGACCGGCTGGCCGTCCTTCACGCAGGCCGTCGCCCCCACTGTCGTGGCCTACCACGAGGATGCCAGCTACGGTCAGGTGCGTATCGAGGTGACGTGCAATGTCTGCGACGCCCACCTGGGCCATGTGTTCCCGGACGGCCCGCCCCCAAGCGGCCTGCGTTACTGTATCAACGCCGTGTCGTTGACCAAGGTGCAAGCCTGAGATCCGATCAGATGGCCCGTGCGCCGCGAATATCGATGAACTGCAGAAACTCCGCACGGGTGCGCGCGTCGCTGCGGAAGATGCCGACCATGCGGCTGGTCACCATCGACACGCCGCGCTTGTGAACGCCGCGGGTGGTCATGCACTGGTGCTCTGAGTCAATGACCACGCCCACGCCGCGCGGCTTGAGCACCTCATCGATACAGGCTGCGATCTGCGCGGTCAGTTTCTCCTGCACCTGGAACCGCCGGGCATAGCCGTCCACCACCCGCGCCAGCTTGCTGATACCCACCACCTTGTTGGAAGGCAGGTAGCCAACATGGGCGCGTCCGATGATGGGGGCCATGTGGTGCTCGCAGTAGCTTTCAAAGGCAATATCGCGCAGCACCACCAGTTCGTCGTAACCCTCCACTTCCTCGAAGGTGCGGCGCATATATTCGCGCGGATCCACGGCATACCCCGAGAACCAGTCCGCGTACGCACTCACCACTCTTTTGGGCGTATCGACCAGGCCTTCGCGGCCGGGATCATCCCCCGCCCAGCGCAGCAGGGTCCTGACCGCCTCCTCCGCCTGCTCGCGTGAGACTTGCGGCGCGCCGGCGACCCGGGCCGGGCGGCGGGCGGAGGGGACCCCGCGGTCCGGAGCTGCCTTGCGAGGGGACCTGGCCATGATGGAATCACTCTATGGTTGAAGACGCAACGCCGATGGTACCGGACCCGGCTCGCGCGCACGAGGCGCGGGCAATCCACTGGAAATGGTTTAGAATCTTCGGTCATGGCGGTGACAACAGAGCAATTCCAGGTCCTGGCCGCCGGCGCGTGCGGGGCGATCCGGTCCCTTCTCGAGCGCAGCCCGGTGGCCCACCGCTTCCGCCTGGATACCTGTCCCATCCATGCCGATATCATGCTCAGCATCGACCAGGTCGCTCCGGACCTGATCCTGCTGGATGCAGACGGTACGGCTGAGATGAGCCTGCAGGTGTGCCGGGCCTTGAAGGAGCACCCCGCGACCCTGATGCTGCCAGTGGTCGTGGTCGGCCTGAATTCCGATCTGCAGATGGCGGCCTACGCGGCCGGCGCCGATGACTTCGTGATTGCCGCGGGCGCAGACACTGTGCTGCTGGCCAGGCTCGAGGCCCTGGCGCGTGCCGGCGCGCGGCGCCGCAAGGTCGCCGCCGCCGCGCGCAATAGTGAGGAGCGGCGCGGCCAGGAACTGCAGGCGACCTTCCGCCGCTATGTTTCGCCGCAGCTGGCGGATCGCATCCTCGACAGCTCACGGATGCGGGACAGCATCCACACGGCAGCTGACATCCGGACCCGTGCGGTGGTGATGTTCGCCGATCTGCGCGGCTTCACCAGCATCTCCGAGCGTCTGAGTCCCCAGGAAGTGGTGCCGCTGCTGAATGAATACTTCTCGCTGCTGACGGAAATCACCTTTCAGCACGAGGGCACGGTGTTTCACATGGCCGGCGACTGCCTCATGGTGGGGTTCGGCGTGCCGTTCGAACAGATCGACAGCTCGGAACGGGCGGTACGGGCAGCGCGGGAAATGCTCGATCGCTTCGCGGTACTGGCCGACACCTGGCGCGCCCGCCATGACATCGAGACCGGTCTGGGGATCGGCATCAACGAGGGCGACGTGGTCGCCGGCAATGTGGGCTCAGCCATGTTCATGAGCTACACCATCATCGGCGATGCGGTAAATGTCGCTTCACGCCTGTGCCAGCGGGCGCGCGCCGGTGAAATGGTGTTCTCGCGCGCCATCAAACACTCACTGGATGCGCATGGCCATGACATCAATGCCGTGGAACTGCCGTCCATGACCCTGCGGGGTCGCACCTCACCCATCGACATCTATTGCGTGCCCACCACCAAGCGCATGCGCATCATCGAAGCCATGCCACCGGCCACCCTCTCGGCATGAGCTCCGGATGCCCATGACCACGGCCGCCGACACCACCAACCTCGCACTGTTCTGCGATTTCGAGAACATCGCCCTGGGCGTGCGCGACGCCCGCTACGCGCAGTTCGACATCAACCGCGTGCTGGAACGGCTGCTGCTGAAGGGCTCTATCGTCGTCAAGAAAGCTTACTGCGACTGGGAGCGGTACAAGGAGTTCAAGGCGGGCATGCACCTGGCGGGCTTCGAGCTGATCGAGATCCCCCATGTCAAGCAATCCGGCAAGAACTCCGCCGACATCCGCATGGTCGTGGACGCTCTGGACCTGTGCTACACCAAGCCTCATGTGGAAACGTTTGTCATTATCAGCGGTGACTCGGACTTCTCCCCGCTGGTGAGCAAGCTGCGTGAGAACGACAAGGGCGTCATCGGACTGGGCGTCAAGAATTCCACCTCGGATCTGCTGATGGCCAGCTGCGACGAGTTCATCTACTACGATGACCTGGTGCGCGAGCAGAAAACACGCCGCACCGGACGCCGCAAGGCGCCGGCCGACACTGCGGCCGTGCCCAGCGCCACCCCCGCAGCGAGCGCCGCAGCCGGCCCGGCCACCGCCAAGGATGAGGATCGCGAACATGACCGCGAACACGAGGCCTTTGATCTGGTGCTGGCCACCATTGATGCGCTGATCGCCGAACGCGGTGAGGACGAGAAGATCTGGGGCTCGATGGTCAAACAGGCGCTCAAGCGCCGTAAACCCGGCTTCAACGAAAGCTATTACGGCTTTCGGTCCTTCAACAAACTCCTGGAGGAAGCGGCCACCCGCCGACTCATCTCGCTGGAGCGCGATGACAAATCCGGCGGGTATGTCATTCACAGCACCTCCGATCCGGGCTGACGGGCCACTCACAGCGCGTAATGGCACTGGTTGTCCTCTTCCTGGCCGCACTGTGGGCGGGAGTACAGAACGCGCTTGCCGGGGGTGGCTCCTTCATCACGCTGCCGGCGCTGATGTTCACCGGCATGGATGCCCGCGCCGCCAATATCACCTCCACCATCGCGCTGTTCCCGGCGCAGATCGCAACGGCCCTCACCGGCCGCACGCTGGTGATCGGGGCCGCGGGACTCTCCTTCCGCGCACTGGTGATCATCAGCCTCACAGGCGGCGCAGTCGGCGCCGTGCTGCTGCTGGTCACGCCTTCGAGTTTCTTTGCGCAGCTGGTGCCATGGCTGGTGTTGTTCGCAACCCTGGTCTTCGCCTGGGGCAGCTTCGGCCCCAAACGCGAGTCGCGCGCTCACCTCTCACGCCACGCAGCCATGGCCGCGCAATTCGGCATCTCCATCTATGGCGGCTACTTTGGGGGCGGCATCGGCTTTCTGATGCTGGCCGCGCTCACCGCGGCGGGTCTGGCGATGCGCCACGCCGGGGCCACCAAAAATGCGCTGGCCGGCGTGATGAATGCCTCGGCGGTGCTGATCTTTGTATTCTCCCCGGAGGTGCGGTGGCTGCAGGCCGGTGTGGCGAGCGCCGGGGCCATCACCGGCGGGGTCATGGGCGGGCTCATGCTGCACAGGTTCAACGAGCGGATGCTGCGCCTGCTCATCGTGCTCATCGGCATCGCCTTGACCATCGGACTTTTCTATCGTCGTTGACATCAGACCCCGGACCACAATATCTTGTGTGCAATAGCGGTGCTCACCCCAACAGGGTGTGCCTAAGAGGGAATCCGGTGCGGCGCGCAAATGCCCATTCCGGAGCTGCCCCGCAGCGGTAATCGGGAACGACCGGCGCCATCGCACTGGGCTCGAAAGAGCTTCGGGAAGCGGCGTCCAGTAGATCGCTCACTCCCAGGTGAGTTCGCCCGGCAGCCCGAAGACCTGCCGTTGTGATCGCGGCTTGCCGCGGTCTGGCTCGGGCTCTCGTGGGGGGAGCTGCCGGAATCGGGTTTGGGCGCCACAGCGTCCCGATCACCCGCATTTCCCGCATCCTCCTGCAAACGGCCCGCGATGCTCGGGGGCCTTCAAAGCCCTCGGGCGCAGATCCGGGGGGATATGCAATGTCTTTGGAAGCTTCCGATACGATCAATGCCGCCGGCGCACACACCCAGTCCAGCTTTCGCCTGACGCCGCCCAATACCGCACGCAACCCCATGAGCGTCACCAAACGCAATGGCGGCCGCGAACCCGTCGACGTGGGCAAGATCGTCCGCGCCGTCACGCGGTGCTGTGACGGCCTGCACGATGTGGATCCCATGCGGGTGGCGCTCAAGACCATCGCCGGGCTGTACGACGGCGCCACCACACGCGAGCTGGATGAACTCTCGATCCGCACCGCGGCGTCGTTTATTTTCGAGGAACCCGAGTACTCACGGCTGGCCGCGGGTCTGCTGTCCGCCTTCGTCGACAAGGAGGTGCAGGGCCTGGGCGTGCACTCCTTCTCCCAGTCCATCCGCCTGGGGTTCGATGTTGGCCTGATCAATGAACGCGTCCTGGCATTCGTGGAGGCCAACGCGCGCAAGCTCAACGCCGCCATCGACGCCACGCGCACCCATAAGCTTGAGTACTTTGGCCTAAGAACGCTCTATGACCGTTATCTGTTGCGCCACCCCACCCGCCGCAGCGTGCTGGAATCACCGCAGCATTTCTGGATGCGCATTGCCGTGGCGCTCTCTCCCGGCGTGCATGAAGCCATCGAGCTGTATGAGCTGTGCTCGGCACTGGATTACGTTCCCAGTTCCCCGACGCTGTTCAATGCGGGCACGCGCCACGAACAGCTCTCCAGCTGCTTCCTGCTGGACTCACCGCAGGACTCGCTGGAGTCCATTTACGACCGGTACAAGGACATTGCACTGCTGTCGAAATTCTCCGGTGGTATCGGCATCGCCTGGCACCGCGTGCGCTCGGAAGGCTCGCTGATCCGTGCCACCAATGGTCTCTCCAATGGCATCGTGCCGTGGCTGAAGACGCTCGACTCCTCGGTGGCCGCCGTCAACCAGGGGGGTAAGCGCAAGGGCGCGGCCTGCGCATACCTGGAGCCCTGGCACGCGGACATCGAGTCTTTCCTGGAGTTGCGCGACAACACCGGGGATGAGGGCCGGCGCGCCCACCACCTGAACCTTGCCAACTGGATTCCGGACCTGTTCATGCGCCGGGTGGAGGAGGACGGGCAGTGGTCGCTGTTCGATCCCAGCACCGTGCCTGCGCTGCCGGATCTGTTCGGGCCGGCGTTCGATGCCGCCTATGCCCAGGCCGAGGCACAGGGCCTGGCCCGCAAGACCCTGCGCGCGCGCGAACTCTACGGCCGGATGATGCGCACCCTGGCACAAACCGGCAACGGCTGGATGACCTTCAAGGACAAGTCCAACCGCGCCTGCAACCAGACGGCACAACCGAGGCACATCGTGCACCTGTCAAATCTGTGCACGGAGATTCTCGAAGTCACCAGCAGCGCTGAAACGGCGGTCTGCAACCTCGGCTCCATCAACCTGGCGCATCACCTGGGCCCGCAAGGATTCGACTTCGAGAAGCTCGCCCACACGGTGGAAATCGCCGTGCGGCAGCTGGATCGGGTCATCGACCTGAATTTCTATCCCATCGGTACGACACGCGCATCGAACATGCGCTGGCGCCCCGTGGGCTTGGGGCTCATGGGTCTGCAGGATGTGTTCTTCCAGCTGCGTCTGGCTTTTGACAGCGAGGCGGCCCGGGACCTGTCCACCCGCATTTCTCGTACCATTTACTTCCACGCCCTGCACGCCTCCACCCAACTGGCACGCGAGTACGGGCCTCACGAGGCCTTCCCGCTGACCCGCGCGGCACGCGGCGAGCTGCAGCCGGACTCCTGGGAGGTCGTGCCGGATGCGGATCTGCCCTGGGACGCTCTGCGCGCCGACATCGCGGCGCACGGTCTGCGCAACAGTCTGCTGATCGCCATCGCACCCACCGCGACCATCGCCTCGATTGCCGGTTGCTACGAATGCATCGAGCCGCAGATCTCCAACCTCTTCAAGCGCGAGACCCTCTCCGGCGACTTCCTACAGGTAAATCGTTATCTGGTGGAGGAACTCAAGCAGCTGGGGCTGTGGACCGAGGAGACGCGCAATGCGATCAAGCTGGCGGATGGTTCCATTCAAGGGCTCGAGCACCTGCCCAGCGAACTGCGCGACATTTACCGTACGGTCTGGGAGGTGCCGATGAGGGCACTGATCGATCTGGCGGCGGATCGGGGCGCCTATATTGACCAAAGCCAGTCGCTGAATCTGTTCATGGAGAATCCGGAGATCGGCCGGCTCTCCTCCATGTACATGTACGCCTGGAAGCGGGGCCTCAAGACCACCTACTATCTGCGCTCCCGGCCCGCCACGCAGATCGCCAAAACCACCGTGCGCGCCAACGGATCCGCCACCGAAGCGCAGGCCATCGCCTGCTCCCTGGAAAATCCGGAAAGCTGCGAGGCCTGCCAATGAGCACCTCTGCCTGCCTGCTCGATCCCGGTTTTGATCTCACCCTGCGACCGATGCGTTATCCACGCTTCTACGAGATGTACCGTGGCGCCATCAAGAACACCTGGACCGTGGAAGAGATCGACTTCCAGATCGATCTGGGTCACATGCGCACACGCATGACGCCGGCGGAACGGCATCTCATCGAACGGTTGGTGGCGTTTTTTGCCACTGGCGACTCCATAGTCTCCAATAACCTGGTCATCAGCCTCTACCGGCATATCAATGCTCCAGAGGCACGGATGTACCTGTCGCGGCAGCTGTACGAGGAAGCGCTGCACGTTCAGTTCTATCTGACCCTGCTGGACAACTATGTCAGCGATCCACAGCGACGCGCGCAGGCGTTCGCGGCCATCGAGAACATCCCCTCGATACGCCGCAAGGCGCAGTTTTGCCAGCGATGGATTGATGAAGTGGCGACACTGCCGCGGATCAATACCGAGAGCGACAAGCGACGCTTCCTGCTGAACCTCACCTGCTTTGCGGCATGCATCGAAGGGCTGTTTTTCTTTGGCGCCTTTGCCTATGTTTATTTTCTGCGTTCACGCGGTCTGTTGCCCGGGTTGGCGGCCGGTACCGCCTGGGTGTTCCGCGACGAGAGCGCGCACATGGCATTTGCCTTCGAGGTCATCCGCACCGTGCGCGCCGAGGAGCCCGACCTGTTCGATGCCGAGTGGGCGAGCCAGGTGGTGCAGATGATCCAAGAGGCAGTGGAGTGCGAAAGCGAATTCGCCGAGGATGTGCTCTCCGGCGGAGTCGTGGGCATGACGCGCGCGGAAATGCGCCAGTACCTGGAGTATGTGGCCGATCAGCGCCTGATGACGCTGGGCCTGCCGGCGCGCTTCAATGCGCGTAACCCGTTCTCATTCATGGAACTGCAGGACGTACAGGAACTCACCAACTTCTTTGAGCGGCGAGTGTCGGCCTACCAGGTGGGTGTCAAAGGTGAGATCTGCTTCGATGCCGCGTTCTAGGCACCGGATGCGAGGTTACCGGCACCCCTTCCCAGGGTGCCGGTAGCTTCCGGTCGACCCGCTATTACTGAGCGGGGGGAGCGGCCGGCCGACGCGCCGGCATCTTCGCCATGGCGTCCTTGCAACCAGGGCTCAGCTTGTCGTTGTTGGTGCGCAGGCACGCGAACATTTCGCGGCCTTCCTTGCCGCTGCACATGCTCGCGACGTCCCCGGCACAGGCCTTGGTCATCGCCTCGCGGGCAGCCTGCATTTCGGGTGAAGGCGCCGGCGGCGCCTGGGCAAACACACTCGGCGCCGCCATGGCGGCCGCCAACAGAACCAGCGTATGCAGTTTCATGATCGTCCCCTCTGATGGAATGTTAAATCTTGCCGCCCAAGCCCTGCGGCCGGCGCGGTGCGCAGCCGCTCCGTCGGCCAGGCGGACGGATTCTGGCACACCTGGAAAACAGGTGCATGCTCGGCGAACAGGATTCGATCCCCCCAGGGAATGACAATCGTGCCCCAATTCACCGGTTGCGCTCCACGGTGGGGCGTTGCTTAGGCAACACCCTGGCGCTTGGCCGTTTGTTGCCGATTGTGGCCTCCCCGGCCCCAACCGCTACTCGTAGCGCAGCGCGTCGATGGGGTCCAGGAGCGACGCGCGCCGGGCCGGATAGAAGCCGAAGAAGACTCCTATGCAAAAGCTCACCGAGAAGGCGAGCACGATGGATCCGGTGCTGACGATGGGCTTGAAAGTCGACGCCGCCGCGATCGCCCGGGTGGCGCCAATGGCCAGCAGAATCCCCACCAGCCCACCGAGCAGGCTGAGGGTGATCGCCTCGATCAGAAACTGAATGCGGATATCCCCCGGCTGAGCGCCTACCGAGATCCGGATGCCGATTTCGCGCGTGCGCTCCGTGACGCTGACCAGCATGATATTCATGATGCCGATGCCGCCCACGACCAGCGACAGCCCGGCAATGGCGCCCAGCAGCAGGGTCAGCGTCGAGGTCACGGTGTTCACCGTGTCGGCGATTTCCTGCTGATTGAAAATATTGAAATCGTCGTCCGTGCCAGGCAGCAACCGATGCCGTTGGCGCAGCAGACGCGTGATCTGATTCTGTGCGATCGGGATGCGCGACGCCTCCCCGATCTCCAGGTACACCGAGCGCAGGTATTTGTCGCCGGTGATGCGCTTCATTGCCGTGGTGTAGGGGATCACGACGCGGTCGTCCTGGTTCTGGCCGCCCACTCCGGCGCCCTTGCTGGCCAGCACGCCGATGATCACGAAGGGCATGTTGCCGACACGCACGGTCTGTCCCACCGGGTCGAGCACGCCGAACAGTTCATGCGCGGTCTTCTCACCCAGCACCGCCACTTTGGCCGCACTGCGCACTTCGCGATCCGTAAACATCGACCCGGAAGCCATCGCCCAATCGCGGATCACCAGGTACTCGGGCGCCTCCCCCGCAATGGTCGTGGACCAGTTGCGGCCGTTGGCGATGGCCTGAGCAGTCGTGGTGACCTCGGGACTTGAGGCCACGACATCCGGGATCTCCTGGCGCAGCGCCTCGGCATCCTGCAGCGTGATGGCACTGGCACTGCCCAGCCCGCTGTTCACGCCGCCGGAACGGCGGCTGCCCGCGAATACCATCAGCATGTTCTGCCCGAGACCCGCCACCTGGGACTCGATGGTGGCGCGCGTCCCATTGCCCAAGGCCACCATGGCCACCACCGCAAAGACACCGATGATGATGCCCAGGGCCGTGAGACTGGAGCGCAGTTTGTTGCGCCGCAGTGCCCGCAGCGCCGTCAATGCGGTGAGCGCCGTGCGCAGGAAGATTCCCCGCAGCCAACTGAACATCACTTGGCCCCCCGCTTCTTGTCCATCTGGTATTCGCCGGTATCGTTCTCTCCGATCTGGGCGTGGCGCTCTTCCCGGTCAAGCTTGGCGCGCAGCACCTCCGCGCGATTTGGCGTGGCGTTCGGACGGTCCTCCAGCAGGCGACCGTCGCGCATGATGACCATGCGTTTACAGTAGGCAGCGATGTCCAGCTCATGCGTCACCATGACCACTGTGATCCCCGAATCGTTCAGCGCCTGGAACAGACCCATGATCTCGATGCTGGTACGGGTATCCAGGTTGCCCGTCGGTTCATCCGCCAACAGCAGGTCCGGGTTATTCACCAGCGCGCGGGCGATGGCGATGCGCTGCTGCTGACCGCCGGAGAGCTGACTGGGCCGGTGCGTGAGGCGTGAGCCCAATCCCACCTTCTCCAGCGCCTCGCGGGCACGCCGGTGCCGCTCGCGCAGGGGCACCGCCGGCTCGCTGTAGAAGAGCGGCAATTCGACATTTTCCATGGCGGTGGTGCGCGCCAGCAGGTTGAAGCTCTGGAACACGAAGCCGATCTTGCGATTGCGCAGCTGGGCCAGCTGCTTGCGGTTCAGGCCCGCGACATCCACGTCATCCAGCAGGTAGCGGCCAGCCGTGGGACGGTCCAGACACCCCAGGATGTTCATCATGGTGGACTTGCCGGAGCCGCTTGCGCCCATGAAGGCCACGAACTCCCCCCGGACGATATCCAGGCTGACACCGCCCACGGCCCTGACCTCCACCTCACCGGTGGTATAGACCTTGGTGATATCGCGCAGCGCGATGACGTGATCGGTCATGGGCTTACAGCTGCGGCGGCGGACCGCCATTGGGCGGACCGAACTGAACGCCGGTGGCCACTGCAGCGGTGGCTGTTGCCGTGACAACCCGGTCTCCCAGGGCCAATCCCTCCAGGACCTCCGTGCTCACACCATCCGTGGCACCCGTGCGCACCACTTTCGGCGCCAGGGTCGTGTTGTCGGCTTGCAGCTGATAGGCCAGCTGCTGCGCGCGCTCCAGCTGCTTGGGAGGCGCAGTGGTGAACTTGGCGTTGTCCGGCGGCGAGTAGCGCAGTGCGGCATTGGGCACTTTCAAGACGTTGTCCCGCTGCAGCACCAGGATGGATACATCGGCCGTCATGCCCGGGAAGAGTTTCTGCTCCGGGTTGGCGACGGCGATGATGGTCTCATAGGTGACCACATTCTGCGTCGTCGTGGGCGACTTGCGCACCTGCGCAACCTTCCCCTGGAAGACTTCGTTGGGAAAGGCGTCAACCCCGAATTCGACGATCTGTCCGGTCTTCACCTGGCCGATGTCCGCCTCGGAAATGTCCGCCGTAATATTCATTTTGGTGATGTCCTGCGCCACCGTGAACAGCACGGGAGTGCTCATGGCGGCGATCACCGTCTGGCCCTCGTCCACCTTGCGCGAAATCACAATGCCGTCCACGGGAGCCGTGATCTTGCAGTACCCGAGGTTGGCCTGGGCGCTGTGCAGGGCTGCTTCCTTGATGGTGACCGTCGCCTCGGACTGCGCCAGCTCCGCGACCGCCTGATCCAGGTCCAGCTGCGAAGCAGCCTTCAATGGCACCAGAATCTTTTTGCGCTGCAGGTTCTGGCCTTTCAATGTCACATCCGCTCGCGCGCTGGCCAGATCGCCCTCGGCCTGTTGCAGCTGCGCCTCGTAAACGGTGGGGTCGATTTCAGCTACCAGCTGGCCCTTATGCACCGGAGAATTGAAATCCACGTACAGATGGGTGATTTTGCCGGACACTTGGCTACCGACATCGACACTGACAACGGCGCTCAGGGAGCCGCTGGCGGTGACATGCTGCAGGACATCGCCTCGGGTAACCGTGGCGTATTGGTATGTCGCTGCCTTGTGGGTGGAGCGTCCGCACCCGGTCAAGGCCAGCAACACCATGAGCCCCGGTACCAACAGGCGGCCACGGGTGCGGAAAGTGCGGTCGTTCATGTGTGTCCGTCCGATCGTGTTCATTGCCGATTCTTCATTGCCGATGGCCCACTCATTTCCAGCCGCCGCCGAGCGCCTGGTACAGGGAAACCTTGCTCGAGAGTCTGTTGAACTGCGCCTGCAGCAGGCCCTGCTGGGCGCTGTACAGATCCTGCTGGGCGGACAGCTCGTTCAGATAAGTGTCCTCGCCCTGTCGGTAGCGCAGCGTCGCCAGTTCCAGACGGCGCTGCTCGGTATTGATGAGTGCCTGCTCCAGGGTGACCTGCCGTGCGTAGCTGTCCACCCCCACCAGGGCATCGGCAACTTCCCTGAATCCGGTCTGAATGGCCTTCTCGTAGGCGACGACCTGCAGCTGCTCCCCGACCTTCGCCGAGTCCAGTTCGGCCACATTGTGACCCCCGGCGAACAGCGGCAGCGAAACCTGCGGACCAAAGCTCCAGTCGCCACTGCCTGCCTTGAACAGGGACGACAGCTGGGTACTGGTGACGCCCACGGAGCTGGTCAGTGAAATGGTCGGGAAGAATGCCGCCCGTGCGACGCCGATATTGGCGTTGGCCGCTTTCAGGCCATGTTCCGCCTCCAGAATATCCGGGCGCCTGGCGATCAGGTCCGAAGGCAGCCCCGCCGGCACATCCGCCACCATGTCTGCATCGGAAAATGGTCGGCTGGGCGGCAGGTCCGCGGGAATCGGCTGGCCCAGCAGCAGCTGCAACGCATTGCGTGCCTGCTGCAGCTGGCGCTGATAGGTCTCGACATTGATCTGTGCGGACTCCACCTGTCCCTCGGCCTGGCGCAGATCCAGCTCGGTGCTGGCCCCGGCATCAAACGTGTCCTTGTTGAGCTGGTAGGAGTCCTGGACCGCGGTCAGCGTGTCCTGCGTCACCTTCAGCAACTCCTCTGTCTCCCGCAGTGTCAGGTATTGAGTCGCCACCTGACCGACCAGCGACACCCGCGCTGCGCGCTGCGCCTCCTCGGTCTGGAAATACTGCTCCAGGGCCTGGGCATTCTGGCTGCGCACATGACCAAACAAATCCAGCTCGTACGAGGTCACCCCCACACTGGCGGTAAAATCGTTGGAGGTGTAGGCGAGACTGGATGCCGAGAGGCTGGTAGGCAGGCCCGTGGGCTCCCCTGGCAACAAGGTGCCAGTGCTGAAGGAACTGTACGAGCGCGTAAACCCGGCGCTGCCATTTACTGCCGGAAACGATGCGGCCCGGGTAATGCGGTATTGCGCCTCGGTCTGCTGCACATTGAGCACCGCCGTGCGCAAATCGCGGTTGTTGGCCAGCGCCAGATCAATCAGTCGATTGAGCCGCTCATCGCGGAACAGGTCATGGGAGGCGATATCGGCGGCCGGCAACGCCGGCGCGCTCCCCACAGTGCCCGCGACCGGATATTGATCCGGCACCGGCAAGGCGGGCCGCTGATAGCGCGGAATCATGCTGCACCCGGCCACGCACAATGCTGCCGCGAGGCCCGCTATTTTGAACCTTCGTATCATGCGTTCCTCTTTGTTTTCACCGGCGGCCGCACCAGCGCCAGCTCCGCACCCACCGTCGCCGGCGGGCTGGCGAGCCCGCTGGCCGCAAAGCGCACCAACTCCTTGAGAATCGCGGCTTCACGCTTCGGATCCCGCTTCATTCTGATCGAGCTCATCTGCATCCCCAACATCATGATGGCGCCCATCGCCAGCCCCAGGCGCAGGTTCAGGATATTTACCGGAACCGCAGGCAATGCGCGCTCCAGCGCACCGATGAACAGCTTCACGACCGGCTCAAACTCAGCCTTCAGGTATGCATGCAGAAACTTCGGCGGGGCCAGCATGGAGCGCCCCACCAGCTTGTCGAATGCCGGATGTTCCAGGCCCACCTGCGCCGCGGGTCGCAACAGGCAATCCACGATGCACTCCACTGTCAGAGGCAGCCCGCGCGCTTCCCGGTCCGCCGTCGCCAGCTGCTTGACTCGCTCCGCATTGACCACCCGGAACCGGCGCAGGAAGGTCTCCGCATACAGCGTCTTCTTGGAACCGAAGTGGTACGCGGTTGCCGCGAGATTCACCCGCGCCGCCTCCGTCAGGGCCCGCATCCCCACCCCGTTATAGCCATGCTCGCCAAACAGGCGCTCGGCCGCATCCAGCAGCCGCAGCCTGGTTGTGGCCGGATTATGCTTTTTGCCGCCCGATGACACGGCGGCATTTAAAACATACGTATGAATTTATCGCAAGCTGGAGCCACCATCCGCGTGCAGCATGTCACAGACTGCGGATTAGGCGTCAGGATCGGCTGCACCACTTGAATTTCACCTGCGACCTGCGGCTAACTGTGGGATATGTATATCCCCACGCAGCACGAAGAAACTGCCCTGCCCGTCCTGCACGCCCTGATTCGCTCCCATCCGCTGGGCGCCTGGGCCACGCAGGGGGACGAGGAGATCATCGTCAACCACCTGCCCTTCCTGCTGGAGCCCTCCCGTGGTCCCTACGGAACGCTCCTGGGACATGTGGCGCGTGCTAACAGCGTCTGGCAGTCATGCTGCCAGACGCTTCCGTCCGTGGTCATGTTTCAAGGACCTGACGCCTACATCAGCCCGTCCTGGTACCCCAGCAAACACGCCCACGGCAAGGCGGTGCCCACATGGAACTATGCCGTTGTTCACGCACACGGAATGCCGCTCGTCATCCAGGATCGGCCGTGGCTGCTCGATCACATCAACCGACTGACGGATTTACATGAAAGCGGGCAGCTGCTGCCATGGAAAGTTTCCGACGCGCCCGGCGAATTCATCGATCAGATGGTGGAGCGGATCGTGGGCATCGAGATCCCGATTTCCAGGATCGTCGGGAAATGGAAGGTCAGCCAGAACCGATCGACGGCAGATCGGCTCGGAGTCGTGGCAGGCCTGCTTGGAAAAGGTGATGCCCGGTCAAAGGAGATGGCCGACCTGGTCGATCGCGCGCTTCACACGCACCCCGGCACCTGATGATGGGTCACTTACCCCTGCTGCGGCGGATTGCGTGCGGTTCGCGCCCGCAGGTAGTCCTGCAGGCTGTTGGATAGCGAGACGAAGTCCGACGGGATCATGAGCACTGTTGTGCTGTTGTTCTCGGCGCCCACCTCCGAAACCATCTGCATCCGCCGCAATTCCAGCGCGACCGGATTGCCTGCCATCTGCGCCGCTGCGGCCGACAATTTCAAGGATGCCTCCAACTCCGCTTCGGCTTTGATGATGCGGGCGCGCTTCTCACGGATGGCTTCGGCCTGCATTGCCATGACCTGCTGCATGGCCCCTGGCAGCTCCACATCCTTCATCTCGAAGCGCTCGACCTCCAGACCCCAACGGCTCGAGGAGCCAACAATGTTCTCCCGCAGCAGATCATTGATCTTGTTGCGCTCCTGCAGAACCTCATCCAGGTCATGCTGCCCGATGATATTCCGCAACCCGGTCAGCGCCAGCTGATATACCGCGGCGGGCGCATCCGCGACGGAAATCACGGATTTTGCAGCATCCACGATCCGATACCACAACACGCCGTTGACCTTGATGGTGACGCTGTCGCGGGTAATGGTTTCCTGCTGTTCGGCGGACACCGTGCGGGTACGGATATCGATAGTGACGGCACGCTCGATTCCCAGCGGAATGATCCAGTACAGGCCCGGGCCCCGCAGACCCTTATACCGCCCAAGTCGGAATACGACGCCTCGCTGATACTCCTGTGCGACGCGCAGACCGGACAGCGCCACCACAGCGATGACAATGAGCGCCACAAACCCAGACATGGTGATCTCCCGCTTGAATTGCCGCCGGGACAGGACGGTGCACAAGCAGGTGGTATAAGCCCCGCGGACGACCGCGTCAATCAAACCACCTGGCACGCGCAAGTGCGGCATCAAGCACCGGGTCGCTAGGGGCGCAAAGGGTCCTGTTCCGCCAGGCATGCCATGGTGATCTTCTCGGCTTCCACCCAGTCGAAGGGGATGCCTTCCAGCTGTTCGAAGAAATCCTGACCGATCACGCCATTGCGCCGCGGCAGACTCGAGAAGGCATCGCTGTCATCGGTTCCGGAAAGCGCGAGCGCCGCGGCCAGCGCCGACAATGTGTTGAAGCGTCTGACACCGGTTCGTTCCGGAGTATGGTGGCAGGCAACCGCCTCCACCAAAGTGTTGGGCATACCCCACAGACCCAGCAGGTACGCGCCAATCTCGGCGTGACAGGTGCCCAGCACACGCCTTTCAGCCGCGTGCATCTCGATATCCTCGCTGACCGCCAATGCAGCGGCGCGATCAAGTTCTGCCGGCCGTTCCTGCACCAGCACCCAGTAGCCAATGTCATGCAGAAACGCCGCCAGCACCGCCTCATCCCGGCATGGGCTGCCGGCCGTCAGCGCAGCGGTGACGCGGGCCACTCGCTGCACATGTGCCTGCATCGAATCCAGGTCCAGATCACCGCGTGCCGCCCGACCCCATGCGGCAAGAACTTCGGAGCACAAGACAAGATTGCGCACCCCCTGGAATCCAAGGCGGACAACCGCATGCTCCATGCTCTTGACCCGTTCCCCGTTGTGGAACAGGGCGCAGTTCGCCAGCTGCAGGACTTTAGCCGTGATTGCCGCATCCGCTTCGATCACCGCGCAGACTCTTTTCGCGGTGGCGTTCCTATGGCTGAGCATCACCTGCAGGCGGGTGAAGATCCGGGGCCGCGACGGCAGATGGCGGATGCTGCCGATCAGGGCCCTCAGGCCCGGGTGCAACAGTAGATCCTGCAGTCCCAGGCAGCGCTCAATCGCCTCGTGCAGCTCCGTGGCCGCACGCTCCCAGCTGATGTACTGGTGAGCAACTGGGGCGGGCGACTGATACGACTGA
Organism: Steroidobacteraceae bacterium; assembly: GCA_036489445.1. Classification (GTDB taxonomy): domain Bacteria; phylum Pseudomonadota; class Gammaproteobacteria; order Steroidobacterales; family Steroidobacteraceae; genus DAIDKA01. The sequence continues at coordinate 79,109 of DASXFV010000087.1, read as the reverse complement.
CTGGGGTAATCCGGGACATCCGAGAGCGCGATCCGCGAAACGCTCGGCCACCGGTCACCCACGGTGAGGAGCAACGGAACGGCTTCCAGACCCAGATCATCCATGTTCGCGACCATGACATCCGGTGGCCGGCGCTCCAGCTCCTGGATTGCCTGTGCACAGCCCCGCGCCGCCGTAATCGTCCATCGATGGGCATGTGGCAGCAGATCCGGGGCGCGCAGGCGCTCGGCATCGTCGCCGACAAGAAGAATGTGCCGTGGCATAGGGCTGCCGCAATAAGACTCATCGCTGAAAGATGCTATCTCACCCCCGGACGCCCGATCTGTCTGGCATTACGTCACATTCCGCTATCAGAACTGCGCGTGGACACGCACTGCGAACACTGATACCGGTCCCCGATCGCGATTGTAAGCAGGGTTCTCGATCCGCTGGTAATCCAGAGTCAGCTGCGCGTAGGAGCACAGGGCCGCACTGTAATAAGTCTCCACGATCTCCTCCGGACCCGGGTGCGGCAGCTTCCCATCGCCCACCAGAATCCCGAGTCCACCGGCATTCAAGTATTGTTCGCGCCCGGCAGAAATGCCGTTGTCGATGAGTGCAATGCCTACCGTGTCGCGATCTCGGCGCCAGGCCACGCCTTTGAGCGACAGCCCCACCTCGATGGAGCGGTCGATGTCCGAGAACTCGTAGGCCTCGACATTGCCAGCGGCTTTACTGTATCGGGCAAAAATACCGAGGTTGGCGGGCAGCGCCTGCTCGAAATTCACCAGGCCGCCAAAACGGCTTCGATACTCACGCACCGCCGCGACGTTGGCCGCAGTGCCGGAAGCATCCGCGAGTTCGACGGCCTCATCGAGCAGCCCCATGCGCCCGCGGGACTCGAATCCGGTGATCAGGAGCTTGCCGGCGAGACCTGCGATCTCGTGACGATGCTCCACTTCCGCGATCATCTGAAACTCGTCAAATCCCGGCTCAAGCCGCGCGCTATTGGGAACATCCGATAGGTCGAATATCCCGGCCCTGAGGGTCCATTGGCCGTGATACCACTCAGCTGCCGCGCCGACCGTATAACCCCAGGCATCCGCTGCATAATCGAAGGCACCGGCATCAAGGGCGGCCCAGTTCAGGAAGTCTCCCCGCGGGTCGTGCGCGTACGAGTTATTGTCGAAAACATCCGTGACGCTGAACTTGCCGAGAGTAAAGACCCAGCGGTTGACGCTCTGCTCGCCCCCTAAGGTACCGGCGGATGGCTCAACGGGTTCGCGCTCGCCCTCCGCATTGAGCGTCTCGCGCACAAAAAGGCGCTGGAGCCGAAAGTACGGCGCGTTCGAACCAATCTTGTACGCTTCCCCATTGGGAAACCCCGCGACTCCCAGCGTGTTGTCCAGTCCCGAGCCTTGATCCACCTCAGGATCGATCCAAACCTCTGCGCCAGACCAAAGTGCTGCGCCAATCGAAAGACTGGCGTCCGTCGTTTCGCGACCGTTATCAGGCGTGAGGCTATTCGCCCCGGCGTACGGCGCGGTGAAATCCGAATCCTCCTGCTCAACGTAGGTGAACTCGCCGTGCACGGCGAAGGACTCCTGCACCACCCCCGGCGTGTCGGTAGCGGGCGGATCCGCTGTCGCGCTCGGCGCAAACCCCGTCACCACGGTGTAACCGAGGCCGATGACAATTCCGCTAACAGTTGTGCGCAACACGCTATACCACTGAAGACATCAGATTCGATGCTAGAGGAATTATTGATGGTGAACAATTCACTATAATGATCAGCACGCGAGGGCCTTCAGTCCAGCGTGATGGAAACGGGCCTTAGAATCTGAAATCCGGGTCCCAGCCAAGTTCCTCAATGGCCTTCCGGCTGGAGACGGTGCCGTCCTCCTCGGCGAGGTTATAAATGCCCGCTCCGCGAGCAATTGCCCGGCGTGCGCCGTCCGCAGCGGCGTCCACGTGCACGGGCCCTGCATTCGGTGCAGCCTGGAATCCGGTCCCCGGCCCGTACAGCTGGCCGTAGCGCAGAACGACGCCAGCGAATGGCCCCGTGAGCACTTGCCGCTCCAGACCGGCGACGGCACGCGCGCTGAGTCCCCCTGCCTCGTCCGCTGCGGCCACATTGAGTGGTGCCTCCTCGCGATAAGGCATCGGCCCCGGGGCATAGGCAAAAGCGACGCTCTGGGCGATCATCCGCTTGACACCACTCGCGACGGCCGCCGCGACGAGATTGCGCGTACCGATCTCCCGCAGCCGCGCATTGCGCTCCCTGGCTGCGGCCATTTTGGCGGGATCCAATCCCGCAGGAAGATCGGTCAGTTGGTGGATCACCACTTCAGGCTGGGCAGCGATGACCAGTTCCCGCAGCAGAGGCTCATCGAACACATCGACGACGGCAGGCTCGACGCCCAGGGCGAGCAATAAGGCGGTCTTCTGGCCCGAGCGGGTGGTGCCGATCACACGCCATCCGTCCGCGACCAGCAGTCTGCACAGCCGGCGGCCAATGGCCCCGCTGGCTCCGGCCACGAAGATAGGATTGCGTGTCGGCATATAGCGGTCTCCCCGCACCTGAAAAGAAGGCCGAGGCCGAGCCCCTGCCTAAGTGCCGACTGTGGCAAGCCCACGTTGCCGCTTGGCAGGAGCCGCCAACACCAGGGTATAAGATAGTGTCACTGCCACACGAGGAGTTCAGCATGATCGCGCATACGAGTATTCCGGTGAGCGATTATCGGCGATCCAAAGCCTTTTACATCAAGGTCCTCAAGCCACTCGGCTACACGAACAACATGGAATTCGGTGAATCGGCAGGATTCAACGATGGCAAGAACACTGACTTCTGGATAAGCCACAAGGACACTGTCGTACCCGCGCACCTGGCATTCGAGGCGAAGTCACGTGACGAGGTCAAGGCCTTTCACGCCGCGGCACTGGCCGCCGGCGGTAAAGACAACGGCGCTGCCGGTTATCGGGATTACTCGCCCGGCTATTACGCGGCCTTCGCCTACGACCCGGACGGTCACAATATCGAGGCCGTCTGGTACGACTACAGCAAGGCGAAATAAGCCCGTCCGTTCAGTCTCCGCATGACGAAAAGGAAGGGGCGCCACAGCGCCCTTTACCGTATCGCCGTGCCCTGACGAGGAAAAATTCGGACTTATTCCCAGCCCGTCGGTGAGTCATAGGGCATGACAATGCCGATCGCCTCGATCTCATGGATCTGGCCGCCCCAGATCTTGAAGACATGCATCGCCGGCATGTCGAAGGGCTTCTGGTTGCTCATGTCCGACTCCTGGCGATCCGGGTTGCCGGTGATCTTGAACTTCTTCTGCGTCATCGGGTGATGGAAGTGCGAGAAGCCGATCGCCAGGCCCGTCACGGTGTCGGCGATCTCCACTCGACGGTCCTCGATCGTGGTGATGTACTGGAAGGTTCCGGAATCGATCTGCGATGTGCAATCCTGCATGCCCATCAGGCCGGGCGGCCGCGGCGCACCGCCAGGCATCGCTCCGCCCAGTGACGGCCCTCCGGAGGGAGCAGTGCGAAAACCATTCTCGTGACGTTCGCAATCCGGCGCGAAGGGTGCAAGATGCCCATTATTGTCGTCCAGCGCGTCGTAATACGACTTCGCGATATGGATCATGCGACCGTGGGAATCCGCGTATTCATCCGGAATGCCGAGAGGGATGGCGGGACGCGGCTTCTGCAGGTTCGGGTTATTTGGGTCACGCATCGCGACGAACAGATGCTCGGCCTCGACGATCTTGCGGTTCACCACCTTCAGCCGGAAACCGACCTGGGATGGCTTGCCATCATTCCCCATCACCACGAGGGCGCCGACCTCCTGCAGGACGGGATCCGCCGCGACGATCTCGAACGTCGTGGGTGCCGACGAGGCCGTCTGCCATAAACCTTCGCCTGGCTTGATGCGTTTGACGTTCTCTACGATTTTCACATCGGCGGCATACGGCACCCTGCTCGGATCATGCGCGACCAGCGCGGCCAGATAAGTGTCAGCCAGCTTAAGCAGCCCGGCACGGTCCATCTGGGCATCCGCGGCCTGCGCCGCCCCGGCCGCTACCCCCAGCGCCAATGTCATCGCACCCAGCCATACAGTCAGCTTCGTTCTATTCATGTTTTTTACCCCCTGGTTTCGAGCGCGCCTATTCTATTCCTACAAGTCCAGACCCGCGAGGAGACGACGCCATGCCACCAGCCGCCGAATGCATCGATCCTCCGATCGAGGATCCGGTCAGCAATGTCCACGCCTTCTACAGCACCACGCTCTTCTGGCAGTGGATGCGGCTGCCGGGCGATGTGCTGTTCGCGGCCGGTGCGGTGCTGATGGCCTGGGACTTTGTCGTCAAGGCCTGGGAGTCCCGAAACTAGGTCTCGCGCGTTACTGCAGAAGAGCAGCCAGGATCGCCAGACCGCGTTCGGTTTGTTGTTCATCCGTGTGACTGAAGCTCAGACGCAACGTCCCGAAATTCTGTTCTGGATCCGGATAGAAAGGCTCGCCAGGCATGAAAGCGACGCCGCGTTCTATGGCCCTTGGCAACAGGTTCCGAGTATCAATCGGCGAGGCGAGCGTGAGCCAGAAAAACAGCCCGCCTGGCGGAATCTCCCAGGTTGCCCGCTTGCCCATATATCGTTCCAATGCAGCAGCGAAGAAATCCCTCTTCTGACGGTAGATGTTCACCAGGCCCGCCAAGCGGGCGATGCGCCCCGGATCCCGCAATTGTTCCAAGACCAGCCACTGACTGAGCCGACTGGAATGCAGATCAGCGGCTTGCTTGAGCCGCATCAGATAAGCCATCAGATCGACTGAGGCGGCGAGGTATCCCAGCCTCAGACCTGGAGCCAGACTCTTGGAGAAAGAGCCCTGATAAATCCATGAAGCTCTGCGCAATCGAGCGCACACCGGCCTGCGATCACAGGTGTTGTACACAAGGTCACGGTATGGGTCATCTTCGAACAACGTCACATACTGAGCGTCACAGGCCTGTGCAAATGCATCGCGCTCATCCGAGGAGTAGCAGCGCCCCGTAGGATTCTGGAACGTCGGAATGATGTACGCGAAGGACGGACGCTGGGCTATCGGCCACGGTGAGCCCGGCAGCTCTGGATCAAGGCATTGGAATTCGGCGCCGAAGAACCGAAACACCTGCAACGCGGCGAGGTACGTCGGGGATTCCACTGCCACCTGAGTGCCGGGGTCGACAAACAGCTTGGCAACCAGATCGATGCCCTGTTGCGACCCCGAAAGAATCAAGATCTGATCCGGCGAACAACTCAGGCCGATCTCCTCGAGATCCTGCGCAATGTGTTTGCGCAGCTCAAACTCCCCTTCGCTTGATCCATACTGCAGCATGTCCGCGGGAAATGATGCGGGACTGAACGCCGGGAATGTTTCGGGTGCAGGCAATCCGCCCGCGAAGGAGACCATTCCCGGCCGTTGAGCAACGGAGAGGATTTCCCGAATCGGCGATGCGTGCAGATTCACCAAACGCTCAGAGAAATGTCTACCGGACATTGTGGTGCATGGCCCATATGTCAACAATGTTGACCTATAGACACGTTACCGCGCGCCAACTTATCATGTCAATATGGTTGACCTAACTATTCAGCCCGATCAGAGCCTTCGGGAGGCAATCGAGCTGTTCTACTTTGCCTACCGCGCCTTTACCGCAGGTCCCGACAGCATCCTCAACGATCGGGGGCTCGGGCGCGTGCATCATCGCATTCTGTATTTTGTCGGCCGCAATCCGCATATTGCGGTGCATGCATTGCTGGAGATTCTGTCGGTATCCAAACAAGCCTTGCACGCTCCGCTGCGCCAGCTGATAAAGGACAACCTCGTAGCGGTCCACACCGCCAGAAATGATCGGCGTTTCAAGTGTCTGCTTTTGTCGCAGGAAGGGAAAAAGCTCGAAGCACAGCTGACCGGGACGCAGATGAAACTCCTCGCCGGAGTGTTTGCGACTGCAGGCGGCAACAGCGAGGCGCTGTGGAAATCGATAATGCGCGCGGTTCCCGAGCAGGCCCGCCACACCCGTCTGGCAATTGGCTGCAGTCACATACGCTAAGGGGTCAAAGTTGTCCAACGGACTACGGTTTTGCAAATATCAGGCGCTGGGCAATGACTACCTGGTCATGGATACGCGGGATTTCCCCTCGCCCCCAAGTCCAATGTTCATACGACGCTGTGCGACCGCAGATACGGCGTCGGATCAGATGGCGCTTTGTATGGTCCGATCCTCGATCCCGCCGGTTTTCGTGTTCGTATTTTCAATCCTGATGCAAGCGAGACCGAGAAGAGCGGCAACGGAATTCGCATTTTCGCGCGCTACCTGCACGATGCCGGTTATGTGACTTCATCCAGTGGGACGATAGTCACGACGGGTGGCAACGCGAACTTTCGATACCTGGACGCAGACGCTCATCGCATTCAAGTTGACATGGGCGCGCCTACATTCTGGAGCCAACAGATTCCGGTCGCCGGCCGCAATCGCGAAGTGGTCGATGAAATCTTGCAGGTGGCCGACCGATCGTTGAACATTTCCTGTCTGGCATTTGGTAATCCGCATTGCGTCGTGAGGCTGACAGGAGTGACGGAGGCTGATGTAAGAGTTCTCGGTCCCCACATCGAAACCCACCCCATGTTTCCGAACCGCACCAACGTTCAATTTCTCGAGATTCTTGCTCGCGACCATATTCGCATCAGGATCTGGGAGCGTGGTGCTGGGTACACGTTGGCATCCGGCACCAGCAGTTGCGCTGCGGCAAGCGCCGCGCGGCGTTTGGATTCGGTGGACAATCATGTACGCGTTGAGACGCCCGGCGGACATGTCGAGATTGACTTCGAGAAGGGCGGGCACCTCAGCCTGACAGGGGAGGTTCGCTCTACAATTCGGGCTGCTTTAACCGATGATCTGGCATCTGCATTAACAGGTTAGACGCCTTCGGTGAGCATCGCCTGCAAAAAGGGGTCGCCATATGCGACCCCTCTGATGCTGCCAACAATACCTGCTTACTTTGCAGCTGGCGGACTCGTCGCAGGCGGACTGCGATATCGGCCGACGTAGGCAGCCTTCGCTACCGTCTTGCCTTTCATTGCGGCCAGCAGTTCAGCACGGCTCGCGGTTTCCGGCAGGTCGAGCTTCGAGTTCAACGCATAGAGTTCGAAGATGTAGTGATGATAGCGTGGACCCGCGGGAGCGCCAGGACCTGTGTAGGCGTTCATGCCCATCATGTTCTTGCCCGTCACGGAGCCCTCAGGGAGCTTGCCCTCCGGGATACCGTTCGCACTTGCCGGAATGTTCCATGCAACCCAGTGCAGCACGTCATCCGTGCCGCCGCCTAAGGCAACATCGACATCGTGCAGAATGATCGCATACGCCACCGTCCCTTCTGGCGCATTGGAGAACTTGAAGTCCGGCTGAACGCCGCCACGGCCGGCATATTTCTGCGGGACGATGCCACCGTCCTCAAATGCGCTGCTCTGCATCAGCAGCGGCGGGAGTTTGAAACCACCACCGCGACCGGCACCTTGTGCGAGCGCAGCGCTGCTGCCAAGCACCATCAGCGCCAGGAACACGGTGACGGTACGGAAACTCTTGATACCCATGAGACCTCTTTTTGTTTATGGACTGAGGGTGAAGCGTAACGCAAATTGCCAGCTGCCGTTTATCAGTACGCGGGCGACCGAGGGCCGGGCATTTGCGGGCCTCGCCCTCAAATCAACCTCGCCTCTTGGCGCGATTCCGGTGAGCAGCTTGCTTGGCCCTATTGCCGCACGCCGACATGCTGCACCAGCGCCGACCGTGACCCCGGGTGTGATCGGCAAACATCAATGTACAGGTCGGTCCTTCGCACGACTTCACATACGAGAAGTCTTCCTCGCAAACCAGCTCTGCGAGCACTTCTCCGAGCGGCAAGAGCAAGGATTCCGGCGAAGTCCAGCGTCGCGATCGTTTCAGTGTCAGGGCGATCCGCCCCTCACGTTCAGATGCGACGATTATGCCGAAGCCTTCGTCCCGAGCGAGTAACAGGTTTAGGGGCTCCAATTCGGGCAGATCCGCGGCCTCGAGCTGGCGGCCTTGGTGTCCGCGGACGAACGCCCGGAACCACTCCCGCAGGCTGCGGGCCTGGGCTGCCAGGTGATCGAGTTCGCCGGGCATGGCGCGTTCGCGCGTTGTTTGCAGAACATCAGCAGGCACCAACCCCGATTGCCCCAACCAACTCAAAAGGCCTTCCCCGTCGCCGAGCCAATCGAGCGGGACGTCGATAGGCGTGGCCACCGAATTCAGGAAATCCAGACCAGTTGAGTCGGCGATAAAGAACGCGGGAATTTGTTGCGGCATTAAGGGCTTCTAAGTTGCCAAGAACATAACCGCCTCGATCACGCTTGACAAGTTACTGATGCGCTCGTAACTTGACTGCTCTCATCAAGCCGGTTACTAGGATTTTAAGGCAGCTGAGCGTCGCGGAGTCGTTTGCTCAGGAGCTAAAGTGTCCAAGAATAAGCTAAGTGTAGTACTAACTCACGGTGCCTGGGCCGATGGGTCGAGCTGGAGCAAAGTGATCCGTGGCCTCCGCTTAAACGGTATTAATACGGTTACGGTACCGGTCCCGTTGACGACGCTTGCCGATGACGTGGCGGCACTCAACCGGACGCTGGAACGTGTGGCGGGCCCGGTCGTGCTGGTGGGGCACGCCTACGCCGGTGCCATCATCGCCTCGACCCGCGATCCCAAGGTCCAGGCACTCGTCTACATCGCCGCCCTCGCCCCCGCTGAGGGCGAGACCGTCGCTGATGTGTTCCATCGCAACGAGCCTCATCCCATGGCTCCGAAGCTCGCCCCTGACAGACACGGTTTGATCTGGCTGCCGCAGGATGCTTTTGCCGCGGCATTTGCACAAAACGCACTGGCAGAAGAGCAGGCGGTGTTGGCTGCCGTCCAGCGCCCGATCTCGCCTGCATGCATCAGCGTTCCGGTCGAACGCCCGCTGTGGGAAGACGTTCCGAGCTGGTACCTGCTGGCCGAGCAGGACCACATGATCGCCGCCGAGACGCAGCGCTTCATGGCTGAGCGCATGAGGGCGCAGATCAGCGTGCATCCAGTCGACCACGCGCCAAGCGTGTCCGCACCACGTCCCGTAGTGGACCTGATTCTAAATGCCGTGCGCGCAGTGCGCACTTCGCAGACCCCAGGGTAAGGAGCATCACCATGGCAGGCATCAGATACCGTACCGCCGACGTCGACGGCTTCAAGGTCTTCTATCGCGAGGCGGGCCCCGCGACAGCACCGAAGCTGCTTTTACTCCACGGCTTCCCCAGTTCCAGCCATATGTTTCGGGATCTCATCCCGCTCCTGGCAGACCGCTTCCACATCATCGCGCCTGACCTGCCTGGTTTTGGCCAGTCGGACCTGCCGCCGCGTAGTCAATTCAAGTACACCTTCGACAACATCGCCAGCGTCATCGATCGCTTCACCGATGTCGTGAAATTCGACCGCTTCGCAGTGTACGTATTTGACTATGGTGCCCCGACCGGCTTCCGGATTGCGGCCCGTCACCCCGAGCGCATCACCGCAATCATTTCCCAGAACGGTAACGCCTACGAGGAAGGGTTGAGCGAAGGCTGGAACCCCATCCAGGCCTACTGGCGCGACCCTTCGGAGGAAAATCGCAAAGCCCTGCGGGCCTTTCTGACGCCGGAGGCTACGCGCTGGCAGTACACTCACGGTGTGTCTGATGAGGCATCCGTGTCGCCAGACGGCATCGCGCTTGACAACTTCTACCTCGCACGACCCGGTGCCCATGAGATCCAACTGGATCTGTTCGGTGACTATAAGAGCAATGTCGCGCTCTACCCCGCCTTCCAGGAGTACTTCCGCAGCCACAAGCCGCGCTTGCTGGCGGTGTGGGGCAGGAACGATCCGTTCTTCCTCCCGCAGGGGGCGGAAGCGTTCAGGCGGGATATACCCTCGGCCGACATCCGCTTATTGGATACAGGGCACTTTGCCCTGGAAACCCATGCCAAAGAAATTGCTGCGGCGATCGATGAATTCCTCTCCCGCTGAGGTAGGCGTCCAACCCCTGGAGCGTTGCACACATGTCAAAATCAGTAGCCATCGTGACTGGCGCCAGCCAGGGCATCGGTCTTGCCACCGCCGTGCGCCTGGCGCGGGATTTCGGATCGCTCGTTCTGGTCGCACGCAATCGTACCAAGCTTGAGCAGACCGCCGCAGCGGTCAGCGGGATCGGCGCCGCGCCGCTGGTCATCGACCTTGACCTGGCCGAGCGTTCCTCGGCCAAGGAAGTCGTGCGGCGGGCCCTTGCCAAATTCGGGCGCATCGACGCACTCCTCAACATCGCTGGCGCCGTTCCGCAGATAGATCTATTCGAGATGACAGACGAGCAGTGGGATGCCGGGCTGGCGCTGAAACTGCATGGGGCCCGCCGCTTGACCCTGGAAGCGTGGCCCGCCTTGAAGGCAACGCGGGGCTCTGTGGTGCTGATTTCCGGGAACTCCGCCCTCTTCCCGAAAGCGCCCTATGGGGCCGTCGGGACGATCAATGCAGCGATTGTTGCGCTGGCGAAAGCATTTTCCGACCGCGGCATCACAGACGGCGTACAGGTGAACAGCGTGTTGCCCGGGCCGGTCATGACCGGGCGCCGACGTTCCTACCTTGAACACTGGGCGCCGCTGCACAACATGACGATCGAGGAAGCGACCGAGAAATTTCCGCGTGAGGCAGGAATTACCCGCTATGGCGATCCGGAAGACGTTGCCGAACTGCTGGCATTCCTGGTGTCGCCGCAGGCCCGCTGGATGACCGGTTCGAGCATTCGGATGGATGGGGGCGAGGTCAAGTCGATCTGACGCCGCTACAGACCACCATTCCTGGAAATGGTACGTCCGATGGCTGACCAGTCGATCTGCTCGCCCTCCGACCCGATCGTCTGCAGCAGATGATCGCGCAGGACATTGAGCACCGGCATCGGCACCCGCAACGTCTCGCCGGACTGGCCCACGAGCCGCATGTCCTTCAACCCCAGGGGAGCCGCAAATCCTGCGGGCGTGAACCGCTCCTCCACCAGCGCAGCGCCATAGTTTCGGTAGACGGGCGAGTCGAACAATGCTCCAGTCATCACCTCAAGGAAAAGCTTCTTGGGAACCCCGCCCTTTTGGGCCAGCGTCATTGCCTCTGCCATGCACTCGATTGCAGCGAGAATCATGAAATTTCCGCATAGCTTCACGAGATTTGCCGTAGAGGGTGTCTCCGCAATATAAAATGCTCGTTGACCGATCGACGGGAACAGAGCGTTGGCCGCTTCGAAGTCGGATTTCGCACCGGCCGCGACGACGAAGAGCTTGGCGGCTGCCGCGGCCTCCGGGCGCCCGAAGACAGGCGCACTCAGGAACCGCTGTCCGCGATCCTTATGCAGAACCGATAGCCGATCGGCAGTGCTCACGGCGATGGTGCTCAAGGACACATGCAAGGCGCCCCGATCCAAACCCTCCAGGAGTCCGTCATCCGCGTGCAGCACCTGATCGAGTGCTGAATCATCCGCCAACATGGTCATGACCAGCGCTCGACCGGACGCGGCCGACTTAGGTGTCTGAGCCAATAACGCACCGTGCGCCACCAGAGGCCGGGCTTTTTCCGCGGATCGGTTCCACACAGTGACCTCGTGCCCTGCGCGCACCAGGTTGGCCGCAATACCCGAACCCATGTTGCCCAAACCCAAAAACCCGATTTTCATGGCACCGCTCCTTACGCCTTTGTGAGCTGACAGGCGTTATATTATGGGCTGCCCAGCGGCACAGCCGAAAGTGATCGAGCAGATCTTCGACTTCTTTGACGCACACCGGAAGAAGGGCTGAGATTTCCTAGTGATCAGCCGGAGTTGAGCCGTCAGTTCGAGGGCGTTGGCATGTGCTGCGCCCCGGCACTTCCACTCGGAGCGGTAGTCGGGTCACTGGCGTGCTTCGGTTTCATGGCCCGCGGCCATGCCTGGAACTCCTGCCGACTGAGGTAGCCATCGTGGTTGGTGTCGAGCATATCGAAGACCATATACAAACCAGGGTCGGCGCGAGCCTCAACTAGGGAGATCTTGCCATCCTTGTTCGTATCGAGCGTACTGAAGGCGATCGGCTTCAGCTCGGAACGCTCGCCCTGCGCAAATAGCGTGCCACCGGCCGTGCACGCCAATACAAGACAGGTGAGCGCCGTAAACGTCTTCATAAGGAACCTCTTCGTAAGACTCCCTACAACGCTACGGCTTTGACGATTCGACCATCACGGGAGGAAGGCTGGATCGGCCCACGCATAAAGCCCGAGGCTGTGCGGGCGGCCGCCTACGTCACGAGGGCGGACGGCTCCGACACGGCACAGGTGCTGGCGCTGATGGTTCCGACCCGTCGGGTCGACGGATGCTCCGCCTATGGCGAAGCCCACTTCCCACGAACCAACGTCCGATGACATAGAGCACTGTCGACGCTGCGATTTGTGGAAAGACGCTACCCAGGCTGTCTCGGGTGAGGGACCGCCGCACGCCCGAATCATGCTGGTCGGTGAGCAGCCGGGAAATGAAGAGGATCTGCGGGGGCATCCGTTCGTGGGGCCTGCGGGCCGAATACTGGATCAGTGTCTGGAAGCGGCGGGGCTCAGGCGTGATGAAGTGTTCATGACCAATGCCGTCAAACATTTCAAGTGGCGGCCTCGCGGTAAACGCAGGCTGCACGCAAGGCCGAACGTGCTCGAAATCAACGCCTGCAATATCTGGCTGCAGTTAGAAATTCACCGAGTCAAACCAGGAGTCATAGTGGCTCTGGGTGCCACGGCCCTGCGCGCTGTTTTGGGTCGCACCTTGACCATCGACGCCGCGCGGCGCCAGACCCTACAGGATGACTCCGGCGTCGCGGTGCTCGCCTCCTACCACCCTTCCGCCATTTTGCGCGCCCAGGACGCGGGCGCCCTCAAGTTGCGAACGGCGCTCGTCTCGGACCTTGAGCGAGCGCGGGTCCTCGCAACCAGCAGCCCTTGATGGCCGCAAAGCCTGCTATCCGCATCGGGGTGTCGGGTTGGCGCTATGCCCCGTGGCGCGGCAACTTCTATCCAGTGGGTTTGCCGCAGCGCGCGGAGTTGGAATACGCGGCGCGCTGCTTCTCAAGCATCGAAATCAATGGCTCGTTTTATTCTCTGCAGCGTCCCCGCAGCTGGCAGGCTTGGTACGATGCCACGCCCGAGAATTTCGTGTTCGCCGTGAAGGGCCCGCGCTATATCACCCATATGCTGCGCTTGAAGCAAGTCGAAAAGCCACTCGCGAATTTTTTCGCTTCAGGCATCTTCAAGCTGCGTGAGAAGCTTGGCCCCATCCTGTGGCAATTTCCGCCAAACTTCACTTTCGAGCCCGGCAGTCTGGCGAAGTTCCTTGCGCTTCTGCCGCGCGACCTGAAGGATGCAGCCGCCCTCGCGCGCAAGCGCGATGCGTTTATGCGAGGCCGCGCTGCGCTGAGCATCGGTGCCAATCGCCCGCTGGACTATGCGCTGGAGGTACGCCATGAGAGCTTCAACACTCCACATTTTGTACGCCTGCTGCGCAGCCACAATGCGGCATTGGTCATCTCCGAAAGCCCGCGCCGCTGGCCGATGCTGCAGGACATCACGGCCGATTTTCTGTACCTGCGACTCCACGGTGACAAGAAGCTTTACCGCAGCGGTTATGGTCCCCAGGCGCTTACGCGGTGGGCTGATCGGATCTCGGCCTGGTCCCGCGGCGATGCGCCTCTTCATGGATTAAGGGCTGATCCCCAGGCGAAAGCCGGACGACGACCGCGCACCGTATACTGCTTTTTCGACAACACAGATGAAAAACTGCGCGCCCCGGCGGACGCGAAGGCTTTGATGAAGAGACTCGATTTGCGATGGCAGGCACCGTAGCGGCCCGTTCGCATGCGGGATTTCGACTACAGACCTGATATGCGTTTTCCGGCATGATTTCGCCATGCCATCGAATGCACGCTCCATTGCCTCTCTCACCATCTCCTTTGGCCTGGTCGCCATACCGGTGAAACTGTATTCGGCTACCGTAACCAGCGAACGCCTGTCGTTTAATCTGCTGCGGCAAAAAGACGGATCGCGGGTAAAGCAGCAATATATAGCGGTGAAAGATGGGAAGCCGGTCGAGCGCTCGGAAATGACCAAGGGGTACGAGTTCGGCAAAGATCAGTATGTGATGTTCTCCCCTGAAGAACTCAAGGCGTTGGAAGATGAGACGACACATAGCATTGATATCACAGAATTTGTGCCCATCGAGTCGATCGACCCCGTGTACTTTGAAGCCACGTATTTTTTGGCTCCGGATAAGGGCGGCACCAAGCCGTACTCACTCCTGACCACGGCGCTCAAGGATGCAAAGCAGTGCGCGCTGGGGCGGTGGACTTCCCGCGGCAAGGAACATATTGTTATCGTTCGACCCCTTGACGGAGGTCTGGCCTTGCATCAACTGCATTTCAAGGCCGAAGTACGCACGATGAAAGAACTGGGGATCGAGTTGACGCCCGTTGCCGCCCCCGAACTCAAGCTCGCCAATCAACTGATTCAGCAGCTGGCGTCAAAACGATTCGATGCCAACGAATTTGTCGATGAACATCGCGCCCGGGTCCAGGCGGCCATCCAGCGCAAAGTGGAAGGCAAGGAAGTTACCTTGGCCGCCGCACCACCCAAGGCCGCCGCTGGGAATGTGGTCGACCTCATGGAAGCGCTGAAGGCAAGCCTGTCGCAGGGTGGGTCGTCAAGGAACAGGGCCCGCAAACCGCCCAGACGTGCTGCCGCCCCCAGCGCCCCGGCGAAAAAGTCATCCCGCCGATCCAATGCATGAATATTCGCAAGCAGACCTGACGCGGCGATTTCACCTATCCAAGACGCTGCTTCGATCGCTCATTCAAGCCGGCTACATCACGCCCCCGGCGCGAAACGGCAAGACCCTTTACAGTTTCCAGGAGCTGCTCATTTTACGCACCGCCAGTGCGCTGCAGGCAGCCCGGATTCCCGCTGCGAAGATCACCAAGGCACTGGGAAACATCCGCGCGAGTGTGTCCCCGGAAGGGATGCTCTCCGCACTCGTCTTGAGCTCCTCGGGCAAAGACCTGCTAGTGCGCGAGGGGACGCAAACATGGGAAGCCAGCTCGGGTCAATTCGCATTGCCATTGGAGGCGACAAAGGCGGCGAGCGTCTCAAAGCTTTCAGCCGCAAAGCGTTCGGTCAGGCCAACGGACGAGGCGAACGCCCACTACGCTCGCGGACACGCGCTCGAGGATACTGACCTGGGGGCGGCGCGGGCTGCCTACCTCACTGCTCTCGATCTGCAATCGGACCATATCGAGGCCCGCATCAATTTGGGACGGCTTCTGCATTTGGCGGGCGAATTGGCAGCCGCCGAGCAGGTCTATCGGCAAGCTAAAGGCGCAAGCGCGGTGTTGTCGTTCAATCTGGCAGTCCTGATGGAGGACATGAACCGGGAAGCCGAAGCCGCCGCGGCGTATCGGGACGCGCTCGCTCAGGATCCGCGCCTTCATGACGCGCACTTCAATCTATCGCGCTTGTATGAGCGCTCCCAGCAACCTCGTGAAGCCCTTCGGCATCTGCTGGCCTACCGACGCCACGTTCTTCAATTCGGAGAGTAGTGCAGCACGTCCCGCGTCCATTTTCCGAACAGGACATTACTTATGAAAACAGAAGATCCCCGGGAGCCTACCCCGGACACCCGGCCCGAAGATGAACGCACGGGCGATGAGCCGAATCCTCCGGATAAAAAACGCAAGGACAGTCAGAAGAGCGAGCTTGGCGGGGCCAAGAATTAGGCTTCCGCGATCCGCCGCCACACTGTTGCCGGCTGCCGAGACTATGCCGATCATCGCAACGCCGAATAGCGCCGCACGTTACCGGCACTACTTCCGGCGCCATTCCCCTTCCAAGTCGAGGCTATTGGCAGAGATCCGAGGCCGGGCAGCCGATCGGACCAACACCTTTGGCGCCGGCGCCGGAAGGATCACCGGAGCTATTGAGCCTGAATTGACAGTTAGGGCAGTCCCGGTAAAACTATGAGAAGCGCGCCAAACAGGGCGCCTCCTGCCCGCGGCAAGGGAAAACTCCCACCTGTTGTGTCCTGAAGAACGTGCCTCGCACCTTCTTTCAGCCTGGTTCAGCGGGTCTCAGGCGAACATGAAAGGAGGTCGCCATGACCACGTTGAAGTCACTTCCAGCGCGTCCGTCGCTGGAGTCCCTGAGCAAGCAGGCCAAGAAGCTCGCACGTCATATTGCCGGCGGCAATGCTGAGGCCATCGCCCGCGCGCGTACGCAACTCCCGAACGCTGAATTGCCTCTGTCCCACAGGGACGCACAGCTCGTACTCGCGCGGGAATATGGTTTCGCCGGTTGGCGGGAGCTTCGTGAAGAAGTCCTGAAGCGCACGGGCAAAGGCTTCGAATGGGCCTTGTCCGAGGCTCACCGCGCGATCAACGACAATGATGTGGAGCGTTTGAAGACGCTGCTCGCGGAACATAGCGGCCTGCTGGCATGGCATGACGAGACGGGGCGTCCATTGCTCCAGGCCACGACGCCTTACGCCATGAACGTCAGCGATCCCAAGCGAGAGGCGCAATTCTGCCGGCCTGACTGCGCGGCGGTTTTGATCGATGCCGGCGCGCTCGTCACCCCTTCGGTGTGGGACACTCTGATCCGGTGCGGCGCGGCCGGCATGATGGCGCTGCTTCAGCAAAAGAAGGTGCTGCCGCGCACGCTCGTCGTGCTCGCAGCGTTGGGGGACCAGGAGGGTGTGCGCGCCTGCCTCGAGGAGCCTCAAGGCGGGGACCGCGACGCCGTGAACTACGCCTTCATGGGCGCCTGCCGGTTCAAGCGCGAGACTGTCGCGGCGATGCTGCTGGATCGCGCGATCGCGCTCGACCCCGGCCTGGGTGTTGAGATCGACCGTTGGGACGGCCGCCCGGCTTTCCTCACCGACATGATTGAGCATTGCCCATCGCTGCACGGGACGACGGAACCCTGGGTTGCCTTCGTCAAGCGCCAGCTGTTTGACGCGATGGATAGGGACGACCTGACGGCGTTCACAGGCTGGCTCGCGAGCCAGGCCTGGCTACTCGATGACCAACACCTGGCTCTCCAGGCCGACCTCATTGGTCGACTCGCCGGAGCCAACCGCGAGACCTTCATCCGCGCGATGCTGGAGCGCTCGCCTGCTTTGCTGCGCTCACCCTCGCCGCCGCCGTCCCCGGCGCTGATCTGGGCGTTCGACGAGGGCCACGCGCATCTCGCCCCGCTGCTGACGCGGATCTGGCCGCTGCCTGATGATCTGCCGCATGCCGCCGGCGTGGGCGATTTAGATCGCGTCAAAAGCTGGTTCGACTCCAACGGCAAACCTGCGCTAGGCGACCTCGACAACCATTGGCCGGCGTACGATGAGCGCACACGTCGTGACCTTCACTGGGGTGACGCAACGGTGCGACAGGTCCTCGACGTCGCCTTTGCATGGGCTTGCGTGAACCATCACTTCGAGATCGCCGAGTTCCTGCTCGGGCATGGTGCGAACATCAATACCACCTGGAACACGCACGAGCCCGCGAGCGTGCTGCATATTGCAGCAGCACACGGCGACTACGCGCTCGCGAGATTCTTGATCGATCGCGGCATCGACATGACGATCCGCGACTACCGCTGGGGTGGCACCGCCGAGGGGTGGGCGTACAACGTTGGGAAGGATCCAGAGATGCATGAGTTTCTCGCGAGGGAGGAGGAAAAACGTGGAAACAACAAACGTGTGGACGAATCGCCTCCCGAATGAGGATCACCGGACCCGAAGACGGTATCGAGCGCGTTTTTTGATGTTCCGGGACGGCACGGGATGGCCGGCCTGTCCCTGCGCTTTACCCTCAGGCGAGCGGTGCCCTACAATCGTTGCGCTCGGTCGGAGCATCCACGTCCGCGGAAAGGGCTGCGCCCACGACACGATCGTACGGGCGCCGACGGGCACCAGCTCACACAGATCGAGCAGACTCAGCGCAACCTCGTGCGCTTCCATCAGGGTGAAACCGTATTTGCGCGTCAGCGTGCTGATCGTTTCGGTGACGACCTGACTGCTGATGACATGCGGCAGCGGTTCCCGTCCAGCGCATCCAGCGCCGGTGACCACGCATACGGATGTCGCAGAACCCTGTTCGGGATCAAATTCGCGCCTGCGGGAATCATCGCTCTTTGGCCTGCGCGCGCCAAGCTTGATACGCGAAAAGTGACCAGACGTCGCTCTCAACCGGCGTGTGCTGGGCGCGGATCGTCGGCCAGCGCGGCATCGTCACTACTTCAAGCGGGAAGGTCTTTACGAGCTGGTGTGGACCGCACCGGTGATGGAGATCGCCGAGCGACTGGGGTATCAGATGTCGGACTTGCGAAGCTCTGCCGACGTGCCGCGATACCGAGACCCGGGCGTGGTGACTGGACACGGGTGGAAGCCGGTCAGCAGATTGGACGAACCCCTCTGCCACCAGCTCCGGAAGGACTGCCGGAATTGCTGAGAATTCGAGGAAAGAAGCCGCTTCCCATGCCAGCCAAGCCAGTAGCAGCCTGAACGGGCGTAGCTGTGTTCCGCATAGGGAAATTTGGATATATTGGGTAAATAGCGAATATTGGATAATTAGGGTATAGTTCTCCCCAGAGTCAGGAGATCTGGAAACGCATATGACCACCTCGGGCAAGACATCCACCTTTCTGCGTTTGGCGAAACTGCCCCGCACACCCGCCTCCGATCTCAAGAAGCTCGGATGGCGAGGAATGATGAACACGTTGCGCAGTAAGGGGAAACTGCTGGTCACGAATCACGATGAGCCCGAGGCCGTCATCATTCCCGTAGCGGAATATGACGCTCTTATGCAAATCGTAGAGCAGTCGGAGGCGCAGACTGAATTGGCGCTGGCAGGACTCCGGAAAAGCTTTGATGAGCGCCTTGCGGTACTTCAGGATCAATCCGCGGCGGCTCGCCTGCAGTCCACGATTCGTGGTCGTGCCAAGTTGGGCGGGAAGGTGAAGGCTGGCTCCGGCTACTGATGACGCGCCCGGTTCTGTACGTCCTCGCCGGCGTAAACGGAGCCGGCAAGAGTTCGATCGGGGGTCATCTCCTCGAGCGCGACGGACTGACCTGGTTCAACCCCGATACGTTCGCCCGCGAATTGCGGGCCGCAACAGGATGCGACCAGGAGACGGCAAACGCGCATGCCTGGCAAGAGGGCATGCGGCGCCTTGACGAGGCGATTGCCAAGGGCCTGAATTACGCCTTCGAAACCACACTGGGAGGCAAGACAGTCACTGCAAAGCTTTTGGAGGCCACAAAATCGCACGACGTGTTGATTTGGTTCTGCGGACTGTCTTCCCCCGACCTGCACATCACACGGGTCAAGGCTCGCGTTGCCGCGGGCGGCCATCCGATTGCAGAAGAAAAGATCCGCGAACGCTATCCAAACGCGCAGTTGAATCTCATGAAGCTCATGCCGTGCGTGGCCTACATCCAAGTTTACGACAATAGCGTGGAGGCGGCCGCCGACGGCACGGTGCCGGATTCTCTGCTCGTATTTGAGATGGAAAACGGCCAAGTCATCTCGCCTGCCCCCAATGATCTCAAGGCATTGCAGCGCGCACCGGAGTGGACCAAGCCCATTCTTGAGGCAGCGCTGCGCAGTGGGTTCGCGAACGACTGACAAACATCAGCAATTCTACGGAGTCACATTCATATCATCCCACTGGGGAGTCGGTCGCGCTCCAACCGTCGCAACTGCGCTGGATGACGAGACAGTTCCTGCTAGCCGCCGCTAGCCCACGGATTGACGGTTTCCAGACCCTTGATCTCGAAGTCCGCCGTATTGCGAGTCACCAGTCGCAGGTGATGATGAAGAGCGGTCGCCGCCAGCAGACTATCGATCGCGGGGAGTGTGCGTTCAGCGCTGACTTGCAGACGCCCCCACGCATCGGCCACGGCGGCATCGATGGGCAGCAACCGACCTCCGAACCATTCGGGCAATTCTTGCTCTAGCCAGTAGCGCAGTTTCTCCTTGCGCTTGCTCACAGGCAGCTTCTCGACCCCGCGGCGCAGCTCGCCGAGGGTGAGCACGCTCAGGTGCAGCGCTTCGTCGGCGACTTCTTCGAACCACGCCGTCACCAAGGGAGCAGGCTCGGGCCGCGTCAGCTCGGAAATGACGTTAGTATCGATGAGATAGCTCACACGGGAATCTCGCGCGGAGAGCTACGATCCCGCGTCAAGTCGAGTTCGACGCCTTTCAAGGGAGAGCTTTGCACGAAGTCGATAAAACGCGGTCGCTTGCGCAAGCGCCGGTACTCGGCCTCCGACAGCACCACTGCCGCCGGCTCTCCGTGCAATGTGATGTGCTGAGGGCCCTCTTGGCCGGCTTTCTTGACCACTTCGCTCAGACGCGCCTTGGCGTCCTGAAGCTGCCAGCTGGACATGTACGTCTCCATATAGTCTGACTGGTCAGACTATAGCAGACTATTCGGACTATAAATAATTCTATAAAAATAAATAAGTTGGCGCGCCTGGAGAGATTCGAACTCCCGACCCCTTGGTTCGTAGCCAAGTACTCTATCCAACTGAGCTACAGGCGCGTAATGCAGGTCACCGCGGCCGCGGTCGGCCTGGACCTCAAGCTCCCAATGTAATCAATATGTTACGTGGGGATTGCGTGTCATTGGGCCCTTTGGATTGGGCCTGGCGGACGCGCCTTGGGCCAGCGGCACCTGCCGCTGCGGGGGCGGGATGCTATCACAAGTCCTTGGTCTCTCGGCTACTGGAAATTGGCCCCTGGTTAGTCCGAATGCCGCGTTCGCCGGTGCCGGACCGCAATTGGCCGGCTGGCTGTAGAACACACCGGAAACAGGCGCGTAAGGTCGCCAGCAACTGAACCGGAGGTCCCTATGTATCCCCCCCAACCCGCTACTCCCGAAGAAGCCCGCTCCCATGCCATCGGGGTCTCGGTCCTTGGCCTGCTGCTCATTGCAGCAGGTGCCGTATGGCTGGGCGGCAACCTGGGAGTGCTCGATGCGCGCTATATATTTCTCAACTGCGGTCCCGTCGTGCTGTTTGTGTTGGGCGTCGGAGTGCTGATGCGCCGCAGACACGACCAGGTGCTGATGGGGTTGATCCTCATGTTCGTGGGCGCCTGGGGTTTCGCTACCCAGCAGCAATGGATCCGGATCCACTTCTGGGCCGTGATCGGACCGATGATACTGGTGCTCGCCGGCGGCTCAGTGATCTGGCGCGCCTTTCACCGCCCGGTGCCACTCGGCGCCGGCGATGCATACATCCGTGCGTTTGCACTGTTCTCTGGCACCGAACTGCACCCCACCGTGCCCTTTGAGGGAGCGGACATCACAGCGGTGCTGGGTGGCGTGAAGCTCGATCTTTCCAACGCCCCGATGGCGGGCGACACGGCGGTCATTGACCTGTTTGCCATGATGGGAGGCACCGAGATCTTCGTGCCACGCGATTGGGACGTGACTGTACGAGTCGCCACGTTGATGGCAGGTTGCTCGGACAAGCGCCGTCCTGCGACGCTGCCTGCGACCAAGCACCTGATCATCCAGGGTATGGCCCTCATGGGTGGCGTTGAGATCAAGGACTGATGCACCCCATTCTGAGCCACCGCGGGCGCCTGCTGGGTTACCTGCTCTTATGGGTGAGCTTCGGCGCCCTGCTGGCAGAAATCATCGCGGTGACCGGGGCGGCGTCATTGCAGTGGGCGGAATGGTTCACATTGCCGCTGGCGGTACTGATGGGTCTGCAGTGCCTGCCCTGCTGGTACCTGGTGCGAGGTATGGCAGCGCAGGACGTGCCCACCTGGCGCCTGGTGGGGACCTGGCTGGGAACCAGCTTTGTGTTGCTGTCCATATGGCTGGCGGTCGCAATGGGTTGGGCTCGGGTGCTCGGATCGGCTGGGTTTGCCGGCAGGGCCGATGTCGGGACTTTGATACCGCTGCTGGTCTTCGCCGGCTGTGTCGGAGTCCTGGCCGCGATCCTGGGTCTCTACACGGCGGCAGCGTTCGAGCGATCGCGGGAAGCGGAACATCGGGCACTGGAACTGCGGGCGCTGGCGCGTGAGGCGGAAATGAGCTTCCTGCGGCGCCAACTGGATCCGCATTTCCTGTTCAACAGCCTGAACTCGGTGGCGGCACTGATTGGATCCGATGCCACAGCCGCGCGGCGCATGTGCCTGCTGATGGCGGAGTTCTTCCGCAAGAGCCTCAAGTTCAGCGCCCAGAAGACCATCGCACTGTCCGATGAGCTGACCTTGGTCGAGACCTTTCTGGCCATCGAGGAGGTCCGTTTTGGTGAACGTCTGCGGCGCGTTGTAGATGTGACCAAGGAAGCGCTGGATATGAGTGTGCCGGCCCTGTTGCTGCAGCCATTGGTGGAAAATGCCGTACACCATGGGGTCGCGCACTTGGTGGAGGGTGGCGAGATCAAGGTCAGCGCGAAAGTGCGCGGCAATGTCCTGGACATCACGGTGGAGAACACCTGTGATCCGCAACGCCCCACGTCGCGCAGTACCGGGCTGGGACTGGCCAATGTCCGTGGTCGGGTGGAGTCCATGTATGGCTCCCGCGCCCGCATGGATGTGGACAGTGGCCCGGCGACGTTCCGGGTCTTGCTCGCTCTGCCCGCCTCACCTGTGAAGAGCGCATGCGTATCCTGATCGTGGACGATGAAGTCCTTGCGCGCGCGTATCTCATCGAGCAGCTGTCCGCCGTGGACGATGTGGAAGTAGTGGGCGAGGCGGCCAACGGCTTCGATGCCGTCAAAATGGCCGAGGACCGGCCCTGCGACCTGATGCTGCTCGACGTGCAGATGCCCAAACTGTCGGGCTTTGAGGTCATGGAACTGCTGGCAGCGCGCGCACCAGCCGTGATTTTCGTGACTGCACATGATGAGTTCGCCGTGCGGGCCTTCCAGGTCCATGCGGTGGACTACCTGCTGAAGCCGGTGGAACCGGCGCGCCTGCAGCAGGCACTGGAACGAGCTCGCGAGCGGCTGCGAAACCCCAGCCCGCACCAGGTTGCGGTCAGTAACCAAGTGGCCATTGCCGCCCGGCCTCCCGGTCAATGGCTGGAACGGGTCGTCATCCGCGAAGGCGCCCACGTGCATGTCGTGGGCACTCATACCCTGGATTTTATCGAGGCCCAGGACGATTACCTGGTCATGGTCGCGGGCGGCAAGCGGTATCGCAAGCAGCAGACGCTCACGCAGCTGGAATCGCAGCTGGATCCCACCCAGTTCGTGCGTATCCACCGCTGTTACCTGCTGAATGTGGAGCGGATCGCGCGCATCGAGCCCTATGCCAAGGACAGCTGGCAGGTGTTCTTGAGGGATGGCAGCCATCTGCCCATGTCCCGCAGTGGCTATCAGCGCTTACGCACAGTACTGGATTGACCCGTCAACCGGTAGAATCCCCGGCCAGCACCCGTAATCTGGCTGGAGTTAAGACAAGTGAAACTCTCACGCATCCTGCCCACAGTACTGCTGGCCGCGCTGGCGACTGCCCCCTCGAGCTCGCTGCAGGCACAGGTGGCGCCCACCGAAAATCCTGATCAGCTCGCGATGCTCAAGGACGCCAATCCGCACCTGGCGCGCAACAAGAAATTCGTGTTCGACTTCTGGCGCATCGTGTACGAGGGGCGGCACCTGGACCAGGCGCCCAAGTACATGGATGAGGGCTATATCCAGCACAACCCCAATGTGACCTCCGGGCGTGCGGCGTTCGTCGCATTGTTCACCAAGGTGGGCCCGCCGCTCCCCATCCAGCCGCGGATGAAGATGCATGTCATCAACATTGTCGCTGACGGCCCGTATGTCACCGTCAGCACGGTGCGCAAGATGCGCGACACCAAAGATCCGAACCACATCTACTCCACGACCTGGTTTGACATGTTCCGGCTCAATGACAAAGGCATGATCGCCGAACACTGGGATCCTTCCCCGATGTGGATCGATGGCAAACCGCCCGGCGCCGAGTTCCTGCCGTAATCATCGCCCCTAGGCTCGTTGCTCCGCGCTTGAGCCCATGAGCACCGACTCACTGGTCATTACCAGTCCCACCGGAGTGGATGTGGAACTGGCCATCGCGGGCCCCGGCAGTCGCGCGTACGCATTCGTCATCGATTGGCATATCCGACTGCTGCTGGCCGTCACCTGGTTCGCTGGGGCCAGCTATACGCTGGCCAGGATTGCCGCCCTGAAGCCCAAGTCACCGGCATCGTTCGCATTCATTACGGTGTTGCCGGCTCTGGCGATCTACTTTCTCTACCAGCCGCTGCTGGAACTGGTGATGCGAGGACGAACCCCGGGGAAGCGCATGGCAGGTGTACGCATCGTCAATCGGCAGGGCGGCACGCCGTCAACCCTGGCGCTGCTGATCCGCAATGCATTTCGGCTCATCGACTGCCTGCCGGTTTTATACGGTGTTGGACTCTGCACCACCATCTTCAGCACCCAACGTGTACGGTTGGGGGATCTCGCGGCCGGCACTTTGCTGGTCCATGACGGCGACCCGGAAGCCAAGGCGTTGTCGCAGTTGGGGTCGCTGTCCCTTAACCCCCTCTTGGACGCGGGCACGCTGGCGCTGGGCAATGATGTACTGCTGCGCTGGAAAGAGCTGCAACCTGAAACGCGACGGCGGCTCACTCGCGAACTGCTGGCACGGATCGCCACGGCGGCCGGATCGGTGCCGGCACCGGTGCACGTGGATTCACTGGATGACCTGAACCTGCAGCAGCGCCTGCGCGACGCATTATCCGGCAGGACCCCATGAAGCCTGATGCCCGGGCTCCCTCCTGGCTCGCGCAGCGCTCCGCGCGCTGGAGCCGTCTGGGGGACTCGCTGTTGACCTGGCGGCGTGGTCGACTCTCACGTCAGGACGCGCTCAAGGCTCTGGACGGTTATCGAAGTCTGGCCCGGGATGTGGCCAGCGCGCGCAAGGCGCTGCCCGGCAACCCGATCACTACTGCCCTGGAGACGCTCTATGCCTCCCTGCACGCGATCGTCAATCGGGAACCGCGCCATTCACTGGCGTCGCTGCGACATTTGTATGCCGTGGAGATTCCCGCGACATTCCAGGAGCTGAAGCCGCAGCTGCTGGGCGTCTGGTTGCTGTTCGCCCTCAGTACCGGAGCGGGTTGGTGGCTGATTCACACCTGGCCAACACTCGTGGGCCTCGTGGCCAGCCCCGACATGGTCCAGCACGTGGAACGCGGCGAGCTGTGGACGGATGGCATCTTGAACATCACGCCCTCCTCGCTGCTGTCGGTGCGGATTTTCACCAACAATATCGCGGTGACCCTATTTGCCTGCGTGGCCGGCATTTTCTACGGCCTGGGCACGTTTTACATCATCGCCAACAACGGTCTGCTGCTGGGTGGTGTATTTGCATTCACACGCGAACACGGTCTGGATGGGGAGCTGCTGAAATTCATCTTCGCGCACGGTACCGTGGAGCTGTCGATGATCTGCCTCGGCGGCGCTGCGGGTGTGGCGCTGGGCGAATCCCTGATCCGTCCCAGACTCCCCAGCCGTCGCGACTCCCTGCAGCAATGCACGGCCAAGATCGCGCGGCTGTTTGCTGCCCTGATTCCGCTCCTGGTCATCTGCGGCCTGATCGAAGGCTTCGTCTCGCCGGATACGGCCATCGGTTGGCCGGTGCGCATATTTCTCGGTCTGGCCAACCTGGCACTGATGTTCGCAGTACTCTCCGGGCGATTGTTCAGATCCGCCGCCGCTGCCTGAACTGGCCGTACTGTTCAAACAGAGTACGTTCAAAATCAACGGGCGCGGTCAGCATCACCTGCGCCCCTGTGGCTCGCAGGGCGCGCACGGCCCGCTCACGCTGACTGAGCGTGTGGCCTGCCGCGAGTGACAGCCACGGGTCCAGCCAGTCCTGGGGCGCTCGGTCGGCAATGACGCCCGGGTCCAGCTGGCTCAAACCCACCACAAAGGGCAGATGCCGTGGCTGCAGCAAGCGCAATGCCCCAGCGAGCTGGCCCTCTGAAGCGGCATCTTCGATATCAGTCATCAGCACCACCAAACTGCGTTGGCGCACCTGCTTCAGCACCACTGAAGCTGCATGAATGACATTGGAATCCGTGTTCTGGGACCGGACGTGGGACAGCAGTTCCCGCACGCGCATCACCCCGGCGTGGCCACGGGTGGGGGGCAGCACAGCGAGCGGTTGATCGCCGAACAGCACCAGACCAATGCGGTCATTCTGAGCCACCACGTGCTGCGCCAGGCGGGCCGCGGCGTTCACGTAGTGCCCAAGCCGGTCCAATTCCCCGCACTGGATGCGACTGGCGCGTCCGACATCCAGCGCCACCATCACGTCCAGATGCTGATCTTGCGCGAAATCCCGGCTCACCAGCTGCCGGCGCCGAGCCGTCGCGCGCCAGTCAATGACCCGCAGCGGATCACCGGGTTGATAGTCGCGCAGCTGCTCGACGTGCGACCCGGGACCGATGGCATGACTGATCCGCGCGCCCGCGAATGTCACCCCGACGACACTTTCCCGCAAATTCAGCATCGCCGGGGCCACAGTGGAGCGCTCATCGCTTGCGAGGCGCAGTGACCACCACGCCAGGCCCAAGGGGCCCGCGAAACGCATTGGCTGGGCGGCCCAGCGGATGTCGCCCAAGCGCCGCGCCAGGGCGGGCAGATCCAGCCACACACCCTCGATCGGGGCCACCGGCACCGTGCGGATCTGGGTTGCGGTATCGATGCCCTCGGGCGGGTGCGGCGCCAGCATGACCGTCAGCGTGCGCGGCAGGGCATGCTTCAGCTGCCAGCGCACATTGCTGCCCTGCGCCAGATGCCACGGCGCGGGCGAGTGGATCTGGAGTCTCAGCGCCGCGCGAGCACACACCCACCGCTCATACGCGAGTCCCAGCAGCAGCAACGCGAGCGGTAGTGCCCACAGATTGGCCGCTGTAGGACTGCCGGCCCACTGCGCTGCAATGCCCAGCAGCGCCGCAGCCAGGATCAGCACCAGGCCGTTCTGCCGCAGGTTCATCGCGGCGCCGGCACCTGCGCAAGAATGCGGGCGACGACTTCGGTTTCGGTGACATCCGCGAGCAGCGCATCACCTGTGAGCATCAGGCGATGCGGCATGACCATCGGCGCCACCGCCTTCACCTCATCGGCTGTCACAAACTCACCCCCATCGATTCCCGCGAGGATGCGCGCTGCACGAAGCAACGCCAGCGCACCACGCGTCGACAGCCCCAGGGACAACTGTGCGTGTTCGCGTGAGGCCTTCGCGATCGCCAGCACGTAGGCACATAACTCCGGGGAGATGTGCACCTGCTCGGCCGCAGCGCGCGCCTCGTGCACCAGTGCTGGTGTCACAGCACTGCTCACGGGCTGGGCCGGCTCTGCCGCCACTCCGGTGTATCGCATCAGCACCTCGGTTTCGGCATCCGGCTCGGGATAGGACAGGTCCAGGCGCAGCATGAAGCGGTCCAGTTGCGACTCCGGCAGTGGATAGGTGCCCTCGAACTCGCGCGGGTTCTGCGTGGCAATGACCAGGAAATCCGGCGGCAACGCGAACTGCGCCCGATCGACCGACACCTGCCGCTCCTCCATCGCTTCCAGCAATGCGGACTGGGTGCGCGGGCCCGCACGATTAACCTCATCGAACAACACCACATCGGCAAACAGCGGACCGGCGCGGAACACGAACTCGTTGGTCGCGGCATCAAACAGATGTGTGCCCGTGATGTCCGTGGGCATCAGATCCGAGGTCCCCTGGACGCGCTTGAAGCTACCACCCAGCGCCCCGGCAAGGGACTTGCTGAGCAGGGTCTTGCCCAGGCCCGGCACACCCTGCACCAGCACATGGCCGCGCGCGACTACCGCGATACACAGCGCCCGCACTGCCGGGCCCACTCCCAGCACCACTTCGCCGATGCGCTGTTGAAGCGCAAGTTCCAGATCCTGCAATGCATTCGTCATGAGGTTTGTCCTGAAATCTGCGAAAGAATCCGCTGCAACCGAACGAGACTGACGCGCTGACCGGCCTGAGTGCGTGCATTCAGGTCGCGCAGCTCATTGAGCACTGAGGTTCTGACACCCGCATGCGAGGCCAGCCAGTCCCAGGGCGGGCTGCTGCTGTGCGCCAGGCCGTGCCGCCGGCGCAGACGATCAAAGAATTCATCCAGCAACCACCGCGCACTGGTCACCGGTCGCAGTACGCTGGCGAAGAACCCTGCCGTCACACGCAGCATGGCGCTTTCATCCATGCTCAGGTTGTGCGGCGCCGCCGCGCGCAGGGGCTGGGCCGCCACCACCCACGCCAACCACAGCAATACCAGCCATAGCAACGTGTGATGCAGGCGCGGATCGGCGAAGAACTTCGCCGGATCGTATTCGTCCAGCGCGCCCTGGTGGGCATCATCAAAGATCACCCGCCCGCCCGGCTGCAAAGCCCAGGCGATCATATTGGACAGCAACCGGGCGTTATCCGCCTGACCGATCACGCCGTTGCTGAAGAGACTGGCATAGGCACTAACGATGATTGCGCCGTTGCCATCGGCCTTCACCCACAGCACCGGATCCGCAGTATCCGCGCGGCGCGCCAGCTCCAGCACCGGTGAGGAGTCCATGGCGCGGGCCTGCCACTGCGTTGATGGCAGCGGTGACGCTGTGGCCAGATGACGGACGCCCTCCAGCAGGCCAATCCGGCCGCTGGGATGCAGTTCAATGGCGCGCCCCGCGGGCGTCAATACCGCCCGCAGACCGGCCTTGGCCCGCGTGATGGGATCCGTGTTCGGCGCCTCCTTGTCGGTGAAGCGGATGCCGCTCATCCTGTTCAGTTGGGGCACGAAGTCATCCGTGACTGCGCTCCACAGCGGCGTGTCGTCCAGTGCCGCCAGAATCAATAGGGTATTGCCCTTGGCGACCCAGCTGTCCAATGCCAGGAATTCCTCGGGATGCGCCACCACATCGTAGGGCAGTGTGGTTATCAGTAGATTGCCGGACGTCTGCGGACTGATGGTCCGGTCAGTCAGGTGCTCGAAACGCTGATGCAGATCCCGCAGCGGCACCCGCGTAGCGGTCAGCCACCGGGACGCGGCGGCATATCCCTCGCTGTCGGCTCCCTGGCTCAGGGGATGGGGCGAAGTGGCCTCGTTCTGCGGCTTGGGAAACATCAGAATCCAGAACAGGGCCAGCGCGCATGCGGCCAATCCCAGCGTGACCAGCCGTTCCTTCACGAGCGCACCAACGGCTCGCTCCAGCCGATGGTGTAGAGATCCTCGCCGCGGGCGAGCGTATCTTCCAGCTCAACCGGCGCAGTGGCGACCGAGGCATACAGTTGACGTTCCGATAGTCGCGCCAGGGATTCCACGAGACGGCGTTGGTCCACGTCGTCCAGCAGGGCTCTGCGGACGACCTCACGATGCGTCAAGCTGCGATCCGGCGGCAGGCGACCGGCAGCGACGAGACGCGCAATCAGCATCGCAAAGAGCTCCGCCGGGCGCTGTCCGGGCGGCATGCGACGCAGCAGCGCTAGACGCGAATCGTGCCGACCTGACCCTGCGCTCGCACCTCCTGCGGACGGTTCGTCGGTCGAGCGCTTGCCCATGGCACGCACTTCGCGCAACACAATAATCACCACGGCAATGGGCAGTGAGATAACGGTAATCCAGATCATGGCGCGCCACAGCCATTGAGCGCTGTGCAGCAACCGTGCGATGTTGGCCAACCAGGAGTTCGACGAACCCTCCTGTTGTTTGGGCGCGAAATGCTCAAGCACCCAATCCCACAACCTCTCCCACCACGACCGGGGCGGTGCAGTCGTCCCATGCAGTTGGCGAAGAATGGGCGTCAGTGCCGAGACAGCAGGCATTGGTCCCATCGGGGAACGCATCAAAACGGCCAGATGGCGCAGGGAGTCGCGGTCAAACAACGCGCGCGAACTGTCGATGATCAGGGGTCGCACGCCTGCCGCCTGAAGTGCAGCCGGCAGGCTCGGGCAGCGCTGTTCCAGCTGCGGCAGCCCGGTCACCGTCCCATCGACGAGGTCGGCACAGGCCTGCGCCACAGATCTCATGTCCACGGCAGGGCCGGCAAGCGGCGCGTTCTGCGCCGCTACCGCGGCATAGAACGATGGTACCGCGAGCAGCAGCGCAGAGCATACCCATGTGGCGCGCAGCGTCATCCGGCTGTCCCGCGGAGCCAATCCCTACTTCAAGTCTGTGGCAACGCCCCCAGCCGTGTCTCAAGGTCACCGCCACCCTTGCGCAGCGACAAGTCGTGGTAGAGCGCAACAAGCACGGCACACACAATCGGCGTGGTGAAAATGCGCACGAAGCCGCCAATCAGCAGCGATGCCGCAGAAACCTTGGCTGCCAAATGCGTGGCATCCGAGGGAAGACCGCCGATGAGCAGGGCGACGATACCCGCCAGGGATGTCAGCACGATCTCCAACACAACCAGGATGACAAAGAGCACCGTGACTACGGAAGCCGTGCGCCACCAGTTGCCGCTCACCAGGCGCCAGCTGGTACCCAGCGACACCAGGGGCCCTTGCGGCTCAACTTCCAGAGGCACCATGTACAACCACAGTCGGTTCATCACGTAGATGCCCGGGATGATCAATAGACAGGTTGCAACGCCCACCGCTACGGTAAACACGATCGACGCTCCAAACAGTGCCGGCGCCCGTCGGATCGCCTTTGCCATCGAGGTGCCGAAAGCAGGAGTCTCCCCGCGCGCCACGGCCGCGATGTTCAAGAACAGCATGCCGTAAAACACCAGGCCAGCCAGAATCACCACCACATACCAAACGTAGAATGCGAGCCCCAGGGTCGAATAACGGGCCAGTATGTCCATGAAACGTAGTTGTCCGACTGGCGTCGGCGGCATGGACGCCAGCATGTAGTAACTCAGGCCGGCCGAAATCACGGTTATCAGCAGTGAGGGCAGCCAGCAACTGGAAAAGGAAGCCTTGTACAGCTGAAGGGTGTCATCCAGGACGCCGCCAATGGATCGCGGCGCGGTCGGTTTCTGATACATGCATCCCCCCTGTTCGGTTACATGAGTCGAAGCGCCAACGCTAGCACGGCGGCAACGGCCACACTACTGTCCGATGGTCCCCTCAGTGCTGAGGCAGCGGCATATACGCCATGCGATCGCCGCGGAAGGTTCCAAACCACAGTGTGTGGCCAACCTGCACGGCGCTGGTGGCGTTGTCGAATTCCTTGAACCCAGGCTCCTTTACGACCGGTGTCGTCGTCATGCTCTGGGGGTCCAGCCGCACCGTGGCCCAGCCGTGCAGGGCGTCCAGCGTCTTGATGTCAATGAACTGGCCGGTAACGAAGATGGAACCATTTGGTGCCCAGCGCAGATTGTCGGGGCAGAAATCAACCTTCACGTGCTTGCGCTGCCCATTCCCCGACAGCGGCAAGCGGTAGATCTCCCGAGTGCCATAGGCATTGATATACAACCAACGCCCGTCCGGTGAGACGAGCAGTCCGTTATCACCTGCCAATTGCGTTCCGGGTACTTCGTCGAAGCCCTTGCCCGGTGTCCACCGGTACACCGCTCCGGTGACCTGGCCCGACAGAATGTGCTGGAACGCCTGTTTGTCACGGGTGTCCATGAATTTGGTGATGACGAAGGTGCCATGACCCATGGCCGCCACTGCGTTGCCGCTGACGCCCTCGGGCGTCAGCGCGCAGCCGATCCATTCAGCCGTGTCAGAGGCTGGGTGCAGGCGGAAGATCTCCACCGACTCACGTCCACCATGATTGATGGCAAAAACCGTGATGCGCCCATTGATTTGCTTCACATCAACGCCGTGTGTTTGCAGGGCCTTCAGATCCGGAGCACCGCAGCCCGCATAAAGTGGATCAGGCTTGGCTGCCAGCGACAGCACCACCGCCTTGGCGTGCTTCGCGCGGGTGTCGATCAGGTACAGTCCCACCCCACCTTCCTTGTACGAGCCGCCCACCAGCCAGCGGCCGCCCGCCACGGGCACAAAGTCCTCAACGTTGATCAGATTGCAGACGAAGTGCATCCCCCCCACTGGCGCACAGGCGTCTGCCCCTCCCGCCTCCGCCGCGCCGGCCAGTCGTGGCCCCGCCAACAGACCCGTAAGTGACACCCATGCCAGCGCCAGTATCGACGCACGCCCCAATGTATTCTTGTGCACGTTGCCCCCCGCAGTCATCGCAAATTCCTGCACGCCCGATGCAAGGATCGAGCCGGGGTCTGTATCCTGTCAAGGCAAACCCGAAGCCCTACGACTCCTGATTGCCGATTCGGCCGCCGCTATTCGCGCTGCACCAAGCGGTAATGCGCGACCAGCCACTCCTGACCTTGCTCATAACCAAAAGTCTCCGCGCAGGCCATCCAGAACATTCGCCAGCGTTGGAACCAGAGTCGGGCGCAAGGCTCGCCGTAGAACCTGTTCAGTACCGCCATGACTTGCGCCTTGCGGCTGTCCTGATTCTGCAGCCAATGATTGGCCGTACGCTGGTAGTGAGTGCCAGCCAATTGCCAGTGCTGCTCCACCTGCAGATCCCGTTGGAACCATAGCAGCGTGTCCGTCGCCGGCATCAGGCCGCCCGTAGCAAATGCATTTGCGCGCTGCACTGCGCTGCCCCTACTCTAGAGGCACAGGCGGCGCCCTCAAACCTGCGCCCGCGGGAGAAACCACAGATGAGTCCTGTCAAAGTGATTGCAATAGTGCTGATTATCGCGGGAGCGTTGGGGCTCGCCTACGGCGGCTTTTCCTATACCAGGACTTCGCATGAAGTGAAGGTCGGACCCGTTGACTTGTCACTTCAGGAACGGAAAACCATCGACGTGCCAGTGTGGGCCGGTGTGGGTGCCATTCTGATTGGCGGAGCGCTGCTGCTGTTGGCCAGGCCCAAATAGCCTGAACGGCGCTTGGACTTGCATGTGCCGTGAGCCGCCCTGCCAAAACCGATATCACGGGGCTGGTGCTTGCCGGAGGACGCGGAACCCGCATGGGCGGCGTCGATAAAGGGCTGCAGTCCTATCAGGGAGTACCCCTGGTCCGGCACGCCTTGGATCGTCTGACCCCGCAGACCCGCGGCGTGATGATCAACGCGAATCGGAACCTGCACGTCTATGAAGCAATGGGCGTACCGGTCTGGATAGACGATCTGCCGGACTTTCCGGGACCCTTGGCGGGCATGCTGGCCGGGCTGGCGCATTGTCAGACGCCGTACATGGTGACCGTGCCATGCGATACGCCGCACTTTCCGCTGGATCTGGTGGCAAGGCTCGCGACGGGTCTGGCGCAGGGTGACTACGACATGGCCACCGCTTATACCCGGGAGGCCGACAGAACCTTCCCCCAGCCGGTGTTTTGCCTGATGAAGATCTCACTGCTCGAGCACCTGCGCGCGTTCATCCTCAGCGGGGAACGCAAAACCGGCGCATGGCCGCGCACTCAGCGCAACGCGCAGGTCATTTTCGAGGACGCGGCGGCCTTTGCGAATATCAATACCCTCGAGGAGCTGCGACCCAGACCGTCCGGCTAGCCGGGTCCGCCCCCTTGAGGTCTCTCACCTGCATCGGACTGGCATTCGCTACAATAGCGCCAGCAAATCATCGGCAAGTTCCGCCGTCGGCGGTTCGCCGACGAAGCGAGGTTTTACGCCCATTTCGACGCAAATGGCCCAGGATGCGATTGAGGCACAGCTGCCCGCCCTGGGCTCCGCGGCCCGCCCGCTGGAACAGTGCATCAGTCAGGTTTTACGGCAGGACATTTTCCCGGAGCGCGACAATCCGCCATTCGACCGCGTGTGTATGGACGGCATCGCGATCACCAGCCGTTCCCTGGCTGCAGGGCAACGCAGTTTCCGCATCCAAGCTACCCAGGGCGCGGGCATGCCTGCGCTGCAGCTTGCCAGCCGCGATGGGGCGGTTGAGGTGATGACGGGTGCGGTCGTGCCGGATGGAACGGATTGCATCATCCCTCAGGAAGAATATGTGGAAGCGGATGGCATCGCCGCCTTGAAGGACAGTGCAACGGGCGTGCCCTTCCGTAACGTCCAGCGCCGAGGCGAAGACAGTCGGCCGGGAATCGTCATGCTCAAGGCTGGCGTGCGACTGGGAGCTCCCGAGATTGCCGTGGTCGCCTCCGCCGGTCTGGCGAGCGTGCAGGTGAGTCGACAGCCCCGCTTCATGATCATCTCCACGGGCGATGAGTTGGTGGAACCCGGCAAGCCCATCACTGACTATCAGGTCCGGCGTTCGAACGTCTACTCAATGGTCGCTGCCCTGCGCGCTCGGCACTTCGAGGATGTGCACAATGACCACATCCCGGACAGTGAACAGCTCTTGAGTGAGCGCCTCGCGACGCACTTGAGGACTCGTGACGTGTTGATTCTGAGTGGCGGTGTGTCCAAGGGTAAGTTTGATTTCGTGCCAAAAGTGCTCAAGACTCTGGGTGTCCGGGAGGTTTTCTATCAAGTCGCACAGCGCCCCGGCATGCCCATGTGGTTTGGCAAGCACGACTCGGGGTGTGTGGTATTTGGTCTACCAGGCAATCCAGTCGCGACTCTGGTTTGTCTGATTCGCTACGTCGTGCCTGCGGTGATGTCGGCCATGGGCGCCCGCAA
Organism: Steroidobacteraceae bacterium; assembly: GCA_036489445.1. Lineage (GTDB taxonomy): Bacteria > Pseudomonadota > Gammaproteobacteria > Steroidobacterales > Steroidobacteraceae > DAIDKA01. The sequence goes on along the minus strand of DASXFV010000087.1, from coordinate 44,397 downwards.
GGCGCCTCTGGAGCGCATTGCCCTCAGCGCGCCGGTGGCGCACGGACGCGCGAGTTTCGCGTATTTTCTGCCGGTAGCCCTGCAGTACGACTCTGGCGACCCGCGCGCAATACCGCGCCGGACCAATGGGCCCGGAGACTTCCTGGCTTTGACCCGGACGGACGGTTTTCTGGAGCTCCCGCCAAGTTCTCAGGGGCATCCGGCAGGTTTCATTGCCGATCTGTATCGTTGGTAGGGGCGGATGTTGCAGCGATTCTGGTGGCCGCAACAATGAATCAAGCGAAGGTCCTGGGGGTGGTCGGCTGGAGCGGATCTGGCAAGACGACACTCATCGTCAAACTCATTCCGCTACTGGCGAGCAGAGGACTGCGCATCGCCACTCTCAAGCACGCCCATCACAATTTTGACGTCGATCACCCCGGGAAGGACTCGTACGAACACCGCAAGGCCGGCGCCCGTGAGGTGATCGTGTCGTCCGCGCGGCGCTGGGCGCAGATCCACGAACTCGAGGATGCGGCGGAGCCGTCGCTGGCGCAGTTGCTCAGGAGGCTATCCCCCTGCGATCTGGTTCTGGTGGAAGGCTTCAAAACACAGCGCCATCCCAAGATGGAGGTGCTGCGGGAAGCCACTGGCAAGAGCGCGCTCTACCCCGAGGATCCGCAGATCGTAGCGGTGGCCAGTGATCGGCCCCTACCGGCGGCCGGCATTCCGGTCGCAGAGCTGGGAGACATCGAAGCGGTCGGGAATCTGGTGACACGCCATGCCGAGCCGCTTGATCTGGTGCTGGCAAGACTCGAGGCCCCCACGGCCTGAACCTGCACGATTCATCGTTGGCGCCAGGCGCCACCCCTCATGCGCTGCGCCAGGTACAGATCATCAGGACCACGGCCAGGGCCATCACTGATGTAGCGGTCCAACCCAGCAGACGCAGGCCCCCTTTGACCGCAAACTTTCCCATCACCTCCGGGCGCGCCGACAGCAGCATGACAATCACCATGACCGGGACGGCGACTACACCATTGATCACCGCGCTCCAGAACAGCGCCCTGATCGGGTCGATCCGCGTGAAGTTGAGCATCACTCCCAGCAGGGTCGCGATCACCAGGATGGCATAGAAGCCGCGGGCCTGCAGCAGGCTGCGGCCCAGACCTATCCGCCAGTCGAACGCCTCGGCGACAGCGTAGGCCGCCGACCCGGCGAGGACGGGCACCGCGAGCAGACCGGTACCCACGATGCCCGCGGCGAACAGATAAAAGGCGAAGCGGCCCGCCAGCGGACGCAGAGCTTCGGCGGCCTGGGCCGAGGTGGCCACATCAGTCACACCGTGCGCATGCAGGGTGACCGCCGCTGTCAGCATGATGAAGAACGCGATCAGGTTGGAGAAGGCCATCCCTACGTTCGTGTCCATCCTGATGCGGCGCAGGTTGCTCTTGGCCTGTTCCGGAGCCTTCTTCAGCGGCTGCTGCAGCGGCGCTGCGCGCTGCTCCTCCACCTCCTGCGAGGCCTGCCAGAAGAACAGGTAGGGACTGATCGTGGTGCCGAATACGGCGACAATGGCCACTATGTACTTCGCATTGATCGAGGCTTCGGGTATCACAGTCTGATACAGGACGTGGGCCCACGGCACCTTGACGACGAAAACGGTCGCGACATATGCGAACAGCGCCAGGGTCAGTGATTTCAGGTACGGGGCATACCGTGGAAATGGCACGAACACCTGGAGCAACAGCGAAGTGACGCCAAACAGCACGGCATAAACCTGCGCCGGACCGCCAATCAGCAGCTTCAGTGCTTCACCCATCGCGCCAATGTCGGCTGCAATGTTGATCGTGTTGGCGACCAGCAGTAACCCGACCGCGCCGTAGAGAATCCATGGGCTGGAGAACATGCGCATGTTGGCCGCAAGACCGCTGCCCGAGACACGGCCAATGCGGGCGCACACCATTTGGATGCCGACCATCAGCGGCCAGGTGATGATCGCAGTCCATAGCAGACCGTAGCCGAATGCCGCCCCAACCTGTGAATAGGTTGCGATCCCACTCGGGTCATCATCCGCGGCTCCCGTGATGAGTCCGGGGCCCAATTGCTCAAGAAAAGTCTGATTGCGAGAGTGGAGCGTGGGCTTCATCCGACTTGTATCAGTCCGTTCTGGACCGCAATCAGGGTCAGCTCCGCCTGATTGCCCGCCGACAGTTTCTGCTTGATGTTGTAGAGATGCGTACCCACGGTACTGGGACTCAGATGCAACATTGCCGCGATCCTGTTTACCGACACCCCATGCGCCAGTTGCACGAAGACCTGGAACTCACGTTCAGAGAGCTGATCTAACGGGCCGCGGCTACCCGAGAAGTCCTGAGCCGCCATATGCCTGGCGATTCCGGCATCGATGTACATTCCGCCTGCGGCTACGATACGGATGGCCTCGATCAGTGTTTCGGGTGCGCTGCGCTTGGACAGGTAACCGAGCGCCCCGGCCTTCAAAGCCCGCTTCGGGTGACTCATGTCCTCGTGGGCCGAGAGCGCCAGAATCCGCGCCCCAACATCGCGCGCCACGATGCGCTTGATGGCTTCAATACCCCCTGCCCCAGCCATGGCCAGGTCCATGACCACGATGTCGGGCCTGCCTTGCGCGTACTGCGCGACGGCCTGTTCGCCACTGTCGGCTTCCGCCACCACCAGCAGGTCCTCAGCCGCCTGCAGCAGCAGCCGAAAGCCCACGCGCACGACGGCGTGATCATCAACCAGCATCACAGTGGTTCGGCTCATGAGTGCGGCTCAAGGGGCAGTCGGGCCACGACCTGTGTCCCCTTGCCCGGATCCGAGATCAGTTCGAGGCTGCCCCCTGAAGCGACGGCACGCTCGCGCATGCCGCGCACGCCATAGTGCCCGCGCTGCTCCCAGCCCGATTCCAGCCCCGCCCCGTCATCCACCACACGCACCAGCAGTTCACCGGCTTCAATCGTCACGGAAACCGCGATCCGCCCCGCCGCGGAGTGGCGGATGGCATTGGTCAGCGCCTCCTGCAGAATGCGGTAGGCGCTGATGCTCTGCCCCGCACCAAGCTGCGGCAATGGGTCCTGCACATGCAGTTGCATGGCCACACCGGTGTGACGCGTGCGCCACGCAGCGACCAGATCCGCGACCGCATCGCCCAAGCCAAACGAATCCAGCGCAAACGGGCGCAGCCGCGGAATCATTTCGTGCACGGCGTCGTACATGCGACCGGCGGTCTCCACCACGAGCCGCGCCGCTTCGCTCACGCGCTCGTCAGCGGACGCGGATTGCTGAATGATCAATCCGAAGCTGCGAATCGCCGTGATGGACTGTCCCAGCTCGTCGTGCAGTTCACGGGCGATGGTGCGGCGCTCCTCTTCGATATGGGTCTGGATCATCTGTGTAAGCTCGCGGTTTTCCCGCAGGCGGTCACGGGCCTCGGCGGCGGCGCGCCGGTCCGCAACACTGTCTGCCACCGCCTGTGCGGCCCGATTGAAGGCCGAACTCATGAGGCGGCCTTCCCGGCTCGCCAGAGGCGGCAGCCGTGCGGCATAGTCGCCCGCCTCCATTCGCTGCAGTCCTTTCACCACAATCTGCAAGGGCTGCAGAATCCGCCCGGCAAACCAGAACACCGCCAGATTGATCGCGGCGAGTGCGATCGCCCCGATCCACAGCAGCCGTGTCAGTATGTCCCAGCCATCCAGCACCGCGCGCGATGAATTCGCATTGATGACCAGGGTGCCCCCGCCAATTCCGATCTGGAACGGGTGCACAACAGGAGCGACGAGAATCGAATACCATCCCGGCGCTGCGCGCCCCGCCTTGTAGACCGAGACCGGCGAGGAGTAGACCAGCTGGCCTGCCGGGTCGTACAGGGACACATCATTGGCTCGGACCCGCCCCAGCTGATGCAGGAAGCTGAGCATGCCGCGTACGCCGGATTCCTCGTAAACACCGGACACCGCGCTCAACAGCTGGATGGCGACCCGGTTCGAACCTTCGATTTCCTCCCGTATGCTGCTGCGGGTGTCCTCCACCTGCTGATACACCAGCGCCCCGATGAACAGAATCATCAATCCGGCAATAATGAGGTTGATCTGCAGCCTCAGGCTCATGTCAACCCCAGCTGGATTTGGCGAAATCGATTCACGATAAGTACCCGGTTGAAAACCTGCATAACCACCCACTGCACGCGCGCTCGAATATACAATCAGTGCCCTGCTCAGCCCCGAAAATCTGTGCCGGCCCCTGCTGGGACACGCCCCTGGCGTTCGTGCATCGCACCACCAGCGGCGCGGACGGAGCATCGACGGCGCCATGTGCCACATTGCCGAATCACTGAACCTTGATGAATTGGCGTTAATCTTGGGGTGAAGGAAGCGGGATTGGGCCACAATGCCGCCATCCCCCCTCGTTCCACCCACCCGTTGCCGTCCATATCCAGATGCTTGCGATAGTCAGGCTCGCGCTAAATCGGCCCTACACCTTCATCGTAGTTGCCCTCCTTATTCTGATCGCCGGCGTCCTCGCCGCGCTGCGGATGCCGGTCGACATTTTTCCGAACATCAACATTCCGATCATCGGCGTAGCCTGGCAGTACCAGGGCCTCTCGCCGGACCAGATGGTCGGACGCATCATGACGCCTTTCGAGCGCTCGCTGACCACCACGGTCAACGACATCGAGCACACCGAAGCCACCTCGTACACCACCTTCGGTATTGCCAAGATCTTCTTCCACCCGTCGGTGAACATCGCCACCGCCAATGCGCAGGTCTCAGCGATTTCCCAGACGCTCATCAAGCAGATGCCGGCGGGGCAGACCCCGCCGCTGATCGTCAATTACAACGCCTCGACGGTGCCCATCATCCAGCTGGCACTGTCTGGCAAGGGGCTGACCGAGCAGGCGCTGACGGATCTGGGCATAAATTTCCTGCGCACACGTCTCGTCACGGTGCAGGGCGCGGCCCTACCTTATCCCTATGGCGGCAAGACCCCGCAGGTGATGTTCGACCTTGATCCTGCAGCACTGCAGGCTCGGGGGCTGACCGGTCTTGACGTCGCCAACGCGCTTGCCAGGCAGAACCTGCTGACACCCGCAGGCACGGAGAAAATCGGCGATTACGAATACACGATCAATCTCAATGACGCCCCATCCAGCCTCGCTGATCTGGCTGACCTGCCGATCAAGAATGTGGGTGGCGCCATGGTCTACATGCGCGATGTGGCCCACATCCGCGACGGCGGCGCGGTCCAGACCAATCTCGTTCACGTCGACGGCAGCCGCTCCGTGGTGCTCAATGTCTTCAAGAACGGCTCGACCTCGACGCTCGACATCGTGAGCGGGGTCAAGAAAATGCTCGAAGTCCTTAAACCCTCGCTACCCGACACGCTGCAGGTCAAGCCGTTGGCCGATCAGTCGATATTCGTCCGCGCCTCCATTAAGGACGTGGTCCGCGAGGGCGTGATCGCCGCGGCCCTCACCAGCCTGATGATCCTGCTGTTCCTGGGCAGTTGGCGCTCTACGCTGATCGTCGCCACATCGATTCCGCTGTCGATCCTGGGGGCGATCGCCACCCTCTATATGTTGGGCGAGACGCTCAACATCATGACCCTGGGCGGACTCGCACTGGCAGTGGGCATCCTGGTCGATGAGGCGACCGTGACCATCGAAAGCATCAACTACCACCTCGAACACGGCAAGCCGGTGGAGCAGGCCATCCTGGATGGCTCGGCGCAGATCGTCGTGCCGGCTTTCGTGTCGCTGTTGAGCATCTGCATCGTTTTCGTGCCCATGTTCTTCATGAGCGGGATTGCGCGCTTCCTGTTCATCCCGCTGGCCGAGAGTGTGATGTTCGCGATGGCTTTCTCTTTCCTGCTGTCGCGAACGCTGGTGCCGACGATGGCGAACTATCTGCTGCGGGCCCACGCGCCGCATGTCGATGCCCACGAGAACGTCATCGATGCGCCGACCCCGTCGCGCAATCCCCTGGTACGCTTTCAGCGCGCCTTCGAGGCGCGCTTCGTGCGGTTGCGTACCGGGTACCACGAACTGCTGGCACTCGCCATGGAGCATCACACGGTAGCAGTCGGCGCCTTCCTCGCCTTCATCACGCTCTCGTTCCTGCTGGTGCCGTTTCTGGGGCGGAACTTCTTCCCGTCGGTCGACGCCGGGCAGATACTGATACATGTGCGCGCCCCCGTGGGCATGCGTATCGAGGAAACCTCTGCACGCTTCGCCGAGGTGGAAAAAGCCATCCGCACCATGATCCCGCCCGCGCAAACAGCTGCGGTCGTGGACAATATCGGCACCTATATCTCATCGATCAACACGATTTACAGCAACACGGGCACCATCGGCGAATCGGATGGTGACATCCAGATCTCCCTCAACGAGGGGCACCCGCCCACTGCTGACTACGTGGCGCGCATGCGCCGGGAACTGCCGCGTCGGTTCCCCGGGCTGGTCTTCTCGTTCCTTCCGGCGGACATCGTCAGCCAGATCCTCAATTTCGGTGCCCCTGCGCCCATCGATCTGCAGGTGCGCGGCAATGATCTGAGTGCGGATTTCTCCTACGCCAACCAGCTGCTGAATCAGGTCCGTCATATTCCTGGAATCGCGGATGCCCGCATTCAGCAATCGGCCCGGGAACCGACGTTCGACGTGAACATTGACCGTACGCGCGCCCAGTACACGAATGTGACGGCGGCCGACGTCACCAACAGCCTGGTGGTGAACCTGGCCGGCTCGGGCCAGGTCGCCCCCACGTTCTGGCTGAACGAGCAGAACGGAGTCACCTACCCCATTGTTTTGCAGACGCCGCAGTACCGCATCGATTCGCTGTCTGCCCTGCAGAATCTGCCGGTGAATGCGCCCGGGAGTCCGACCACGGTGCTCGGTGGAATTGCCGATATCAAGCGTTCCCACAGCGATGCTGTCGTGTCGCAGTACGACATCTCCCCAATGGTCCAAATCTACGCCACCACCCAAGGGCGCGACCTTGGAGCCGTCTCATCTGATATCCGCGACATCATGGCCCGGAATGATCGGGACCGACCCAAGGGCTCAACCGTGGAGCTCGTTGGCCAGACAGAAACCATGCGCAGCGCCTACTTCGGCCTGCTCGCCGGACTGCTCGGCGCAATCACCCTGATCTACTTCCTGATCGTCATCAACTTCCAGTCCTGGGTCGACCCGTTCGTCATTATCACGGCGTTGCCAGCGGCTCTGGCCGGCATCGTCTGGATACTGTTCGCAACGCACACCACCTTGTCGGTGCCGGCGCTCACGGGCGCCATCATGTGCATGGGGGTGGCCACGGCAAACAGCGTGTTGGTGATCAGTTTTGCGCGCGAGAAGCTTGAGGAATTCGCTGACTCCACCCAGGCTGCGCTGGAGGCCGGATTCGTGCGGCTGCGGCCCGTGCTGATGACGGCCCTGGCCATGGTGATTGGAATGCTGCCGATGTCCCTGGGGCTCGGGGAAGGAGGCGAACAGAACGCCCCCCTCGGCCGTGCGGTGATCGGTGGCCTGCTCTTCGCCACGGTGTCCACGTTGTTCTTTGTACCCGTCGTCTTCAGCATCATTCACCGGCACTACGTCCCAAGGTCGCCCCGTGCGCCTTCCGGAGAAAGCCATGTCCCAGCCTGACGTATCGTCCGGCCACCCCGCCCCGCGGCGCCTGCGCCTGGTTGGCATCATCTTCGTGATCGCCGTCGTCCTCCTCGTGGCCTATGGCCTGGTTTCACGCGCGGCGCAGAATGCCCGCCTGACCTCCCTGACGGATGAAGAGGCGGTGCCCACCGTGGCTGTTGCGACACCCAAGGCGGCGCAGAACCATGCGGGCCTGGACCTGCCCGGTCGCCTGGAGGCCTACATCCGCGCGCCCATTTACGCGCGCGTACCCGGGTACCTGAAAAGCTGGAAATACGACATCGGCGCGCAGGTGAAGGCGGGGAGCGTGCTGGCCGAGATCGAGACCCCCGACCTCGATCAACAACTCGCGCAGGCGCGCGCCGACCTCAACGTCAGCGAGGCCAACGCCCAACTCGCGCAAATCAGCGCAACCCGCTGGCAGTCGCTGGCCGGTACCGATGCCGTCGCCAAGCAGGATGTCGACCAACGCACCTACACTCTCAATGCCGATCTGGCGCAGGTCAAGGCCTCCAAGGCAAATGTCGACCGGCTGGTAGCGGAGGAAGGCTTCAAGCGCCTGATCGCGCCCTTTGACGGTGTGGTCACCGCGCGCGAGACCGATATCGGGGCGCTGATCAACGTCGGCGCCACGGGCGGCGCGGAGTTGTTCGTGCTGTCGGCAACAAACAAATTACGCGCCTACATCAATGTTCCGCAGAACTATGTGCCCAGCGTGCCACCGGGAACGCGGGCGACCATTACGGTGCCCGAGCATCCTGGCAAAGTTTACGCCGGAACCGTCGAATCCTCAGCCGACTCGGTCAATCCGAGCACGGGCACGACGCTGATGCAGATCATTGTCGATAATAGCGCCGGGGGGTTGATGCCCGGTGCCTATGCCGCCATCCATCTGCAGATCGCCGGCGTCCCCAATCTGCTCAGCGTCCCATCCAGTGCGCTGATTTTCAATGCCAAGGGGCTTTCCGTAGCCACCTTGGCCGGCAATAACCGCGTGGTGATCAAGCCGGTATTGGTCTCGCGCGACCTGGGCCAGGTCGTGGAAGTGGCATCCGGTTTGACACCGGATGACCGCGTCATCGAAAACCCACCCGACGGCGTCAGCACCGGCGATGAAGTGCGGATCGTCGGTGCAGCGGCGGGGGCAAGCCCGGACGGGCCGAAGGCAAACTGATGCAACGGGTAGTGCGGATACGATGCTCGGCCGCGGCGGCGATGGCGCTGCTGAGTGGCTGCTCGTTCGCACCACGGCTGCAAACTCCGCAGGTGCCCACCACGGCGACCTTCAAGGAAACCGGCTCCTGGACCCAGGCGCAGCCCGCGGACCGCCTGCCCCGTGACAGTTGGTGGACGCTGTACGGCAACGTGGAACTGAATGACCTGCAGCAGCGGCTGATGGTCGGCAACCCGACTCTCGCCACCGCCATTGCCGACTATGCCCAGGCCCGCGCATTGAGCGATCAGGCGCGCGCCGGGCTCTTTCCCACGCTGGGCCTGAACGCCAGCGTCGAACGCGACCGCGAATCGCTGAACGCCCCGCTCAGGGGAGCCACGACGCCGACTTACTACGACGCCAATACGCTTGGCGCCAATATTGGTTATGAACTCGACCTCTGGGGTCAGATCCGCAACGAAGTCGCGGCGGGCAACGCCAATGCTGCCGCTTCCGCCGCAGATCTGGAGAATGCCCGCCTGTCGCTGGCCGCGCAGCTGGCTGACAATTACATCCAACTGCGTAGCCTCGATCGCACGGGCGCCATCCTCAACGCCACGGTGACGGCCGATACTCGGGCAGTCACCCTGACGGAGCAGCGGCACAACGCCGGCATCGCCCCCGGGCTGGACGTCTCCCAGGCGCAGACGCAGCTGGATGTTGCCAAGTCGCAGGCGGCACAGACTCTCGCCCAGCGAGCCCTGGTGGAGCATGCGATAGCGGCACTGCTTGGCGTGTCGGCCTCATCCTTTGCCATCGAACCGAAGGTTGTCGACATCAAGCTGCCGCATATCCCGACCGGCATCCCGGCCACCATGCTGCAGCGCCGACCGGACATCGCCGCCGCGCAGCGGCGCATGATGGCGGCCAATGCCAATATCGGCGTGGCGCGCGCGGCTTATTTTCCGACCCTCACACTGGGGGCCCAAGGCGGCTTTCAGAGCACATCCTTTGCCAACTGGTTGAGTGCGCCCAGCACGTTCTGGGCGATTGGACCCAACGCCCTGCTCAGCGTCTTCGACGGCGGACTGCATCGTGCGCAAGTGGCCCAGGCCCGAGCCCAATTCGACGCTTCTGCGGCAAATTATCGCGGCGTGGTCGTGGGCGCCTTCCAACAGGTCGAGGACAGCCTGGCTTCGCTGAATCACTATTACGATGCCGCCCAGCAGGAGAAGGCTGCCGTGGAAGCCGCGCAGCGCACGCTCAACCTGTCCAATCTGCTGTACGTCCAGGGCGCAACCGACTATCTGACCGTGATCAGCGCGCAGACCGCCCTCCTGCAGGCTCAGCTGCAATCGGTCAGCCTGGACACCCTGCAGCTGCATGCCAGTGTCGATCTCATCCGTGCACTGGGCGGCGGCTGGGAGGACTCAGCCGCCGCCCAGAATCAGCCTCAGAAGGTGAAGGTCCCCCTCACATAGTAGAACCCGTCATCGATGCCGATGGGCGACAATACGGGTATTGCTGCGCCAAAAGTGACAGGTTGGTCTGATGCTCATCACCTCTGCGCCGGTCGCGACCGGATGTATCGCCGTATTGGGCATCCTGGGAATGCTCCTCCGACCTTGGAAATTGCCCGAGGCTCTCTGGGTTGGACTGGCCACCCTGGCACTGCTGATCCTGGGTTTGATTTCATTTCAGGACGCAGCACGGGCGGTTCTCAAAGGAACCGACGTCTATTGCTTTCTGAGCGGCATGATGGTGCTCGCGGAACTGGCCCGACACGAGGGTCTTTTCGATTGGCTCGCTGCGCTGGCCGTCCGCTGCTCGAAAGGGTCCCCCGCCCGGCTCTTTGCGCTGGTTTATATGGTAGGGACTGTGGTGACGGTGCTGCTGTCCAACGATGCCACTGCCGTGGTTCTCACACCAGCCGTCTATGCCGCTGCGCGTCGAGCGGGGGCCCAACCGCTACCGTATCTTTTTGTCTGTGCATTCATTGCCAATGCGGCAAGTTTCGTGCTGCCGATCTCAAACCCCGCGAACTTGGTCGTTTACGGTGCGCATATGCCGCCGTTGATCAGGTGGTTCGGGGAGTTTGGTGTGGCTTCCATGGTTTCCATCCTCGTCACCTTCTTCATCCTGCGATTCACCCAGCGCCGGGATCTGTCCGGAACGATATCGGGGGTCATTGCACTGCCAGTCCTGTCCCACGGCGGGAAATTTGCCGCCGCGGGCATTGGCTTGACTGCCGCCGCTCTGCTCATCGCCTCATCCCTCGACTGGCGATTGGGGCTACCCACGCTGCTTGCCGGCTGTGCCACGGCGGCAGCCATCCTGTTCATCAACCGACGCCCGCCCTGGATCATCATCCGGGACATCTCATGGAGCGTGCTGCCCCTGGTCGCCGGCCTTTTCATCCTGGTGCAGGCCGTCGACCGTACCGGCGCGCTGCAGCCGATAGTTCGCCTCCTCACATCAAGCGCGAGCGCCGCACCTGGCCTGACTGCGTTGAGCGCAGGCGCGATGGTCGGCTTCCTCAGCAACCTCCTCAACAATTTACCCGTCGGCCTGCTCGCAGGATCCCTCGCCAGCGGTGCTCACCTCTCACCGCAGCTCACGGGTGCATTGCTCATTGGCGTCGACCTCGGTCCCAATCTATCGGTGACCGGCTCACTGGCGACAATATTGTGGTTGATTGCACTGCGGCGCGAGAAGCAGGCGGTGAGTGCGTGGCAATTCCTGAGTCTCGGCTGCCTGCTGATGCCCGCGGCACTGCTGGCCGCGCTCGTGAGCTTCCTGGGCTTCGCGGCGCATCAGTGAGTCGGCTGGACCCCAAGCGCGCGACACACGCCGTCGGCCACTGCTGCGGGGCGCTCGCCGAGACCGAAAATCTGCGCCGGCTGGCGCGGGTCCACCTCGACGATCCGCTGCCCGCAGCGCACCTCCACCCCATCGTGTGTCAGGCCGCGTAGACAGCCGCTGAGTGGCGCGCATATCGGTGTTTGGCCGATGACTCCCACGAACTGACCGGCCTGCACGCGCTGTCCAATTGATGCCGTGGTGCTCCACGGTCCGCCGACTGGTGCCGGTACGAAGCGTTCGCGGCCCACACCCTCGAGCAGTTTCGGGCCACCGCCCCGTGGCGCAGTCGCATGGTCACGAACCACCTCACCCAGCGCAGCGCCCCACTGCGTCTCCACTGCAACATGGCAATTTGCCCCGGGCAGATACCCAGGACCCAGGCCGATGGTGAAGCGCGCGCAGCTGCGAATATCGGGCGGCAGGCGATCGCGCCGCATCGTGGCCTCAATCACCGCATCGAATTGCACCGCCTCGAGGAGCGTGTCCTCGCGCAGGGTCACGACGGGCACGCAGTTCGCCGCCTGCCACAGGTCGAACATGGCGCGCAGGTCGGCCGCGAAGCGCCCGATGACACCATCGAGGACAGCAGTCCCCTCGAACAGGGCGTCCGTGAAGGCCATGCCCCGCCGCGCATGCGCGGGCCGCGCGAGGTCGCACAGCACGACGCTCGCGCCACGCTTGAAGAGCCGGTGTGCCACCGCGGAACCAATATCGCCGCAGCCCATCACCAGTATGGCGCCCGGCGGCATGCTCATGAACCCAGCGAAAACTCGAGCCACCGCTCCCAGAAGCGCATCGCGACCGCCTCCAGCACGGGCGCGAACCGTTCGCCGTCGTGGCGCAACGCGCTGACATCCACACCGGCCCCCGCAAGCTCGCAGGCGTGCCCGACGTACCAGCGTTCGAGCCCCACCCGCTGCACTTCCGGATGAAATTGCAGCGCCAGCGCGTATCGCCCCAGCGACCAGGCCTGATTCGGGTAGCGTTGCGTGGCTGCCAGATGAGCGGCACCTGGGGGAATATCGAAGCTGTCGCCGTGCCAATGCAGCAGATGCAGATCCGGTGCGAGCAATTCTGCGATCGCAGGACAGCGATCCACATCATCCCCTGCCCGCAAGGGCGCCCAGCCGATTTCCTTGCCCCGTGTCCCGGGATAGACAGCAGCCCCAAGAGCCGCGGCCATCAACTGTGCACCCAGACAGATCCCCAGTGTCGGGCGCTGTGCCGCCAGTCGCTGGCGGAGCAATTGGATCTCGCCCGCTAGAAAGGGATAGGTGCCGGCCTCGTAAACCGCGATCGGACCGCCCAGGACGATCAGTAAGTCTGGCTCGAGGGCGTCCAGCTCACGCAGGTCCGCCACACAGGCATCCCGCGTCTCGATCGACAGTCCTCGCATCTCGAGCGCTGCAGACAGCGACCCCGGATCCTCAAAAGGGACGTGCGTGAGCACCAGCGCTTTGCGCACTTGCCTGAGCCTCCGGCCTGCCGCAGCGATCGATGGCGCTATCTTAAGATCATTAGGTTTTCGGATCGCCAGCTTGGCGCGGAGCCTGCCCGCTTGCATTGCGAAGTTTGGCGACATCCGCTGCGGAGATTGACGATGGCTGCGCGCCGAACCGGGCGATGACGTAGTTGGAGACCGCGGCAATCTCTTCATCGCTCAAGGCAGGCCCAAATGCCGGCATGGTGGCAATCGCCCCGGCAGCCGGCAACGGACCGGCGCCGCGCAGCACCGCCAGCGCCACATTTGTAGCCGTCGGATCATTGACCGCACGCGTGCCCGTCAACGTGGCATAGGGGACAAAATCGCTGACGCCTGTCCAGGAATGACAGCCGCTGCAGGTGCCCGCGAACAAGAGACGGCCTTGCTTCAGCTTCTCATCGGAATGGTTCTCATCGCTCGGATATGCGGTGGATCGTGCCAGCTTGGGTGCCGGAAGGTCCGAACTTGCGACCGGAGGCACACTGCGCACATAGACGGAAATCGCATTGATATCCGACGGGGTCAGATTCTGGAAGCTCAGGTGCACGGCTTGCGCCATGGGCCCGAAGGCTGATCCACGGTTCATCGAGTGTCCGGTCGACATGTAATGCTGCAACTCCTCCGGAGTCCAGCTCCCAATGCCGGACGTTGCATCGCTGCTGAGATTGTAGGCGCGCCAGCCTTCCGCCATACCACCCGCAAATTTTTCGCGGTTGTTCAGCGCCTGCAGCAACGTGCGCGGTGTGTGACAGTCACCGCAGTGTCCCAGGGATTCGACCAGATAGGCCCCGCGGTTCCAGTCCGCCGGGCGATCCGCCACCGGCTGGAAGCGATGGTCCGGGTCGTACAGCAATGCCCACACCGCCATCAGCGCGCGTTGGTTGAAAGGGAAATGCAGGGTATTGGCCGGTGCGACATTGCTGACCGGCGGCATACTGAAGATGTATGCCTTGATGGCCAGTACATCCTGATCGGTCAGATAGGTGTAAGCGGCATACGGAAAGGCAGGATAGAGGTGCTCACCGTCGGGATTGCGACCCTCATGCACCGCGGTGAGGAAATCCGCGTCGGTCCACGAGCCAATGCCAGTCTTGGTGTCCGGGGTGATGTTGGGAGAATAGATCGTCCCGAAATCAGTCACGAAGGGCCGGCCGCCCGCAAAGGGCTGGCCGCCTTCGGCCGTATGACAGGCTTCGCAGTCAGCCGCCTGTGCCAGATATCGGCCGTGCGCCAAGGGGTCGGTCTGCGTCAAGTCCGCGGGGACCCCCGTGGGATTACTTGGGTATTGCGCCAGCACAACCCGTTGACCTTTTGCAAAGGCCATGGGCCCCGGGACGATCATGATTCGCGCCAGGATCACCAGCGCTACCAGCACGACGACACCGACGATGATTCGCGAACGCTTCATCTGCATATTCCCCTCATTCTCAGCATTTTAGCTCTCTACCGCGCGGGGTCGACACACCCCGCCAGAGTCAATGCCCGTAATGATGCGTGTGAATGGGGTCGGAACGCCAGTTTGCCGCGAAGCGTTATTCCCGTTGCAATATTACGGCTCGCTATATCAGCGGTGAGAGCTGGCGTAGCAGTTCCCACGGATAGATGCCACGGTCATGCCCGTCGTTGAACAGCAGCCGCAGCGCGTACTGCCCCACGGGCGCGGCGCCCTGCAGCCGCACTTCGGGATCGGCCTGCCGGGCGCGGCCGCTCAGTACCGCCGCACGGCAATCGGCGCAGCGGCAGGCCGACCGCAGGCTGGCAGCAATCAGCACGGAATCGCCATCGGCCCAGCGCAGCAATAGTTGGCCGGGACGCAGCACAATGCTCAATGGAATGGCATCCATAGTCATCCGCTCGTCAGCCGTTGCAATGCCAACCGGACCGCCTTGCGGACCTCCGGATCCGGATCGGCGCCGGCCGCCTCGAGCGCGCAGACCGCTGTCGCCTCGCCTATTTCACCCAGCGCGATCGCCGCCTCCTTGCGCAGGTTGCCCGCCGGATGCAACAGCGCTTCGATGAGCAGCGGCAGCGCCTGTGCATCGCGCAGGCGGCCCAGGGAACGCGCCGCGCGCAGCCGAACCTGCCAGTAGTCATCCGCCATTGCCGCCCGCAGCGCCGCCACGATTGCGCCACCGGAGTCGCGGAATTTCCCCAGAGTGGTGGCCGCCTCCTCACGCACCGTCCAAACGGCATCCCGCAGTGCCGCCCGCAGGGCCACCAGTGCGGCGTCGTTTGCGGGCGCGGCCAGGCCTAGCGCACCGGCGGCCGCCCGCCGGACTTCGGCATCCGCATCTTCCACGGCCGTGCGCGCGAGCAACGGCAGCGCCGCGGCTTGTTTCAACCAGCCGAGCACACCAACAGCTTCGCGGCGCACGGTGGCCTCCGCATGTGACAGCGCGACCATTGCGGGGGCTGCGGCGGCCGTCAGACGCAGCTCCTTCAATCCGCGCAGCGCCGAGGCGCAGACGAAAGCATCAGGGTCGGCCGCATAGGGGATCAGCCGCGCGGCCGCGCTGGCATCTTTGAGTTCCGTCAGGCTCGATGCCGCGGCCCCGCGCACCGGCAGTTCATCGCGCAGGGCCGCCGCCAATGCCTCCACCACCTCATCGCCATCCCAGCCCGCCAATGCGCGGGCCGCCTCAGCCCGCAATGCGGGATCAGGATCGTGCCGCAGTATGCTGAGAATGGCATGCAGCAAGGACTCCTCGCTCGAATCCGCCAATTCCAGCACGGCCACCCGCCGCACGGCGGGATCCTCACTGGTCAGGCGGCGCTGCAACCCGGCAATGCCGGCATCAGCGTCCGCAGAATAATCAGCCGCGCCCGTCATGAAGCCCCGACCAGTGCCGAGCCCAGCGGCGTCAGGTGCTCCCGATCCGGCACGGCGCCACCGCTGTCGCGCAGCAATTCGAGGCAGCGGCGTTTCAGCGCGAGGAACTGTGGGTCGGTCAGCTGTCTGGCATGGCGCGGGCGCTCACATAGCACGGGCAGCTCCTCGATGATGCGCCCCGGTCCCCGACTGAGGATCAGGACCCGATCGGCGAGAAACAGGGCCTCGTCGATATCATGAGTGACAAACAGCACCGTGGTGCTCATGCGCGCCCACAGTGCGAGCAACATTTCCTGCATACGCGTGCGCGTGAGCGCATCCAATGCCCCGAACGGTTCGTCCATCAGCAGCACGCGGGGGCGGTTGATGAGCACGCGCGCGATCTCGATGCGCTGCTGCATGCCGCCTGACAGCTCGCGCGGATAGCGGTCCTCAAAGCCGGTCAGTCCCACCAGCTCGATCATCCGGCGCGCCTCGCATTCGCGCGTTCGCCGATCGATGCCCTTCATCTTCAGGCCATAGGCGACATTGCCGAGCACCGTTTTCCAGGGAAATAGCGTGTGGTGCTGGAACACCAGGCCACGTTGCGGATCCGGCCCCGCGATGGGAACGCCATCCAGGTCCAACCTGCCCTGTGCCGCGCGCAGATGACCCGCGAGGGCGCCCAGCAGCGTCGATTTGCCGCAGCCCGAGGGGCCCAGCAGGCACACGAATTCGCCCGGCTCAACCGCGATCGAGACGTCATGCAATGCTTCGAAGCGTGCCGCCCCGGTGCCCAGTTCGATTCGCACCCGGTCCGCGCTGATCCGGCCGCCGCGCGCCACCGCTGGCGCGTCCTGCCGGTCATCCAGCCTGACCGCGTTCACTGCGCACCTCGCCGCGGCTGGTGCCAGGGCATCAGCTGCTGCATGCCCCAGCGCACGAGTGCGCTGCAGCCCAGGCCCAGTACACCGATCAGCAGCATGCCGACGACGATGTCTGGATAATCCTGCACCGTGTACGACTGCCAGGTGTAGTAGCCGATGCCGTACTGCCCCGCAATCATCTCGGCCGTGACGAGGCAGAACCAGCAGGTCCCCATGCCGATCGACAGTCCGGTCGCAATGCTCGGCGCCGCGCCGGGCACGATCACCTCCGTGAACAGTCGCAACGGCCGCGTGCCGAGGCTGCGCGCCGCGGCAATGAGCCGGGCATCGACCGATTCGGCACCGTGAATCGTGTTCAGCAGGATCGGAAACAGCGCGCCGATGAAAGTGATGTAAATCATGCTGCCCTCGGAGGAGGGAAAGATGAGAATCGCCAGCGGAATCCACGCCACGGCGGGAATGGGCCG
The DNA here is from genome assembly GCA_036489445.1 of Steroidobacteraceae bacterium. GTDB lineage: Bacteria > Pseudomonadota > Gammaproteobacteria > Steroidobacterales > Steroidobacteraceae > DAIDKA01. The sequence continues at coordinate 27,091 of DASXFV010000087.1, read as the reverse complement.
CAACAGCTCCAGCGGCGCCAGGAGCGCCTCATGGGCCCAGCGCCAGCGGCCGATCAGCAGTCCCAGCACGATGCCGACCAGAGATGCCATGCCGAAGCCCAGTCCCACGCGCATCAGGCTGCTGGACAGATGCCGCCACAGCTTCGGCGTCTGCAGCAGCTTCCACGCTGCCGCCGCGACCTCGGCCGGCGATGGCACGTTGGCGAAACTGACGAATCCGAGATTGACATGACGCGTGGCAGCCAAGTGCCACAGCAACAGGCAGGCGGCGATGGATGCGGACCGGATAGCGGCGCGCAATGCCCTGGTCGCGACCGACGTACCGACCGCAGGCGCTCCAATACGAACTCCCGGCACGTTCCGGCCGGCCGCAACCCACCTGGAGACGCCCGCGGAACTCACGATGGCTTCCGCTCGGGCACTCGCCCTGATACCTGTCCTGAACGCTGCGCCTGCGCGGCAGCCTGCGCCCCTGCGAAGTCCAGCACGCGGCCACCATGAGTGGTGGCGTAGGCGGCCGCATCATCCTTCTGCAGGAAGGCGCTCAACTGCCCGCCCGCTTCCGTGGCATACCAGGCATTCGGTGCCAGCAGCTTGATACCGCGCGTCAGGTCCTGCACATAGACGGCCCGCCAAGGGCGGCCCGCCTGCTGGATGTGGCGCAGGTCCGACAAGGCGCTCTCGATGCTGGCATAGTGGCGCACCTTTGGTTCATCCCGCAGCCAGATGCCGGCCGCACGGCGTACATCCGTGATGGGCCGCCCCGTGACGGCGTCCTTCGCATGCAGCGGCGACTTCGCATAGTTCGCCAGGCTGGTGTCGTAGTCGAGGCCCGAGGCCTTGAAGGCCGCGCGAATATAGCGGTCATCGATGAAGGTGTTGGCCTGCAGGGGCGAGGGACGGCCGAGCAGCGTCAAGGTCTGGATGGCCGTGGTAACCGCCCGGCGATACTCGGGTTTCCAGGTGAAATCGCGCGTCTGCAGACCCAGTGGCCCGTAATACAGATAGTTTACCGCGGCTTCGATGCCCGTGACCTTCTCGACCAGCAGGCTGAACTTCTCCGGGTCCGCTGTAACCAGTCGGTCCGCCTCGAGGGCGGCGCGCAGGTAGGCGACGACAACTTCAGGATATTTCTGCGCATAGTCCGCGCTGACCAGCGCGCCATGGAACGTGGGCGCATTCGTCTGCGCACCGTCGAAGATCTTGCGTGCAATGCCGCGATATTCGAACAGCTCAGCAAACGGCACGAAGTCCGCGTGCGCCTCGATCTTGCCTGCCTGCAGGGCGGGTCCGGCAACCTCTGGGGCCTGGGTGATGACATTGACATCATTTTGCGGGTCCCAACCCTGCGCCGCGATTGCACGCAGTAGCATGCCGTGCGCGGTCGACGCGAAAGGCACCGAGATCGTATGGCCCTTGAGCTGCGACAACGAAGTGATCTTCGAGTTCAGCGGCACCACGATGCCGTTGCCGCTGCCCAGAATGCTACCCGAGAGCACCGAGATGAATACACTGCGCTTGTTCGCCTTCAGGAAGGCCGCACCATTATTCACGCCGGGGAAGTCCGCCATCGCACCGATGTCGAGCTTGCCTGCGACCATCTCGCCGGTGAGCGGTGCACCGGAGGTGAAGTTCGCCCACTGCACATCGTAGGTGACGTTCCTGTAGCGGCCGTCGTGCGGCAGATACTTCTGCAGCAGATTCAGCTCGCGAATCAGCAGCCCTCCAGTGGCGCAATTGATCGTCGTATCCTGGGTTCCAATCGCCACGCGGATGGTCTCGCCCGCGTGTGCGGCGTTCGCCACCGCCGCGATGAATAGCAGACTGCCCAGCCGCTTGATCAAACTCATGGAAACTCCTGTCTGTAGCAAGATCATCTGAGCAAGTACGGAATTTCTACGTGCACGGCCCCGGTTGGGCAGTCCTTCTCGCATGGCATGCAGTACCAGCACTCGTCGAACTTCATATAGGCGGTGCCCTTGCTCAGGTCGATGGCCAACACGTCAAGCGGGCAGACATCGACACACACCGTGCAACCCTTGTGCGCGATGCACTTCTCCGCATCGATGGTGACCGGCACGGTGACCGGATTAAAAACGACAGGCGCTGCACTCATTGAATTCTCCTCAAACCTGGCCGGCGACGGCACGCGTGGGCCCCGCGGCGGCATTGAAGCGCAATTGTCCGTAGGCACCGCGGTCGGTTGCGGCGATCGGTACGATGTAGGGCTCGATGGGCCGCTTGAAGCACGTCATCTCGCCACGTGCGTTGCGATGCAGTTGCACGTGGCAGAACCACTCTGCATCATCGCGCCGCGGGAAATCCACGCGTGCGTGATACAGGCCCCAGCGGCTCTCGGTGCGGAACAGCGAGGCGCGGGCCGCCATCTCCGCGCAATCGCGAATCGCGTGCACTTCGTGCGCACGCATCAATTCGTGCGCATCGCGGGCCTTCAGATGCGCCAGGTCCTCCTGCATGGCCTCAAATCGCTCCAGACCCAACTCCATTTTTCGCGTGACCTTGGGCGGTTGCAGGTAGTCATTGACCATGCGGCGCAGCTTGTATTCGACCTGCGCCGGCGGCAGGCCGTCTGCGGCGAGCAGCGGCGCCCAGATCCGCCGACGTTCCTGTTCCACCTGCGCCGCCTCCACGGGCGCCAGTGCATGTCCGGCGCAGAACCGTGCGCTGCTCTCTCCGGCCAGCCGGCCGTACACGAACGCACCCAGCATGTAGTTATGGGGTACGCAGGCCATATCGCCGGCCGCATGCAGACCGGACACCGTGGTCTCGCTGTCCTCATTCACCCAGACCCCGGAGGCCGAATGTCCGCTGCACAGACCGATTTCCGAGATGTGCATCTCGACCATACGCTCGCGGTAATCGGTGCCGCGTCCGGCATGGAAACGTCCGCGGCTGGGTCGTTCGTTGGTGTGCAGGATCTGTTCGATGGTGGCGATGGTCTCCTCGGCCAGATGATCGAGCTTCAAGAACACCGGGCCCTTGCCACCTTGCAGCTCCTGGTAGAACTCCCACATCATCTGCCCGCTCCAGTAGTCGCACTCGATGAAGCGCTGGCCCTCGGCATTGGTGGTGTAACCACCGAAGGGCCCCGTTACATAGGCGCAGGCCGGACCGTTGTAGTCCTTGATCAGCGGATTGATCTGAAAGCATTCGATCCCCGACAGCTCGGCGCCGGCGTGGTAAGCCATCGAATAGCCGTCACCGGCGTTGGTCGGATTCTCGTAAGTGCCGAACAGATATCCGGAGGCCGGCAGACCCAGCCTCCCGGCCGCCCCGCAACTGAGCACGACGGCCCGCGCACGGATGACGTAGAAGTCACCGGTGCGGCAGTCGAACCCCATGACACCCACGACGCGCCGGCCACCGGCGCCGCCGCTCAGCAGCAGGCGGGTCGCGACGACTCGGTTGGTGATCTCGACCTGGGCGCGCTTCAACTGCCGGTAAAGCACCTTCTTGATGTCATGCCCATTAGGCATCGGCAGTACGTAACTGCCCATGTGGTGGACCTTCTTCACGGCGTAGTCGCCGGTCTCGTCCTTTTCGAACCGTACGCCCCAACGGTCCAGTTCTTCGATCATCGCGAAACTATTTTGCGCATACGCCATCAAGGTCTTCTGGTTGACGATGCCGTCATTGGCGATGGTGATCTCGCGCACATACTGTTCGGGCGTCGCATGGCCGGGAATGATGGCGTTGTTCAGTCCGTCCATGCCCATGGAGATCGCGCCGCTGCGGCGGACATTGGCCTTCTCCAGCAGCAGCACACGCAGCTTCGGATCTGCCTGCTTGGCCTTCACGGCCGCCATGGGCCCAGCCGTACCGCCGCCGACCACGACCACGTCGTATTCGAGTTCGTGTGTTTGCATGGCTCAGCCCTGCGACGGGCGCTGGCGATCGATCCGCAGGCGGTACTGAAAGGCATCTGCGCGGAAGTACAGATGTTCGAAATCGATCGGCCGGCGCTGGGCATCATGCGTCAGCCGCTCGATGCGCAACACCGGCGCACCCTCGTCCAGCAGCAGCGTGCGTGCCAGCTCCCGGTCTGCGAGCGCAGCATCGATCATGAGATCGGCGTGTCCCAGCACCGTACCGCAATCGTTTTCGATGATCAGGAAGATGTCGCGTGTCACCAGGTCCGCAGTCGCGAGCCGGCGGCCCAATGCTTCGGGCACATAGGTCACCTCCAGGGATACCGGCTCGCGATTCAGCAGCCGTGTGCGCCGGATCTCGGCCACCGTGGCGCCTGCGGCCAGTTGCAGGCGCCGGGCCACATAGGGCTCGGCAACACTGAATCTCAGATCCAGCAGCTGGTTGACCACCTCATAACCCATGGCTGACATGGATTCGCCGAAACCCATGAGGTTACTGACATTCTGGAATGCCTTCGGCCGCGACACGAAGCTGCCCTTGCCCTGCAGAGTGAAGATCAGCCCTTCCTTCTGCAGGCTGGCGAGCGCCTGACGTACCGTGATCCGGCTCACGCCGAACATCGCTCCGAGCATGCTTTCTGACGGCACCTGCGCAAGCGGCGCATAGGTGCCATCCAGGATGCGGGTGCGCAGCACATGCTTGATGCGCGCATGCAAAGGCGCATGCGGCAGCTCGAAGAGAATGGAGGAAGCGGATTTCACGCGTGCGGCACTTGTCATGACGAGTTCGCCACAGACTAGCGACGCATTGCAGCCGACGGAATCAACTAATATTCATATGATCCGCACGGATTGCTATGTGACCCGTTTGGAACCTGATCGTCACCCGGTGTGACAACGGACCATAAGACTGTTGGCGCGGATGAGGGTTTCACCTGCCAGCCGACGATGCACCGATCCTGTCGTCCCGCCTGCCCTTGCTGCGCGGCAATTTGCGCACGGTCGTGTCGTTGATCAAATGCACGATCGTGCGAAAGGGGCCGTCGTGCGGCAACTGCCGGCCAATCTGAATAACGGCACTGCCCTTCAGGCGTTTCCTGAGCACTCCTGTAATGAGCGCCCTGGAGCTGGCGTCGACGAAGTCCAGCACTTCGTCTATGAGAATCCAGGACGGCTGATGGATCAGCAGACGAACAAACGCCAGTCGCGTTAATTGGTCCTCATTGAGCTCCTCGCGCCAGTGCCGGCCCTTGTCCAGGTCCGGCTCGAGATCCTTGAGGTTCAGATCAGTCAGCGCGTCCCGGAAAGTCTTATCCTTTATTTGGCTCGGTTCAGATGGATACGCAAGCGCTTCCCGCATGGTGCCCGGAGGCCAGTAAGCCGAGCGCGGCATGTGATAAATGCCTTGGCCTTTAGGTCGCCTCACGGTGCCCGAGCCCCAGGGCCAGAGACCGGCAAGGGCACGGAAAAGCAGCGTCTTTCCGGCACCGGGCTCGCCCACCACAAGTACGCGCGCGCCAGGCTTTATCAGTACATTGGCTTCCTTGACCTTGGTGACGCCTGTGGGCGAGGCAATCTCAAGTTTGCTGATCACATATTCGTCGGCCGCTCCCTCTTCATAAGCAATCTGCCTTTCAACGTGGTGCAATGAGTCCATGTCTGTGACGACTCTGCGAAAATTGGCCACGCGCAGCAAGGTCGCGCGCCAGTCAGCGATGACACTGAAATTGTCGACGAACCAGCGCAGTGAGCCCTGTACCTGGGTAAAGGCGCCGGCGGCCATCATGAGCCCACCGAAAGACAGGTTGCCGAAAAAATAGAGGGGCGCAGCTGCAATGATCGGCGCTACAAGGGTAAACCAGCCATAGCCGGCCGTGATCCAGGTCAGATTAGTCAGGCCCAGCACCAGCCGCCAGGTCGCTGCGAGCACCGACCCGAGATCCCTCTCGATGCGGCGCACTTCATCGGCCTCCCCGGCCGCCAGCGAGATGGCATCTGCGTACTCATTCACACGCACGAGAGCGAGGCGAAGCTCGGATTCGCGCTGGTAGCGCTCGGCATTGCGCCTGATGAGCTGGTGCCCGGCCCAGTAGCTCAGCAGGGATGCGGATCCTGCATACAGGGCTTGACGAGTCCTTGGCGCAGCTTGAGTTTCAGAGTCTCTGTCAGAAATTTCTGCGCCACATTCAAGCCCAGCAACGCGCCGGCAATCATTACGAAAACTCCGAGTTGGTGCAGAAACTCGTCCGGATCGCGATGGGATAGGGCATCGTAGAACGGCTTATTCCAGACATTGAGGCGAATCTGCCCAAAAGATGTTGCGGCCACCACGGCAATCAGCAGACCTCCCAGCAACAGCAAGGAGTGGCGCACAGGTGACTCAATCAGCGCCCGCCACATGACTCCTAACTGCGGCAAGAATTTCGAACGGCTGTCCTCAGCGTTGGCCTTTGGTCGCTTTGCCATAAGTGAATCTCCGCCTGATCGATAACCATATTCCGCTGCGCGGACTCTCCAAGATCACGCATCCAGCCGGCGACTGCGTCCAGGATGGAGTTCATGAGCACCGCGGCCTGTGACTGCGAGGTCATCCGACCGTCGGGGCGGCGCGAATCTCTAAGTCCGTCGCATACGCCGACCATGAAGGGATGGGTGATGCCTGCGCCCGCGCCGTGTGCAAATATCAGGCAGGCTTGGGTCGCCTTCGGAACAGTTGTGAGCCCGGAAACGGCGATATCTTTGTTCACGGGAATCGAAACCGGTGTCAGTCGTGTCACAGCCGACAGGTTACTGAGGTTTGTCGCGACGTCAAAACGGGCAACGTTTGCAGTGCAATCCGGCATCACAAACATTTAATTTAGATAGACAATTACTCTCATATATGAGTAACCTACGCAGACAGCGCGGCTTCGTATTCTTGGTGGTGATCCTCGCAGTCGTACTACTGCTCGCGATCGCGCTGGCAGCCTGGTATCTGATCAACATTCCGGATCGGCCCCTGGACTCCGGCATCACCAACGCCTTGCAACGACACCATGACGCGGTACCGCGGCAGGACAATCTGTTCTTCGCGCTCCTCGCTTTCGACTCGACTAACGCGGAAAACATCAACCAGCAGGGACGGGCGATCTACGCCGGGTACCTGGCGCACCGGACGGCCGATGCCAAGTTCGGCGTTACGTTCGACAATGCCGTGCCGGTCGTGCGTCAGGCATTCGCCGGAAACCGGGCCAGCCTGTGTGGAGGCCGGGGAAGACCGGAAGACTGCATCGAACGTGCAATCGCGTATCCGGAAGATCTGCGCAGGCTGATCACTGACAACCGCTTGTTCTTGGATCGGTACAACGGTGTGGCTGGCTACACGCGCCTGCAGAACCCCGTTCAGCTCACCGAGAACTCACCGATTGCATCCTGGTCGCCGTTCATATTGGGCAAGCGCCTGTTCCTGACTGATATCGCCTTGCAGGTCGATGCGGGGCACATCCAGCAGGCGGTCGCGCGGCTGGGTCCTGATATCGCCTTTACGCGCCGCCTGCTCGCGCAACAGGACATCCTGCTCATCGACAAGATGATTCTGGCGGCCAGCCTGCTGGACAGTCTCGAGATGGTATCCGATCTGGTCCGTACGCAGCCCTTGAGCGACGGCCAATATGCGCAGCTGAGCACGGTGCTTCCACCACTGACTGACGGTGAGCGCTCGCTCGTCGGGCCGCTGAGGCGGGAATTCGATGCCTTTGCGGCGATGATCGGGGATCTCAGGAATCCCAAGAATGCCCGAGAGCTGGTGTCCTCCACTCCTTCTGGGGGATCGGTGGCGATGGGCGGCCTGTCGTTTCATTTCATCAAATACAATTCCACTCTCAACGCGCAGTGGCGGGTCCTCACGGAAAAGATCGCGCTCAGCCGCGGTGGCTGTACGAAATTCCTATCGGGTGCGACGGCATTCAAGAGTCACGCTGCCGTGAGCCTAGGCGGTGTTCTCTACAACCCGATTGGCAACATCCTGTCCGGCATCGCGGCACCGACGGGCATCGAGTACATGCATGCAATGTGCGATCTGGACGGGATGATCCGGATCGTGGAGCTGGAACTGCAGGCCCGTCTGCAGCATGTGAATGACGAGCAGCTCGCGCAGTTCGCCTGGAACGGGGGCGCTCGCTACGCCAACCCCTTCACCGGACAGCCCATGCATGTTGACGTGGCCCGCAAGACCATCGACTTCGAACCCTTGGCGCAGCGTGATCGGTTTTTCTTCCCATGGCCCCTGGCAGCAGCCCCGCCAGGGGCGCCAGTGCAAGTACACACGATGCCCCGTGTACCTCAGCAAAAGACAGGTCCCCAGTAATGCGCACTGACGCAAGCCTCCATACCAATGATGCACAGCGGCAGATTACCGGCGTGCACTCGCACCGCTACTGGGGTGGGAACTCCCGATAGACAGGTAATTCGTCATCGGTGCAGGACCAGCTCGCACGTGAATCAGAGAAGATGTTCGCCTGCGGCTTAATTGGTGCCGCATCGTCCAACGACCCGGCCGGAATCATGACGATGTCGGAGTCCTTCGCTTGACGCGGCAGCCGGCCGCCACAGGTTGCGCAGAAAGTATTGGCAAATCGCTTGGCCTCAGGGACCTTGAACACGAGGATCTGCTCTTCGCCACTGAGCCACTTGAGCGCGGCCGGCTGAAGGAACAGATTCGAGGCGTGACCCGTTCCCGTCGCCTTGCGGCACCGAGAGCAATGGCAGTGGTAGAAGCGCTTCGGCTCGCCGGTCACTTCATACTTCACGGCGCCACACAAACAGCTGCCTTTAAGAGTGGACGGGGACATAACCCTCTCCGGTCGATTATCTGACGGTGCAGGATACGGCAGTGTTGTCGGGCGAGGAAACTCCGCTATCGGGCAGCCGAATCAGGTTCCCAGCGCTGGGGCAGCCAATTCGATGCAGTGAACTTCCCCTTTTCGCTGCCTCGGAAGATTTGCAGTCGGGTGTCACGCCCGATTGGGCGAACGTCTCGACGCGCGGACGTTCTTTGGGGAAGCCGGAAGGTCGTCGGATTCATGGGTTTCGGGAACATCGCCGGACAAACCCTTCAAGTAGTCGATGAGCCATCTTCCCGCTGGCCCAGGTGGCGCTGACGCCCGGTAACGAGCAGACATGGTCAATCCGAATTCCCCGCGCACATCGAGGAGCACCAGGCTCCCCAGGGCAATGTCGGACTCCACCATGTGACGAGGCATGCTGCCCCAGCCTACGCCATCCCTGAGAAATGCGTACTTGGTCGAAAGATCCGCGAGCCGCCAGGTCGACGGCGAGAAGACGCCATAGTCCTTGCCTGCTAACAGGCTTGACCGGTCGGTGAGAACCAGCTGCACGTGCTTTGCCAACTCGCGTTTAGGGATCCGGCCGTGAAATCGGGCCAATGGGTGACTTGGTGCCGCCACCATGACCAAGGGAATCTCATCCACGCGTTCGCTGACCAGCGACGGAAATTCGACCGGCAACGATGCCAGAATGCCAAGGCTGCAGCGTTCGTCCAACACGGGCTGGTAAGCCGCGCCTAGTATCATGACGCATAAATAACGGAACATGTATAATGGTGCATACCTGGATAGCCGGAGGAATCAGGCATGCGGCAGACCGAACTGAGCCGAGATCGAGATCGGTGTGCTGCAGCGCCAGTGTCTGGCCCGCTGTGCCGCCGAACCCTCGGCCCTGGCGAGCGAAGTAGCCGCGTGGCAGAGGCGCCGCAACGCCGCTCGCTGCGGCAGCGACTGGACGTTCACACGTCGGGATGCGGATCGAAAATTACAACGACATTATGTTTCGTAATTAACATGTCGCGGTACTAGCTACTATTTTCGCGGATCCGCTCTCCCTCTTTGACGCTTCCTGGAGTTCAGGATGGGCAGCAAGTGGTTTACAGGGGGTGTCGCAGCAGCGCCCCACGGCAGAATTCAATTCGATTTCATGTTTGAAGGCGTTCGATACCGCCCCTCTATTCGGCGTCCTCCATCCGAGGCCAATCTGCGCCGCGCTCGCGAGCGGCTCGAGGCGATCGAGCGCCAGATCGATGGTGGTACATTCTCCTTTGGACTCGCGTCAGAATAACATATACAAGTAATTGAGTGGTATGAGAAACTGCTGAGCACGATGCGTGATGCGGCTGCTATCGAACAAATCAAATCGAAGTATCGACGCTTGGCGCCGCTGATGGACGAGCGCATGCGTCGGCAGTGGGCGGCGAGCGAGGCGGAAGCCTATGGCTGGGGGGGAGTCAGTGCGGTGAGCAGCGCGATCGGTATGTCGCGCGTAACGGTTGAAAAGGGATCAATGGAGTTGGCGGCGCGGGCGAAGCATCCACGAGCGCCAGTGAGTGCCCGCATTCGCCAGCCTGGTGGGGGCCGCAAGAAGCTGGGGGAGACAGACCCTGAGTTATTCGCCGCGCTGGAGCAATTGATCGATCCGATGACGCGGGGGGACCCGATGTCATCGCTGCGTTGGACTTGCCTGAGCACGAGCCATTTGGCCGACGCCTTGAGGCGTCAGGGCCACGCGCTGAGTCCCCGTAGCGTCGGGCGGCTGTTGAACGAGGCGCACTACAGTTTGCAGGGTAATCGCAAGACGCAGGAAGGCGGAACCCACCCGGACCGCAATGCGCAGTTCGAGCATATCAACACCACGGTAGAAGAGTTTCAGGGTCGCGGCGAGCCGGTGATCTCGGTGGATGCGAAGAAAAAGGAGTTGGTAGGCCAGTTCAAGAACGGCGGGCGCGAGTGGCGGCCCAAGGGCGCACCCGAAGAGGTCAAGGTCCATGACTTCGTAGATAAGGAGTTAGGCAAGGTCACACCCTACGGCGTCTATGATGTGAGCCAGAACGAGGGTTGGGTGAGTGTGGGTATCGACCACGACACGGCGCAGTTAGCGGTGCAGGCGATCGGCCGATGGTGGAAGAAAATGGGTGCCCCTCGTTATCCTCACGCCAAGCAACTGTTGATCACGGCCGATGGAGGCGGTAGTAATAGCAGCCGATGTCGTTTGTGGAAAGTAGCGCTGCAAGCCTTGGCGGTGAATCTACAGATGCCGATCCACGTCTGCCATCTTCCACCCGGTACCAGCAAGTGGAACAAAATTGAGCACCGGATGTTCTGTCACATGACTCAGAACTGGCGGGGTCGGCCGCTGGTGAGTCACGAACTCATTATCAAGTTGATCGGCAGCACGAGAACCCAGGAAGGTTTGCGAATACGAGCGGAGCTGGATCGCGGCACTTATCCGACGGGCATCAAAATCAGCAATGCCACACTCGCAGCCCTGAATATCGTGCACGATGCTTTTCACGGTGATTGGAACTACGTCCTCTCGCCGAAGAAACGGTCGAAATAATATTGACTATGTTATTTTGACGCGGATCCTTTGCCGAGGAGGTTCCGGACTACCGCTTCCTTCGACGACTGACCGGCGTTGTCAGAGTTCGATCATGTAGCGAGGTCTTCGACGAGTTTCTCTAGCACTGTGAGAGTCGGCTACTTCGTCACGACCTTGCGGCAACGACCGTCGGCTCCTGCCGGCGAGTGCTGAACGGTGTGTTGCGTCCCGCGCTTCGGATGCATCTCTTCCATCAAGTGCGCTATTCCAAGCTCGTCGCCATTGCGGATAGCAAGGCCTGGAGCAAGAAGACACACAACAATGCCATCAGCATCCTTCGTCGCGCGCTCGACTTCGGTTATCGAGATCTTCCCGAGCAGCACAATCCTGCCCGAAGTCTTCGAAGCGCGCGCCTCAAGAAGAAGGATCGGCCGTGATCGACCCGTTTTGCGCTGTTGCTGCTTGCCGGGATCAGGCTTGCCTAATCGCGGAATCTGGTCGCATTGATCCACATCATGTCGGATACCCGGTCGGCGGGTTAGAAGGAGTGCTGTAAGCGCGGCGCCGCCGCGCAATGACATCGGCGATTCACGATCAAGGAGATTCAGTATGGCGCATAATGCTTTAACACCGTCGCGGGCTCGGCCTAGGGGACTCACGGGCTTCAACCCGTTGATGTCGCTCAACCGTGACATAAATCGACTCTTCGATGACTTGCTGCAGCCCTCGGCATTGCCAACCATGGCAGACCCCGCCGTTGCAACGGCTCTGATCACCCCGCAGATAAACGTGAGCGAAACCGACACCGAGATTCGGGTCGCGGCTGAATTGCCGGGCGTTGAGCTGGATGACCTTGAGGTCGATGTCGTGGACGACATGCTGGTAATCCGGGGCGAGAAGAGGCTTGAGCGGAGCGACGAGGACGAGAACTTTCATTTCGTCGAGTGCGCTTACGGCTCATTCCAACGCACCGTGCAGTTGCCTTTCGCGGCAGATCCCGACCAGGTGCAAGCGAACTTCGAAAACGGCGTTCTCAGTATCACCGTGCCCAAGAGCGACCAGCAGCAGCGCGCGCACCGCATCGATGTTCAGCCCGGATCGGGAGCGCAGGGTGGCGAGCGAACAAGTCAACAAGCAAGCCAGCAGGCGAGTTCACCGGCAAGCGAGCAGGGCAGTGCGCAAGGGAACGGAGGCGCCAAGGCGTCGGGTCAGAAGAGCGAAGGCCCGTCGTCGAAGCATGGGCAGAGCTCATGGAGTTCGTGAGGCGCCAACGCAATCGCGGCGGCGCGCATGCCCGATTGAAAATACATCGCGGTCTGCCGTGGGTCACCCCGCAGGCCGCGGTCGTGGTCGTGGTCGTGGTGGTGATAACCGGGAGACTGAGTGCCGTCGCTCCTCCGGTGTCGCAATTGGGGCGAGACCGCGAGCCGCGCAATAGCGGCGTTCGGAGTTGATGCGAGTCAATGTCAGGTGCTCCTTCTCAATCTTACTCTGGTGAGCATGCATGACCGGTCCGGTCCGCGCCTGCGGCTATCTGGCAACGGGCAAGGCACCTGGCAAAGGTTACGCGACCGGACCGATGGCTGAGGCGATTGAGAAGAGTCGCCGACACCTGTCGGATGCGGATTTGAGCGCCGTCCTCTTACACCTGCGCAGTCTCCGACCCATACGGTTGCGCGGAGACTCGAAGCCTCGATTCAATCATGGACAGCCCGCACAAGACGAGATGAGCCTCCACGGCATCGCCGGGTGCTCTGCAGTGCCTAGCTAGAGTTCGCGGATGCAGGATAAAATCATGCGAGTGGCGATCAAGAGAATTTCATTCCTGTTCTGCGGAGTGTCATGTCTGATGTCGCTCTGGAGTGTGTCCGCCTTTGGCGCCGAGCGCCCGCTCGAGCACAACGGCCCTATCGAAAGGCTCGATGATCGCTATCATCATGGGCACTACTATGTGCCACGAGGCACCGTCGTGCGCGAGCTGCCGGCTGGGTATCGCCCGTACTGGTTCCACGGAACCCATCTCTACTTTTCCGGCGGCGTGTGGTATGCGCCCGGTCCCTACGGATTCATTGTGACACGGCCTCCGACAGGGCTTGTCGTGTCGATCCTGCCGCCATTCTATACAACAGTTTGGATTGGTGGTGTGCCCTATTACTACGCGAACGACGTGTACTATCGATGGGTGCCGGAACAAAACGGCTATGAGGTCGTCGAACCGCCGCAAGACGCGGACCAGCCGGGTTCGCCACCACAGACTGCAGCAGAGGATTTCTATATTTATCCAAAGAACGGGCAATCACCGGAGCAACAGTCGGCCGATCGCTATGAATGCCACAGTTGGGCCAAGAGTCAGACCGGATTCGATCCCACTAAACTCGATGGGGGAGTACCTCCTGGCGACGCGGCCGCCAAACGCGGACAGTATCGGCGTGCTATGACCGCTTGCATAGAAGCACGCGGATATAGCGTGAAGTAGGTGAGTGCCATCACCCCGTATTGTCCATGTATGGACTCCCCTTGCAAGCGCGCTTGATTCGAACGCTTTGAACACAAAGCGGACATCGGCTGCAACCGTGTATTCGTCCTGTTGATGGGCATGTGCACGTGGCGTGCCTTGGACATCATGAAAGTCGCCGGCGCGGAGCCAATCAAAATTGAGGTCTCGTGAGGACATGGACAACATCGGCTTTGCCGCGCCAGCGGCCGTTCCGCTTACCCCATGAATGCAATCGCGTCAAATGCCACTTGCGTTGAAAAGCCTTGAAGGTCAGATAGTCTTGAAACACTCAGTATTGTGGGCTGGGCTGCGAAATCCAGTTGCCATCGAAGGATCACTGATATTTCCAGGTCGCCCAGACGATGCGCGCCATCTTGTTGGCGAGCGCCACGGTAGCCTTGTTGTGGCCGCGGCGCTGTCCGGTTTCAGCGCCCAGCCGCGCAACGAGTCGGGTCTCGCGGCGCGCCGCGGTAGCACGTGCCGCCGTCACTGGCGCTGAAGCGTGAATCTTCAGCTCCTTACTTAGGGACGCCGGTCGTCGCATCGACGGCGAGATCCTCTCGCCGAGAGCCGTTTAGCGTTTCCACGAGGTACGCCAGGACCGCGTTGTCGCCACTGAGCGGTTTGGCGATGCCGGCATCGATCGCCGGCGCGTCGTTGCGCTTTTCCGCCTCGGCGATCGCCTCCTGGATAGGCAATTGCGCCCTGACAGCGCTGCGGAAATAGGCTTCTAGACAATAGTTGAGCAACCATGGCGGCAGACTCTTCACGTCGATCTCGGTTACGTGTGCCGCAGGTGAGGCGATCCGCATGTAGAGAACGCCTCCGTTCTTGAGGATGGCCGCCTCAAAACCAGCAGCACCGGCGGTATCCGCAAGGCGGATCTCCAGGACTTCGTCGTCCGTGTCCTCTTGAAAGACATCAGCGGCATGCGCTAACGCTCCGATGGGCACCACTGTCTCAGCGTCGCGACTCTGCGCCAGCCGATATGGCACCAGCGGACCAAGTAGCAGGATGACGCCGACGAGCGCAGCATTCGACTTCAGAACGCCCATGTTCGCTCCCTACGGTACGAGGCTGCGCCGGGAGCACCCCCGGCGCCTCGTGTGACTCGCATACCAACTAAAGCACGCGTGCTCTGCTACACACTGATCGTGACTCGGTTGTCGACCTTGGAAACACCCGGCGCCGCCCATGCCGCGCGTTCGGCCTCCTCCCGCTCGGCCCACGACTTTACCGTGCCGCGCAGGATGACTTCGCTACCGTTCGCCTCCACTGTAACGCGACTCGCATCGATCTCGGCGCTGCGTCGGAAGGCATCCTCGATCTTGCGGCGAACCTCGTGCGGCGCTACCTTTGGCTTCAGCGTGATGGAGTTTGTTACGCCTTTGGCGCCACGGATGCGCTTGACCGCTTTTTCGGCACGCTCGCGCGCATAGTTCCACTCGACCGTTCCCTCGAGTGTGATGTAGCCGTCCCTGGCGATCACCTTGATGTTCTCGGAGGAGTACGCCAGCTCCGAGTTCAATGCGCTGACGGCATCACGAACAATATCGGGGTCTGGCCGCTGATCGATCACGGGCAACCGGACCTCGATGTCGTTGGCGACTCCCACCACTCCAGCCACGCGCTTTGCGTCCCGCTCCGCCTGCGTCCGCTGTGAGTAGCTGCGCACGAACCCGGCTAGCGCCACAACGCCATTGTTGACGGCGACGGCGATATCGGTCGCATCTATGTCTGGATCCCACCGGAGCTCATCCTCGACGTCCCGCCTGATGTCAGAATCTACTCTCATATCATGTACTCCCGCGTTGTCCTATCTATATTTGAACTCTGGAAGACCTTTGACCTGCTCCCGCGTCGCGCCCGGCAGTACGATACGGCTGCCGTCTTCGTTGATCTGCAATGAGCTGTAGGGCACGGCAATAAAGTGACGGCCGATACCCAAGAAACCGCCAACTTGCACGATTGCGAACAACACGCGATCCTTGCCGACAATCAGATCGTCGAGATTGCCGATTTTTTGATTCTGCGGGTTTGATACCGTGACCCCGAGAAGCTTGCTCGCGCGGTAGCCGTTGGCCACCTGCACCACGTCGACGACGACCAAGTCCACCGGAGCGGCGCTGGCTACGGGAACGAGCGAAGCGGCTATCACGAGGATCATCGTCGCAACCCCTGCGACACTCGTTGACAAAGCGGTCGGCCCTCGAGATCGCGGCGACCGTCTTGGACGTGTGGGTGCGTGGCAGCCGAAGCTGAAGTCCGATGTCATGATCTGGCCTCTGTCTGTGCTATCTGAGCGACTACCATTGCTGCGCCACGTGTGAACGAACCGTGCCTGTTATCTTCGCTATCACGCGGCGCTATGCATTGACCCCAGTCAGTCAGGCACTGATACGGGTGAATCGGCTGTCCGCCGGGGCAACATGAGTGGATCTCGCAGGGTGAGAATCTGGTGCACACCCTCGGCATCGATGATCTGCAGGCACACGATGCCCAAAGGCTCCTCGTCCACATAGAATTCGCGTGGCGCTCGTATGAGATGCTCGAGGTCACCCAACAGCAGCTCCAGCACGTCGCTCTTCGGATCATAGGAAATGCCGATCAGTGGCAGGTGCCGCGCTTCAGGCTGAAAGCCGATCTGAAGCGACGCCACCTCGATATCCACCCGTTTGCCGGAAAAGCCGCGTGTCACATGAGCGCAAAATCCGCTCCAGTCGTCACGCTGCAGTCTGCGGATGGTCATGGCCTCGTTCCTCCTGTGGAAGGCAACGGTCGGATTCGACCAGACAGTTTGAAAATCCAGGCTGCACCGCAACGCACGGCTCGGCATTGATTGGCGTCACTCGGCGGCGGGCGAATCCCGGAGTGTGAGCCACCGCTAATGAAGGACACCGCGCTCGCGTTCCGCCGCGGCCGACAGGCATGCGAACAGCAGGGCAAAACCCTGCATCACACCGGGATAGTCGGCCTGACTCTCGGCAAAATAGTGCGCCATGAGCAACAGCTCTGGATTGTTGCGCTCCAGCTCGTCCGCGGTTCTACTCGTGAATTCTTCGATCCCAACATACTGATCTGCTTGACGATGTCAGCGCGCGTGGCAGCGGACACGCGTGGCGGCGCAGTCAGCTGTTGCTGAGCGGGATCGGCCTGAGAGACTCCAGCGGCGGCCCGCGCTTGCGTCGTTAGCAATCGATAGAACAAACAGAACCCGGTCATGATGCGCGCGGAGTCTCCGACATCGCGCGCACAGCACGTCGCCATGTCCAGCAGCTCGGGGTTGTTGGCCTGGAGATCGAGGATGATCTCGGTACGGCACACCTCGGGACCCCGACCATCGAATTCACGCGCGACTCGCTCCCGGGTCAGTCCGGCCACACGTGGCAAAGAGTTCATATCGGGAGCGCCGCGCGACGGCCCGACTCCTTCCGGTGTCAATTGATCTGCGTCAAAGACTTCTGACGTCGCCAGAGTTATCAATCAGCCATGCATGGCGCTCGATCCAAAAATTACTCGGCCGCAACCATCTGCGCCTTGATCCTGCTCGCCGCAGATCCCACCCACGCGGTGGCGGCTAACATCGGATTTGCCGTTGCGCTCACGCCGCCCCCGCCCATTGTGGAGACACCGCCGCCACCACCACCACCACCACCACCCGCTGCAGGTGAGGTCTGGACGCCGGGATATTGGAGCTGGGATGGAGCCCGATACGTCTGGGTGCCAGGGCGTTACGTTGTAGCGCCCTTCCCAGGGGCCGTATGGGTCGCCGGCGGCTGGGTCCACCGGGGCCCCCATTGGGCGTGGGCCGACGGGCATTGGCATCACAAGTGAGGTGCGTCAGTGAGCGCATCTAAGCTTTTCGTTTCCTCCACGTTAGTGCTCGCCCTCAGCATGATCCTCGTCAGCTGCAGGAGCACGGGCGAGGGTATGGGCGAATCCCACTCCGGCAATGTCAAGGCCACCTTTACCTGGGAGCAGTCAGACCCCACGTCCGGCACACTCCTGGCGACGGTGACGAAGCCGGGCAGCGCACCGGAGGCCTACGAGGGCAAGTTCTATCAGATTACGCGCGATACCCGGATCGACACTATCGCCGACGTTTGGAGTTCCTGGTACCCAGGATGGCACGCCTGGGCCTTCTGGGGCCCGGAGCCCGAAGAATCCTTCGTCGCGCACTATACCGGTCACGTCGTCGCCAATCTTGCAGGCCCCGACGGACAGCGCATGCGCTGCCAGTTCCAGCTCCTGCGCTCCGGCGAGGGGATGAAGGGCGGCGGCCAAGGGCAATGTCAGCTCCCCTCGGGTCAGACCATTGACGCAGAATTTCCTCACTCCTGAGAAGTAATGGTCCCGACATACCAGCGGCACACACCAATGCTTCCGAGGTAACTCATGCCGACAATCACCCAATCCATGAATATGGACTTCGTCGCGGCGCCACTCGGACGTCGGTGGGGCTGGCTGTTGACGCTGGGTATCGTGGAGATCAATGCCGGCGGCATCGCCATAGCCGTTCCCGTCATCGCCTCGCTCGCAGCCGTGGCCATCTTCGGGGCGGTACTGCTGGTAACGGCGATCTTGCAGCTCATGCATGCGTTTCAGGTCAGAGCGTGGCCGCGCTCGGCCTGGTATGGGTTCGGCGGCGTGTTTTTCGCTATCGCCGGACTCCTTGTCATCTCCTACCCGCTCGGCGGCGCACTGACACTTGCGGTGTTGGTAGGAATTCTGTTCATCACCGACGGCACCTTGCGTGTGGCCTTCGGAATGAGCGCCCGACCCGTCATCGGCTGGGGTTGGCTGGTCGCCAGCGGCATCGGCAGCCTCTTCGTCGGCGTCATTCTTCTGCTCGGCTGGCCCGCGACCGCCCTCTGGGCCACCAGCTTGCTGCTCGGATTCAACCTCATTTTTGCCGGATTAACGTGCATTACGCTAGCCCTGGTCTCCAGGACTGCCTTGGCACACCGACTGCCGCGCGCGGCCTTCTGTCGGACAAGCGAGATTCTTTAAAGGTCGTCGTGCCAGCGCATGAGGCGATAGGTGAGCCCGAGCGCCAGCGTAATGGCCGCCAACCCCAACAGATATTCCGCGGCCACATCGCGAACATCGAGAACGATGAATTTGCGCGCCAGCGCCAGCAGCGCTATAAGCACCACCACCTTCGTCTGAATGATGCTCTGATGGCGGGTCACAACATACCGTAGTGTGTGATTGAACTCCAACGCAATCAGCAGCGTCATGATCTGACCAAAAACCGCTTGAAATATGCTGTGCTCTAACGGATTGGCCGCCTCAAACACGAGCGCGCTGATCACTCCCACACAGAGACGATACAATGCGACGGCAATGATCAGCGCGATGACGACGGTAAGGACGATCGCCACCGCAGTCTCGAAGCGCTGGTAGTACGTCGAAACGCTCCACTGCTCCCTGCTGCGGGTCCAACGTTCCGACGTCGTCGGCTCTGCGACCCTCGAGCTCACTTTGGCACCGAGGGACCATCCGTCAGTGCAAGGGGCCCGCGCGAATCTACGCTGCCACCCAAGCAAGGCAGCCGCACGACGAACTCGCTGCCCTGTCCCGGTCCCTCACTGTAGGCATCCACCTCTCCACCATGCAATTCCACCAGGTGCCGGACGAGGGCGAGTCCCAGGCCCAGCCCTGCATCGGAACCGCGCTCGGCCTGAACGTAGGGATCAAATACACGCGTCAACATGTCACCCGCAATTCCGACGCCGGTATCTCGCACCCGGACCAGCGCCCAATCGGACTCTGTCCCAACTGAAATGTCGATCCAGCCACCTCGATCGGTGAACTTTGCCGCGTTAATCAACAGATTGATGAACACCTGAGCCAAGCGGCCATCGTCGCCATTCACGAGCGTCGATTGCTCCGGCACTACCACCGTCAACCGTTGTCCGCGGGCTGCGATCATCGGTTGAGCCGTCTCGACGGCAGCCTCGACAGCGGCCCTGAGATCGACCGCAGTCCGCTTCAGTCTGATCTGCGCGTTCTGCGAACGTGCGAGTTCGAACAGATCATCGATGAAGCGCGCCAGCTGGGTAAATTGTCGGGCTAGCAGGGCACACGATTGGCTGACTATCGTTGGCTCGTTGAAATGCTCACGCAGCAGATACAGCGCGTTAGACATCGGTGCCAGCGGCCCACGCATCTCGTGCGCGAGCCGCCCAAGAAACTTGTCCTTGAGTGCAACGCGACGGCGCAGCTGCACGATGAGGCGCGCATTCTGGTCGGCGTCCATGGCAGTTATCACCCATTCGCCCGTTCTCGAGCCGTTCTCCAGCAGCGGCTTACCCCATTCGAGCTGACACACATAGCTTGCCTGCGGCAGAAACCGCACGCGACGCTCCAGCGCGTAAGGCTCTCCGGAGTTGACAGCCTGCTCCCATGTCTGCTCCCAGGACGTGCGGTCTACCGGATGCAACGCCGGCACGTAGCTGTCGACAAACGATGCCCCCACATGGATCTGCGTAAATGACTGCCATGCCGGATTGCCATACACGAGCCGACCCGCCCCGTCTACGACCCAGACAAGTTGGGCAAGAGAGTCCGCCAGACTGCGAAAGTGTGCCTCTGTAGCTCGCATCGGTGGGTCCTCGTCAACAGACGCCCCCGGCCCAACCCATCGGCGCTCTCGCCAACACCCCGCGATCGCAGATTTGCACCCGACGCGCATCGCGGTATGCGATGGCGCGACGCGCCCGCAACTGGGTCAGAGTACGGCTCACGGTCTCGACGGCCATCGCGAGATAGTCAGCGATGTCAGAACGAGACATGGGCAGACGTACCCATCGGGTTTGCTCAACGCACGCTCGGTCGGCCATCTCCAGCAGGAAGGCACCGACTTTTTCGAGTGCGCTACTCCCGGCGAGAGTGAGCGTGCGTCGTTGCAGACGAGCGATAGACTCAAACGCAGCTTGACGGATGTACCGCGCGATCTCGGGATCGGAGTCGGCGAGACGCTCTGCGCTGCGCCGTGGAAACCGAGCGACCAAGCTTCCAGCAACAATCGTCTCCACGCAAAAGCGATGTTCGCTCGAGGCGCAGAACCCGAAAAAGTCTCCGGGTAACAAAAAATCCACGATGTGCCGGCGCCCGTCACCGCTCAGGGCAATCTTGCGCGCCGCCCCCGCGACGATGCGAAACCAGTATTGCGCCGGGTCGTTGTAGCGATGGATCGGTTGGTCGATGTCGTATCGAGCAACAACCGCCAGCTGCTGGAGACTCTCATGGGTTGTCTCGGGAGGGCTGCTTCCGGAAAATCGCTCGATCAGCTTGCCGAAAGATACTGCCGAGGAAGTCTCCATGTTGGTCCTCCGGGGTCCTTCAGCAGGTGTATCGCAACAGCCTCCTACCCTAGGGACAGACGCTACTCGCGACCAGTCCACCTTAGTACATCGGATTGACCCTTTCGGGTCGGCGGCGTTGAGAGGACTACCCAGCCCGCAGAGCATCCTCCACCAGCCGCAGGAGTCGCTCGGGGTCGAATGGCTTGTACAAAACGGCCATAGCTCCAGCTTGCAACAACCGTCTGCGCAGGCGCCCGTCGGGGTCACTTTCCGCAGTGCAATAGATGATCGGAACGGCGACGCCTGCCGCCTGGAGTCGACGCTGCAGCTCCAGTCCGCTCATTCCCCGCAGCCGCATATCGAGGACGAGACACCCGGCCCAGACATGCTGGCCGGATTGCAGCAGTTGCTCCGCGCTCGAATAGCCCCGAGCGGCAAAGCCATTTGAATTGAGCAGGTCCCGGGTTGCCCTGCGTACGGCGGCGTCATCGTCCACGACTGCGACAAAGCGTTGCTGTCTTTTCCCAACCGTCATCACGTCAGGATCGTCCCCACTGCAGGCGGGCCCGGATGCCCCAGCTCATACAGGATGACGCGCACTAACGGATAAATGCTTTGATCAAGGCCTCGCTTTAGAGCAATAGCTCGCTCATACGCACGAGATCGGCCAAGCTCAGTGCGCCCATAGTTTCCATAATGTGGCGCCGATGCACTTTGACGGTGTTCTCGCTCAGTCCGAGTTCGGCGCCGATTTGTTTATTCAGCCTACCCCTGACAACCAAGCCCATCACCTGCCGCTGCCGTGCCGTGAGCTGCGCATGGCGCTCGTGTACTTGATTGCGCTTGCTACGCTCGGCTCTGGCAGTCTGGTCGTGCTCGAGCGCCTGACGGATGGCATCCAACAGCTCCTCTTCGCGAAACGGCTTGGAAAGAAACTCCACGGCGCCCGCCTTCATGGCGTGGACCGCCATCGAAATATCGCCATGAGCCGAGATGAAAATGATGGGGATTGGTGGCTGCGCGCGCGCCAGTCGTCGCTGCAGCTCCAGTCCGCTCAAACCCGGCAGGCGCACGTCGAGGACGAGACACGACGGGCCTTCACTGCGGTCACGACGCAGGAACTCTGTCGAAGAGGCGAAACACTCCACTCGCAGGGCCACCGAGGTGACCAGATTCGCCAACGCCTCGCGCATCGAGGCATCGTCGTCGACGACGAACACGATCGGATCCACTGACTTCACGTACTGTCGGCCCCTGGCAAGAGCCATGTGAGAGTGAAGAGTCGAAAGCGTACGACGCCACGCCGAAGCGACGGCTTAAAACCTCGCCTGTGTCGGGGGTGGCGGTGCGGATTCTACCCTCGTGCGGTCAGGATACAATTTCAAACTGGTTATCGGTCCAGATTCGTACGGCTATCTGCTGCGGCCGGATTATACGTTTCTTCGACAAGGGCCCTGGGGTGTACCGGTTTGGCGTCGGCAACCGCGATCCGCAGCGGACCACCGGTCCTGGAATTGACGAGCTCCGCGCGGACCCTTCTTGGACCGTGCTCTTCGGGACGAGCGGCGGACTTGTAGATGATCACGTACCGAACCCTGAGATTCTCCATCAGATCATCGTAGACAGTCGCGAGGTCGAGGCTCGAGTCCGGCGAGTACATCCGTCCCCCGGATGCCCGCGCTATATGGGCCAGTTTCTGTTCCGCGCCTTTCCAATCGAGTCGCGTGTAGGCACCGTTGAGCCCATACAAGGAGGGGTCGCTCCGTGTCACCGGCCCGATATTGAGCACATAAATCGGTACATCGGACCGACCGGCGGCCGCCAGCGCATCGGGGTAACTCGCTTTGCTGAAGATATCGATGCCCGAGCTGAAGAGTAGGAGCGCCATCTCGCCGCGTTGCTCCTGCAGGCGCGGCAGTGTGGCGATGAGCGCATCGTAAAAATCCAGTTCCGAGAAAGGTGGCGCTGACCGTAAGCTCGCTGCGGCCTGTTGCAGCGAGTCCTTACCTTGAGAGAAGCCTGATATCTCCTCTATACGGTCACCGTATTTCCAGATGGCAACCTCGTCCTCGGACCCTATCGCGTCTGCAAATTGCCCGACCGCCATGTAAATAGTGGCGGACAAAGCCTCGTTCAGGGCGTGATAGTGACCGCCATACTCAACGAGGACACCGACGCAAACGGCGGCGTACTCGATCTCGACAGTCGCGTTCCGCTGGCGGACTCCGTTCTCATACACAGCGAAATTCGCGCGGCGAATGTTAGGAATGAAATACCCATTGGAGTCCTGGACCACCAGGCTCAGCCTCACGAGTCCGGTGTTAGGATCAAAGTGGATCTCGGTTCTCTGCCTACCCTGTTGCCCGGCGAATAACGGCTTGCCCAGGCGATTCGGCACGTGGATCTGAGGGGATGGCCAAGTGGGACCCCCTTGGGGCAGCGCAAGGGGGCTCAGGAGAGTGAAAGCGGCAATCCCTGCCGCCAAATCCGTTACTCGGATCTTCGTTACGGCTCCAGCGCGGAACCTTCCGGAAGACCGGTGCCGCGCGATGGTTGCTCTTTCGAGAAAAGACAGATGCGACTGCTTATATCGGCGCGCACCCACCGCGTCATTGATGGCCGTCAGGCGTCGGCTGAAACACGGTGTACGCCCAACTCTATGCCGCCCTCGCAATCCTGATTGTTTGGCCCGAAGTTGATTGCTCCCCACGTGTGGCAGTCACGGACGGACCGCGCGGAGTTGAGTAAAGCTTCGCTCATGGCAGAGGGCGTGGCATCATAGAGCCCGTAGCGTTTCCAAAGGCGGAGCGAGGTGTGAAAGCGCAGAGCGTCGATCAAGCGCGGAAGCTCGACGGCTTTATCGATGCTTTGACTGTAGTTTTGGCGCTGCAGTCAGTATCGAGCGGGTGCACTTGCGATCACATTCTCAGCAAGCTCGGAGAGGCGCTTCTACGGATATTGGATCTCCGTTTGGTAGTCATAAGACTGCGTTCTTGGCCGGACGGTGCCTATCACGAGGTACTGAGCCTCGATAGTCGGTACAGAGATCGCAGCGACGAGGCGGCACTCATCGCGGCATTACAGCCCTGGCTTTCGCCCCCTCTCGGTTCGGCCTCGAGCTTGAATTACACCCCAATGGGGCCTGAAGCCATATCGATCACCTCGCTCGAGCTTGGATCAAACGGCGCGTGGGGCAAGTTGGTAGCGGGTGCACCGCGCGCGTCCTTTCCGAGCGATCTGGAGAGGATTCTATTGCGCGTAGCCGGAAATCAGGCATGTGTCGCGCTCATGGAGGACTCGCACCCGATGCGGTGCCGCGAGACAGGTCCAGAGGACGTGGTCGCACGAGCGCCGCAAGTAAATCCGAACCCAACCGCCTTGAAGGACAACCTGATAGCTGAGTTGCGCTCCTTGGCCCGACTGCACCAATTCAGCACCAGCCTGATCGCAGCCGATGATCCGACAACGGTTCTCGAACACATGCTCGACGCTGCGATAGATGTGCAAAGCGCCGACTTCGGCAATGTTGAACTCTTTGATGCGGAACTCGGTGGATTGGTGATCAAAGCCCAGCGCAACCTTCAACCTGCATTTCTTAATCACTTGGCGCGCGTGCTCTGTGAGGATTACGCTCGTGGGAAGGCAGCCGAAGCTCCCAGCCGAGTCATCATCGAGGACATTGACACTGACGAAGGCTTCGCACCCCATCGGAGTGTCGCTGCCGAGGCGGGGGTTCGCGCGATGCAGTCGACACCGTTGATCAGCCATCGTGGCGAATTGCTGGGCATGCTTTCGACTCACTTCCGCAAGCCGCACAGGCCTTCGGACTACGAGCTGCGCCTGACCGATATTTTCGTACAGCAGGCCGCGCGAATGCTCGAGGGCAATCGGACTGAGGAAGAGCGCTACAAACTGGCTGCGGTTGTCCAGAATTGCTTCGATTTCATCGGTATCTCGACGCTTGATGGCAAGGCGATGTTTATCAATTCTGCGGGTCGCAGGATGGTCGGATTGCTGGATGATGAGCCGAGCCCCCGTGAAATCAGCTCATATGTTGCAGATGAGGCTCAGGAGCGGCTCAAGGAGAGCCTGCTGGTGGTTGAGCGGGAAGGATTCTGGGATGGACAGACCACTTTCCGCCATTTCTCGGGCGGCGCTGACCTTCCTGTCCTACAGCGCATCTTTTACATCTGCGAACCGAACACCGGCCGCCGACTTGCACTTGCAACCGTATGTCGCTACATCTCCCAGCGAAGACGGACCGAGCTGACACTCAGCAAGGCCCAGCAGGAGCTCGCGCACGCAAGCCGCGTTCTCAGCATTGGGGAACTCACAGCCTCACTCGCCCACGAGATCAACCAGCCGCTGGCGGCAATCGTCACCAACGCAAATGCTGCCCGCAGATGGCTGGAGCGAAAGGTGCCGAATTACAAGCGCGCCAAGCTGTCGCTTGAAAGTATCGTGCGTGACGGGAATCGGGCCAGCGCAATCATCCTGCGTGTACGCTCGTTCTCGGCGAAGACAACGCCGTCCCGATCCGCACTGAACATCAACGAAGTCATCCGGGAGGTGGTAGCGTTCGCTACCCACGAGATCTCGCGCGAGCATGTGGAACTAACGACCTTGCTCGATGGACGGCTTCCCATCGTGATCGCGGATCGCGTCGAGTTGCAACAGGTTGTATTGAACCTGGTTATCAACAGTATCGAGGCATTGCGTGCGGTCGTCGAGCGCCCGAAAGAGCTGGTGATTACGTCCGCGCGCCGGAACAGGGGCACGCTGGAGGTATCCGTGCGGGACAATGGGACCGGCATAGAGCCGCACTATCTCGTGCGCATGTTCGACGCGTTCTTCACGACCAAATCCAATGGTATGGGACTCGGCCTGGCCATCAGCCGTCGGATCGTCGAGTCCTACGATGGGACGCTGTGGGTTAGCCGTAATCCGCACCAGGGTTTGACGATGACGTTCACGTTACCTCTACCACGGCAGCGTAATTCAAGACGTGCATTGCGGCGCCCCGAAACAGCTCGCGCATGATTATCTGTCGTAGCCGAACCCGAACTTTTGCCGCCACCGGTTTTAGAAGTCCTGTCCATGCTTCTCGTAACGACCGGATCAGCGAATCGTCCGAGCCAGCTTTGGCTGAGTAGGGCTTGCCGGTCAAGACAGTGGCGGCGACGACGTTACCACCGCGTGACGTATTTTATCCTCGGGCGGACTCATCAGAAACGCAGGAAGAGTCATCCGCGACTAAGTCCGTAGGCCTGTCGGAGTCGCTCGATGACTGCGGCGAGCGGAAGATCAATTCGGAGATCCACGGCAGGCCTTCAACTATCCGGCGGCCGTTCATGATGAATGTGTAGTACTCGTCCTCCAGGAGAATAGCCGGGAGACTGGCGACGGCATCGTCAAATGGAATCGGCGTCAGGTGAGCACCCGAGGCAAGATGAATCCCCTCAGGCACGCGGCAGAACAGCTCCAGCATCGCAGGGTATTCAGCAGATGCCGGTTCCTGGAATCGGTAGAGAATCGGCTTTCCGGTGCCGCTGGCCTGGCGGATCTCATAACCCCCCGCCTCCACGAAGGCCCAGAAGGTCGTACCGAAGGCGGGAGTAAGCGCTTCAATGTGAAGCACGATATCTAGTGTAGTGTCGCCGAAATAACTATTCACTTAGGCGGCGGCCTTCTTTTTCCCGCGAGGCAGAGTGGAATTGGGTTTGATCTGCTCAAGCTTTGCTCGTGCGCGGGCAATCTTTTGCACGATGTCCTCGACCGTAGCCGTCCAGATAAACGGCTTGGGTTCTTCATTCCAGGCGTTCAGGAACGCATCGATCGCCCGCTTCAAATCCGGGACGCTCACGAAGCTGCCCCGGCGAATCGCTTTATCGGTCAATTCCCTGAACCAGCGCTCCACCAGATTCAGCCAGCTCGAGCTGGTCGGAACAAAGTGACAGACAAAGCGCGGATGCTTCTTAAGCCACGCCTGCACGTGCGGCTCTTTGTGCGTCCCATAGTTATCCATG